>DASUUI010000060.1:0-15828 GCA_036374155.1 Gemmatimonadaceae bacterium | reverse complement strand
CAGCTCGCCGAGGTAGGCAAACCCCGGCACGAACCCGATGGCGAGCACGCTGTATTGTCCCGCCGCGTGGATGCCGATTACGTCTGCGCGCGACATGCCGGTGCGGTCGGCGACCAGGTCGAGATCTTCGCCGTCGTACGTCACCCGTATCACGTGCTCGACTGCGCGCCCCTGGCGCGGAGCGGAGACGCTCTGCAGCTCACGCAGCAGCAGAACGCCGAGCTCCTCCGGCGAGCATGCAAGCGGGTCGAAGTACACCGCGACGGTTTCGTACGCGGCGACGGCGTCCAGCACCCCGGTCGGAGGCGCATCGCGCAGCTGCGCCGCGAGCGCGCCGGCGCGTGCGGGGCCGCCTTCGCTGAGCTCGATCAGAAAGGCGGACTCGCCTAGCGGCCGGATGACGGGTGGTCCTGCCTGAGACGCTCCCGTCGTCACGTTGCGAACGGTGACAGCCCGATTCCCTCTGATTCGAGCCGGGCACGCGCGGCCGTTGCGATGGCGACCGCGGTCGGACTGTCGCTGTGAACGCAAAGCGAGTCGGCGACTATCAGCAGCTGCTGGCCGTCCGCCGACGGGATGGGCTCGCCTCGGGCGAGCAGCACGGCGCGCTCTGCGGCCACCGCCGGATCGGTGAGCAGCGCGTCGGGGTGGGTGCGCGGCAGCAGCGTGCCGTCGTCGGCGTAGCCGCGGTCGAGGAACGCCTCAGCCGCGATGCGGAGACCGGCGTCGCGCGCCGCGGTGAGCAGCTCGCTCCCGGCGGGACCGAGCACCATCAGCTTCGTGCTGACGGCGCGGATGGCCGCCGCGACAGCCTCTGCAGCTTCGGCGTCAGTCACCGCGCGGTTGTACAGCGCGCCGTGGGGCTTCACGTAGCACAGCGTCGCGCGCTCCGCGCGGCAGATCCTGCGCAGCGTCTCGATCTGTTCGCGCACCCAGCCCTCGATCTCGGCCGGCCCTGCTCCGATCTCCCTGCGGCCGAAATGCTCACGGTCCGGGTACCCCGGGTGGGCGCCGATTGCAACGCCTGCCTTGCGCGCTCCGCGCACCGTGGCGCGCATCGTAGCCGCGTCGCCGGCGTGTCCGCCACATGCGATGCTCGCGGACGTGATCAGCGCGAGCAGATCGGCGTCCGTGCCGGTTCCTTCGCCGATGTCGGCGTTGAGATCCATCGGTCTCTCCCTGCTGCGAAGATACGGGTGAGATCAAGTCCGGCCACTCCGTTCTTGACGGCGGCTTCCGGGACCTCCTACGTTCGTGATCGCGGCTCGCTTACGCCCGGAGGCAGAAATGCGCAGGCTGTGCACATCCCCATCGATGCCGGTGTGGCTCCTCGTTGCGCTGGCGCTCGTCGTCGCGGCTCCGGCGTCGCCGCAGGCGGTGGCGACGGACAAGCCGAAGGAGCCCGAGGCAAGAAAGGTCTCGAAGGTGGACGCCATCACCGTCAAGCAGAAGACAATGGCGGCAGGCTATCTCAAGCTTGGCGACATCAAGGGTGAGTCCAGGGACGACAACCACAAGAACGAGATCGAAGTGCTGTCTTGGTCCTTTGGAACGTCGCGGACCGGGGTGCAGGTGCCGCCGCCAGCGGGACCGGGAACGCTCACGATCACCAAGGCCGTGGACAAGAGCTCACCGCAGCTGCTGCAGGCCTCTACGAGCGGCCGGAAGTTCGATCAGATGACGATCACGCTGCCGCCGCGGCCGGGCGAGCGGGCGAGGACAGTGACGCTGAGGGATGTTGTGATTGCTTCCGTCCAGCGGTCGGATTCCGGCGATGTTCCGACCGAATCGATCTCCTTCAACTTCACGAAGATCGACTAGCGCGGCGTCGTCCCCTGAGTCGCTCGTAAGCGTTCGTCAGGATGGGTGTAATGGCCATCGCGCCGACGATGCGGAATGGCTGCGTGACCTTCGTGCCCAGGTAGGCAGCCACCCACACGCCGCTGCCCGCCACGAAGCCGCTGGGCTTCCAGCCGGCCTGGAGGCCGAGCAGGAATACGACGTAAACCAGGCACGTGCTGGTCAGGTAAACCGCGAGCCCGACCGCCCCGTACGTCGCGACGAGGTCCTGCATCCTCTTTTTCACACCGTAATTAGTAAGCGCGGGGGCGACCGGGGGGAACGGTCCAGTGCGGCTGATCCGCGCCGAGCCCGCTTACCCGGAATCCCGGTCAGGGGTAGGTTCCCGTCCACAATGACTCCTGAATTGCGCGCCTCGCGCACAGCCCTTGTGGGAGTGTGCGTCGTGTTTTCTTTCGCCTGCGACAGCCCGCCGCGGACGATCGAACCGCCGACCGAGTGGTCGTTCGACTCCACGATGGTGTTTCCGTCTCAGCGCGGCCTGCATGGACCGGAGGACGGGGTCGCTCTGCCTGCCGGACGACTGCTCGTCAGCGATGCCATAAGTGGACTACGTCTGATAGAGACCGACGGCAGCAGCAGGCCGTTCGGGGGAATGGTCGCTGCGGGATACGTTCACAGTCCGCCGTCGCGAGAGGGCGGGGCCAACGGGGTCTCGCTCGAGTCCGACGGCACTCACGCACTGGTGACCGACATCGAGGCCGGCAGCATCTACCGGGTGAACGTTTCCACCGGGGCCGCAGAGAGGGTTTATCAGCACGGCTACGGCATCAACGCGGCAGTGCGCGATTCCAGGGGCACGATCTGGTTCACGCAGAGCGCTCAGAACACCGCGGAAACGGGGCTGGGCAGGATGTGGGCGGCGGTGGATGCGGGGAGCAGCGAGGGCGCACTGCTGCGGGTCACGATGAGTGGTGATCAAGTGTCAGCGTCGGCGGAGGTCGTCCTCGACTCACTGGCCTTCCCCAACGGAGTCGTGCTGGACGAGCGAAACGGCCACTTGTACGTGTCGGAGATGATGGCAGGTCGCGTGCTGCGTTATCGGGTGGATCCTGCAACGGGCGCTCTGAGCGAGCGCGCCGTCGTCTTCGAGGGGCACGCCGTTGACAACCTCGAGATGGACGATGAAGGCAACCTCTGGATGGTCGCACCCATCAGCAACCAGGTGTTCGTGTTGAATACCGCGACCGGGGCAACGCACACTGCATTCAAGGTGCAGTCTCCCGTGCAGATGGAGCGGGCAGCCGAGTTCGACGCGCGCGGCAAGAGAGGTGAGTCGCGCATGGAGCTGCTCTCTCCCGAGCAGTGGGCGCCGCTTCCGGGGTTCATCACCGGAGTGATCCTGAGTCCCGCCCGTGGCCCGGTTTATCTCACCGGGCTCGGCGACGCGCTCATCCGCCTCAACCGGTAGTCGCGTCGCTGTCCGCGTCGCCGCGTTCCACGAGTGCGGCGAGCTTGGCCAGCGACATGCGCCACCCGGTTTCATTGTCAGCCGGTGAGAGCCCAGGCGGGAGGTCCTCGTGCACGCCGACGACCTCGGTCCCGCCGCCCGCGTCCCGCAGGAAGAACGTGACCGTCATCTCGCCGCGCATGGCCGCGTCGTCGCTCTCGAACTCTATTGTCTCGATGACCTTCTGATCCGGAACGAGCCTGGTGAACTGCCCGTGATAGGTGTCGGTGTGCGCAGTGCTCTTGCCGGTGCCGGTCGGTTCGTCGTAGGTGAGCGAGATCCTGAAGCGGCCGCCCTCCCGGGCGTCGAACTCGTGAACCTCGCTCGTCATCCCGTCGGGTACCATCCAGGTCCGGACGGCTTCGGGATCGAGCAGCGCGCGATACACCTGCCGTCGCGCTGCTCTCACGTGTTGCGTCACCCGCGTGGAACGATCAGTCACGACTGCCTCCATGGACGACAGCTCATCAGTGTGGGCGAATAGGCCAGGTACACCATTCCATGCTGATAGGGCTCACACCTGGCCGGGTTTCCCGGGTTAAACCCTCGCGATCCCGAGGCGCCACCTTCACGCCCCCCCTCGTGCCCCCACGCGCCGCCGCCGCGAGGCCAAATAATCAGCCCTTGCGATACCTAGCGCTGCAATGTATAGTGCTGCTATGTACAGTCGGGTCGAGTCCCGGTAGCGCCGCGCGAGGCGTCAATATCATGGAGATCAACAAGGATCTGATGGCTGCTTCTTCCACTCCGATCGTCCTGGCCATCCTGGCCGAAGGCGACAGTTACGGCTACGCGATCCTCCAGCGGGTGCGGGAGCTGTCCGGGGGCCGCATGCAATGGACCGATGGCATGCTCTATCCCGTCCTGCACCGGCTGGAACGGCTCGGCTTCGTCGAGGCGAGGTGGGAGGTTGCTGACACCGGCCGCAAGCGCAAGTACTACCGTATCACTTCCGAAGGGCGGGCCCAGCTGGATGAGGAACGCCGGCAATGGCAGGCCGTTGACGCGACGCTCAAGGGTATCTGGAACGCGCTCACTCTTCCGATTCCGGCGACCTGCCCGGCGCCGGTAACGCTACTACCCCAGGGAGCATGACGATGCCGGACGCACGTCAGGACGTATCGCTCGAGGAGCAGATCGACCAGTGGCGCAACTACCTGCGCCGCCGGCAGGCAATCCACTCCGTCGATGTGGCCGAGCTGGAAGATCATCTGCGCGAGCAGGTTGCGACGCTCATGGACTCGGGGCTCGCAACCGACGAGGCCTTCCTGGTGGCGGTGAAGCGCATGGGCGATCTCGACTCCCTCTCCCGGGAGTTCGCGGTCGAGCACTCCGAGCGGCTCTGGAAGCAGCTGGTCGTCGTTCCCCCCGCGTCCGGTGACGTACGCGCGCGGCCGCGATCGGACGCAATCGTCGCGTTCGCTCTCGCGGTCACTGCGGCCTTCCTCGTCAAGCTCCCCACTCTGTTCGGCTTTCAGCTCGACGGAGATGAGAGCTTCTACGCGCGCAACGCCAGCTTCTTCGTGCTGCCGCTCGTGACCGGCTACTTCGCCTGGAAGCGTCGAACCGACCCGCGCACGCTCCGCTGGCTCGCCGCGGCATTCGTCGTCGCAGCGGTATTCGCCAACATCTATCCGTTCAGGCCGGAAGGTTACACCGAGATACTCGCGGCGGTTCATCTGCCGATCGCGCTCTGGCTGGCGGTTGGTATCGCCTACGCCAGTGGACGCTGGAGTCAGGTCGCGGGCCGGATGGACTTCATCCGGTTCTCGGGAGAGCTGTTCATCTATTTCGTGCTGATTGCCCTCGGCGGTGGCGTTCTCACGGCGTTCCTGGGGCTGCTGTTCACCACCATTGGCATGGACCCGGAGACATTCATCGGGGAGTGGCTGGTGCCGTGCGGCGCTGCCGGCGCGGTGCTGGTCGCATCCTGGCTGGTGGAGGCGAAGCAGAGCGTGATCGAGAACATGGCGCCGGTGTTGACCCGCCTCTTTACGCCGCTGTTCGCCGCGCTGCTGGTCACTTTCCTCGGCATGCTCGTCGTGACCGGACGCGGAATCAACGTGGAGCGCGATCTGCTGATCGCGTTCGACCTGCTCCTGGTGGTCGTCCTGGCGCTTCTTCTCTATTCGATCTCCGCCCGCGATCCCCAGTCTCCTCCCGGCGCCTTCGACGTGCTCCAGGTGGTGCTGCTGGTGAGCGCGCTGCTGGTTAACGGGGTCGCGCTGTGGGCGATCGTCGCCCGCATCACCGAATTCGGCTTCACCCCCAACCGCGTCGCGGCGCTTGGCTTGAACGTGATCCTTCTGGTCAACCTCGCGTGGTCAGCCGTGCTGTACGTCCGCTTCCTGCGGGGCAGGGGGGCGTTCGCTGTTCTCGAGCGCTGGCAGACGAATTACCTGCCGGTGTACGCCGCGTGGGCGGCGATCGTCGTGATCGTCTTCCCGCCGCTCTTCCGGTACATCTGAGGCGCAAATGGCACGTGCCCCCAGCAGCTCTCCCGCATCTGCTTTACCATACGAAGAACTTTATCGCTATCCCGGAGTGAGGATTGGAATGTTGAGACTGATCTCTTTCGTGGTCGCCGCCACATTCGTCGGCACCACCGCCGCTGCGCAGGACAGGACCGCTCAGGTCGATTCGATCTTCAGCTTTGCCACGCCGGAAACGCCCGGCTGTGCGGCCGGCGTCTCCCAGCACGGCAACGTCATCGTGAACCGCGCGTACGGCCTGGCCAACATCGAGCGCCGCGCCCCGCTTGGACGCGGCTCGCTGTTCGACATCGGATCCACCCAGAAACAGTTCGTCGCGGCGGCCGTGCTCCTTCTCGTGGAGGACGGCCGGCTGTCGCTCGCCGACGACGTTCGGAGGCACATACCGGAGCTCCCTGACTACGGTCACAAGGTCACCATCGACCATCTGCTCACGCATACGGGCGGCCTGCGCGACTGGACCGGCCTCCTGCCGCTCGCGCCCGAAGGCACCGACGTGGTGCAGCTGATCGTGCGCCAGCGCGGCCTCAACTTCGTGCCCGGCGAGGAGTGGTCGTACTCGAACAGCGGCTACGTGCTGCTCAAGGAGATCGTCGCGCGCGCCAGCGGCATGTCGTTCGCCGAGTTCGCCCGCAGGCGACTGTTCGAGCCACTTGGAATGGGCTCGAGCGCATACGTCCCCGACATCCTGCAGGCTGGCGCGAACGCCGCCCTCGGCTACCAGAAGGACGGGACCGGCTGGAAGGAGTTCATGCGGCTCGGCAACAACCGCGGCGGCGGCGCCATCGCCAGCACGATCGGCGACCTCCTCATCTGGAACGACGCGCTGACGAGCGGACGGCTTGGCGCGTTCGTGACCGGCAAGCTTCAGGAACCTGCGATGCTGAGCAACGGGCGGATGCTCAGGTACGCGCGCGGGCTGATCGTGGACTCCACGCCCGGAGGCCTCGTCGTGTCGCACTCCGGCGGCGCAGCCGGATTCAGCACCTGGATGGGTCGTGTCCCGCAGCACGGCCTGTCTGTCGCCGTCGCGTGCAACTTCGACCCGGTGTCTGCGACGGCGCTGGCTGGTCGCGTCGCCGAGTTGTTTCTGCCGCCGCTGGACCCGGGCGTGCAGCGACAGGGACCGGTCGCTGCAGCGGGTGTGAATGTGACCGGCAGGGCAGGGCTGTTCTTCAACGAGTCAACGGGTGAGCCTCTGCGCCTCGTAGTGAACGACGGCAGGCTCCGCATAGCGAACGGGCCGCCGCTCGTCGCGGTGAGCCAGGACCGGTTCCGCAACGCGCGGGGCGACCTGTTCTTCAGGTCGCAGGACGAGTTCGAGCTGCACTTCCCGTCGCAGGACCAGCTCGAGTTCAGGTCGATGGAAGGTCAGACTGTCCGCTATCGCCGCGCCCGGGGCTGGACTCCGACAGCGGCCGACCTGCAGTCCGTGGACGGGCGATACGAGAGCGACGAGATCGGCACGGTTTTCGAGATCCTGCCGGGCAGCAGCGGCGTGGTCGTGCGGTTCGAGCGCTCGCCCGAAAAAGCGCAGGAGCTGGAGCCCGTCGAGCCCGACACGTACATGCGAAACATGGCGATAGTGCGCTTCCGCCGGGATCCGAGCGGGAAGGTGGTGGGGCTCGACTATGGGAATCCTGTCGTTCGCAATATCAGGTTCACGCGGCTGGGGGATCGCATTGCTGCAGCCGCGACGCCGGCCGTGTCGGAGGTAGCGCCGAAGGAGCAGACAGTCGCTGCGCCGGCTGCTCCCGCGTTGCGACTGGAGGATCTCACCGGCGAGTACGAGCTTGCGCCCGGGCGCACGCTCACGATCACGCTCGAGAACGGCCGCCTCCACGGGCAGCCTTCGGGCGGGGAGAAGCGTGCCCTGTCGCACGTCGCTGGCAGCACGTTCTCGGCCGCGGACAGCCAGGTCACTCTGACATTTTCGCTTGGCGCAGACGGGCGTGCGACCGCCGCGGTGATGCAGCAGAACGGAAGGGAGCGTACCCTGCCGAAAGTCCGATGACGACCAATGTTCAGGGTGAGAGCTTCGAAATCGGCCGATGTAGTAGCCTCTACCGTCCTGACAAGCGGTCAGTCGGTGTCGGGCGGGACTTGGATCGTGCGACGCTGACTTGAAAGGGGCGTCAGTCTCAATCCCAGACGCGTCCGAACGCGTACCACCACCCGCTTACTTGCGATCTCCGGTATAACACCGTCCGTCGCTTGCCGCGGAAGCTGTAGTTCACCACACCTTCTTCGCGCGTCAGCATCTCCCGGATTGCCCGCTCCAGCTCGGGCTCACCTAGGTCGTAGGGGTCGAGAAAGATCTGGTCGGGATCGTCCTGCAGTGCTCCGATCGGCGTGGCATCGACGGAGAAGAAGATCTGGTGCGGCTGGAGATCGATCTCGCGTTTGATACGGAGACTCAGGCTGTCCAGGTAGACCGAAGCGCCGACTACTCCTGTCACGTTGCCCGCCTCGCTGATCACAGGGACCGCGACGATCGCCGAGCTCTTGCCCGTCGCCTTGCTCGCCACCAGGTCGCCAATTACGGTCTGGCCGGCCATCAGCCGGGACCAGTACGGGCGGTCGCTGAGGTTTCCCGCTGCCTTGCCCTGCCGCACCGACCAGTATGAACCGTCCGCCAGCGCGTACCAGAACAAGCCGGGAACTGTTACCTGCTCGACCGCGGCAAGTCTGCCACGGATCCGCTCCCAGTCGGCGGAACGGCCGTCGTCACTGGTCGCAAGAAGCTGAAAGCTGCCTGCAATCTGCTGCAGGTGTCCGTCGCTCAGCGCGACGAGAGACGCAAGCGCGACGCGGCCCTCGACCACAAAATCCTGCGGCTCGGTCGGCACGTCGCCGCCGCAGCCGATCAGGACGAGCGAAGTGATGACACCAGCAACGGTTAGTCGTCTCATTCTCGGCTTATGGCTCGAAGACCTGCCCTGCGATGGCAGTGGCAGTCGACGGAGACTGCGGCGGGCTGGGGATCCTGAGATCATCGAATGAGTTCCTCCCTACACGACTCGCATCGCGCGACCATGACGCAGCGCGGCCCTCCCTGCGAGAAGACTGGGGCGAAGCCCTTCATCGGCGGAGGTATGCCGGGCAAGAGCCCGGATTTCACTCTACGCTACGCCGCGCGGATCCTCCGTGTCATTGGGCGATCACCCGAATTCCTGTAGGAGATTCCCTGCTGGGCACTTGAACGAAAGCACCGGCAGCGTTGCGCCTCGATGGTGGGGAGACAGCGCGCTATCGCCACGCGCAACTGTGGACGCCACCGCGGCGGACCTGAACAGCTTCGATGGCCGGGATCAGGGTGAGCCACAAAGCGGTGATCGTGCGAACCGTCTTCATGCCTCGGTCACGTTCTCTCAGGCCAGCGCGTGCCGCTCGCGTTTCTCAGCGGTAAATCGTTCGCAATCCGCGCGTGAAAGCGGTCGCGGGAGCGCTAAGATGTGTCTCGTTCGGCAGCACGACCGCGGTGAATCTGAGGTCGGGATACCGCCTCGAGGCGAGACTGTCTGCGAAGGGCTGAAACCACGCGCGCATGTCGGCCGGTTCCTCGGATCCGACTGCCATGAATATGGACCCGGGGAGATTCCTCGCCCGTTCGGCGAAACGCCGCTCGTAGCGCAGCACTACCGCATCATCCCACCACAGCGACGGGCTCGAGACGACATACCTCTGAAACAGTTCCGGCCGTTCGAAAAGCGCATACAGTGCGAACAATGCGCCGAGAGAGTGGCCGAAGATGGCGCGATCGCTGCGGTCCGTGCGATACAATGAATCAACAGCAGGCACGATCACGTTTGCCAGCGACCTCAGAAATGCCGCGCCCTGACCTGTTGCGGTATCGGACACGAGTCGTGTCGGTGTGAGATCCTGGTTGCGCCGGGAGCGACGCGCTGCTCCTTCGAGGTCATAGCCGATGCCAACCAGCAGAAGGTCCGGCATTGCCGGGTCCACGCGCAGGAGGCGATATGCCTGCGTGGCGAGCGCGAAGGTCGCGTCTGCGTCCAGGACGTACAGAGTGCGATAGCGCTTCGAACCCTCGGTGTAGCCGTGAGGTAGTGCCAGGTAGATCCGATAAGGCACCTGCGTTTCGGGATCCCGGATCACGAAGGTGTGCGCGTCGGCCAGCACCACGTTCGATGGTTGCTCCGCGGGTCCGGACGGGCGGTCTGTTCGTACAGTCGGCACCGCGGGGAGCGTGGCGCCTGATGTCGCGTTCTCAGGCCAGGTCGCGTCCGTTGGCGGCATCAGCATCCAGGTCTCGGCCAGCTTCCCAGCCTCGATTCGGTACGCCTGCATACCCATGCGCCGAACAGTCGCGCCAGTTGCCGCGCTCACTCCGGTCATGGTCCAGCGTACCCACAGCCGATCGCCGATCGCCGCGCAGTCGTGGATGTCGAACCGGACCCCCGGCAGGGCGCGCCGCACCGCAGATATCTCTGCCGCGTACGCGGCAGCAGTGACTGTTCGCGTGCTGTCGAGTTCGTGGCGGACGTACACGGGCCGAACGAGCTCTTCAACCAGATCGGTGCGGCCCCGTCCCCAGACGTCGTCGATCCAACGCTCGAGAATGCGGAGGTGACTTGAGCTCTGGGAGCTTGCGGAGCACGCGACGGGAACTGCCGATTGCGCTGCGGCAGGGGCAGCAGCGACCGCCAGGATCAGGATTGCCAGCGAGCGTTGCATAGCCGGCCGCATCATGGATTCAACGGTCACCTGAACCACCACATGTCCGTGCCCTCCTGTTCGGCGCAAATGCGACTCGGCGCTGACTTCAGGGGTCTGGTCCTCGGTCCCGACAATTGCGCCTCGGTATATGCTACGGCAAACCCTCCAGGCGTAAGCTCCGGCGTACCATCGTACCGCAGTCGTTTCTACTCAACACGGGTGGCATCGCCGCGGGCGCAACCACGAAGAACTACTGTACCGCTGGCGTCTGTGCCGACGGTGCGCGTCTCGGCCGAAAAGCGCTTGCCGTCAGGAGACAATCGGATGGTGCGTCGAATCTCCTGCGCTCCCGACGGCGAGCCATTCGCGTCGTAGGTCAGAAGCTGGGAGACAGCGAAGTACTCGTTCTGACCAGATCGCGACCATGCGCCGAAGCTCGGTGTTCGCCGCGATGACGGTCCGCTGGCCTCGGACAGCGTTCCTCCAGCGTGGAACACAACGAGTGCGCGGAAGGGAGGTGCTCCAGTCGGCTGGCCCGAAGCGCAATCGGTCAAGGTCACTTCAGCGAGCCAGGCACCCACCAGAGTGTCCTGCACTAAGGGACTGCGCCGCCCGAGAGGGGCGCAACTCGACATGGCTGCCACTGCAACGAAGCAGGCCAGGGAACGACGTGGCATCAACGCGTGCCTCCAGTGCGGCTTGACGTAACTCAGGCTCGACGTCCACTCCCAGGATCTTCCCACGATTTCGCCCGGCTCAGCGCCCGCGCCCATCCCTTCGCGATCCGGTCACGTGCAGCTGGCTTCATGGTCGGCGCGAAGCGCTTGTCCACCTGCCACTGCCGCGCGATGTCCGCCTGACTCTTCCAGTAGCCTATGGCCAATCCCGCCAGATACGCGGCGCCGAGCGCCGTCGTCTCAGCGACCTTCGGGCGAACGACGCGAACGTTAAGCAGGTCGGCCTGCATTTGCATGAGCAGATCGTTCACGCTCGCTCCGCCATCGACTCGAAGCTCTCTCACTCTGATGCCGGCGTCGGCTTCCATCGCTCTCACGACGTCCATCACCTGGAGGCAAATCCCTTCGAGCGCGGCACGAGCGATGTGTCCCTTTGTCGAGCCCCGTGTCAGTCCGACTATCGTTCCGCGCGCGTACTGATCCCAGTGCGGCGCGCCCAGCCCGGCGAACGCCGGGACGAAATAGACGCCGCCGGTATCGCTCACACTGGCAGCGAGTGCCTCGACGTCCGCCGCCGAGCGAAAGAAATCGAGGCCGTCCCGCAGCCATTGCACCACTGCGCCGGCGATGAAAATGCTGCCTTCCAACGCATACTCGGTGCGGCCGCCTACGCGCCATGCAACCGTGGTAAGCAGGTTGCTCTTCGATGCGATGCGCTTTGTACCGGTGTTCATCAGCATGAAGCAGCCGGTGCCATAGGTGTTCTTCGCCATGCCTGATCGGGTGCAGGTCTGGCCGAACAGCGCTGCCTGCTGGTCTCCGGCCATGCCTGCGATCGGGATCGGCGCGCCGAACAGCGTAGTCTCCCCGTAGATCTCGCTCGAGGAGCGCACTTCCGGCAGCATCGACCGTGGAACACCAAAGAGATGCAGCAGCTCGTCGTCCCATTCGCACTTCGCGATGTCGAGCAGCATCGTGCGCGATGCGTTGCTTACGTCGGTCACGTGAACGTTGCCCCCGGTCAGGTTCCAGACGAGCCACGAGTCAACCGTGCCGAATGCGAGCTCGCCCGCCCTGGCTCTGGCGCGTGCACCCTTCACGTGTTGCAGTATCCACTGCACCTTCGCAGCGGAGAAGTACGCGTCGATGACGAGGCCCGTCTTGCGCCGGATCATACGATCCAGTTTGCGCGCTTTCAGCCTGTCGCAGATGCTCGCGGTCCGCCGATCCTGCCAGACAATGGCGTTGCAGATCGGCTCTCCCGTTGCGCGATCCCAGACGACGGTCGTCTCGCGCTGATTCGCGATGCCGATCGCAGCGACGTCCGATGCGCTGACGTTCGCCTTCGTGAGCGCTTCCGCTGCCACGCCAGCCTGTGTGGACCAGATGTCGCGGGGGTCGTGCTCCACCCAGCCAGGCCTGGGGAAGATCTGCGGAAGCTCCTTCTGCACGATAGCCGCGATCGAGCCGTCACGATCGAAGACGATGGCGCGGGAGCTCGTAGTGCCCTGGTCCAGAGCAAGGATGCACTTCGCTGCTCCCCGCATCGATTGCTCTGAGTGTCCGGTTCGAGACAGGTCAGGCGTCGTCTTCTCTGCCTTGCGGATAGTGGTGTTTCGTCTCTGCCACCGATCGGGCTACCAGCTTCTCCAGCACCGACAGATCGATGTCCGCCAGGCGCCTGATGTAGATACAAACCTTCCCGGTCCGGTGCTTTCCGAGCTGGGCCAGCAAGGCGTCACGACCCTCGAAGCTCGCCTCGGCGTAAACAACCAGCTCACGTCCCCGCACGGCGAACGCCGCCAGGGCGGAATCGCCCTCGTGACCACTGGCGTACCTGTAGTGGTAGTTCCCGAACCCGACGATGGTTGGTCCCCACATCCTTGGTTCCTGCCCGGTGACTCTCCGCATCAGAGCAACCAGAGTCCGGGCGTCATTGCGTTGCTCCT
Organism: Gemmatimonadaceae bacterium; assembly: GCA_036374155.1. Taxonomy (GTDB): domain Bacteria; phylum Gemmatimonadota; class Gemmatimonadetes; order Gemmatimonadales; family Gemmatimonadaceae; genus DASUUI01. The sequence goes on along the minus strand of DASUUI010000060.1, from coordinate 2,720 downwards.
CGCTCGCAATGGCAGCGACATGACTCTCGGCGCTGACTTGAGTGGGTTTGGTCTTGAGTACCGACACATGTGCCTCCGAGCGAGTTTCTTCCGACGGCTGACGCCCAGCTAAGCTACCACTGGCCACGTCCGCCTCAATCACTCCGCATCACCGTCTCGGGTCGCGTCCTTCCGGAGACAGCGCCGCGAACCAGTCGGCATAGGGAGTCGTCCGCACCATCCGCCGGTTGTAGTCAGGCGCGCCGTCGTCCCACCAGACCGGCCCCGCTCGCCCGAGGGCAGTGCCGGGTGGACGCTCCGCCACAGCCGTCCGCGCACCACGAAGTACCGCCCGTCCGGTGTGATCGGATACGGCGTTGCGGTGCTCTCAGGAACCGTGCTGCCCGAGTTCCTGGGCGAGCCCGATGAGAATTCCCTCCGGGCCCCGGACGTAGCAGAGCCGGTACGCATCTTCGTACTGGATAACCTTGTCGACAAGCTTCGCGCCGTGTTTGCGAAGGCGGGCGAGTGTATTGTCGATGTCGTCCACAGCGAACATGACGCGCAGGTAGCCGAGTGCGTTCACCGGCGCGTTGCGGTGATCTGCGACCACGGGCGGTGCGAGAAACCGGGAGATCTCGAGCCGGCCGTGGCCGTCCGGCGTACGCATCATGGCAATCTCGACGCGCATGTTGCGCAGCCCGGTGACGCCATCGGCCCAGTCTCCTTCGATTGGGGCGCGTCCTTCGAGGCTGAGGCCAAGCTCGGTGAAGAACTCGATCGCGGCATCGATGTCCTCGACCACGATGCCGACGTTGTCCATCCGCTTGATAGTCATGGTCGGTTCACTATCGAGTCAAGCGGCCCGGTTTCATCGTCACAGGCCTTTCTACTCCGTCCGTGGCTCATACCGCATCGCCACCGCTCCTGAGCCGAGTTCCAGCTGGCTCACGAGCTTCAGATCGACAGGCTTCGACAGGCCCGCGAACAACGTTGGTCCATGGCCCGCAAGCCTCGGGTGCACGATGAACTCGAACTCGTCGATCAACCCAAGCTCCGTCAGCGCCATTGCGAGCTTCACTCCTCCGACGAAGAGCCCGTTTCCTGGCTCCCGCTTGAGCTGCTCAACTGCCTTCCCAGGATCCCCGCGCACCAGCTCCGCGTTCCAATCGACGTGGGTCAGGGTGCTCGACACGACGTACTTCTTCGCTGCGTCGATCGTCCGGGCAAACGGCTCCATCCACGGTTGCATCCACTCAGGCCTTGCTCCCCCCCGCGCCGGCGTCCGCCAGGCTGCCTCCATCATTTCATACGTCACCCGGCCAAACACAAGGGCATCGGCCCGGGCGATGCTCTCGGCCGCGTGACGATGCAGCTCTTCATCCGGGACGATTCCACGATGATCGCAGCACCCGTCCAGGGTGACATTAATGGAATATCGAAGTGGTCGCATCACATGGGAGTTCCCATTCCTTCAGGGCTGTGCGGTTGCCGTTCCGCCACCACGAGCGACGGGAACAGAGCCATGCTGTCGTGCGAAGAAGGGGATGAGCCAGAGATCCGAGCCGATGCATGTTTCCCTCCTTCGGACGCGACGAAGCCAATCTACAGCGTACTGGGCCAGGAGAAGGCCCGACCCGGCGAAGGTGCGGGTGTGCATCAGGCGGGGCGAGCCGGCGGCCGCGTCTCGAACGCTCGCACGTCCTCACCGACTACGCCGGGACCAATCATGAAGTGCAGCTCGTCGACCAGACCATTGGCAAGCAGGTCGTTCCAGAGGATGTGACTGCCGAAGATCAGGATCTCCCGACCTGGCCCCGCCGTAGTCGAAGGGCATGGCCATGATGTCGCCGCCTGGGCCGGAGAAAAATCCGTCCAGGGACACGATGTTGCAGACGATGATCTTGCGCATGGTGGTGTTCCGTATGGTCACGCCGCGCGGCGGCTCGTTCGAGCAGTGATCACTCCGGGAACTGCCGCCGCCGGCTTCACGACTGGCAGGTGGCCGTACTTATCACGCGACAAGTGCCCGTGCTGATTCAGTGTGCGCCAGTGGCGCCGTAGCGAAGCTCGATCAATGTCGGCGCCGGTGTTTCCCGCCGGAGAATGAGCAGCCACAGCTGATCGTAGCGCGGCGACGCACAGGCGTTGGTAAGACACGGCACACAGGTGCGACCGCTCAGGCAGGGCTGCTCGGCCGAGCCTTCGGGAACACCCAGGCCGTTCAGGATGGCATACACGTTATCGGAGTTCACACCCACGAGCGCGCGACTCCCGGCAGGAAGCTGGCGGAGAGCGTGCACCAGTGGTTCGATCGCGGCTCGGGAGGAAGTACGGTCTGACACCACGGTGCTATCTGGCCGGGCGCCCGGCTGGGGCAGCTGTTGCACTGGAATGTTGCGCGCGAACGCGACAGGCTCGACCATCTCCCTCGCGCGCGTCGTGTGACTGCTGAAGACGTGAGTGAATCTCACTTCGCTGACAGCGCGCGCCAGCGCCTCGGCTTTGAGGCGCCCGGCGGCGCTCAAGGGGAAGGTCGGCTGCGTGGGGTCCACTTCCGCGTGGCGCACGAAGTAAATGACGGTGACGTCGCCGTCCTCGAGGGGCTGCTGTGAAAATGCGACCGCGGGAACCAGCAACACGCCCAACATCACGACATGGCATCGCATCAGCTGATCTCCACGTGAGTGTGGACCGTTCCGACACGTTGCAGGTTGACGATGTGCTTGCGGTGCACGCTC
>DASUUI010000059.1:0-35833 GCA_036374155.1 Gemmatimonadaceae bacterium | reverse complement strand
TGCTCCGGAAATGCGGAGTAGATGCCATTCTGCCTGGAGAAAAACCGCTTTGCCTCCGCGAGTACTTCGGCGGGGGCGGCCGTCGTCGCGTATTCCTGGAGTGTTCTGCTGGTCTGGCGCATGTCGCCTAAGATATGCCGTGACCGTGCCCTGGTGCAGCGGATCGCGCCGCGCCGGTCACGGCAGACTGCGGCGCCTGCGCGACACGATCTCCGAGAGGAGCGCGAGTGCGGCAAGCGCGAACAGCAGGGCCTCAACCGGCAATCTGCGTCCCCGGAGAAGCAGCGGCTCAGCGGCCCCGGGGGGACCAAGTGCCGCATGCCACGCTGCCAGCGGCGCGCTCTCGGGTGAATGAACCGATTCTGCTGTGTCGGGCGCGTAGGCTGCCGCACCCACGACGGCTGACCACCAGTCGCGGTGTGCCTCGAGCGAGCTGTCGTCGCCACGCATCCTCCACTGCCACGTGTCCGAATATCCAGCGACGATCACGCGGCCGTTCCCCACCCGTCCGGCGGCAACCACCGGCGCTTCTGCTCTGGCTTCGAGGACCGCGGCTCGCGGGCCGGGCGCGAGGGTCAGGCCGCCCAATGCCTCCCGCGTGACGACCGCGCTGTCGCGCGCACCGAGGGACCGCCCGGGTCGCGCCGGCAGCAGCGACGCGAGCGACCGGTCACGGATGGCGCCGCCTGTCGCGATCAGTCCGCCGCCCGTCCTCACGAAGCGGGCGAGCTCTGCAGCCGATCCGCCCGCCAGCTGCTGCACGACCACCACCGCGGAATATCGCGAGGTATCCAGGGTCGCACCCCGGAGCGTGCCGACAGTCACCGCCGGCCCGACTGCCACGCGACTCTCCACATTCCAGCCCCGTTCCTCGAGCGCCGCAATCACGAACTTCGTTTCCCAGCCGGCCGGCCCGATCACCGCAACGCGCCCGATGCGCCGTGCCCGCGGTCTGGCGGCCGATGCACGCCCCACCCGCCCATTCACGCTCACCGGGCCGGAAAGAACGGTCGTGCGCACGGACGCCGCGCCTTCACGCGCCTCGATGGCCGCTATCTCTCTCGCCCCGTCGGTTACCGTGAGCCCCGAGCCGGGCGCACCGGTGGCGCGAATCACGTACGAGTGCTGCGGCTCCGCCGAGGCAAGCGCCTCGACCGCGATGGCATCGAGGCTCCCGTGCCATTCAACGTCCGATCCGGCGCGCACGACTGCCGCCAGCCAGTCGCGCTCGGCGGGAGACGGCAATCGCTCGATCCGCAGCGAGGCGCGGCCGGGGGCCGGGCCCGTGGTCCACCTTTGCAGCGCTCCGGCCAGGCCGTCGCTGGTGACGGCCTCGTTCCCTGCGACCGGCGGTGGCGACCACACGCGCCAGAGAAGCGCGAGCACGGTCGCAAACAGCAGCGCCCGCGCGCCCCACTCGAACGAGCGCGCGTCAATGGGTGAGCGCATAGACCACGATGTTCACGCCGAACCGTGTGTTGTCCACCGCAAGAAAGCGCTTGTTGTCCGGGTGATAATTCCACTCCGAGCTGTAGTCCTTGTTGCTGTACAGCACGGCGATGCGGTCACCCTCGTACACGACCGAGAGCTGCGGATGGATCAAATTGTCGCCCCAGCCATTCAGCTCGTGACTCGTGGTGGGCGGCCCGTCGAATCGGAAGAAGCACGAGTACAGCGCGTGCGTGTTGGGCAGCGGCCGGAGCGGCGTCCAGGTCCGCGCGATCTCCTCGGTCGCGGTCTGATGAAAGATCCCGCCGATGTCGTGATTGTGGTCGTCGAGGAAGATCATCCCGCCACGCCGCGTGTACTGTCGAAGCATGCGCCGCTCGGCTTCCGTGAAGCGGACTGGAAGATGCCCGGTCATGTACAGCAGCGGATGTCGCAGTACGTCCCGTGAATCCACTGACGCAACCACGCCAGACGGCGAGACCGCGATCGAGGTGTACCGGGCCACCGAATCGATGATGTTGGCGGGCACCAGCGGCGCGCTGTCCCAGTCTCCGGACGCGTACCGACCGGTGCAGAACACGAAGTCGCTCACCAGCCCGACCACGGAAGCGCTTCGTCGCGAATGACTGGCGCGCCCGCCAGCGCCGTTCGCGCAGCCGACAGGTCGGCTGTCGCATTACGCCCCGATCTGAGCGCAGACGCGGCGCGGCCGAGCGCGGCCGCCGCCGGGGGGCTCACGGCCAGCAGCTCCACGCGCAGCTCGCTGAGCGCGTTGGCCCGCGCACTGGCGCTCATCCCCCTCGCAGAGACGACGCTCTCGAGGCGACTGGAGAGCGCGCGCAGCAGCGTATCTGCCGCGGCCCGCGGCGCGCGACCTGCCGAGCTTCCTTTCTCGGTTCCGCTCAACCTCACCCGTTCCAGATCCACCACCACCCGGGCGGTACCGCCGCGCAGGTAGCGCCGGTCCGCCATGCGCGCCCGGTCGAGCGCCTCCACCGCCACGCGCATCGGCGGTACGGCCGTCGAGGGAGACGCTATGCGCAGCTCTCTTCCGGCCTCCCACATCGCTTCGTAGGCCACCTTGAGGTCCGCGTTCACCGGGTCCGGGGGATCTGCGTGATCGGGCGGCTCCCCAGCGAGCGGCGATTCGTCGGCATGCTCGTGCCCCGGGAAGACGATGCTGTGCACCCGGTTGCGAAGCCGCTCCTGGTCGAGCGCGAGAGTGGCCGAGCGCTCGACGGCGGCCTCGCGCGCGAGCGACGGCAGCTCGCGGACCAGCGCCTCCGTGCGCTGAAGTATGACGCGCTGGCTCAGCAGGGCGCTGTCGCCGAACACCGGCGCGATCGCTTCGACCGCCAGCGAGTCGTACTCATCGGAGCGCGCGATGCGGATCGTCCTCGTGTCGGAAGTCCCGAGCCCCGGTCCGCTCACGGTGTTGCGGTCGCGCGCCACCGCGCGAATGGAAAGAACGTCGCCTGGGCCGAGTCGCAGCGTCGCGGCGGTAAGTGTCGCCGAAAGCTGTCCCGTGCGCGCTCCGCCGAGGTCACGTTGAACAGCGATACCGGTCCGCGCGGTGTAGGTCTCCTCCTGTCCGGAGCTGATCATGTACTCGATTGCGGCCTGCGCGAGCCCCAGGTCGTCGGTGAGCTCAGCGCGAACCGCAACGGATGCCGGAGCCGCGCGAAGCAGCGTATCGCGTGCCGGAAGGGACAGCTGCGCCCTTGGCGGCGCATCGATGATCGGCTCGACCACGATCACCCGCGCCGCGCCGCTGCTCGCGTGCACGAGACGAAGCGCCGCGGCGGCCGCGGGCATCGCGAACGATGCCTGCCATGGACTCCCGCCGACGGCCAGCGCGCGTTCGCCGAGCCTGGCGCTCACGCCGGACGCAGCGACGCGCCCCTTAATCGTCACGCTGCTGCCCACCATGGCCGCGATTGTCTCCGGATCACGAAGCTCCTGCGAACGACCCCCCGCGTAGGACGGGGCGACGATGCGCACGCTTACGCCCTCCAGCGGCGCAGCCCCCGAGCCGGCGGCTGCAGGTCCGGCACCGCGGTCGCGCAACGCCGCCACGACGCCGGGAGTGGATGACGCCGCAACCGCTGACGCTCCCAGCGCCACGGCGAGCGTGGCCGGGAGCAACGCGCGCCGCGCCGCGCGCCATACGGGCACGTCCATCGGCGCCGCGTGCATCTGCGCCTCGAGTGCGGGACCGAGCTCCGCGAACCGTGGCTCGATCGCGGTGACCAGCGCGTACTGCAGCTCCGGGATCCTTTCCTCGAGCCACAGCGCGACCCGCTGCCGGCTGCTCACCCATCGCCAACGCCAGGCGACCGCCGCAGCCACGACGACTCCGGCGACGAGAGCCGCGATTCGCACATCCGGAGGCAGGATGCCAAACCTCGCGGCCGCCAGCATCATCGCCGCGGCCGCCGCTCCATACGACAGCGCAGCCACCGCGGCGATCATCGCGAGCAGCGTGCGCGCACGTCCCGCGCGCTCGACGGCGGTCACCGACGCCTCCGCAAAAAGGTTTCCGCGAGCAGGGCGAGCAGGGCGACCAGCAGCAGCGGTGCGGCGAGCCGGCTTCGCAGCAGCGAAGACGAGGCCGTGGCCAGCGTCACCTCGCTCGGCCCTTCCCCCTGCAGCATCGCGCGGCGTGCTCCATCGACGGGTGTGGCATCACGAGCTCCACCGCACGGCCCCGTCAGCGCCTCGGCGACGCGGCGAAACCCCGGACTGATGCTCAGGTCACCGATGTCGGGAACGCGGACGGCGACTTCGCGGACGCACCCTTCTTCAAGCGCCCGCTCCACGGCGGCGGGTGAGCCGTCGAGCCACCGTGCCATGACCCGCGCGCCGTCGTCCACCGCGAGCACGGCATCTCTGCCGAAGCGCGCGACGAAGGCGTAACCGTCAACCCAGACCCCGCCCACGGTGTCAACCGCGGCCCTCGTGACGAATGACGCGGGTACTCCCTCGCGCGGCCAGTGCACAACCGCTGCTCCTGCTGCGGCCGCTGCGGAGTCGGAATCCGTCCACGCTTCACGCACGATCACCGCCGGACGTCCGCTCCCCGATGCAAGCAGCGCAGCTGTAGCGCGAAGCGGATCGTCTTCATTACCACGGATGCTCACCACTCCCCGTTCCACTGGCGACGACGGCGGCGGTACATCCACGAGCTGAATCGTCCCCGGCCACAGGGCGCGGACCGTTCCGGTAGCGGAGTCCACCGCGCCGCGCGGGAATCCGGACACGATCGAGATCGCGACCGGGTGGCCCCGTGCACCAAGCGCCGCTGCTTCCCGGATGCTGCGGACGAGCGCAGCGCTCAGCGATAGCGGCGCTGCAGCCGCCGGGGCACTGTAGCCGGCATCTCCTGCATCGATCAGGACCGCACCGGTATCGGAGACCACGACGCGTCCGCTTGCGCCCGCGATCTCTCGTGCCCTGGCCACCGTCGCGCCTGGATCTGCCGAACCGGCAACGTCGGCAACTGCGATCCTCACCATTGGCCCCACCCGCGGCGCCGTGACTGGAGCGGCCAGCGCCAGCCCGATCACTGCAAGCGCGCCGGCGCGCAGCAGCAGGAGAAGGATGTCGCGCGGCCTTCGCTCCAGGGCAGCCGACCGCTCCTGCAGCCGCGGCACGAAGCGCGTCGTCGGCAGCGGCGCCGGCGCGCGCGTCCGGGCCCATATCATGTGCGCGATGATTACTGCGCCGGCGGCGGCGAGGCCGGCGACTGCGAACCATGGATGGAGGAGAGTGAACGGCATCCCGACTCAGCCGCCCGCCTGCAAGCTCCCAGGCGCGACGATACGGCGGACGTCAGCGGCAACGGACTCGTCCGTGCGGGACAGCGTGTACGCGACGCCCGCCGCCCTGCAGCTGGCAGCAATCTGGTCGCGCCAGTCTGTAAACGCCGCCTGATACGGACCGATGCCGGAGGCGTCCAGAACGCGCATGTCGTCCCGCATCTCCGGGTCGTGCACGGCGCCGAATGCCGGATTCAGTTCCTCGACGGCGACGACGTGGACGACATGCCCCTCACCACCGCGGGCGTGATGGGCGCGTAGTGAGCCAAGAACAGCATCGCTGTCGCCGAGCATGTCACTGACGACCACCAGCCGCTGCGCCATGCGCGCACCGGCGTCGCACGCTGCCGCGAGTGCCGTCACGGTCGCGGGACGCGCAGAGTCGAGCAGCCTGGCGATCTCCTGCACGACGCCTCCGCGCGTCCGCGGCGGAAAGGTCGCGACACGCTCACCAGCGAGCACGAGACCGACGGGATCGCCCTCGTGGTAAGCGACGGCAGACAGCGCCACTGCGAGCTGCCGCGCACGCTCCAGCTTCGAACCTGCGCCCGTGGGGAAATCCATGGAGGCGCTGAAGTCAACAACGATGCTCGTCGGCAGCACGGTCCGGTCGGTCGAAAGCCGGAGGTACGCCCTGTCCGTGCGGGCGAACAGCTTCCAGTCCACGCGTGCCAGCGGATCGCCCTGCCGATACGGGCGGTACTCGGCGAATTCCGCGGAGGTCCCGCGGCGGCTGGACGGATGTGCGCCGGGAAGCGCGCCCCGCACCGGACGGCTCGCGCGCCAGCGCAGCCGCCGCACCTCCTCCAGCAGCGGGCCATAGTCGCCCACGCTCAGCCCGGTATCCCGCTCTCCGGCGGCCGGATCGTGCTCACCAGGGCTTCTATTACCGACTCGGTCCGTACGCCCTCGGCCTCCGCAGCGTAGTTGAGCAGAATGCGGTGCCGGAGAACCGGCTCCGCGACCCGTAGCACATCGGCTGGAGAGATCGCGTGCCGGCCCGCGAAAAACGCGTGCGCCTTGGCGCCGAGTATGAGCGCCTGCCCGGCACGCGGACCGGATCCCCATCTGACGAACCGCTCGACCACCGGTGGAGCATTGCCGTCGCCCGGGCGTGTCGCGCGGGCCAGCGACGCCGCGAATCGCAGCGCCGGGTCACTCGCCGCAACCTGTCGCACCAGCCGCTGCAGCAGTTGCACGTCGTGACCGTTCAGGACCGGGCTGATCGCCGCCGTCTCGACCCCGGTGGTCGCGCGCAGGATGGCAAGCTCGACCTCTTCCTCCGGATAGGAAACACGGATGTCGAAGAGAAAGCGGTCCAGCTGCGCCTCGGGGAGCGGGTATGTGCCTTCCTGCTCGATGGGGTTCTGCGTCGCGAGGACGAAGAACGGCTCGGGGAGACGCATCGTCTCCCCGCCGGCGGTGACGTGGTGTTCCTGCATCGCCTCGAGAAGCGCAGCCTGAGTTCGCGGCGGCGCCCGGTTGATCTCGTCTGCAAGCACGATGTTGGCGAACACGGGCCCGCGCACGAACCTGAAGGCGCGGGCATGCGTGGCCGAATCCTCCTCCATCACCTCCGTGCCGGTGATGTCGCTGGGGACGAGGTCGGGGGTGAACTGGATCCTGCGGAACTCGAGCTCGAGTGCGTCGGCGACGGATCGGATCATCATCGTCTTGGCCAGGCCGGGCACACCGACCAGCAGGGCGTGACCGCCAGCGGCGAGCGCCAGCAGAATCTCCTCGATCACGCGCTCCTGTCCGACTATCCGGCGCGCCACCTCGCGGCGCAGCCGCGCGACTCCCTCGAGGATCCGGTCGCGTTCAGCCGGGCTCACAGCTGTATCGGCCATCAGTGCTCCCGTGCGTCGGATTGCGCTGCGCCACCAGATACCGCCTGGTCCCTCTCTGCTTCCGCCTCGGCGAGCGCGGCACGGGTTCGCCTGAGCGCCTCCTCCAGCTGCGTCTTCTCCGCGAAGGCGGCGAGCTGGTCGGCGGTGACCTGCATCAGCTCTATGGCGTCGTCGGCGAGTCTTACGCCCTCGGCGAAATAGAACGTAAGCACGCCAAGCACGTTCGCGTTCACCACCATGGGCACGGCGACGAACGCCTGGAATCCAAGCTCCGTGGCGATCTCATGCCACTCTTCGAGGCTGGGGTCGGAGAACACATCGTCCACCCGCACCAGGCGCTGCTCCGCCGCCGCACGCCCGCTCGGGCCGTGTGGAACGCGCACGCGGACCTCGCTCAAGCGGGGGCGGAACCGCTCGGGCCAGTTGTATGCACCCGCCAGCCGCATCACTTCGGCCGCGCCGTCCATCAGATACACGCTCGCGAACGTCGCCTCCACCAGCGGGCTGATCCGGACGAGCGCGAACTGGTACAGCTCGTTGGGATCGGGCGCGTTGAGCGACGCCTGGAGGATGTCACGCACCGCAACGTAGCTGCGGAGAGCGCGCGCGCCCTGGATCGCGACCGAGCCGGTGCGCTCCCGCTTCACGAGGCGAGCCCGCGCTCGACGGCGCGCTGCAGCGGCTCGAACGACAGCTCGCCGCCGAGCTGGCGCGCGATTTCGTCCGCCGTATCCCGCTGGCCCCGGGCGAGGAGGTCGCCGGCAAGCCAGGGACCGCTCGCAGGGTTGCGGTACCAGTCGTCGTTGAAGTTCTCGGTGAGCGAGTCGTTGAGGAGCGCCTGCAGCTGCCAGGCGCGCAGATAGCGCGCAGAGTAGAAACCGGGATCGAGGTCGATGAATGCGTCTTCCGGACGGTAGGTGAATCCGGTCGCCGCCGACAGCTGCTCGACGTAGTTGTCGGCCAGCCCGTCCCACGCACCGGCGTGGCCATACACATCCATCTCGTACAGCAGCTTGGCGCAGTATCGGCGGATGAAATGCAGCTCCTCGAACGCCATCATCCTTCGGAAGCCATCCAGCCGCTTCCCCAGCTGCGTGTACCGGCGGAGCCATCCGCGATCGTGCATCCGGTGGTCGAACAACATGGCGTAAGTCTCGGTCACCGAGTTGTCGCCGAGCCAGCGGAACTCGAACGGAAGATCGGAGGCAGCGTGAGCGAAGTGCAGCGCGTGCCCGAGTTCGTGCAGCAGCGTGGTGTAGTCGCTCTGACCCCCGTGCGGCCGCAGCACGAGATAGACCTCGTCGGGCACCCGCACGGGCGCGCAGAAAGCACGCGACCGCTTTCCCTCCCTCTCATCGAGATCGTATATGATCCTCCCGCCGGCGGTGGGATCCAACCCCATCTCAACGACCTGGCGATTGACTGCCGACGCCAGGGCTCTCGCGGGAAAGCCGGCGTCAAACTCGGCCGCGCGGAACAGCCGAAGCGCATCCGCCCTGGTCGCCGCTCCAGCGGCGACACCAAGTGAGCGTTTCAGGAATCGCGGCAGTACGTCGTCCCACATCGACTGGGTATCGCGGAGAAAGGCGGCGCACTGAGCGCGCAGCTTCTCCAGTGAGACGCCCGTGAGCGCCTCGAAGGTTGCCATGTAGCCTTCCGCGATTCCGAACGATTCGACCAGCTCGCGCTCGCGCTGCAGGCGCTCCCGCCTCAGGGGGGCGTGCTCGGCGCCGGCTGCCCGGGCGCGGGCATCATCCAGCACGTGCCGCTCGGCACGATCCGCGGCGTTGGCGATCTCGATCGGGGCCCGCTGATACGGGATCGCGCGGCCGGCGGCGACCGAGATCATCGCGCTGGACTCCCACGCGATCTCGCGTTCCTCCAACTCCACCAGCGCACGCGACACGTTGGCGTCCACCTGCCACTCGAGCAGCGTCCGTGCGGAACGGCACTCATCCGATGCCGCTGGAGTCGAGTGAAAGAGGTCGAGCGTGAACTCGAGCGCTTCCGGGCCGGACACGTGCTCGTAGCGCCGGTAGATGGGCGCGAGCTCGGCCTCGACTTTCAGACCCGCGTGCGCCAGAAAGCTCTCCCGCGACAGCTCCTCGGTGAACCGCTCGCCCTCCGCCCGCAGCCGGGCGAGCGTCAGCTCGCTCACGCGCGAATGCGCTCGGCGATGTAGTCCCGCGCGCTTGTCGCAGCGATACGCACCTGCTGGAGCGTGTCCCTGTCCCGGACGGTCACGGTTCCGTTCGTGCCTGACTCGCCGTCAACGGTGATGCAGAACGGCGTTCCCACCTCATCCTGCCGCCGATAGCGGCGGCCGATCGCGCCCGACTCATCGTAAAACACCGGAAATGCCGTGCGCAGATCCGCCGCAATCGATCGAGCCATCTCGGGCATGCCGTCCTTCTTCACCAGCGGGAAGACCCCCGCCTTGAGCGGCGCCAGAGCGGGATGCAGGCCAAGCACCGTGCGTCCCTCCTCTTCGCCCGCGACCTGCTCCTCGCGGAATCCGTTCACCAGGAGCGCGAGCAGCACTCGATCCGCCCCGACCGACGTCTCAACGACGAACGGCAGGAACCGCCGGTTGTTGGGTTGATCGAAGTACTCGAGCTTCTTGCCCGAGAACTGCTGATGCTGTGACAGGTCGAAGTCGCCGCGGTTGTGGACCCCCTCGATCTCCTGGAAGCCGAGCGTGCCGCCGAAATCGAACTGCACGTCGAAAGCGGCGCGCGCATAGTGGGCGAGCTCCGCGGCAGTGTGCTGATGAAACGACAGCCGGGCGTCATCCAGGCCGAGGGAGCGGTGCCAGCTCATTCGCTCGGCCTTCCAGTACTCGAACCATTCCATGGCGCTGTCAGGCTCGACAAAGAACTGCATCTCCATCTGCTCGAACTCACGCGTGCGGAAGACGAAGTTCCCCGGCGTGATCTCGTTCCGGAATGCCTTCCCGATCTGCGCGATCCCGAAGGGGATCTTCTGCCGCGTGGATTGCTGAACGTTCAGGAAGTTCACGTATATCCCCTGCGCCGTTTCCGGGCGGAGATAGACCGTGGCGGCGCTGTCCTCGACCGGGCCCATGAACGTGCGGAACATGAGGTTGAACTGGCGCGGCTCTCCCAGGGTTCCCTTCATTCCGCACGACGGGCACTGCACCTCGGGCGTACCGGGCGTGCCCTTTATCTGCGGATCGTCGGCCCGGAACCGCCGCTTGCAGTTGCGGCAATCGACCAGCGGATCCACGAACCCGCTGACGTGTCCGCTCGCCTCCCACACCCGCGGGTGCATCAGGATGGCTGCGTCGAGCCCCTCGATGTCGTCGCGAGCCCTGACCATCGCGTCCCACCACCGATCCTTGATGTTCTTCTTGAGCTCGACGCCGAGCGGCCCGTAATCCCACACCGAGCCCGTGCCGCCGTAGATCTCGGAGGACTGGAAGATGAAGCCGCGTCGCTTGCACAGAGAGACGAGCTTCTCGAGGACGTCGGGATTGCCTGTAGCGATTGTCACGGTGCGGAAGCCTTCACTGCGCGCTGCTCCGGGTGAGTGGTTCCTGCCGAGCAAAAGTACGCTCTGGTAACGCCGCTGCAGAAACCAATAACCAGCGGGCGCCAGCGATTATCAAGAAGGCGCCGGCTCGAGTCCGATGATCTGGTCCCGCCGGGTGCCGACGCTGACGTACGAAATCGGCGTTTCCACGAGGGCCTCGATACGATCCAGGTACCGCCTCGCGGCGGTCGGCAGGTCCTGTAGAGTTCGCACCGCGCTGGTGGGCTGCTGCCACCCGTCCATCCATTCGTACCGCGGCATGGCCCGCTCGAGAGCGACGGGGTCCCCGGGAAACTCGGTGCACACTTCCCCGTCGATCTCATATGCCGTGCACAGGCCGATGCGGTCGAAGGTGTCGAGCACGTCGAGTTTGGTGACCGCGAGCCCGGTGAGCCCATTCACCCGCGCCGCGTAACGCACGACGATCGCATCGAACCAGCCGCATCTGCGCGGCCGGCCCGTGGTTGCACCGAACTCATTCCCGAGGCGCCTCAGTCGGTCGGCGCCCTCATCCTCGAGCTCCGTGGGAAGCGGGCCGTTCCCCACCCTCGTGGTGTACGCCTTCACGACTCCCAGCGCTCCCTGGATCGCCGACCCCGGTATCCCAGCGCCAACGGCAGCTCCCCCGGCGGTGGTGCTGCTGGAGGTCACGTACGGGTAGGTGCCATGGTCAACGTCGAGCAGAGATCCCTGGGCGCCCTCCAGGAGCACCGAGGCGCCGGACCTGATCGCTTCGTGCACCAGCAGTCCGACGTCGGCGGCCAGGGGCAGCAGTCGCGGCGCCACGCTCTCGAGCGCGGACAGCGTGGACGCGACGTCCGCGCGGTCGGGGACGCCGAACCCCGCGAGCTGCGCGTTCGCGTGCGCTACGCCGCGCTCGACCTGACCGGCCAGCCGCGACGGGTACCGTAGATCGGAAACGCGAATGCCGCGTCTGCCCGCCTTGTCCTCATACGCCGGCCCGATGCCGCGACCGGTCGTGCCTATCGCCCGGCTGGCGGTACTGCTCTCGCCGTCGAGCAGCTTGTGGTAGGGGAGCACCAGATGGGCGCGGTCACTTACGTAGAGGCGTCCCTCGACTTCGACGCCGTCGCGCATCAGCTGATCGATCTCGGTGAACAGCGTCTCAGGATCGAGCACGACACCATTGCCGATCGCGCACCGGACGCCGGGGTGAAGTATCCCGCTCGGAATCTGGTGCAGAACGAAAGTGTCGTCGCCGATGTGCACCGTGTGGCCGGCGTTGGCGCCCCCCTGATAGCGCACGACCCAGTCGGCGCGCTCCGCGAGCACGTCCACGAGCTTTCCCTTGCCCTCGTCGCCCCATTGGGCGCCGACGACGACGATCGTCTTCCGGGAGGAATCGAACATTGAGCAGATTGCGATTAGCGGTTAGCGATCAGCGGAAAGCTACAGCGGGGGCTGCCAGGATCGGGAAACGGGAGCAGTTGGCTGACCGCTTGCAGCTAACCGCTAATCGCTGCTCTCCGGCAGTCCCGTTCGTCCGTGCAGCGACGACCTCGTCATCCCCGCGGGGAGCGATGGATCCACGTCCGGCGCAGGGCTCCGCACTGGCAGCACGATCGTGAACGTCGAGCCCTCCCGGAACTCGCTGACCAGCCGGATCTCGCCGCCCAGCGCCTCCACCAGCTTGCGGGTGATGCTCAAGCCGAGCCCCGTGCCGCCGAATTCGCGCGTGATCGACTGATCCACCTGCCGGAAGTCCTCCCAGATCGCTTCGCGGTGCTCCTCCTTGATGCCGATCCCCGAATCGGAAACCTCGATCTCCACCGTGTCCTTCAGCGGGCGCGCTCGCACCGCTATCCCGCCCGAGTGCGTGAACTTGATGGCGTTCGACAGCAGGTTCAGCAGGATCTGCTTCACCTTCACGCGATCGGTGTGCATCACTGGCGTGTCCAGCGAGACGTCGGAGGTGAACGTCAGGCCCTTCTTCTTCACCAGCGGCTCGACCTGCGCCGTGATCTCGTTCACGAGCTCGTCGAGGTCCACATCCTCGAGGTGCAGCGGCATGCGGCCGGCTTCGATCTTGGCGAGATCGAGGATGTCGTTGATCAGCGCCAGCAGGTGCTGCGCGGCGATCTGCACGCGCGTCAGGGCGTCATACTGCTGATCGTTGACGTCGCCGTAGATCCGGTCCAGCAGCAGCGCGGTGTAACCGATGAGCGCGTTGATCGGCGTGCGCAGCTCGTGGGACATGCTCGCGAGAAACTCGGACTTGAGCCGGTTGGCCTTCTCCAGCTCCTGCGACTGCCACTGGAGTCGCGCATTCTGCTCCTCGAGATCGGCCGTTGCTTCCCGGATCCGCTCCTCGAGCTGGCTGCTGAACGTCTTCAGCTCCTCGTACAGTCGCTCGTTCTCGGCCTGCTCCGTGAGGTCGTGCAGCACCGAGACGATGGCGAGCGGCTCGCCCCGGTCGTTGGTGATCTTTCCCGATACGACTTCGACCGGCAGGACGGTCCCGGTCTGCGGGATGATCAGGTTCATCTGCTGGCGCCGATAGGCGTCCGGGCTCAGCGTGAAATCGGAGATGAACGTCGTGAAGCGGGTGTCGTTGGCGCGGACCGCGCTGGTCCGGGCTGCGAGACTGCGCTTGTCGCTGTCGTCGGACGTCTCCAGCGCGAACAGCTGCTCCGCCTGCCCGTTCATCAGGATGATGTCGGAGCGGTCGTCGGTCACCAGGATCGGGTCGGCGACGTTCTCGAGGATCAGATCGAGACGGTCGCGCTCCCTGGTCACGTCGCTTTCCGCCAGCCGCGCACGCTGGACCTGGCGCTCGAGCTCCCCAGCCGCCCGGCGCAGATCGGTCACGTCGCGGAGCACCGACACCATCGAACCGGGGCCGCCGTCGTACTGGGGAGGGAGCTCGTGAGTGAGGACCTCGAACAGCAGGTCCGTCCCCTCGTCGGGATCCACCATGTTCAGCTCGCGCCCGCCCCCGACGGCGGCACCCATCGCGGTCTTGGCCAGGTGGGAAGTGAACAGGAGGTTGTTGATCTCGACTGCGCGCCGGCGTCCTTCGGAATCCGCTTCGCCGATCGACAGCAGGTGCTCCGCGCGCCTGTTCTGCACGATCATGTTGGCCGTGGAATCCGTGATGATGATCGGATCTGGCAGCGAGTTGATGATGGCGCTCAGCAGGTCGCGCTGCTGGTCGAGCCGTTCGGCAGACCGGCGGAACTCCTCGACGGCGAACATGCGTGACAGCACGGGACCGGCGAGGGCCGCTGCATAGCTCAGCTCCACCAGCACCGTGTCGGTGAGCGAGGTGTCCAGCACGACGATCCCGCACGGTGCGTGACCCAGCCGGCGGCGGCGCTCGCGCGGCGTCCCGATACGGACGCGGCAGCCCTGCAGCGGCCGATCCGCCAGCATGCGGTCCGACAGCAGGACCGGCGCTCCGCGGTACTGCGGCTGGGGAAACGGTATCGCCACCCACTCCTTGAACGGAACGGAGCGCGGGGCGGTCTCGCCGTCACACTCGATCGGGTGCAGCGACAGCGCCGCGGCCGCAAACGGGTGCAGGTGGTCGTCTATCCGGATCGTGATCTCGGGAGACTCGCCCGGTGGGAAACCGACTGCGGCTACGACTTCCAGCTTCTCGTTGTGCGGATCGAGTGTGAGCACCAGCCCGTGGCGGGCCGCTGCGACGTCCACGAACTGGGCGACCAGAAAGGTCGCTGCAGTGCCGAAGTCCGGAGCCTCCGCAATCACGGAGACCAGCTCAGCGAGCCGGTCTCCGCTCAGCGCCGGGCGTTCTGCGTCGTGTACTACGTCAGGTATTGAACTGCTCAAGCCGCCGCCGCAACTCGACATTCTCCTGCTGCACCCGTTCGAGTTCCGCTTCGGCGCCGACGCCAAGCTCCCGGGGGCGCGATGCAGGGGAGGTGATGCCTACTGCCTCGGAGTACTTCAGATACGTGTCGATGGAAGCAACGACGATTCGCGCCTCCACCGTTACCAGGTCGATGCCAACGAGTGATACGCGCACCCACGCGTCGATGACGATTCCCTTGTCGAGTACCCGATCAAGTACGTCAATGAGTGAACTGCCGCTCGGTGCTCGTTCTACGGCCATGCTGTGAACTCCTCTCCGGCCGCCCTACAGGCTGGCTGGTGAAGCCGCGGCGGCAGCCGCGGACGTGGGTTGAACTACTTTCGTGAGCTTCCCTTCGATCCCTCTGCGAGGGCGGACAGCTGCTGCTCGATCCGTTCCAGCCGCGCATCCACGTCCGCCGGCAGCGCGCGCGCCGCATGCGCCTGGGTGGCGAGACGCGGATCGTGGCGCCACCAGTTGATCCCGATCTGCTCCGCCTTGTCGATGGAGCATATGAGCAGGCGAACCTGAATGGTGAGCAGCTCGACGTTCGCCAGGTTGATCTTGATGTCGCCCGCGACGACGAGCCCTTTGTCGAGGACGCGATCGAGGATGTCGACCAGTCCATGGCTGCGGGATGGTGCTACGAGGTCGGCCACGCGTTGCTCCGGCTTAGCGTACGCGGCCCAGCGGGCCGAGGTCTATCTGCAGATCGTCGTCTGTGAGGCCGAAGACGCTCTTCAGCTCCTGCATGCGGTCATGGAGTCGCAGCAACCCCAGCCCCAGGCGCTCGATCTCCTCTTCACTCAGCGACCCGCCCTCCATCCGCCGGATCGCCTGATGCTCCAAGACCTTACGCAACACCTCTATCAGCGTCAAGACGAGACGCGCCAGTCCGTTCTCTGTACCCTCGGGATCAACGTTGACTCTTTCCGGCAGCGCAGGCGCCACCTGGTGCAGCGACACTTCGCCGGCACCGGACCGCCGCTCACCAGTGGCCATCGCGGCAGAATGCACGTCCTGCGCCGCACCCCGGGGGCGGCCGGCATCGCGCGAAGCGCCCGGTGATTCCAGTCCGGCCGCTGCCCGGCTCTCCCGCTCACGGCTGAGCTCCGGCGGGCCAAGTGTCGAGGCGAGCGAGGGGCTCTGTCGGCCGCGCCGCAGCGCCGTTTCCATCGCGACCAGCATCACCCCCAGATCCAGGTGAATGAGGTCTATGTCCGCGACGGATATCCCGGCCTCGCCCCGCAGCACGACTCCCTTGTCCAGCAGCGAGCCGACCAGGTCGGCGAGATCGAGCCGCTCCGGCTCGAACAGAGAACCGCGCGTCAATTGCCGCTTCCAGCGGCAAAGTGATACGGCGGCCAGGGCCCGGTGAAGGCGAAGCGAAAACCTTCCGGCTCGGTCTCCCGAACGAGTGAGGTGAGCGCGGCACGGAAGGGATCCAGTGCGTCGCGCCTTACGAGAAACGCGGCGCTGAGGACCGCGCTTCCATCCGAGGCCGCCGTCGGAATGGCATCACGCGCTGCAGCAACCGACTGGGCGGCCAGCGCGGCGTGGATGGCGTCTGCCCGGGAGGAGGCCAGCAAGCGGGCGGCGTCGCGTCGCGCGCCCTCCAGCTTCCGCTCGATCAGATAGCGCTGCCCGGGACCGGCCGAAGCCGCGGTCCGTTCCAGCTCAGCCACGACCGGGTCGCTGCCCGCGGCTATCTGCTCGAGGGCAGTTGGATCGGCGTACACCCGAAGGCCGTACTCATCCGCTCCGCGAAGCCGCTCCAGCAGCGGTACCAGCTCTGACGCCCGCTTCTCGAGCATTTCGATCACGCCGTCCCTGCCGCTGAACATCGCCCACATGTGCAGCGGCACCACCGGACCCGGATGACCGGCCCAGCTGACGACCGCGTCGTGCGCCTCCGCGCGCGGAGCGAGCCATTCGACGTCTCCTACCCGCTCCTCGATCAGCTCCGGCGAATACGCGTGCGCGTCCAGCTGCGATACCAGCGCCGCAAGCGACCGGGATTCGACCGTGCTGACAGCCGCGCCCTCCATGCCGGCCGGTGCGCTGGCCGCGTCGGTGGCCGGGGGCACGATGCCATACACGTAGTACAGAGTTCCGCCCCCGGGCGACACGGCAGGTGACGGCGATGCTCCTCCGGTCACTCGCTCTCCTGCTCGCGCGCGACGCGCACCGGCCCGCCGGCGACCGATTTGCCAAGCGCCTCGCGCCACTCCCGGATCTCGCGCAGCCGCTGCATCAGCTCCGCCTCGCGACGCACGTACTCGTCGTCGTCGATCTCCCCGAGCTCGAGCGCCATCTGCAGGTTCATCAGGTCTTCCTTCACCGGCGTGTCGTCGGTGAGCTCCTCCTCGACGACGCGCTGCACCTTGCCGAGCGTCCACATGGTGCCCTTCCAGGGCCCGACCCAGGGAAGACCGACTGTCCAGCCGAGAAGATTGAGGAGACCCATTAGACGCAGCGATTAGCGATTAGCTGTCAGCGGAAAGCAACGGCGGAACCTATGGAACGCGGTCGCTTTCCGCTAATCGCTAACCGCTAACCGCTGACCACTCAGGTAGCCTTTTCCAGCTTCAGCTTGATGTTCACGAAATTGTACGGCGGCCACGGCCCGGTGTACTTGAAGTTGAGCGTGTTCTCGTAGCGGCGGCTGACCTCCTTCACCTTCTCGTCGAACTCCTTTTCCCTGCTCCGCTCGACGAGAAATGCGGCGTTCAGGATCATGCGGTCGCCGATCACCTTGTTGCTGCGGCTCGCCACCGCGACCGGCCGCAGCGCCTCGTGCACGTCGGTCACAAACCGGTTGCTCGCCTCCTCCATCGCCCCTTCCACCAGGCGGCCAAGCTGCATGCGCGCGAAGTAAGTGGACGAGGCGGCGTTACGCGTGATCTCGTCCTTCAGTCGGCGGATCTCATCGTTCTCCTGCTCGATCTCGGCCATCACCTTGTCGCGATCCCACAGCACCTTCAGCCCGAACTCGATCTTGTCCTGCATCTTCTCCAGCACGTCGGTGAATGCGCCGTGCGTGGAGCGCAGCAGCTCGGATACGTCGTCCTCCGACCGGAAAACCGTTCCGAACGACATCGGGATCACCGTGTACTCCCGCATTACCGTCTCGTTCACGAACTCGTGCGCAAGCACGTTCTCCCGCGTCGGGTCGTAGATCACGATCGGCGTGTCGCTCACGACTGCGGCAAGGTCCTGATGATGGACCGTGTATACGCGCTGCCCGCCGCCGATGCCGATGTCGCCGAACTCGCGGGCCCGGTCCAGCCGGATGATGCAGTACACGTACTTGCCACCCTGCTGCCCGGCGTCCAGCGCGGACTCGACCGGAAGGCTCTGCTGCTCAGACATAGGTTCGCCCCTGGGTTACAGCCATGCCGCGACCAGCAGGATGACCGCGATCGCGACCCCTATTCCGACCTTGAGGGCGGCGGCGATGACACGGCCCAGAAGGGCGCCTGTCGCCGCTCTCCCCGCCTCACCACGGCTCGACCCGGCACGCAGCTCACCGAACAGCGCGCCGGCGAACGAACCGACGAACGCACCTATCACGGAACCTACGAAGGGAACCGGAAACGGGAAGCCAAGAATCGCGCCCGCTATTCCTCCGACGATCGCCCACCGCGCCCCCGTCTTGCTGCCGCCAAACCGCTTCGTGTACGAGCCGGCGAGCGTGAATTCCAGGATCTCGGCGACGGTCGCCAGCAGGAGCACGACCACCAGCGTCGCCACCCCGATCGGATATCCCGACGACAGCGCGTTGTACACGACAGCGGCGGCGATCATCGCCCACAGCCCCGGCAATCCGAGAGGGATCAGGATGAGCGAGGCGAGAAGCGCCAGAGCAAGAAGAATCAGCCCCATCAACCCGTCCTGCGAAGGAAACCGGCCATGACCGCGGCTGCCTGCACCGCGCCCTCGCCGCTCAGACGATCGGCCGTATCGCGGGCCGTGTGAATGCGGCTGAGCGTGCCACGTGTCACCCGGCTCAACGTGACGGCGGGAATGCCACGCGCGGCGATCGCGGCCGAATCAACCATGATCCCCGGTGTGTGGCGCGTGATCCTGGCAGAGAATCCCTCGTTGCCCGCAATGGTGATCAGGTCTCGCGCCACGCCCACATCCTCGCGCCTGTGCACCACGCAACGCATCGGGCCCTCTTCATCGAGTGTGTCGCAGTTGATGACCAGGCGCGGCGCGTCTCCGCGCGTGACCGCCGACGCTGCCCACGCCCTGGCCCCGGCGAGGCCGAGTTCCTCGGCGCTGGTGAGTATTACACCGAGCGGCGCCTCCCCGGTACTCCGGGCTGCTGCGAGCACGGCCGCCACGCCTGAAGCGTTGTCCGCGGCTCCCGGCGAGTCGTTGCCAACGAAACACGTTACCATGACGGCAGCAGCCGATGCGAGCACTATGCCTGCGGCCAGCCAGACCGGTCCGCCACCCCAATCAGCCAGGCGAGCCCCCAGGTGAAGGACGCCGAGCAACAGCGCTGTCGCGCCAGCCACTACGAGCGCCACTGTGCGCTTCAGCGTCGGGACGGACTGCGACTTCGTGTCCAGGTGCGCGCACAGCCAGATCGCCGGCGCGCGGCCCCGCGTGGCAACGAGATTCAACCCGCCTGTGCGGCGGAATCGCCCGCTGTTGACTGTCAGTCCTAGCGTGAGCGAGGCGAGCCAGCCCATGATGATCAGCGGGAGGACGATGCCTGCCGGTGCATCGCCGGGCGGGCGCACCCCGTCGCGCGCGGCTGCGATCCCCGCAGCCAGCCACAGGGCCCCCACGATCGGAACGCCCCAGCGTCCCGGAAGTGTGGAGTAGGAGAACGGGACTTCCCGCGTTTCGAAGCCGCTCTCCTGGAGCAGCTCGGCGCACAGGGCGCGCGCGCGTCGCTCCTCCACTGACCCTGCCGCCCGCGGCGTGGCAGCCAGTCGCTCGATGAGCGCCAGCGCCGCCGCGGCCGCCATCAGGCGCTGACGGAGGCAGTCTGAACGGAGAGGCCCATGCGCTCCTTCACCTCCCGCATCGTCTCGCGAGCGACGCGCGCCGCCTTCCCATGCCCTGACTCCAGCACCTCCGACACGTGTGCCGGATTCGCCTTCAGCTCCACCGCGCGGCGGCGGATCGGCGTCAGCTCCTCGTTCATGCCGTCGAACAGCACTCGCTTGCATTCGATGCACCCCCAGCCGGCAGTGCTGCACTGCAGCGCCACGTGCTCCACGGTCGCGGGCGGATTGAACGCCTTGTGCAGGTGGAAGATGTTGCACACTTCCGGCGTGCCCGGATCGGTGCGCCGTACTCTCTTCGGATCCGTCACCGCGGGACGAAGCTTCTCCCAGATCGCCTCCGGCTCCTCCAGCAACCCGACCGTATTCCCCAGCGACTTGGACATCTTCGTCTGGCCATCGAGCCCCATGATCCGCCGGGCGGGGGTCACCAGCCCCCGCGGCTCCGGAAAGAAACCGGCCCCGTCGTCGCCTCCCGAGAAGCGCACGTTCCACTTTCGCGCGATCTCGCGCGAAAGCTCGAGATGCTGCAGCTGGTCCTCGCCCACCGGGACGGAGTCCGCGCGGTACAGCAGAATGTCGGCTGCCTGCAGCACGGGGTAGTTCAGGATCCCCGCCATTATGCTCTCCTGGCGGGCAGACTTTTCCTTGAACTGCGTCTGGCGCTCGAGCTCACCGAGGGGAGTCAGCGTGTTGAAGATCCACGCCAGCTCCGTATGTTCGGGAACCGTGGACTGTACGAACAGCGTGGCCGCAGCCGGGTCCACGCCGGACGCGAGCAGCGAGACTGCCATCTCGTGCGTCCGGGTCCGCAGATCGGCCGGCTGGTACGGCACCGTGATCGCGTGATAGTCCACGATGCAGTAGAACGCCTCGTGCTCCCGCTGCAGCTTGACCCAGTTCTTCACGGCACCGAGATAATTGCCGATATGCAGCTCGCCCGACGGCTGGATGCCGCTGAAGATGCGCGTCATGCGCGCAAATCTAGACCCGGGTGTCCGGAGCGCCAATGAAGCGTGTGGCGAGTGTAGCGCTGCTCGACGCCATGGTAGCAGCCGCGCGCGCGGCCGGCGGGATAATCCGCGCCGCGGCCCCTGACGCCGGGGAACTCGCGTGGGAGGAGAAGAGCGCGTTCGACTTTGTCAGCCGGGTTGACCGCGCCGCGGAGGAGGAGATCGTGCGCCTCCTCGCTGCCGCGCATCCGGGAGCGGTGGTGCTGGGCGAGGAGCTTTCGCCCGGACAGGAGACGGCGGCAGGGCTCGCATTCATCGTGGATCCTCTCGATGGCACGACGAACTTTCTGCACGGATATCCCGAGTACGCAGTCTCGATCGCCGCATCACAGGACGGCGAGCTGACAGCCGGAGTCGTGCTCAACGCCGCCACCGGCGAGTTGTTCACCGCGGCAGCGGGAGGCGGCGCCCGTCTCGACGGAGCACCCATCACCGTCTCGGCGACGACCGACCATGCGCGCGCGCTCATCGGCACCGGCTTTCCGTTCCGGAGGCTGGAGGAGCTGGGCCGGTACGGGCGGCAGTTCGATCTCGTGGCGCGACGGACAGCGGGAATACGCCGCGCAGGCTCGGCTGCGCTCGACCTCTCCGACGTCGCGTGCGGTCGCTTCGATGCGTTCTGGGAGCTGTCCCTGTCGCCGTGGGACGTAGCCGCCGGGATCCTGCTCGTGCGCGAGGCAGGCGGCGTGGTGACGGACCTCGATGGCCGCCCGGCACGCCCGGAATTCGGAGGCTACGTGGCGGGAAATCCCGTGATGCACGACTGGCTGATCCAGACGCTCGCAGAGGCGGAGGGAGACTAGCCCGTGCACGCGGCTAAATTCACGACATGAAACTCGTCGAGTGCGTTCCGAACTTCTCCGAGGGACGGCGGCCCGAGGTCGTCGCGGCGATCCGCGACGCCATCGCGTCGGTCGAGGACGTCACCATCCTCGACGTCTCCTCCGACCCGTCGCACAACCGCTCCGTCATCACCTTCGTCGCGCCCGTCGAGCGGGCGGTTGACGCCGCATTCGCCGGGATCCGCGAAGCACGCGACCGGATAGACCTGCGGACGCATCAGGGAGAGCACCCTCGCATCGGAGCGACGGACGTCGTGCCGTTCGTGCCGCTGGAAGGCACCACGATGGAGGACTGCATCGCGTTGGCCCGGGAGCTGGGCGAGCGCGTGGGACGGGAGCTCGACATTCCCGTCTACCTGTACGAGCGCGCGGCCACCCGCCCAACGCGCGAGAACCTCGCCGACGTGCGGCGCGGCGAGTTCGAGGCGCTCGTCAGCGAGATGGGCAGCAACCCGGCGAGGGAACCGGATTTCGGCCCGAACCGCGTTCATCCCTCCGCAGGAGCCACTGCCGTCGGTGCGCGGCCGTTCCTCGTCGCGTACAACATCTACCTGGGCCCCGCATCCAATCTTCCCGTGGCGAAGAAGATCGCGAAAGCGGTGCGCGGCTCCTCGGGCGGTTTCCGCTACGTGAAGGGGCTGGGCCTCGAGGTCGAGGGGCAGGCGCAGGTGTCGATGAATCTCGTGGACACGACCCAGACCCCGATGCATCGCGTCTTCGACTTCGTGAAGATGGAAGCTGCAGCCAATGGCGTACCGGTGACGTGGAGCGAGATCGTCGGCCTGGTGCCGGAGCGCGCGCTGTTCGAAGCGGCAGCGCAGCACATGCAGCTCGCCCGGTTCACGCCGGAGCAGGTGCTGGAGGGTCGCGTCCGCGAAGCCATGAGCGGTGGCCAGTCGCTCAGCGCGTTCGTCTCGTCCATTGCTTCGTCCGCGCCGACGCCAGGCGGCGGGAGCGTCGCGGCCCACGCCGGCGCGCTCGCAGCCGCGCTGGTGCAGATGGTCGCGGGTCTCACGGTCGGAAAGAAGAAGTACGCCTCAGTGGATGCGGAGATGAAGGAGATCGCGCTCCAGGCAGCGGCCCTTTCCAATCGACTCGCCGGTCTCGTCACCCGTGATGCTGAAGCTTACGGTGCGGTATCGACTGCGCATCAGCTGCCGCAGGGCACCGATGACGAGAAAAAAGCGCGGACTGCTGCGATTCAGACCGCGCTGCTCGGCGCCGCCGAAGTGCCCCTCGAGACTGCACGCGCATGCGCCGCGGTCGCAGAGCTGGCCCTTGCGGCAGCGCAGCGTGGCAATCAGAACGCCGTGACCGATGCCGGCGTTGCGGCGCTGCTTGCCGAGACCGGCTGCCGGGGCGCCGCCTACAACGTGCGGGTAAATGTCACGTCACTGGAGGACAGGAGCTCAGGCGAAGCTCTGACAAGAGAGACTGAGGAGCTGGTTGCTCGTACGGCCGAGTTCGCCGCGGGCGTGCGTGCCGCCGTGGATGCCGCTGTGGCCTGAGCAGTCCAGCAGAGCCTAGGTTCCGGCGGAAACCGGCACCGGTGCCCGGGTGAGCACACGCGGCCCCTCGGCGGTCACGGCCACGGTGTGCTCGAAATGAGCTGACCTGCTGCCGTCTGCCGCCACTATCGTCCAGCGGTCGCTCAGCGTCCGCGTCTCCGGCTTGCCCGCGTTGACCATCGGCTCGATGGCGAAGGTCATCCCTGCCTGAAGCCGCACGCCCCGCCTGGGCTTCCCGTAGTTCGGGATCTGCGGCTCCTCGTGGAAGCTCTCGCCGATGCCATGACCCACCAGGTCGCGCACAACGCTGAAACCGGCTGCGACAACGACCGCCTCGACCGCGGCGCCGATGTCGCCGATGTGGTTGCCCACGCGCACCGCGCCGATTCCAGCCTCGAGCGCCGCCTTTGTGGCTTTCATCAGCCGGGCCGACTCCTCCGGAATTTCGCCGACCGCCACCGTCGTCGCCGAATCGGTGTGAAATCCGTCGTGGAACACGCCGACGTCGAGCGACGCGATGTCGCCTTCGCGAAGCACCCGCTTCTTCGACGGGATGCCGTGGACGATCTCCTCGTTGATGGATGCGCAGATGCTGCCGGGGAATCCGTACAGCCCCTTGAACGAAGGGCGCGCGCCGTCGTGCGACCGGATGAACTCCTCAGCTATCCGGTCGAGCTCACCCGTAGTGATGCCGGGGCGCACTGACCGCTCGAGAAGAGCGACCGCAGCGGCGAGAATCGCCCCGCCGTGGGCCATTCGCTCGATCTCGCGGGTGGATTTCAGCTGAATCACGGATCGCTCCCGATTACTGCTCCAGCGCCTTCATCGCGCGCGCCGTCACTTCGTTCAGCGTCCCGTCGGCATCTATCGGCAGGAGCTTCGCGCCCGCCTTCTGCCGCTCTGCGTACCACATTATCACCGGCTCGGTCTGCGCCTTGTACACCTTCAGGCGGTTGCGCACGGCCTCCGGTTCGTCGTCCTTACGCCGGACGAGCCGGCCCCCGCACTTGTCGCACGGTTCGCCCGCTGCGCGGCCGGTGTACGGCGTCTGGCAACGGTCGCATACGGTCCTGGCGCTCAACCTCTCGACCAGACGCTCATCGTCCACGTCGAAGACGAGCACCGCATCCACCTTGCGCCCCAGCTCGACGAGCATGGTCGCCAGTCCTTCGGCCTGCGCCACCGTCCGGACGACGCCGTCGAGGATGGCTCCCTTTCGCGTGCTCTCGGCAGCGAACACGTCGCGCATGATGCCGAGTATGACGTCATCGGGCACGAGGTCGCCACGGTCCATGTACTTCTTCGCTTCCAGGCCCTGCTTCGTCCCGTGACGCACGGCTTCCCGCAGCACGTCGCCGGTGGAGATCTTGGGAATGCCGAGGCGCTCGCTGAGCCGTTCGCCCTGCGTCCCCTTCCCCGCGCCAGGCGGGCCCAGCAACACGATTATCATGTCGGCCCGCCCGCGCGGTTCGAAGCTCTAGAAGGTCCCGCCGGCCGCCCGTCCGCGGAACCGTACGCGCCCCTTCTTCATGAACCCGTCGTACTTCCGCAGCAGCAGGTGCTGCTGAATCTGGGCAAGCGTATCGAGCGCCACACCGACGACGATCAGCAGCGACGTGCCGCCGAACTGGAACGGCACGTTGATCGCATCGGCCACAAACACCGGGAAGAGCGCGATGAACGTCAGGAATATGGATCCCGGAAGCGTGATCCTCTCTACCACGCGCCCTATGTAGGCTGCCGTCGCCGAGCCTGGCTTCACGCCCGGAATGAACGCGCCCTGCTTCTTCAGGTTCTCCGAGATGTCGGCCGGGTTGAAGATGATGGCCGTGTAGAAGTACGTGAAGAAGATGATGAGGATGGCGGAGAGCACGTAGTACCAGATGGTTCCCGGTGCCAGCGCATCGGACAGGTCGCGCAGCCGCTGGCTGGTCATGAACTGTCCCGCCGCTCCCGGCACGACGATCACCGACTGGGCGAAGATGATCGGCATCACGCCCGCAGCGTTGATCCGCAGCGGGATGAAGTTCTTCGCGGCCTCGCGCATGCGGCCCCGGGCCATTGTGCGCTGCGGGATCTGAATCATGATCCGCCGCGCCGCCATCGTGATCGCCACCGTCCCGGCCACGACCGCCAGCATGATCAGGATGAACACGATCAGCGAGAACGGCCCGATTGCGCCGGTCGCGACGAATCGCATGCTGGAGAAGATTCCCGGCCAGAACCGCTCGATGATCGAGAAGAAGATCAGGAGGCTGGCGCCGTTACCCAGGCCACGCTCCGTGATCTGCTCGCCCAGCCACATGACGAACACGGCGCCGGTGGTGAGGAACAGCACCATCTGCATCGTGAAGCCGAAGCCCGGGTTCGGCACGGCCCCTTCGAGCGACTGCGTGAACAGCGCAAACCCGTACGCCTGAACGGCCGCCAGCAGAACGGTGAGATACCGTGTCCACTGGTTGACCTTCTTCCTACCCTCCTCGTCCTTGTTCATCTTCTCGATCGTCGGCACTACTGCGCCTGCGATCTGCATGAAGATGCTGGCCGAGATGTACGGCATGATGCCGAGCGCGAACACCGTCGCCCGCGACAGGCCGCCTCCGACGAACAGGTCGTACAGGCCGAGAAGGCCTCCGCCCTGATTCGCGAAGAAGTCCGTCAGCGCTATCACGTCCACTCCGGGCGCCGTGATGTGCGCGCCCACCCGGTAGATCACCAGGCAGAGGAACGTGAAGATGATCTTGTCCCGCAGTTCGGTCGTGCGGGCTATGTTCGCGATGGTTTCCGTCGGGTTTGCTCGTGCCA
This sequence comes from Gemmatimonadaceae bacterium, assembly GCA_036374155.1. Taxonomy (GTDB): domain Bacteria; phylum Gemmatimonadota; class Gemmatimonadetes; order Gemmatimonadales; family Gemmatimonadaceae; genus DASUUI01. Next base: position 10,137 of record DASUUI010000059.1, on the reverse strand, counting down.
CCCTTACTCCTCGACCGTTCCGCCGGCCGCGACGATCTTTTCCCGCGCACCAGCGCTCGCCTTGACGCCGCGCACGGTCACCGCCTGCGACAACTCTCCGTTACCCAGGATCTTTGCAGGGCCCTTCCCCGCCCGGATGAGGCCGGCCGCGGCCAGCGACTCGTCCGTGACGTCGCCCTCCACGCGTGCCAGGTCGCTGAGCCGCACGACCTGATTCTCCACGCGGAACACGTTGGTGAAGCCGCGCTTCGGCAGGCGGCGCGACATCCGCATCTGGCCGCCCTCGAACCCCGGCTTGCCGCCGCCCGGCCCGTGATGGCCTGCGCGGGCCTTGCTCCCCTTGTGACCGCGGCCCGCCGTCTTGCCGGTGCCGGAGCCCGGCCCACGCCCCACGCGCTTGCGCGAGCGGTGCGAGCCCGGGGCGGGCATCAGGTTGTGGAGGCCGATCTTCTCGCTTCGTTCACTGGCCATCGTTCTTCTCCGTGCCCGCGCGACGGCTGCGCGCACGCGGCTTCGCCGCCTGCTTCTCGCCTGATTCCGCGGATGAGGCCTGCTCGTCCTTTACGGGCGTGACTTTCACCAGGTGCCGTACCTGCTTGAGCTGCCCTCGCAGCGACGGCGAATCCTGCTGAATCACCACGTCCTGATGATGTCTCAGTCCAAGCGCCTCGAGCGTGCGCCGCATCCGCCACGAGTGGCCGATGCCGCTGCGCACCTGCTCGATGCGAACCTTCCCCTTCGTCAGCTCGGCCTTCGGCGTGTGCCGGGGGCCGCGCGTCGGATGCCACACGAAAGTGCGTGCCATGTTACACGGCCTCCTTCACGCGGGCCCGTGAACGGTAGCCAAGCGAGGAGATCTCCACGCCCCGCTCCCGCGCGATCTGCTCGACGGTCGTGAGCTGTGACAGCCCGTCCAGCGTGGCCCGAACCATGTTGTGCGGATTGGTCGATCCGAGGCTCTTGGTCAGGATGTCGGTGATGCCGACGCACTCCATCACCGCGCGCACCGCGCCACCGGCGATCACGCCTGCGCCGGGAGCGGCGGGCTTCATGAGCACGCGTCCCGCGCCGTGCTCGCCGACGATCTCGTGCGGAATCGTGCCGCCCGTCATCGGGATCGCCTGCATCTGCCGCCGCGCGCCGTCCACCGCCTTGCGGACGGCCTCCGATACCTCGTTGGCCTTGCCCGTCGCGACACCCACGCGTCCCTGGCCATCGCCCACCGCCACGAGCGCGTTGAACGAGAACCGGCGGCCTCCCTTTACCACCTTGGCCACGCGATTGATGGCGATCACGTTCTCGATGAACTCGCTGCCGCCCTCGCCGCGCTGGTCCTTGGGACCGCCGCGTCCACTGCGGTCACCCCCGCCACGGCCGCCACGGCCGCCGCCAGGTCCACCGCCGCCGCCACGACCGCGTCCGGCGCCACCGGCGCCGCCGCGTCCACGACCGCCACCGCCGCCGCCACCACGCGCGCTCGGCGCACGCTGCTGCGGCGGAAGGTTGTCCGGTGCGGACCTCTCTCCCTGAGCCGGCACGTTGTCGCTGCGATCCGGCGTCTGCTGTTCCATGGATTCCATTCCTAAAACTCCAGTCCGCCCTCTCGGGCGCCGTCGGCCACCGCCTGCACGCGGCCGTGATATCTGTAGCCGGCGCGATCGAACACCACTTTCGTCACACCCGCCTCCTTCGCCCGCTCGGCCATCCTCTTGCCGACTTCGCGCGCCTTGTCCGTCTTCTTCCCTTCGAACCCGCCGTCAGTGACCGTCAGCAGCGTGCGCTGAGTCGCGTCGTCCACGAGCTGTGCGTAGATGTGTTTGAGCGAGCGGTAAACGACCAGACGCGGCCGCTCCGCGGTTCCTGTGACTTTCTTGCGCACGCGCAGATGTCGCCTGCGGCGCATCTCGCTCTGCGTGCGCGGAGCTCTCACCTTAGCCATTACTTGCCTCCCGCCTTGCCCGCCTTCCGGCGGATCTGCTCGCCAGCATACTTGATCCCCTTGCCCTTGTACGGCTCGGGCGGACGCAGCGACCGCAGCTCGGCGGCCACCTGACCGACGAGCTCCTTGTTGGCGCCCTCCACCGTTATCGCGGTCGGCGCCGTCGCAGTCAGCTTGATCCCCTGCGGTGCGCGATACTCGATCGGATGGGAGAAGCCGAGGGCAAGCTGCAGCCCCCACGGCCGCGTTTCGGCCTTGTAGCCCACGCCGACGATCTCGAGCTGCTTGGTGAAGCCCTTCGTGACACCGTCCACCATGTTGGCCAGCAGCGAGCGTGACAGGCCATGCAGCGCCTTGTGCTGCGGCTCATCCGACGGCCGTTTCACGCTGGCCTCGCCGTTCTCCATCGCGATGGTGATGTCGCGCGGGAAGTCGCGCACGAGCTCGCCGCGCGGGCCCTTCACCCGGACGGTGTTCCCATCGATTGCCACGGTCACCCCGCTGGGGACCGCGACCGGAAGTTTTCCGATTCTCGACATGACTCTTCTACCAGACGAGGGCGAGCAGCTCGCCGCCGGTGCGCGTCTGGCGCGCCGTGCGGTCGGACATCACGCCCTGTGATGTGCTGAGGATCGCCATCCCGAGGCCGTTGCGGACGCGCGGGATCTCGGCAGCGCCGACGTAGCGGCGCAGGCCCGGCGCGGACACGCGCTTGAGCTCGCGGATCACGGGCTGGCCGCCGGCGTACTTCAGCACCACGCGCAGCGTGGGACGGCCGTTCTCGCCCTCCAGCGTCCTGTAGTCCTGGATGAAGTTGTTCTCCTTCAGGATCCTGGCAATCTCGACTTTGACTTTCGAGGCGGGCATGTCCACGCGCCTGTGCTTCGATCCGCAGGCGTTGCGGATCCGCGTGAGCATGTCTGCGATTGGATCTGTCATTGACATCTGATACTTGTTCCTCTCTTCTGCCGTATCCCTTGAGCGGACGCGCAGAAAGTGTGGGTTACCAACTGGACTTCTTGACTCCCGGGATCATCCCGGAAAGAGCCATTTCGCGAAAGCAGATCCGGCACATTCCGAACTTCCGGAGTACCGCCCTCGACCGGCCGCAGCGCTGGCAGCGGTGCTGCTGGCGCGTAGCGAACTTCGGCTTCTGCTTGGACTTCTCGACCAACGATTTGGGTGCCATTCTTTTCGCTGCTCCTTATCCCTGTTGGGGCACGCGTGCCCCGCCCTTGTCTTCGCTGCGGAACGGCATCCCCAGCTCGCGCAGCAGCGCGAACGCCTGGTCGTCGCGGTTGGCCGTCGTGACCACCGTGATGTCCATGCCGTGGATCTTGTCCACCATGTCGTAGTTGATCTCGGGGAAGATCATCTGCTCCTTCACGCCCATCGTGTAGTTCCCGCGGCCGTCGAATGCCTTCGTCGAGAGCCCGCGGAAGTCGCGGATGCGCGGGATGGCCACTGCCATGAGCCGGTCCATGAACTCCCACATCCGCGCGCCGCGCAGCGTGACCGAGGCGCCGATCTCCTGGCCCTCGCGCAGTCCGAAGTTGGAGATGGACTTCTTTGCCTTCCGCCGCACCGCCCGCTGGCCGGTCACGACGCCGAGCTCCTCGACGATCGTGTCCAGCGCCTTCGGGTTCTTGACCGCTTCGCCCACGCCGACGTTGACCACGATCTTGTTGATCGTGGGCACCTCGTGCGGGTTGGTGAAGCCGAACTGCTTCATGAGCCGCTCGCGGACCGTCCCTTCGTAGTGGGTCCTGAGGCGCGGCGGCGGAACGGGCAGGCCGACGCCGGTGTGCTCCACCTGCGTGGCCGCGGAGCGCTCCTTCTGCTCCCTGCCCTTCTTCTTGCCGCCGTCCTTCTGCGGCGCGCCCTTCGGCGGCTGCTTCGCTTTTGTGGTTGGTGCTGCCATGTCGCTTTACCTGTGTCTCGGAATGGAGTCGCCGCTCTTCACGGCGATGCGCTCCTTCGTGCCGTCCGCGTCGATCCGCATCCGCACCCGTGACGGCTCGCCCGACTTCGGGTCGAGCAGCATCAGGTTGGACGCGTGGACCGGCGCCGGCATGTCCACTATCTCGCTCTGCTCCTCGGGCCTGCGGGCGCGGCGGTGACGCTTCACGATGTTCACGCCCTCGACCAGCACCCGGCCGGTCTTGGGGAACACACGCAGCACCTTCCCCTCCCTGCCCCGGTCGTCGCCCCGCACGACCCGGACGGTGTCACCCTTGGTGACTCCCAGTTTCACGCGCTGAGCGTTCACCTGGTGCCGGGTCCGGTTTCGCTTGCCCGCCGTCTTGCGGTGTGTCAGTACGCGCATGTCAGATCACCTCCGGAGCCAGCGACACGATCTTCATGTACCGCTTCTCGCGCAGCTCGCGCGCGACGGGCCCGAAGATGCGGGTCGCCCGTGGCTCGCCCTGCTCGTTGATGATCACCACCGCGTTCTCGTCGAAGCGGATGTAGGAGCCGTCCTTCCGGCGCGTCTCCTTCGCGGTGCGCACCACGACCGCGCGCGCCACGTCCGACTTCTTCACCGTGCCGTTCGGCAGGGCGTTCTTGACCGCGACTATCACCGTATCGCCGAGCCCCGCGTAACGCCTGCGGGTCCCGCCGAGCACGCGGATAACGAGCGCGGTCTTCGCGCCCGAGTTGTCCGCCACCTTGACTACCGATTCCTGCTGGATCATTGCCCGTTACCTCGCGCGCTCGACGATCTCGACAACGCGCCACCGCTTGTCCTTCGACAGCGGCCGTGTCTCCATGATGCGGACCTTGTCGCCCGCTTTCGCCTCGTTGCGCTCGTCGTGCGCTTTGAGCCGCCGGGTACGCGTGACCATCTTGCCGTACACCGGATGCGGCACGCGGCGCTCGATGGCGACGACCGCCGTCTTGTCCATTTTGTCGCTCACGACCAGGCCGATTCGCGTCTTCCGTCTCGTCCGCGCCGTGCGATCTGCGTTCACCATCTCAGCCATTCCTTGCCCCCTGCGCACCCGCTCCCGCGGTGGCACGCTTCTCACGCAGCACCGTCCGGAGCCGCGCTATGTCCTTGCGGATGATTCGCAGCCTGAGCGGATCCTCCAGCGTCTCTGTCGCAGACCGGAACCGGAGGCGGAACCTCTCCTCCTCCAGCTCGGTGATGCGGGCGGTGATCTCCGCCTCTGTCAGTTCCCGGATGTCACGCGCCAGCATCTGTGTGCGCCTCCTCGCGTACCACGAACTTCGTCTTCACGCCGAGCTTGGCCGCGGCCAGTCCCATCGCCTTCTCGGCGACTTCGCGCGTCACGCCCTCCAGCTCGAACATCACGCGTCCCGGCTTCACCACGGCCACCCAGCCCTCGGGCGACCCCTTGCCCTTGCCCATTCTCGTCTCGGCCGGCTTCTTCGTGATCGGCTTGTCCGGGAAGATCCTGATCCAGACCTTGCCGCCACGCTTGATGTGCCGCGTGAGTGCCACACGCGCGGCCTCGATCTGCCGGTTGGATACCCAGCCGGGCTCCAGCGCCTGCAGACCGTAGTGGCCGAACGCCACCGTCGCGCCACGGGTCGCCAGACCCCTGGTGCGTCCCTTGAACCGCTTGCGGAACTTGACCCGCTTCGGACTCAGCATTTAGCAGCTCTCCTTACGACGCGTCGGTCGAGTACGTCTTGCCGCGACGGTCTTCCACGATCTCGCCCTTGAAGATCCAGACCTTCACACCGATGGTGCCGAAGGTGGTCTTGGCAGTTGACGTCGCGTAATCGATGTCGGCGCGCAGCGTGTGCAGCGGCACGCGCCCCTCGTGGTAGCCCTCGGTGCGCGCGATCTCCGCGCCGCCGAGCCGGCCACCGCACTTGATCTTGATCCCGCCCGCACCCATGCGCATCGCGCTCTGCACCGCCCGCTTCATCGCGCGACGGAACGAGATGCGCTGCGCCAGCTGGTGGGCGATGTTGTCGGCGACCAGCTGCGCGTCCAGCTCGGGGCGCTTGATCTCCTCGACGTTGACGCCCACTTCCTTGCCGGTGAGCTGCGCCAGCTCGTCACGCAGCTTGTCCACTTCGGCGCCCTTCTTCCCGATGACCACGCCCGGACGGCCGGTGTGGATGGTCACGACGACCTTCCCCGGCTTCCGCTCGATGTGGATGTCGGCGATCGCCGCGTGCCCCATGCGTGCCTTCAGGTAGTTGCGCAGCAGCTCGTCCTCGCGAAGGAGCGCCGGCATGTCGCGCCTGGCGTAATACCGCGACTTCCAGTCCTTCGAGATGCCGAGCCTGAACCCGGTCGGATGTGTCTTCTGTCCCATTTAGCGCCTGCCTCCGTCCTTCTCCGCCACGATGATCTCGACGTGGCTGGTCCGCTTCTGGATGTGCGTCGCGCGTCCCTGCGCGGCGGGCATGTACCGCTTCAGCTTCTTCCCCTCGTTGACCACGGCGTGCTTGATGTACAGCGCGTCGGTGTCGATCGACTCGTCGCTCGCCCGCGCCTTCGACTCCGCGTTGGCGACCGCCGACGTGAGCACCTTCTCGATCTGCTTCGCCGCGTGCTTCTTGGAGAACTTCAGGATCGCGAGCGCCTCGTTCACATCCTTGCCGCGGATCTGATCGATGACGAGCCGCATCTTGTACGGCGACTGGCGGGTCGTGCGCTGGATCGCGCGTGCTTCAGCCATCACCTCGGCCCTCCACGCGCCGGAACGCCCGTCGCCTTCTTGTCGGCCGCCTTCGCGCCCGTATGACCGCGGAACAGCCGCGTCGGCGCGAACTCGCCGAGCTTGTGACCGACCATGTTCTCCGTCACGTACACCGGGATGAACTTGTTCCCGTTGTGCACCGCGAAGGTGTGGCCGACGAAGTCCGGCAGGATCGTGCTCCGCCGCGACCAGGTCTTGATCACCCGCTTCTCGTTCTTGCTGTTCATGATCTCGACTTTGTCCATCAGAGGCTGATCGACGAAGGGACCTTTCTTTACGCTGCGTGCCATAAGACTCTGCTGTTAGCGATTAGCTGTTAGCGGAAAGCGACGGCGGATGACTGCAGTTGCGCAGTTGCTTTCCGCTAATCGCTAACCGCTGACCGCTGCGGTTATTTGGTTGCCTTACCCCGTTTCCGTCCGCGGACTATCAACCGCTGCGACGGCTTCTTCTTGTTCCGCGTCTTCACGCCTTCCTTCTTGCCCCACGGGCTCACCACGTTCCGGCCGCCGCGCGTGCGGCCGCCGTGCGGGTGATCCACCGGGTTCATCGATTCGCCGCGCACCTTCGGGCGCCGGCCGAGCCAGCGGGTCTTCCCCGCCTTGCCGTGCGACTCGAGCTCGTGCTCCGCGTGACCCACCGTGCCGATCGTCGCCAGGCAGTTGCCGTGCAGCATCCGCATCTCGGTGGACGCCATCCGCAGCGTCACGTACTCGCCTTCCTTGGCGACGACCTCCAGCGATGTCCCCGCCGCGCGCGCCATCTTGCCGCCGTGACCGGGCTGCAGCTCGACGTTGTGCACGTCGGTGCCGAGCGGGATCTCCTTGAGCGGCAGGGTGTTGCCGAGCCGCACGTCGGAGCCCGGGCCCGATACGACCGTGTCGCCCACCGCCAGCCCGCGCGGGTGGATGATGTAGCGCTTCTCGCCGTCCTTGTAGAGCACGAGCGCGATGCGCGCAGAGCGGTTCGGGTCGTACTCGATGGACGTCACCGTCCCGGGCACGCCGAACTTGTTCCGCTTGAAGTCGATCACGCGGTACTTGCGCTTGTGACCGCCGCCGCGGCGGCGCATCGAGATGTGCCCGTGGTTGTCACGGCCACCGCTCTTCTTGAGCGGCTCGGTGAGCGACTTCTCCGGCGTCGTCCGCGTGATCTCGGAAAAATCCGAGACGGTGCGGAAGCGCGTGCCGGCGCTGACGGGCTTGAGTTGTCTGAGTCCCATTTACATCAACCCTCGAAGACCTCGATCGTGTCGCCCTCACGGAGCTTCACGACCGCGCGTTTCCAGTGTGGCCGGCGGCCAATTCCCGCGCCGACGCGCCGCGGCTTGCCACGACGGTTCGAGGTCCACACGCCGGTGACGTGCACCCCGAACAGCTGCTCGACCGCTGCCTTGATGTCGTGCTTGCTCGCGTCCGAGGCGACCTCGAAGGTGTATTCGCCCTTCGTCATGTAGGACGAGGACGTCTTCTCGGTCACGATCGGACGAACGATCGTCCTGTAGAGATCAGCCATTGCTTACTTCCCCTTTCCCTTGGGCTTGCCCTTCGGGCTCGCCTTCTTCTTCGCTGCGCCCGACGCTTTGGCGCTCTTGCCGCCGCGCGCGGCTGCCGCGCCACGCTTCGCCGGCGACTTCGCCGCCTTCTTCGCGGTCGTCTTCGCCTTCGCGCCACGTTTGGCCTTCGGCTGCTTCGCTTCCGTTCCCGCCTCGGCTGCGGCGGCCGTGCGCGCGGCACGGGCCGGCTTCGGCGCGCGCTCCCGCTCGGCCACCGGCTCCAGCTCGATACCCAGCGCGGACGCCTCGATCAGCACGTTGTCCGACCAGAGGACGTGATACGTGGACACGTCGGAGTACGGCAGCACGTAAGCCCACGGGATGTTCCGGCAGCTGAGGTGCACGTTCGGCTTGGCGCCGTCGGTGAGGATCAGCACCTTCCGCCCAGTCAGGTCCAGCGAATCGAGCAGTCCGATGAGCTGCTTCGTCTTCGGCGCGTCGTAGGCGAAATTGTCGATGACGGTGATCGCGTTCTCCCGGGCGCGCGCGTTCAGCGCGCTCTTGCGGGCAAGCGCGCGCACCTGGCGCGGTACGTACTCCGCATAGCTCCGCGGCGTCGGCCCGAACACCGTTCCGCCGCCGACGAAATTCGGTGCCCGGCGCGAGCCCTGCCGCGCACGGCCGGTTCCCTTCTGCCGCCACGGCTTCTGGTTGCCGCCGACCACGAACCCGCGCGTCTTCGTCGCCGCGTTGCCCTGGCGGCGGTTGGCCAGATACGCCTTAACCGCCTGGTGCATCACCGGCATGTTGATCGTGCCGTCGAACGTCTCGCCCGGAAGTTCCACGCTGTCCCGCTCGGTGCCGCGGGCGGTGAAGGCAGGCGCGTTGAATGTCGTCTCAGCCATCGCGTCAGCCCTGCTTCCGAATGGTGACGATCCCGTTCCGCGCGCCTGGGACGGCGCCGCGGATGTAGATCAGGTTGCGCTCCGCGTCCACCTTCTCGATGCGGAGGTGCGTCTGTGTCGCGCGCTCGGCGCCGTAGTGACCCGGCATCTTCTTCCCCTTGATCACGCGCGAGGGGTCGGTGCCCGGCCCGATCGACCCCGGACGGCGGTGCTTCGTGTTGCCGTGCGTGTTGGGTCCGCCGCCGAAACCGTGGCGCTTCACCACGCCCTGGAAGCCGCGGCCCTTGGTGATCCCGGTGACTTTCACCTGATCGCCGGGAGCGAACAGCTCCACTGTGATCCGGTCGCCGACGTTGTACGACGGGATCTCAGGGTCCTTGCCGGGTGCGTCGTCCAGGCGGAAGCTGCGCAGCACTCTCGGCGGCGTATCGAGCCCCGCTTTCGTGGCGTGGCCGACGGCCGACTTCGCGGCGCGCCGCCCGCGCGGCGTGCGCTCCTTCGCCTTCGACTCGCGCGCCAGGCGCTGCTCGCCGAAGCCGAGCTGCACGGCAGCAACGCCCGTGGCCTTGTCGCTGACCTGAAGCACCGGATTCGGTGTGGCCTCGACGACGGTCACGGGGATCTGCTGTCCCTGCTCGTTGAAGATCTGGGTCATCCCCAGCTTGCGTCCAATGATGCCGATCATGCCGCTACTCCACCTTGATCTCGACGTCCACACCCGCCGGCAGGTCGAGCTTCGTGAGCGCGTCCACCGTCTGGGCCTTGGAGTCGAGGATGTCTATCACGCGTTTGTGTGTCTTCAGCTCGAACTGCTCGCGCGACTTCTTGTCCACGTGCGGCGAGCGAAGCACCGTCCACCGCTGCGTCTTCGTCGGAAGCGGGATCGGGCCGGATACCTGCGCACCCGTCTTCTCCGCGGTGCGGACGATGTCCGCCGCCGCGGTGTCGATGACCGCGTGGTCGAATGCCTTCAGTCGAATCCGAATTCTTCCTGCCATTGTCGTCTTCCTATTGAAGAATCTTCGTTACCACGCCGGCACCGACCGTCCGTCCGCCCTCTCGGATCGCAAACCTGAGCGACTCCTCCATCGCGATCGGGATGATCAGGTCGATCGT
>DASUUI010000058.1:0-26703 GCA_036374155.1 Gemmatimonadaceae bacterium | reverse complement strand
CGAGGATGCGGCCGATCCGCTGACCGACCTCGATCCGGGCACCACGGTAGCACGGTATGTGATCCTGCGCCGTCGTGCTCGTGGCGGGATGGCAACCGTGTATGAAGCGGAGCGCAGCGACGGTGTGTATCAGCAGCGCGTCGCGCTCAAGATCCTGCGCCGCGGACTGGATACGGAGGATCTGATCCGGCGATTCCTCGCCGAGCGACAGATCCTGTCGTCGCTGGCACACCCGAACATCGCGCGGCTCCTGGACGGCGGCTCGACTGACGAAGGGCGACCCTTTCTGGTCATGGACCTGGTCGAGGGGCAGCCGATCACCACCTTTGCCGACACGCACGGGCTCGAGGTGGGGGAGCGGCTCGAACTGTTCCTCGGCGTCGTCGATGCGGTTCACGCCGCGCACAGGCAGCTCGTGGTCCACCGGGATATCAAGCCCTCGAACATCCTCGTGGACGGCGACGGTGCAGTGAAACTGCTGGATTTCGGCATTGCCAAGCTGCTGGTAGCGGAGATCGAGCAGACGGAAGCGGGCGCGCGCGCACTCACCCCTGAATACGCCGCACCTGAACAGCTGAGCGGCGAACCCATCACGACCGCGACCGACGTGTATCAGCTCGGATTGCTCCTTGGCGAGCTGCTCACCGGCGTACGACCAGCAGCCGGCAGGACACTCCCCGACGTTCTGGCCCTCCGTCCCGCGCGGATTGCCACACGAACAGTGGAAGGCTCGCCGGATCCGGAAGTGCGGGCGCTCAATCGCGGCGTCACGCCGGCGAAACTCAGTCGGCAGCTTTCCGGCGACCTCGAGATCATTCTGCGGAAAGCCCTTCGCCCCGAGCCGGAGCAGCGCTACGCGTCCGCAAACGAATTCGGCTCCGATATCCGGCGGTACCTGAAGCACCTGCCCGTTGTTGCCCGTCCCGAATCAGCCGCGTACAGGATGCGCAAATTCGTGCGTCGTCACCGGCGCGGTGTCGCGGTGGCGATCGGGACCGGACTGCTTCTCATTGCATACGCGGCCACCGTAACGGTGCAACGGCAACAGATCGCGGCCGCCGGCCGGATCGCGACGCGTGAGGCGCGCACCGCGGAACAGGTCACCGAGTTCCTCACCGGGCTCTTTCAGAGCAGCGATCCGCGAGTCTCGCTCGGGGATACGGTCAGCGTTCTCGGAATACTCGACAAAGGCGCCGAGCGCCTCCGTACCGAGCTCGCCGATCAACCCGAGGTCCGCGCCGCGTTGCTCCTGACGATCGGGCGCGCGTACACCGGCCTCGGCCGGTTTGAGAAAGCTGACACGCTGCTCTCAGAGTCGCTCCAGCTCCGCCAGGCAACCGACGGATCGGGGCCGCGGGCGGCAGATGTCCTGCGGGCCCTGGGCAACAATTCCCGGACCGGTCGCGACTTCGCCGTCGCGAACGAGTACTACAGCCGCGAGCTCGCTCTGCGCAGCGTTGCCGGAGCGCCCAGGGACACGGCATTCGCGCGCGTCCTGCAGAACCTGAGCTATACCCAGCGGGAGATTGGCAGCGCGGATTCCGCGCTGGCGCTGATCGGACGATCTGTAGAGCTGCGGCGCTCCCTTGGAGACACTTTGAGCCCGGCGTTCGTGGATGCGCTGGGCACGCTTGCTTTCGTACTCCGTGGTGCGAACCGGCTCGACTCTGCGGAGGCGGTTTACAACGAGGCGATCCGCAGACAGACGACACTCCTCGGTGCCGATCATTACGAGGTGGCAACGCTGCACAACAACCTTGGCTACCTCCTCCGCATCAAAGAAGATTTCGCCGGTGCCGAGCGGGAGTATCGGGAAGCCATCCGCATCGCACGGATCGTTTTCGGGGACGGTCACCCGAGCACCATGATGTTCAAGTCGAACCTGGCGGGCGCGCTCATCTTTCAGAGCAAGTTCGACGAGGTTGAAGCGATCGGCCGCGATCGTATCGTTTGGGCCGAACGCCAATGGCCCGATGGACACTGGCGGGTGGGCGCAGCATACGCGGCTCTTGGGCGATTCCTCGTCCGCTACGACCGCGCCTCCGATCCCCTTCCGTTGCTGCGCAAGGCGATAGCGATCTATAGCGAGACCAGAGGCGCGGACGATTCGTGGACGGTCACGGACCGAGCGTGGTACGGGACGGCACTGATCATCCGCGGGCACACCGCGGAAGGCAACAGGCTCCTCAGCAGGTCGCTCGAGCAATTGGCGGAGCCCGGGCGGAACATTGATGCCGACGTACGGGATAACATCGAACGCATTTCCGATGTGCTCGGCGCGAACGGTCACCAGGCCCGCGCAGCGGCCTTCCGCACACTGCTGACCGCAACCGAATCACAGTCAGCCTCTCGCTGAGAGCGGACAGCTTCGGGCCCCCACGTCCGGCACGCTGATCGACCGCCCGAGTCGGGCGGTCGATCATTGTCCTCAAAAGCGTGCAAAGAACTGGGATGATGGTGGCCGCGCGGTAAAGCCCGCCGCGCCACCACCGCCGCGTGCGGGTCAGGGAATGATCAGCACTCCGCCGCCAGGACCGAAACCGACGTCGAACAGGGTGACTGTCTCCGAGGCAAGATCGAGCCGCATGACCTCACCATCATTGTTCGGGTTGGGTTGGGGGACGCGCCGCAGACTTCCGCGAGGCGCGGATGCGTGTCCCTACAGCATTCCTAACGCAGAAACCCGCCCCACCCCGCCAATCGCGGGGAATTTCCTGCGGAACGCCGGTCGAGCGCCGCGAGCAGACGGACTGCCCACACTGGACGCCGCGGTCACTGCCAACCGGTACTTATTCGTCGGCTCAGGACTGACAGCTTGGCGTATCCCTCTCGCCACCGGTAGCGTCAATTCTGCGGGTTGAGCAACTCCTTGAACGGCGAACGATCACGGTACGGATGGAACTCGATGTCGCGATGAAACCACATCCCGTAGGGCAGCCCGGCAGCCCATGCCTGCTGCACCAGCGCGGCGGCCTGGTCCGGGCGTCCCAGCACAGCCGCGATCTTCGCGCGCTGGTAGCTCGCCTGAGCGCGATGCGGACGAGGCACTGAAGCCAGCGCGGTGAAGACACGATTGGCCGCCACCGAATCACCCAGCATCGCTGCGGCCGCGCCTATCGCGCTGAGCAACTCAGGGGTGCCTCTTTCCATGGCCCCCGCAGAGGGTCCGGTGCCCGGTTGCACGAGCGTGGCCGTCTCCCCCTGAGATCCGCTCTCCAGCAGCCGCTCGAACGCGGACCGCGCCTCCGCCCACCGCCGCGCGTGATACAGCGAACGGGCCTGCATCAGGCGGTCCGATTCAGTCACCTCATCGGGTGGTAGCGTTTCGACCCACGCGACTGCACGCTCGGCCATGCGCTTTCCTTCCTCGGTGTGGCCGTGCGCTGTGTACTCACGCGCCGCAAACCACATCATCGCGGCAGGAGTGTCGTTGTTACGGGCAGGGCGCCGGATACGCTCGTCTATCCGCCGCTCGACCTCTCTCACGTTCCCAAGCGTGGCGTGGACCTGCACTTCGTCGTACACGTCCGGAACGCCCAGCTCGGCTCGTCTGCGCACGGCCGCGAGCTCCCGCTTGTAGTCACCAATGAGATGCAACGCATCCGTTCTGTCGCCCCACGCCTCCACCGCGGCGAGCTTCCATTCCGGATCCGCCTTTTCCAGCGCCGCGATCGCCTCGTGCGGACGTCCAGCGCTGTACGCCGCACTGGCGACGCCGAAATACGCGCGCCGGCCCGGTGACAACGCAGCGATCTGCCGTGCCGCGCGCATTACGCCATCCCAGTCACCCCGAGCGGTCGCCTGCACCCGGTCGATGGATGCACGGTCAACCGGCGACAGCCGCGGGCGCATCTGCTCCAGGCGCCTGAGCAGCGAATCGGTGATGTGCGGTTCGGCGACTTCAGCTGCCGCCAGAGCGGCATACACGAAAGTGGAGTCCAGCTCGAAGGCACGCAGAAAATGCACGCGCGCCGCCGAGCCAAACCCTTCGGCCGTCCGCGGACCCATGGCCTCGATCCCTGCGAGGTACTCCTGGTACGCGGCAAACGTCGGAGGCTCGGTCGTTGCGCGCGCCCAATCCGCCAGATCTTCAGAGTTGAGTGTGGCAAGCGCTCCGACCACGCGCTGCCGCAGCCGCTCGATCGCGGGCATTGGCGCGCCAGCCAGTGCGGCGACCGGCTCGAGCGAGCGAACCACGCTCCCGCCGCGAGCGTCCGCGATCTCAACCTGGAAGCGGAGGCTATCACCGTCCTTGTAGTAGCTGCCGCGTATCAGTGTCCCGGCGCGGCCACCAGCCGCGGCGCTGACATCGAGATCACGAGCTATGTCACGCCCGACTGCGGCACCTCCCGAGCTCGCCGTACCTGTCATGACCTCGGCCACTCCCGCCTGAGAAATCCCCTGCGTGATCCAGTCGGCAGCCATCCGTCCGACCGGGTCGAGAGCCGGATCGCCAGTCCGATTGTCGAGCGCCTGCACAGAAACGCGTTGAGGATCAAACTCCGCGGCCGAGTCGCGGGAGAACAGAAACGCCGTGGCGGCGAGAGCGGCAGCTCCCAGGACGAATGCCGCCGCGACCGTTGTACGGCGGCTTCGCCAGGCCGGTGCTCCGACAGCCTGCACGCGAGCTGTCGCGGCGCCCGCCTCCGTGGGCGGGTAGCCGGCGCTGGGCGTAGCCATGGAGGCCAGCTGCTGGTACACCTCGTCAGCGGACTGCCACCGGTCGGCTGGCTTCTTCTCCAGACATCGCATCACGATCGTCGCAAGCGCTGCCGGCACCGATGCCCTGTGTGCCGTGACCGGCTCCGGCGATTGCGTCACGTGTGCTGCGAGCACCATCTGCGGCGACGGAGCCGTGAACGGCGGCCGGCCGGTGAGCATCTCGTATGCGACCGCTCCGAGAGCGTAAATATCGACGCGGTAGTCAGCGTGCGGGTCGGCAGCCGCCTGTTCCGGCGCCATGTAGGTCGGCGTGCCAAGCGCAATGCCGATGGACGTTATGGACGTCTCGCCAGTTGCCTCGCTCACCGCTTTGGCAACGCCAAAATCGGTGACGAGGGCAAAGTCCCCGGCCACGAGGATGTTGTCAGGCTTGATGTCGCGATGCGCCACTCCGCGCGCGTGGGCATACGACAAGGCGGCAGACACGTCCCGCAGCACGCGCACGACCGTCGCGATGGGCAACTCTCCCCCACGCACTATGCGGTCACGGAGCGAGTCGCCCTCGACCATCGGCATCACGTAGTACAGCAGGTCGCCCGACGAGCCAGCAGTAAGGAGAGGGACTATGTGCGGGTGCTGCAGCGAGGCAGCGAGCTGGATCTCGCGCCTGAACCGCTCAGCGTTGACGCCACCAGCCATCTCCGGCGGCAGAACTTTCACGACCACGCGCCTGCCGAGCGCGGTCTCCCTCGCTACGAACACACGGCTCATGCCACCGCCGAGCTCGCGCTCGAGCTCGTAGCCGGAACCAAGAACGCTCTGGAGTCGCGCCGAGAAATCGGTCACGGACTCTAAGGTAGGAGAGGATCGATGCACCGGCCAGACCGGGGGGAGCTGGCTACGGGGACAAGCAGGCGAGCGCCAAGTTGTGAGCCGTGAGTGAACGAATCAGTGGTGAGTTGTCAGTAACTGCGGTTACGCGGTCACTGACAACTCACGATTCGTTCACTCACGGCTCACAACTTGGCGCAACCCTCCATCCACCCGTAGGCTGCCAAAAAAAAACGGCTGCCCTCTCGAGGGCAGCCGCTCTTTCAAACCAAGGTCAAAGTGTTACGGCACGAGCACGATCAACTGACCGGAAGTCTCCGTCCCCGATACCACCGTGACTCCGCCAGGCAGCAACGCAGCGGCAAGCGGACTGCCGTTGGGCGGCGTGACCCGGATCTCGTAATTGCCAGGCAGTATCCAGCCGAACGTGAAGTTGCCTTCAGCGTCCGTCGAGGTCGTCGCGACCACGTTCGCCTCATCGGCGTCCGCCAGCAGCGTCCCATCCACGAGCAGCTCGACGCTGGCGCCCTCGACAGGCGCGCCTTCAGCCGTCTCGGCCAGCACGGTGCCCGAAACGCCGCCAGTCAGCTCCGAGGCAGTCGCGCGGATCACCGGCTTGAACAGCAGGCCGTTGTTTCTGAGCGGATTGCCACGCAGCACGAAGCTTCTGCCCACGTCGAAGTCGAGCACCATCACTGAGCTCCCTTCGACGACGTCTATCGGCGCATCGAGGAAGATCTTGATGCCGGTCTGGCCCGCGCTGGGCCACATGACGTCGACTTCGGTATCGTCGTTGAGGATCACATTCGACTGATCGGTGTCGAGTACCAGCCGGAACGCATTGTACCGCCCCGTCGCGAGCGTGGCCGCGCCGAGGTTCGTGGTAACGCCACCCTGCAGGGTGAGCAGGTCGAACACGGCATCGGGCTCCGCAATCGTCACCCAGCCGCCCATGTCATTCTCGTCCTCCGCCTCCGCTTCGCTGACTGCGTCGCGGCGGGCGTCCACACGCACCACGTGGACGTTCACGCTCTTGACCTCAGAGAAGGGAAACGGAGCGTCCGTCATCCTCACCTCCAACCGTCCGGTGGAGGGGCCACTTGTTTCTGCGCAACCCAGAGAGACGGCCGCGGCGAATAGTGCACCGAGTGCACCGAGTCGTGCTAACTTCATGTTGTACCTCACGTTACGGGTTCTGCTGGGCAGGCGTTCGCCGTCCGTCCTGCCGGGGGTTTGCCGTCCGAGCGTGCAGATGGCGGGCCATGACGGCCGTCTGTTTCCGACGCTTCGGGGCCACCAGAAGGACGAGCCGACCGCCGACCCGGTCACCCCCGAATGGCCACTTTCAGCGCTTGCGAAAGGGCGTCAGGGGACCCCTGTCAAACAGGCGTTACGGGCCGTTTCGCCAGTTCCAGCCCCTCAGCCTCGTTGACCCGCGTGAGCAGAGCCGCGCCCACCACGAAGAAGATCAGCAGCGCGGCCACGCCCGCGCGCTGCGACTGGAAGATCCGGGTGAACTCACCAAGCATGAACGGCCCGAGGAACGCTATCGCCTTCCCCGAGAACGCGAAGAAGCCGTAGAACTCCGTCTCCTTTTCGTGCGGCACGAAGCGACCGAGCAGCGAGCGGCTCGCCGCCTGGTTGGGCCCGACGAAAAGGCCGATGAACAACCCCGCCACCCACAGGCCCGGCTTACTGGTGACCAGCACGGCGGCGAGACACCCCGCTGTCAGTCCGCCGATGGTGATCATGATCGTGCGCTTGCCACCGATCCGATCGTCGAGGAACCCCATGAGGAACGCGCCAAGCCCGCCGGTGACGTTCAGCGCGAGCCCGAAGTACATGACTTCCCTCAACGAAAAGCCGAAAGTCTCGGCGGCATAGATCCCGCCGAACGCGAAGATCGTTATCAACCCGTCGTTGTAGATCATGCGCGCGACCAGCAGGCGGAAGATCTGACGGTACCGGCGTATCTCCTGGAAGGTGGACGCCAGTCGCCGCCCGGCGTCGCGCACGATCTCTCCCGCGCTGTCGCTGCTCGGCTGCCGCATCTCCTTCACCCAGGTGAAGAACGGGATGCTGAACAGCGCGAACCAGACCGCGACCAGCACGGTCGTCATCCTGACATGCGCCCCGTCGGTCTTCGACACGCCGAACCACGGTTGCTCGGGCAGTATGAACGCGAGAAGCGCGACCAGCATCGCCAGCAGCCCGCCCAGATAGCCGAGCGCCCAGCCATAGCCCGACACGCGACCGATGCGCTCCTGCGGCGCGACGTCCGGCAGGTACGAGTTGTAGAACACGCCGCTCATCTCGTACGCGATGTTCGCCAGCACGAAGATGGTGAGCGCCAGCATGACCTCACCCGGCTTCGGGAAGTACAGCAGCGCCGCGCCGAGAATCGCGAGGGTCGTCGTGATCGCGAGAAAGCGGCGACGGTAGCCGCTGCGGTCCGCCAGCGCGCCCATGAACGGCGACAACGCTGCCACCACGAGAGCCGTCGTGGACACGGCACGCGCCCACAGAGTGGTCCCGTAGTTGGCGTCGGGCGCGATGGACTGCGTAAAAAAGACGCTGTAGATGAACGTCACTATCAGCGTCGTGAACGCGGAGTTGGCGAAGTCGTACATCGCCCACCCGGCTACAGCTTTGCGGTTGTACTGCCGGTGAGCGCTGGCTGTCACTTACATGGCGTCCACTAGCTGCTGGAAGCGCGGGTCTCCGCGCAGCGTCTCGAGATCAGTGTCGTGCTCCACCCATTCCTTGTGGCCGAAGCCGTTGTCCACCGCCTTCTGCAGGCAGGCGAGCGACGCTTCCTTACGACCGCCGAGCGCATAGACGCAGGCGACGTTGTACAGCGTCATCGGATCTTCCGGATCTATGGCCAGTCCGCGACCGGCCCACTCGACCGCCCGGTCGGCATCGCCGACAGCGGCAAGGTTCGCTGCGCCGAGACACAGCGCGCGCGAGTCGTCGGGATTCAGCTCGAGATGCTTCACCGCCACGTCGGTGGCGTGCTGCCGCATCTTCCCGCCCTCGTCCACCTTGCCCATCCCGATGTACGCCTGCGCGAGGAAGTAGGGCGCCTGATAATCCTCCGGCCTCAGGTCGCTGGCGCGCTTGAACATGTCGGCCGCCTGCTGCCACTTCCCCTGCGACAGCAGGGCGCGCGCATAGAAATACGCCGCGTCGTACGAGTTCGGGTTGAGCTCCAGTCCGTGCCGCAGGTACTTCTCCGCCTCTTCGAAATCCTTCCGGAGCGACACGGCGAAGCCGCGCGCGACGTGCGCCTCCGCCAGCTGCGGATCCAGCTCGACCGCCTTTTTGCTGGCCTGATCCGCCTGGTTCAGGTTCGACGCGCGCGCGTCGAAGTACATGTACAGGAAGGCGCAGCAGTATGCCACGCCCGCGTGGGCCAGAGCGTAGTTGGGATCTATCTCGATGGCGCGCTGGAACATCTGCCGGGCGAACTTCAGCGATTTGAGGCGAAGCTGGTTGAAGTACTGCCGGCCGCGCAGGTAGTAGTCGTACGCCTCGAGGTTGGCAGTCGGTACGCGCTCGATCTCGCGCTTCTCGCGCTCGGTGAGCACCACCCGCAGCGCCTTGGCGATGCTCTGCGCGATGTCCTCCTGGATCGCGAACACGTCTTCCAGCTCGCGGTCGTACCGCTCGGACCAGAGCTGGTAGCCGTCCTTCACGCTGATCAGCTGCGCGGCGATGCGGAGCTTGTTCCCGGCCTTGCGCACGCTGCCTTCGAGGACCGTCTCGACCTCGAGCTTGTTGCCGATCTCCCGGATGTCCTCGGTCTTCCCCTTGAACGCGAACGAGGACGTACGCGACGCCACTCGCAGCGCCTGGATCTTGGACAGGGCGCTGATGATCTCCTCGGCGATCCCGTCCGTGAAATACTCGTTCTCGGGATCCGCGCTCATGTTCGTGAACGGGAGTACCGCAATGGATTTCGTGCCGTCGCTCACCTGCGATCCTCGCTCAGATCCGTTGCCGCCGGGCCTTCTGACGTCGTGCGCGACCGCATCAACGAAGCTGATGGTCGTATCGAACCGCTCCTGCGGCTCGCGGGCAAGCGCCCGGGTCAGCGCCTGATCAACGTAATCAGGCACCCTGATTTTGGTGGTCTTCAGGGAGGGGGGCGGCTCGGTGAAGCGCCGCGCCAGCACTGCCTGCGCCGTGGGACCGGTGAAAGGGCGAGCTCCACTGAGCATCTCATACAGCACGCAGGCAAGACTGTACTGGTCGCTCCGGCCATCCACTTCGCGCTCGCCAGCGGCCTGCTCCGGGCTGACGTAGGCCGGTGTGCCGACCATCAGTCCCGTCTGCGTGAGCAGTGTGTCGCCGCCCGCCGCGCTCACCGCCTTGGCGATACCAAAGTCCATCACCATCGCCTCGCCCTCGTGCAGCATCACGTTCTCGGGCTTGATGTCGCGGTGCACGATGTTCTGGCGATGCGCGTAGTCCAGTGCGGATCCGATGGCGCGCACCAGTCGCAGAGCCTCGGGGAGCGGCAACCGCTGCTCCCGCTGCAACCGCTGCCGCAGCGACTCGCCTTCCACATACGGCATCACGTAATACAGCCAGCCGCTCGTCTCACCAGAATCGAACAGCGGAAGGATATGCGGATGATTCAGCCGCGCGGCCAGCTTGATCTCGCGCAGGAAGCGATCGGGTCCCAGAGCCGCAGCCAGCTCTGGATGGAGAACCTTGAGCGCGACCGTACGATCGTGCTTCAGGTCCTTCGCGAGGTACACCGTGGCCATTCCACCGCGGCCAAGCTCGTTCGCGAGCGTGTACTTGTCGGCGAGGGCGTTCTGGAGGTGCTGCGAGATCATCAGCGGCTGTTCGGGCGGCGGGGGGGTGGACTCTGAACCTACCCCGCCGCGCCTGCGGCAGCCAGACCGTGCTACTATATGAGTGTCAGGCTCCCCGACTGCGTCTCCACTGCGAGCGCGGCCTGCCGTACCGCCCGGACGAACCCGTCAGCGTGGCGCGACCCCGGCTCGCTGGTCGCGAGGAAGGGATCCATCACCACCGCGCGCAGGACCACGAGCCCCTCCTCAGGCCAATCCTGCAGCAACCGGGGGTCGACTCGCCTGAGGAGCGGCTCCGCTACACCCTCGTAAACCGGGCTGCGCAGCACCGTCCTGCTTATCACGTACTCCGGCGAGTCGTACGGGTGCTGGACGCTGAGCGCGTGATAGATCCCTTCGTTAAGCGCGTTCAGCTCACGCAGGGTGGCGTCGCCCGGAGGGGTCACGAGAAAGCAGACGATGTTCAGGTCTGGAGCCGGCAGCGTCACGATCGTGCACGGCGATGCGTCCGCCATACGCAGCGCGTCGTACAGCGCGCGCGCCCCCGCGGCCGTCCGCTCGATGAGATAGCCGTAACCGCGCTCATCGAGAGGCACCGCCCGGTGGCTGAGCCATACGGCCGCGGCAGCCGCGCCGGGTCGCGAGCCCTCGAAGGCGAACCGCCCCGTGACTGCATCGTTGCTCCTGGCCGGCACGTGACTCGGCAGGATATAGGGCGGGTCGGTCGCAACGAGAGAGCGCGCGCGGCCGTCGCGCAGCAGCAGCGCTCCGGCGGGATAGGGGACGTACCCGAGCTTGTGCGGATCTATGGAGATGGAGTCGGCGTGCGCCAGCGCCTTGACCGAGTCCACCCACGTATCCTGCGGCCACTCGATGCCCGTAGCTTCACGAATCTCGTCCGCGGTGCGTCGCTTCCCGTCGGCGCGCCACGTGACCGTGGCAGCGTATCCGCCGTAGCACGCATCGGAATGCACATGGAAAGTCACGCCAAGCTCGGCTTCGGCGCGGTCGCGCACGTCCAGTATGGAGTCGAGACGGTCGAACGCGCCTTCCTCCGTGCTCCCAGCCACGCTGACACAGCCGATGATCGGCCGGCGCCTGGCGGCGAGCCGGACGACACGGTCCCACAGACTGTCGGGATCCATTCGCGCGTGCTCATCCACCGCGACGAACAGCAGCTGGTTGGCGCCTATCCCGAGAGCGCGAACGATCTTCTCCCACGAGTAGTGAGCCGTCGCGGGCACCAGCACGACACCCGCCTCCAGCGGATCACCGAAACGCGCCTCGAGCGTGCGCGCATAGTCCTGGTAGCCGGCGCTCGAGAGGGAATAGCGCTCCTGTGCGATCTTCAGCACTTCACCGCCTGCAAGAGCGCGCGTCTCCGCCAGCAGGTCGAGCGTCGCCTCGTTGGTCAGGTTCAGCAGCT
Organism: Gemmatimonadaceae bacterium; assembly: GCA_036374155.1. Taxonomy (GTDB): domain Bacteria; phylum Gemmatimonadota; class Gemmatimonadetes; order Gemmatimonadales; family Gemmatimonadaceae; genus DASUUI01. Next base: position 14,958 of record DASUUI010000058.1, on the reverse strand, counting down.
CGAACAGATCGAGCGACCGGAGCGGAACGCGAACGCCCTCCGGCACCTGGACATTGAGGTCCACGTTCAGGTCCGCGGCTGCCAGAGCGACGGCGACCGGGAAGTAGAAGATGCTGCGGGCGATCCAGAGCGCCTCGAAATTGGCGATCGTCCCCCCCGCCGTGAGGTGTCCCCACGACTCGGCGGAGTCGTACCCGATCATCCGTGCGAGATCGCGCGCGACCTCCATCTCCAGCCGCGACGTCACCGGCGAGACTTCCGCCGAAACGTTGTTCGGGTTGTGCAGCATTGCCGTGAGGTAGCCCAGCTGGGCAGCCATCGTCTGGTCGCCGATCATGTGGGCCTTGTACCGCGGACTGAAGAACGGCACGCCGTGCTTCAACTCATCGGCCAGCTCCCTGAGATCGGCGCGCAGCTCCGCGACCGATGCAGCATGCACCGGTGAGCGGCGGGCCGCCGAAGAGATGGCGGGCGGATCCTCCGACCGGAAAGTCTTCCGCCAGCGGAAATGGTCCCGCACCGTTTCGTCGAGCAGCTCGTGAAAGAGCTCCTCATTCTCGGCGTGAGGACCGAGAAACCAGCTGCGGAGCGCGGCGGCGCGCTCGTCGGGGTGCTGCGGCATGCAGGGAATTTCGGACTCCCCGGCGCCCCTGGCAGTCGGGAGCGATCAGCGTTCTATGTCGTCGAATCCCCTACAGTTTACCCGAACTGCCGGTCAGCCCCCCGTGCCGCCGTCCTCCACCACGACGACCCCGGTCATCTGCGGGTGCGGCGTGCAGTGGAAGGTGTACCGGCCAGGGCGCGGGAACGCCCGCCGGTATCGTCCCCCTTCGCCGAGCAGCGGGCTCGTCCACGACCTGTCGTCGGCGGTGACGGTGTGCTCCAGCGGGTCGCGGTTCACCCACACCACGCTTTCGCCCGCCCGGATTCGGATCTCGCGCGGGGCGAAGGCGAGCGTTCTCATCTCGACGACGGTGGCGGACGTGTCCGCGTCGGCGGGCTCCGCCGGCGGCGGGCGGAATATGCGAGCCCACTGCGCCCGCGAGCCGAGCGGTGCGCTGAAGGTGAATCCGTACCGCACCGACTCCCGCCCCAGGACCTTCCGGCGTGACGCGCCCTGCAGCGTGACCGCGCCGACGTTGGTCGCGTGCAGCGACAGGGTGTGCCGCGTACCGGGGATCGCGAGCGCCAATCCCGCGCTCCACACCGTGGTGAGCGTGTCCGGCTCCAGCATCCGTCCGACGTCGCCGGCGAGCTCGAGGTAGCGCGTCAGGTGCAGCACCACCCCGCCCGCGACAGCCGAGCCGCCGCTGCCGGTGCCGAGCGCGTTGGAGAATGCGCGACCTTCGGCGAGAAGCGACACAGGACCGGCGCGCCCGCGCGCGGTGAGGGCCGCATCGGTGCTGCGCGCCGCGCTGTTGCGCGCCAGCAGCGCGTGCACGACTCCGCGCTTGCGTCTGAGCAGCGGCACGGATGCCCAGTACTGCGTCTCGTTGCCACCGAGCCTGTCGGGCACGATCTCGCTGTTCGACGTGTAGTCGAGCCCGACCGCGAGCCGCTCGAACAGTCCCATGGCCAGCGTCATCGTCGGCAGGTTGATGAGCTCGTCACCGCCCTCGATGAACTCGAAGCGGTGGCCGATGACGAACGCCGTCTGCCACCTGTCGAGCGGCCATTCGCCGCGCAGGTTCGGGGGGTGGCCGAGCGCCGACTGCGCTTCCGCAGTCGCGGGCAGGATGACGAGCATGGCGGCCAGCAGTCCCCGCCGGCGCAGCGGTCGGCCGCGCCGGCGAGCGCAGGGCCGCGCGGTCATTGAACGATTACCTGGCCGGCCATTCCCGGATGGTTCGTGCACGCGTAGTTGAACGTTCCAGCCGTGCCGAACTGCCGGTTGTTGGTCCCACTCCCGTGATCGGGGATGTTCGCGGGCGCGCCAATCGCTGCAGCGAAGGTCACGTTGTGTATCTGACTGCTCGAGTTCGTCCACGTGACGGTGCCGGTGCGCGCTATTGTCACCGAGGTCGGCGCGAACTCGTGAGTGAGTCCTCCGTAGATGTCGCCCTCACTCCGCATGGTGACGCTCGCCGAGCCGGTGGGACCGGAAGGGCCCGTCGGACCACTCGGACCGCTGGGCCCGCTCGGGCCCGTGGGTCCGGACACGGTGCTCGCGCCTCCACCACAACCGGCAACGACCAGCAGTACCGCAATCGAACGAAAAATGGTCATGTGTGTCTCCTCTCCCGTGAAGGGATCTGGCGCGCCGCCATCTCACCGGACGCGAATGGTTCCGGTCATGCCCAGCGACAGGTGCGGCTCGCAGTGATACGTGTACGTCTGACCCGACGTGTTGAACGTGTGCGTGAGGACCGTGCCAACGGCGCTGCTCGTCGCGCGAGCCCACACGCCTGGCTGCTGCGGACTGTCCGGCGTGACTGTGTGCAGCTCGCTCGTCGCGCTCGTCCAGCGTATCCGCGTTCCGGGATCCACCGTGACGTCGTTCGGACTGAAGCGCGCGTCGGCTGTGAGAGTGATGACCACGTCGGCGGAACCGCCGGGGCCGGTGGGCGGCTCGTCGTACCCTCCGCCGCACGCGAGCAGCACCGCGGCGATCGCCACGACACGCGCCCGCGACGGCATCCCGCGCTTCGATTCCACTACGCCACCCTCCGGCTGAAAAGCGAAACACGCACCCTGCCGCGGCGTTGGGCACATTGCGGCGGACGCGTCCCTGCTGATAGCGTATGAGGAGGTGCGCGCGTGTGTCTTGGACGCGGCGGCGGGGCGTTGGACGCAATTGATCACGCCATGACGCGCAGTTCAGGAGACCGCGCCGCAACGCGGAGCGAAGGATGATGCTGAACACACGGGCGGAGCGCGCCCGACTGCGAACGACCGGAACCGTGCGGCTTCCCGGTTTCGTGCTGAACCTCGGTGTGCATTCGCCGGGATCGCTGCTGCCGCAGCACATGCACGACGATCCGACGATCTGTTACGTGCTGCGCGGTGGATTCACCGAGCACTGGCGGGGCAGCGCTGCGGACTGCGTCTCCGAAACACTGAAAGTCACGCCCGCGGGCGAGCTGCACTGGAACAGGTTCAGCACGGTCGAGACGCGCGGACTGCGCATGGACGTGGATCGCGAGCACTTCGCCGACTCACGTTCCATCTTCCGCATCCTCGACGAGCGGATGCACTCGCGCGCCTCCGCGGCGGGCGACATCGCCAAGCGACTGGTGTACGAGCTTGCGTCGGACGACGACACCGCGCTGGTCGCGGCCGAAGGACTGGCGCTGGAGCTCCTGGTCGAGCTGAGCCGCGAGCCGCTGCCGCGGATGTCGCGGCCGCCGCGCTGGCTGCTGGAGGCCGACGAGCTGATCCACGAGGTGTACGCCACGCGCTTCTCCATCGGTGACATCGCCCGCTCGGTGGGCGTCGAGCCGGCCACACTCGCGCGAGCGTATCGCAGAGTGTACGGCTGCACGGTCGGCGAGCGCATCAGGCGGTTGCGGGTGAATCACGCTGCCGGCGCGCTCATCGAGACACACGAGCCGCTCAGCACGATCGCGCTGAATGCCGGCTTCTATGACCAGCCGCACTTCACCAACATCTTCCGCCGCTATGTCGGGGTGACGCCGGCGGAATACCGCGCCCGCCTGGGATAAGATCTGCCTTTGGCTTCGCGCGCCGACCGCGCCGGCGGGGGGCGGGTACGCCAGTTGCTCTCTGCGTGAACGACCACAGCCAGAGCGTGTAAACGTGCGACTCGGAAGACGCAGCACCAACATCGAGGACCGCCGCGGAATGCGGATGGGTCCGGCAGTGGGCGGGATCGGCGGCGTCGTGCTGCTCATCGCCGCCCTCGTGCTCGGTGTGGACCCGCGCCAGCTCCTGGAGCAGGCGCCGCAGTCAGCGGCAGTCGCGCCCGAGGATTCGGCCGCGCTGGCGAACGATCCCGGCAGGATTTTCGTGTCGCAGGTCCTGGCGGACACGGAGGATACCTGGAACGAGCTGTTCAGGGCCTCCGGCTCGAGTTACGAGGAGCCGCGGCTCGTCCTCTTCAGGGGCGCGACACCATCGGCGTGCGGCACCGGCCAGTCCGCTATGGGGCCGTTCTACTGCTCGCTCGATCACCGCATTTACATAGACCTCAGCTTTTACGAGGACCTGCGCAACCGGTTCGGGGCCGACGGCGACTTCGCGCAGGCATACGTGGTGGCGCACGAAGTCGGACACCACGTGCAGAACCTGACGGGCACGCTGCAGCGCACCGCGTCGCTCCGGCAGCGGATGAGCCAGGAGGAAGGCAATCAGCTGTCGGTGATGCAGGAGCTGCAGGCCGACTGCTACGCCGGGGTGTGGGCCAACCACGGTCATCGCTCACGGCAGATCCTCGAGGCAGGAGACATCGAGGAGGGGCTCAACGCTGCCGCAGCGATCGGAGACGACAGGCTGCAGCGCGAGACGCAGGGACGCGTCGTGCCGGAGGCATTCACTCACGGAACGTCGGAGCAGCGCATGCGGTGGTTCAGACGCGGGCTCGAGACGGGCGACGTGAACTCCTGCGACACCTTCAACGCGCGCGCGCTGTAGCCGACTGCTCACGCGCGACGGAGCAACCTCCACGGAGCGCTGCATGTCTAACGTGGGACCATGCACACCGTGACACGGGGAGAACCTCTGCGCGCCTTGCCAGTCCTCGCGCTGTCGCTGCTTGCTGCCGCCTGTCGCACCACACCGGCGCCAGCGGCCCCGCAATCGGCCGCGATCGATCCCGCAGCGTTTGCCGCCGAGCTCGACCTCATCGCGGCGACGGAGTTGTGGCCCGGCTTCGATCTCCGCGCCGTTCCCGTCGCGGTGTTCGACGGATCGCGGACGCTGCTCTTTCGCCATCCATCTCCGCCGGAGGGTTTCGTTGCCGACTCGGCCAGCGGCGTCTGGATCTTTCCCGGCCGGCATCCGGCGGTGACGGCCAACAACAGCGTGGAGCTTGGCGGCGTGATGACGGCGGGCGCGCTGCTGTCGAGCCCCACGCAGTCGCTGCGGGACCGAGCGGCAGTCGTCGCGCACGAGGCTTTTCACGTGTACCAGGGACAGCGGCACCCACGCTGGGTCGCGAACGAGGTGGAGCTGTTTGCGTATCCGGTTGACGACGGGCGCCTTCTGGCGCTGCGCCGCCTGGAGACGATCGCATTGAACCGCGCTCTCACGTCGAGCGACCCCGCCGCGAGCGCGTGCTGGACCGGTGTCGCCCTGGCCACGCGGCGCGAGCGTTTCGCAGCGCTGCCGGCGGGATCGGCAGAATACGAGCGGAAGAACGAGTTGAAGGAGGGCCTCGCCCGGTACGTCCAGTGGCGCGCCGGAGGCGGAGGGTGGCACGTGGCAGACGATCCGCCGCCGGATGCCGTCCGCGACCGGGCGTATGCGAGCGGTGCCTCTCTCGCGTTGCTTCTCGACCGGTTCTCGCCGGCGTGGAAGGCCGCGCTGTCCGCCGCCGACTCGATTCCACTCGACGTCCTGCTCGCCGACGCGCCGGGACTGAGAGCCGAAGCGGCGCGATGCGGCTTCAATTCCGCGGAACGGGCGCAGATCGCGTCGGTGGCGTCAGCGGACGTGGAGCGGTTGCGCGCGCGGAGGGCGGAACGCCGCCAGGCGCTGCTTGAGCAGAGCGGATGGCGAGTCGTCATCGCAGCCGGTGAATCCCTTCTCTTCCCGCAGGAGTTCGACCCGTTGAACGTCCACATGGTCGCGCCCGGTGAGGTGGTGCACAGCCGATATGTCAGGCTTGGCAACTCCGCGGGAACCGTGGAGGTGTTCGGGCGTAGCTCGCTGACGGAGGCGGCGGGCGCTCATCCTCTCTTCAATGGTGTACGGGCGCTCACGGTCAGCGGGCTCGCGACTGCGCCGGCCATCACGGAGAACGACGGCACGGTCAGCATCAGGGCCGACGGATTGACCGCGGAGTTTCGCGGTGCGGCTGCACAGATGAGCGGCGATACGCTCACCGTGCGGCTGGCGCCGCGGCGCTAGAAGGTCAGCCGGCTCCGACGCCCCAGCTCAGGGCTCCGCGCCGAGAGAATCGAGCCGCGAGCTGCGAGCCGCGGCCGAGTCCGACGCGTCGAGCGCGCGCGTTACGCCACGCGCCCCCGGCAGGCTGGACGCGCCTATCGCACTGTCCCGCTGCCGCTGCGTCATCTCCGGCTGAGCCTCCGTCTGCTCTCCGGATCCGCACGCCAGGGCGGCAAGGAAAATCAGGCCACCTGCGCACAGTATGGATCTGCGCATCATCGCGAACCTCCGGTACGAAGTGTATCGCGCCAGCGCTGCTGCTGCAGCATGGCGTCCAGCTCGTTCTTCGGCAGCCACCTGCCAGCGAGCATCACTCCCGTGGGACGACGCACCGTGCCGAGGTCGAGAAGAGGATTGCCCGCCACGAGCACGAGGTCGGCGCGCTTGCCCCGTTCGATGGTGCCTATGCTGTCCCCGATCCCGAGCAGACGCGCTGCATCACGTGTCGCCGCAATCAGCGCGTCCCGGGTTGATACGCCCGCCTGTACGAACAGCGAGAGCTCCTCGAACACTGAAAACCCGGGGACGACGAACGCGTTGGGAGTATCCGTGCCGACAGCCAGGCGTGCTCCCGCTGCGTGCAGCGACCGGAGCAGGTCACGACGGTTGCCGCGGCCACGCTCGACGATCTGCCAGTCGGCTGAATCCATTCGGGCGCCGGCGCGCATCGCCTGCTGCTCCCACAGTGCCCGGCCGTCCGCAGGTATGAACCCCACCTCCGGCGCAGCAAGCCAGACGCGGATGCTGTCCGCCCGCGCCAGCGCGCGCTCGGCCTGGACCATGGTGGGAACAATCCAGACGTCTGACGACGCAGCGAGCTGCGCAGCCGCCGCGATTCTTCCGGAGTCAGCCGGCATCGCCAGATACAGTCTCGACCAGTGGAAGCGGCCGCGCACTGGAGAATCGTCCGACTCGACGAGCTCATCGAAATCCATCAGGTGCTCGACCGAATGCTGCGGGGATTGGAGCACTTCAGCGAGAGTCATCCTGCGCGGGACGTGCCCCGCCACAGGCAATCCGAGCTGGCGCGCTGCATCCAGCACGGCCCGATACGTATCCGGTGCCATGCCCGAATACACTTTGACGAAGTCGTAGCCGGCGGACTTCTGCGCCATGACCGCCGCGCGCGCCTCGGAAGAGTCTCTTACGACGGTGTTGTCGTCGCGCAACGGCGGATCGCCGTCGAGAATGGGACCGGCGGTGTAGATCGCGGGACCAGTCAGTTCACCGGCGCTGATCCGGCGCTTCCACTCGAGCAGGTACGGCCGCCCGTCCATGTTGCGCACGGTCGTGACACCGTTGGCGACGAACAGCGCAAGTACGCCCGGGTCATCGACGTACTCCAGATGCACGTGCGCATCAATGAGTCCCGGCAACAGGTACTGCCCGCTGCCATCGATACGGACAGCGCCCGCGGGGATCGGCACCGAGCGCGCAGCGCCCACCTCGGTTATAAGCCCGTTCCGCACGACAACGGTCTGGTCGTGGAAGATGGTGTCGCCCGGAGTCATCGGCAGGACGCTGACGCCAGCAAATGCCAAGGTTTCACCTTCCACCGGCAACAAACCCCGTGGGGCGACCGCGGTGCAGGCGGCGACGACCAGAAGCGCAGCCAGTCGCGCGGCAGGCGACAGGCCAAGTGCGGACCTCACCCGCCCGTCCATACGACTCGCTCTGTTACGCCGCCGACCCACGTCTCTCGATTGCCGCAATGCTCGATCTGACCAGGACGACTTCGTGAGCAGGCGTGAGAGCGACGCTCACAGGAACGTCATCGCCTTTCGGAATGCTTTCCCAGAACGCCGTAACCGCCTCGACGGCGGCTTCGCTTGGCAACTCGATCTTCGCTCCGGAGACGAGATGCAGGACTCCACCTTCGATTTTCATGCGGCGGCTCCGTGAATGGGGTGAGCGTAGTGGCGACGCGATGAGTACCCGCAGGAGCAACGTAAAGCACGCGACGCCGGCCGGCCTCGACCGCGGAGCGCGAGCGACGCGACCGAGTACCCAGCAGGGGCAACGACAAAGCCGGCGCTTCGCCGGCTCCTGAGCTCGTCCTCCTGGGCTCGACCGCGGAGCGCGAGCGACGCGACCGAGTACCCAGTAGGGGCAACGTAAAAAGCCGGCAGCAAAGCTGCCGGCTTTTGAGTTGCCCCTCCTGGGCTCGAACCAGGACTCTTCTGATCCAGAGTCAGACGTGTTGCCAGTTACACCAAGGGGCAGTAGTTCCGCGCGCGGGCACGGAGAACCTGAAATCTACCATTTCCGGCGGCGGTGTTCAAGCGACTGTCCCTGCCGCAAACCGCTACGCCACACATACTTAAGCGGCCACCGCGCTGCACCGCCGCTCAGTGAGCCCCGGGCGCTGGCGACTCTCCGTACACCACTCGAACCAAACCACTCCGCCGGTGTCCAACTGCGCGCATGAATAGCCGTGCCCTGCCCGCGCTCGCGGCCCTCACCCTCCTCCTTGCCTCGAGCGCGTGCCGCGAAGCACCGCTCGCCTTCGGCCCAACCCCGGCGGCGGCGCGGAACGCCGCAGACGACCTGTTCTCCGCCTACTCGAACCGCTTTACCGAGATCTCCCGCGCGCAGAAGACGACCTACATCAGGATGAACCTCGGCGCGGGCACGCTAATACCGTCCCGCGTCTTCGCGGACACAGGGATCTGGACGGCTGCGTTCGGAGACACCACGCGGTTCACCGAGTACAACGGCTACTTCACCGGATCACGTTACGCCTTCGCGGCGCTCGATCCGCCCGATGTGCTCGACAACCTGGCCGACAGCTACCACTCCACCCGGCTCCGGCGCCTGTCGCGCGACGAGTATGAATGGACGACCGTCGCGGACTTCGTGGTCGGTCGGATCGCCCCCAGTGCGCTGCCGGCCGTCATCGCCAGCGCGCTGCGCGCCGCCGAAGCCAAGGGGGCCGCCGGCGTGCGCGCCGACTATCGCTCGAGCTTTCGTCGCTCGACCACCGCGCTTGGACGGTTGTACACGCTCGATTCACTCAGCGTGACGCGCGACGCGGAAGGAGCCAGTCTCATCCGGCTCACCGTTACCGCCGACCCGGAACGGCTGCGCCGCACGCACGCGGCGCTCGCCGACTACCTGAAGAAGTACATAGACCGCACCGAGATGCGCGCCACGTTCCTCGACAGGCGCGGCACGCCGTGGGTGGAGATGAGCGTGCGCAGGCGGCAGCTGCACCTGCGCCTGCGCTCACGCGATGGCCAACTCGCTCCGCTCGAAGGTCCCGTGCGCCGGCTGCCGGACGAGCTGGTCGTACGCAGCAATTTCAGAACGCGCATCATGCTGTTCGACATCGGCTGGAAGAACCTCGTCACCGATCTGACGATCGTCCGCAGCGCCACCGATCACGCCTGGCAGCTCCGCGCCGCGCGCGAGCCCGACTGGGAGCTGCCGCCGCTCACGCGCCGCTTCATCCGCACACCCCTGAGGCGCCCGTTCGCCGGACAGGGCATCAACTTCCGGGTCGGGTTCCGCACGCTCCCCGACGGGCAGACGTCTTTCTATCGGCGGGGGATGATGCAGGTGCAGGAGAGCGCGATCATCCGCTTCATCGGCCGCTTGAGCGGGCGCGCGATGGGCGATTTCTACGGCAGCTCGGAGATGGACGAAGTCAGCTTCAACCGGGACGCGTTCACCGCACTTGGAGCAGACATCGCGGAGATCCTCACGGCGCGCTGAGCGTCACTGACTCCCGGCGACGGGGTGCTCAGCGGTCACGCTCCCTTCGGGCGGGGGCGCGTTCACAACCGGCACGGTCGCTTCCTGCAGCCTCAGCCCAAAGGCAAGCGGCAGCGTTGCCGCGACCAGCACTCCTGCCACCACGTAGGCAGTGCCGCGGCCAAGCGCCTCCATCAGCAATCCGCCGAGAAGTGGAAACGCGACGCGTGAGATTCCGCCATACGTCGCCTGTACCCCGAGGTACAAACCGCGCTCGCGGCGATGAACCGCGCGCGTCAGCATTGCCGTCACGCACGGGAAGGTGAACGCGGTGCCAAGCGGCATCAGCGTGATGGACGCGATCAGCACGGGCCAGCTGCGCGCGACCCCGAGGAGCGCGAGTCCGAGGGCGAGCATGGAGAGACCGACGCGACACAGCCGGACTTCTCCCACTCGCTCCACTATCGGGCCGAGTATGGTTGCGCGCACGAGCAGTCCCATGCCTCCGAAGTACATGACGAGATAGCCGATCGTGCTCTCGGTGATGCCGAACCTTTCCGCGACAATCAGGGGAAAGAGCGCACCCGTCCCGTAGAAGCCGCCGATTGCGATCGCGTATATGAGGATCAGTCGCGACGTAGTCGCGCGCGGCTGAGTCAGAACCCGTGTGACTGCAGCCCGCCCGGTGATCGGGTGCAGCGCCGTGTGGGAGCCGGAGTCGGTCTCGTGCCGCGGCTCCTGCAGGAACTTCCAGGCGAAGACGGCAACTCCGAGGCACAGCGCGGCGGCCCCGAGGCCGGGAGCAGAGCGACCGCCGAGCTGCACCAGCAGCGACCCGATCGCGGGCCCGATGATCGCGCCCAGGCTCGTCGCCGCCGACAGCCAGCCCAGGCTCTTGGCTCGATCTTCGGGCGCGCTCGCGTCCGCGACGTACGCCTGCACCACCCCGATCGTACCGCCGCCAATTCCCTGGACGACGCGGGACACGAGCAGCAGCACCAGCGAATCGGCGAACGCGAACACGAGATACGCCGCCGCCGAGATAGCGAGGCCGAGGAGGATCGCGGGGCGGCGGCCGCGGCGGTCGGAGAACCTCCCCCAGCTCGGGGCACTGAGCAGCTGCGCAACGGAGAATGCCGAAATCAGCATTCCGACGGCCAGGTCGTTGGCGCCGAGGTCCGCCGCATAGAACGGCAGCAGCGGCCACACGATTATGAAGCCGACCATGTCCACGAAGGCCGTGAACATCAGAACCACCAGCTTGCCCAAGCGGTGCTCCCTGCTCAAGGGAAGGGGGAGAATCTAGCTGACTCGACCGGTTTCGGGGCACTCAACCCCGAATTGAGGGCCTTAACCCATGTGTTACGGCTCTGATACAGTTGTGGATAAAAAATCCCTTGACCCAATTTCGTGAGACTTGTAGCATATCCGCGCGGTCGGGACGCTGGTGGGTGACCTGACCGAGGTAGTTCCTACACGGCGAGACAATTGATCCGCCCACCCTGCGTTAACGGCACCCCGGTCGTGAGGCCGGTCCGCAAAGCCGTGGATCTCCGGCGAGGAGACTGCCTGGTTGCCATAGAGGGCCGTACCGGTACGAATACCGGTGCAATTCCAACGCACATCCGAAGTACCGCTGTAACAGTCTCCGCTGCAGAAGTCTGATCTCTGGAGAGAGGACGGCGAGCTCCTCCCGCTGGCGTGGCCGAGCCACGTCTGGTGGCGTGACTGTCTCGTTCAAATTTTCCGAAAGGGCACCCCGGTCGCGAGGCCGGTCCGCAAAGCCATGGGTCTCCCGTAGATCGCCAGGCTACCGAAGAAACGGTGTCGGCCGAGCCGACAACTTTCTTCTAGGAGATTCACGATGTACTCGGTCAATCTGACCAGGAAGTTCCGCCGGGCAGCGCTGATCGCTCTTCCTCTGGCGCTGATGGCATGTGGTACGGACAGCATCACCGGCGTCGAGCCCTCGGACGCATCGCTTGCGAAGAAGGCAGGTGGTGGTGGCAAGCTCATCTGGACGCCCGCCGGCACGTACTACAACTACGACACTCAGTCGTTTCACTACCAGACGAGCAGTCTCTCGGCTTTCCAGAGCTTCTCGATCAGCGTGACGGCCCAGGTCTCGGCGTCGTACGACTGCGCTGGTGAGAATGGAGTCGTCAATTCCTTCGATGGCGTCAGCGAGACCATCGTCGGGCAGGTGTCCGGGCAAGCCAACAAGAAGGGTCAGGCCTCCGGCGTGATTCCGCTCGGTCCCAGCGGATCGCTGCGGTGCGGCAGCGGCACGCAGCCGATCAACTTCGCGGTTCTCTCGAACGGCGTCATCTACGTCGTCTCGGATCCGCCGAACCCGAACATGTAGCAAACGGCGGGCGCCTGGGGAGTAGACCGCCGTCCGCTCCCGCGAATCCCGCTCGAAACGGGTGGCCTCATCGGCCACCCGTTTCACTTTCCCCCCTGAGGGCCGGCAGAAACACAAAAGCCGCGAGTCTGAAAAGACTCGCGGCCGAGATCACAGTAAGCTGCCGCGGACACCGCCATTGGAACTCTCCGTCCTACCGAACGGCGCCGGGCATGCCTACTGTTTTTCTGTCTCTACCTGTACGACGCTCCAGGCGTCGGAATGTTTCAAATGGAGCTGAGGGGAGTCGAACCCCTGACCTCTGCAGTGCGATTGCAGCGCTCTCCCAACTGAGCTACAGCCCCGCAATAACCGCGCGCGACTGAATCCCGCCCCCAATCAGAGAGAGCACCGTCCGTCGCACTCGGCCGGTTACAAATTAAAGCCGCCCGCGAACGGGCGCTGAATGCAAAGTAAGGCACCAGCCTCGGAAAGTCAATTAAGTGATGTAGGCTAAGTGTGTGTACCGCAGGGGCTTGCCCTGAATCACGAGTCCGCGTCAGCCGGTGTCGGGCGGAACAGGAACCGGGATGAACGGACCGGTGATCGCCGAATCGCGACCGATGTTCGAGTCCGGGCGAGGGGAGGCCGTGTCGCGCGGCGCGCGTGACGACCGGGGCCGCGAGCTGTCGGCACCCGGGATGACAGCCATCGAAGCCGTGTCCTCCCCAACGGCGATCGCATCATCGGGCGGAGGAGCGGGGATTGTTTGCGCAGGGGCGCTGCCGGGGGAGACGAGCAAAATGCTCCCATCAACCGGCGGCATCGGGACGGTGTCCGTGAGCGACGCTGATTCGTCGCTCCGTTCGCACGCCCCGATCGTCAAGACGGCGAAAAGGCCCAGCGCTCTGGGCTTCACTGCGGCTGCGGCAGCTTGGTAACTCGTCCGCTCGGGTCAACTGTGCCCACTGGACGGACCAGTAACTCCCACGGTTGCGCCGTGCCCGTTCCCGGAATGACGTTCCCTTGGAATCCGGCGCTCGGGATGTTGTAGTCGTCGCGCGGTGCGCGGTTCACGTTGTAACCGAGATCCTCCAAAGAGCCGATGGTCATCGCGCTCAGCGGATTCGCTCCCGAGCTGACGAACCCTGTCATCAGCTCGTTGCCGAAGGTGGTCTCCCGCCAATGCGAGTTCACGGTTCCCAGCTGGCAGAACTGGCCCTCCGCCGTGGGCGCGCAGCTGTGTACTGGTACGGTCAGCGAGCATACAGAAGCCCCACCCGCTTGGACACATCCTTCCCGTCCGAGCGGGCCGGTATAGCGGACATCAAGCGTATTCGCTCCCTGTAACAGGCCGCGCGGTCCCCAGTACGTACCAATACCAAGCACATGAAGCATCTCGTGCAGAATGACGTCTTGGAGGCGACCTCCTGCTTCGAGGTTCGCAACGTCAGCCTCATCGAAAAGCATCACGCCGGTTAGCGGAAATCCGAGGCCGGGGCCGCGAATGTAACAGGGCCCGGCTGAGCCCAACACGTTGCCGGGTCCATCGATCGCGACGATCGCGGCATAGATAACGATGTCATCGAGGAAGCCAGTATATGTCTCGCCAGGGAAGCCACAGGCACAGGGCTGAGATCCACAGATGGCGTTGGTCATCTCAAGTGACGCATTTGAAAGGTCCGGCAGGTCTCCCATGACGATCCCTTGAATGCGCTGAGCGGCTCGCAGGAAGATCGCCTCTCGATCAGGCGTCATCCCGGCAGGGAATCGGAGATCGATCTTGAATTGCGTAGCTACACTCAGCGTGACCTCTTGCGTCACGGTCCCGGCGACCGCGCGGATCGTCTGCGGAACGTCGGTCCTCCCCATCGTCCAGGGCGGTACCGTCACGACGCCCGCGTTGTTCGTCTGCGCCGACGTGGACTCGAGCGAGCCACCGCCTGCAACCAGTTCGAACTGCACCAGCTCGTTGTCCACCGCATTGCCGAACGCGTCTTCCACCTTGAGCCGCAGCGGCGCGGAGAGCGGGGTCGCTGCGGGCGCAGCCTGGCTGCCGCCCTCGAGAACATTGATGCTCGCGGGCGGGCCGGAGGTCGCCGTCGCGGTGAACACGGTGCTGAAGCTCCCCACTGAAACCGTGAGCGTGTACTGCCCCTGAGTCGAGCCGAGCACCCACTTCGGAACCATGATCGCGCCGTTCGCGTCCGTCACCATCGTCGTCACCGGCGCCGTCGAGCCGCCTCCGGTCTCGATCGCGACAGTCACGCCGGCAATCGGGTTGTCGAACTCGTCGGCGACCAGCGCCCGCGGCCCTGGCTCCAGCGTGCCGCCTATCCGGCCGGTGAACGCGGTGGTACCGATCGGACTCACCTTGGCGATCGGACCCGCAACTCCTTCCGCGGTGATCGTGAGCGACGGAAGACCGCCAACCGCCACAGTGACACGGTTGAGGGCGACTGACTGCCCAAGCGTCCACTGACCTATCTGCGTCGGGCCCGCGGCAGACTGCGTCGGCGCACCTGTCAGCGTTCCGCCGCCGGCAGCCACCACGATCGTGACCGGCGCGCCGGCCATCGGGTTGCCGCCCTGGTCCTTCACGACGAAGGTGGGTGTCTGCGGCACGAGCTTGCCGGCCGGTGCTGTCTGCGTTCCCGCCGCCACGATCTCGAGCGAGGTCGCGACGGGCGGTGCCGTGGAATCGCCGCCGCACGCGGCAATTGCCAGGCACGACGCAATTACGGTCAGAGCTCTGCGCATCTGGTCCCTTGGTGTGCTCAGGGTTCGAATATGACTGCCAGAACCTCTCAAGATCATATGTTTCTGAGGGTTCCGCAACGCTTTTCGCCACCAGA
>DASUUI010000057.1:0-2373 GCA_036374155.1 Gemmatimonadaceae bacterium | reverse complement strand
GCCTAAGTCCCGGAGCGCGGCGCCCGGGTGGCAAGGCGCGAAGAGCGAGCTTATTGGGCATAAGTGAGCGATGAGCAACGCAGCCAGCCGGGATGCCGCGCCCGGGAATGAGGTGAGTCATCACGCTTCCAGGGGACTAGCGCACGAGTCCGACGTCCTCAGATGGTCGCGCCCTGGGCAACTTGCCGCTCACGACGGGGCGATCTCCGGAGACACCTCCCTGGGCGTGAACGCGACGCCGTTACGTCGACTGATGAGAACAGACAGCCGGCACGCTCCGGTTCCCGTTGAGGATAACGGCCCACCGGCGCTTGCCGATTCCTGCGGTTGACCGACCCCATCAGCGCGAGGAGATCGTAGACGAACCGCCGCTGGACGCGTCGTTGCCACCCAATGTCGTACTGCCGCCCAAGGATAAAACGATTTTGCTGGCGGCGATTCGCGGCGCGTGCACTCACCTGATCACAGGAGACCGGGGGCACTTCGGTCAGTACTTCGGCCGGACGATCCGAGGCGTTCACGTGCTCACAGTCCGCGAATACGAACGCCCGAAACGCAATTCGAGACCTCGTTGGGAATCAGGGTCCCCAGGCAGTCTTACGAGCGGCCACCGCGATGGGGCAGACGTGGCGGCGGTGTCGTCCGGTAGAATTCAGACGCGTCGTTGTCGGTCTTGGCGCCTACTGGCGTTCCGCATTCAGCGCACACGTAGTCGTACTTGTTTCCGCTCGGGAGAACGAGCAGGAGCTTGGCCCTCGCGGGCGTCGCGCGGCGGCACCTCGGGCAGAACAAGCTGGTCGCTTCAAACTCGCCAAAGCTCTCGGGCCGGGACATCTTCTTGACATTCTACACACGTGGCAAGAACAACCCGACGGGAAGACCGTTCGCGAACATGGGGGGATGGCGACCTGCAAAGGCGTGTTCCAGTCGAGGATGGCGGGTTGCCAGCCGTTGCCGATTCCTGCCCCTGACAGACTTCCTCTGCCGCTGCTCCCGGGGCTGGTCACACGGGTGCGTCACTCGTTGGCGACGAGCGGCTGCCCGCGGGTGGTCGTCGCGGAGCCGGCGTTCACTCCAATCCTCTACCTTAAGGCCGGGTATACGACCCACGTGCTCGAGGTTGGCCGTGACGAGAGTGGAGCCGAGGGCGACAGCGTGCGCAGCGGTCGCCGCATCGAAGTCCTCGATCCGTGTGCCGCGCCGCGCGAGCGTGGCCTTGATGCGTCCGTACGCGTGACTGACCGCATCAGTCCACACCGTCCGCGGAATCTCTGAACACACCAGGTCCAGATGGTCGTACGATTGCCACCGCTCGAACGCTGTCCCAGCGGGTACGAACGCTTTCGCCGCATCGTTCAGCCAGTTCCGGCAGCCCCATGTCAGCAGCCACCTGCCGAGCGGCCGCGCGTACGGCCTGCGGCTCCGTGAACCAGCCGTCGACATCCCGGGGCGAAACCCGCGCCTCCAGGACGAGACACATGACCGCACCACCGACCTGGTACAACTCTGCCCGTGTGTCCTGTGCGGCCAGCACACCGTTGAGCCGTTCCAATATGGTGGTGGCGTGCGGGCGAGTGAACGTCACCATCCGGCTGGCGCTGGTTCGTTCACGACGGCCCTCATCGAGTCGGCGCGGTGAAGCTGCCGACGGGAACCTCGACTTCCATAGCGGCCCGCTCGCACATGCTGAGAACGACGGCGCTACAGTGCCGGACCGGAGAGACGGTGCTCCCGGTTCACTGCATCCGCTGACAGGCGCGCGAGGTGAACCGCGCTACCCCGCGCAGAATACGGACGCCTGATCGGGTCATCCGTCGCTCACCAGCAGGGCTCGATGAATTGGAAACAGGAGCGTCGTAAACAATCGCGGATTCAATCGAGCGCTTGGTCAGCTGTTATGTCGGGCACGCTGAAGTCCGGGACCAGCCCCAGAGAAGTCTGGAAAGAGGCGCCGACCGATTTGGCCGCCCGCCGCGACCGCCGAACCGCGGCGCCTCTCGAGGGAGGAGTCAGACTTACCAGCCCATCGAGCCCCATTGATCGATCGGGATGGGCGCACTCCGATTTGTCGCATTGTCGGGGCGGTCACGACAACGGCTCGGGTCACCACCGCATTCAGAATGGTGGGCGCGATGGTGGGCCTACTTAAAAATTGCCGCCCGTTACAGCCAGTATTAGGATTCTGGCGGAGAGAGTGGGATTCGAACCCACGGTAGAGTTTCCCCTACACACGCTTTCCAAGCGTGCTCCTTCAACCACTCGGACATCTCTCCGTGTCTTTAGAATCAGCAGTTTACAGGCTAGTGGCTGAGCCGGCGGACTCGAATTGTGTAGCGAATTGTGTTAAGACCTCCTAATGTGCCGCGATCACTT
>DASUUI010000056.1:0-4228 GCA_036374155.1 Gemmatimonadaceae bacterium | reverse complement strand
ATGTGGAGTGCCGTGTCGCCATCCTTCGGCGCGCGCGTTCCCACGTCCACGCCATGGTCCAGCAGAAAGCTGACGACGTCACGCCTGTCGTACCACGACGCCATGATGAGCGCGGCGGCCGCGTCGGCGGTCGATACGGTGCGCGCTGACTCGAACAAGCGGGCGAGCAGGTCCAGTCGGCCGATGCCCGCGGCTTCCTCCAGCCCTATGGATGCGCCGCGCGCGGCCATGTGCGCTCCGGCCTCGGGGCATCCGTTCATCAGGCACGCGTGTACGATGCCCTCATCGACGCGCGCTCCGCGCTCGAGCAGCAGATCGGCCAGCTCGTTCTGCACACCGGCCAGCCGCGGGTGCGCGCTGGTGACCACGAGGCCGAGCGTCGTCGCACCACCACCGTACACATCCGCCTCGGCGTCGACCTCGGCGCCCGCGTCGAGCAGAACGCGCGCGATGGCGACGATGTTGGCTGGTGTCTTCTGACGGTAGTTCTCCACGCCGTTCGCCGACACGTAGTGCAGGAGCGTGGCGCGGTGCTCGCGGTCGGATCGGGCGTGCACGAGTCCGGGGTGCGCGCGGAGCAGCCGTTCGAGGCCGGCGAGGTCGCCGGTCACGATCGCATCGGCGGCGGCCTCGAACGCGGAACGGTCCGCGTCCTGACCGGAGATCGCCGCGATGTGATGCACGAGTCTGGGCCAGCTCGGGAATCCGTGCGCACGCGCGATGACGAACTGCGCCTGCGCCAGCGCGCAATCCGATTGCGTCAGCCGCTCACGCGCGAAATCCGCGATCTGATGTGCGCGGCGTTCCGCATCGCGTGGCGCCGATCCGGTGGCGGCCGCATGGAGCTCGATCAGCCTGTCGACCCAGCCGGTCGCCCAGGATCGAATGGCGTCGTCGCCGGACCGGCAGGCTCTGACGAGCTCTCTGGCGCGCCTGCGGTACTGGTCGAGGTCGGGGTGGGGTGGGAGCGGCAGGACATCCTGCGGATTGGGATACACACGAATCTCCTTTCATGGCGCCTGGAGTCCGCACTCGTCAGGCTGAAAGAAGGTTCGCTATGGCTGTCGACTGCTGTGGGTGGGCACTGCCCTTCTCGCGGACTGAATGCGCCCCTCGCGCGCGCACCAACGTAGGCGAGCACGGCATTGCCCCGCAAGCTCCGCGACCACGAGGCTCGTAACTGCCACCCGGCTGCCGGGGGGTCTACGGCACCGTCGTTGTGTCTACCTGGACAGGTGCAGCGGTATCCGGCTGCATTGGCGCATCCAGATTGTAGCTCACTGCGACGGTCTTCCAGCTTCCCGTCCCGTCCTTCCGCAGCACGACGAGCTGCTTGCCGCTCTGCGCGGGCATTCCCTCCAGGGCGAGGTGTATATTGCTCGTTCCATATGCCAGGTTACCCTCGCCGAACACCTGTACGTCCGTGAAGGCGAATTCCGGCTCCGCCGCCGGACCGGCGCGCACCCATTCCTCGATCGCCGCCTTGCCTTCGAGCGCGGGAGAGTCGACCGGGTGGAAGACGGCGTCGTCGGCAAACGTGGCCAGAAACGCATCCCAGTCCTGGCCGCGAATCGCGTCGGCCACGGACGCAAAGAGCTGCTCCACAGCCGCGAGGTCCTCATCGGCGAGCGTCGTCGTCGTGGCGACGCGCTGCTGGCACCCCGCGATGAGCAGCGGCACCAGCAGCCAGCTTCCTGCACTCCATTTCATGTCCGGCCTCCGTGTTGGCACGTGATTGGGCTACCGTCCCTCACTCATGTTCCAGCGGATACTGTGACGCAGGCGACAGGCGACTCCCCGGCTTTCGCGGGATGAGCATCAGAACTTCAGGGCCGATCTCAGGAACGATTCCACATCGGCGACGGATGTCACACGTGTAATCCCGGCCGGGAAGTGGCCAACGGAAGACAGGCTCGAGCAGTATGCCACGGTCGGTTTGTGGTAGTCGAGCGCTAGTCGAAGTTCGCTCTCGGTTCCATGCGATCCGGGCAGGGCGACAATCACGTCCGAGCTGAGGACTATCACGTGGTTTCTTGACGACGGGAGGTGTCCCCTGCGGCCGCGGTCCGGAAGGTGAGTGACCACGGCGAATTGCACGTAATCATTCGGGTAGCCTTCAGGCAGACGAGTCGCATCGGATTCATCGCACGGAAGCACGCCGATCGATATGCCGCAGTGCGGCGCAGCCGTGACGAAGGCTCGGGCCACGGCCTCCATGACTCCACGGCCGCCGCCGGTCAGGAGGTTCACGCCGAGGTGCGCCAGCAACCGGCCCAGGGGCTCGGCCAGCTCCGGATGCGCGGCTGACCCGCTGCCAATGACTCCGACGGTTCGCGAGGCCAGTCGAGGCGCATCGTCCTGGACCGATCGGAGCATCTCGTTCACTGGGGCGCCACGCTCATCTCCGTATCCCTGGGCGTGTGTGCCAGCACATTCAAGCGGTCGAGCGGGCTCTGTAGCCAGTCCAACGCTACCTGATACGTGCGGCCCGACTGCTCGATTGGGTAGACAGGACCACCCAGCAGCTTCGCACACCTATGCGGAGCCGAAGTCTGCACGCGACGTCATTCATCTCCCAATCTCCCGTATTCCCGCGTCCCCCAGCAATACGCCGCGCCCGTCGCTGTCAGGGCGCAGGTATGACCATCGGTGCCGCTTCCCCCGCCTGCATGAATTGCCACGAATCCCCGGTCTCCGCCCGCGAGCGGAGCAGGAGATGGAATGGGGTCGCCCGAGGAGCCGGTGCCAAGCTCGCCGCTGGCGTTCTGGCCCCAGCAGAGAGCTTGCCCATGAACACTGATCCCACACGTGTGAAATGCACCTGCACTCACGACGGCGAGAGGCTGCCCGGTGGATACTCGTACCGGCGTCGGTGCGCCGCTGGACGAGCCGGTGCCGAGTTGGCCCTGCCCGTTCTCTCCCCAGCAGAACGACTCTCCGACGTCTGTACGTGCACAGGTGTGATTGACTCCGGTGGTAATCGTGGCAAGCGCCACATCTCCCTCGACCCGCGTAGGCGTGGTGCTACAAGCGCTCACCAGCCCGGCATAATTGCAGCCTTCGAGTGCGGTGGTGCCGAGTTGGCCCCAGTCACCATGACCCCAGCAGTAGGCAGCGCCAGTAGCTGTCAATGCACACGTAAACCGGAATCCTGCGGTGAGGGAGGCGAATCGGTGGTCTCCCGCAACCGGCGCGGGAGCCCGCAGCTGAGTGTTGAAGGAACCGTTTCCGGCTTCGCCGAAGGGGTTCCAGCCCCAGCAGTTCGCAACGCCATCCTCCGTGAGAGCACAAGTATGAGATCCGCCTGCACTAATGCTGCTATAGGCCATGTCGCCGGCTACGGGAGCAGGGCTTTGACGGCAGGCACCGTTGATACATGAATCCAGGTGAGACTCGGTTCCCAGAGCGTCGTTGGTTGCCAGACCCCAACAGTAGGCCGACCCGGCGGCTGTCACTGCACAGGTATGGTATCCACCTGCACTGATGCTGGTGAAGGAGAGCCCGCCCACGACACGGGTAGGACGACCTGCGAAACGGTCGGCCGTGCCGGATCCCAGCTGGCCGCTCTCATTGGAACCCCAGCAGAACGCTTCGCCGGCTGCCGTGAGACCGCACGTGTGGCTGCTCCCGGTACTGAGATTCCGGAACAGCAATCCACCAGCGACAGCTACGGGTTGATCGCTGCACGGGCGTCCACTCCCGCAGCTCGAAGTATCAATTGCCGTGGGGGACTCACACGAGAGGAACAGGAGCGAGATCGCACCAGTGAGAGCCACTCGAGACGAACAGATTTTCATGACACACCCCCGGGAGGACACGGTTACTCCACATTCAATGTAACTGTGACCAGTACCAGGTGCGGCCGGTACCTACTTTCGCACTTCGCTGCCCTCACGCTCGAGCTCGGCTCCGGACAGCTGCTGCACCTCGCCGAGATCCGGTGTCTGACCCGTGACCATGCCTCTCGCAACCTCGAACAGGACGACGGGTCTGGGTTTGTCGATCTTGAGGTATACCGCTGTGGCGACGTCGACCGCGATCAGCGCGATCCGCGGATCGTCGGGCGTTCCAGACTGCTGATCGTCAGCCGGGAACCACGCCTTCCAGTCCGGCCGATACAATTCGCGGATCTTCGAGCGATCGTCCACCATCCGGGCAGTTCCGCTGA
This sequence comes from Gemmatimonadaceae bacterium, assembly GCA_036374155.1. Classification (GTDB taxonomy): domain Bacteria; phylum Gemmatimonadota; class Gemmatimonadetes; order Gemmatimonadales; family Gemmatimonadaceae; genus DASUUI01. Next base: position 60 of record DASUUI010000056.1, on the reverse strand, counting down.
CGGACACGTACTCACGCGACTTCATGTTGTAGTACGCGACGTTCACGTGCTCGTCGGCAT
>DASUUI010000055.1:0-12228 GCA_036374155.1 Gemmatimonadaceae bacterium | reverse complement strand
GTGCGTCATGCCGTGCCGGGCTGCGTACCGCTTCGCACGCTCCAGCGACTGATTCGCGGAAACGGCCACGCCCACGAACTTCACCGACTTGCCATAGCGGTCAATCGCCGCGCGAAGGCTTGGCATCTGCTGCCGGCACTGTGAGCACCATGCGGCGAAGAAATGCAGGACGATAGGAGTCTCGCCCACGTAGCGGCCAAGATCGAGCTGGGTTCCGTCGAGGCGGGTGAGCACCACCGCTGGCGCGCGCCGGTCGGCCGGACGCGCCGACTGCTGCGCGCTCAGCGGCACCGCATCGAATGCCGCAGTGGCCAGGATGAACGCCGCACCGGTAACCGTCGCCCGCATCATATCAGCAGCTTTCCCATCTGGATGAAGTAGTACTCGGCCACCCCCAACAATACCGCCGCGAGCACGCGTTTGATCCAGATCATCCACATTCCGGAGCGCGGCAGGCGCGCCACGAACCCGGTTGACACGCCGACTGCTATGAGGAGCGTGCACATCCCGAAGGAGAAGACGAACAGGTAGAGAAATCCGAGCCCCGCGCTCCGCGTGGTGCTGACCCATGCGAGCACGGCGGCCATCACCGGCGCCGAGCACGGCGCGGCGACGAGCCCGGAGGCAGCGCCCATCGCGAACGCCCCCGTCATCCGGCCACCTTCACCGACCGCGGCGGCGCGCGCGATCAGGCGCTGCGGCACTGGCACGGGGATGACGTCGAGCATCATCAGCGCGGCGGCGAGGAGGAGGTTGGCCATCAGGAAGTACAGCCACGGGTTCGTGCTGATGGTGCCGAACAGCGTTCCGGTCAGCCCGGCGATGAGACCGAGTAGCGCGTAAACGAGCGCGAGGCCCAGAACGTAGACGAGGGTGAGACCGAGCGCGCGCAGCTTTCCCCGCTCACTGGCGCCGGCGGTCTGGCCGCCCACGAGCGCGACCGTGATCGGAATCATCGGGTACACGCAGGGGGTCAGACTCGTGAGAACACCTGCCGCGTACACGATCGGCAGCGCTGCGGCAGGATTGGTCGAGAGCTGCGAGGTCACGTCCGGGAGCACGCCTGAAGTGTGCGTCGCCGCGCTGCGCACCGCCACATTGGACGGCGTGTCCGGCGCCGGTGGAGTGCGCAGGTTGTGTCGCGGCTGGACAGCCCTGAGCTTGTCCACGATCCCCACCGGAGATACGAATGTCGGACCAGCCGCAGGAAGGTCAGTCGCGAACCGTCACCTACGACGACTTCACGCGTCTCGACATCCGCATCGGAACGATCGTCAGCGCAGAGCCTTTCCCGGAAGCGAGGGCGCCGGCCTTCAAGCTCATCGTGGATTTCGGCCCGCTCGGCATGCGGCGGTCGAGCGCGCAGATAACGAAGCACTACCGCGCGACCGAGCTGGTCGGCCGGCAGGTTGCGTGCGTCGTGAACTTTCCGGTCAAGCGGATCGCCGGTTTCCCTTCAGAGATCCTGATTCTGGGTGGAGTTCCCGAAGCCGGCGACGTCGTGCTGCTACACCCCGAGCGTCCGGTGCCCAACGGGACGATCGTGGCGTGATTCGACGGACGCCGCGCCTGCCATCGCCCGGCAGCAGCGCGCGCTGCTTCGCTCCCTACCGTGCCTGCGACCTGAAAAGCACGAGAAGCAGTGCGAGCACGAGCGCTACGACGACCGCCGCGACCGACGTCAGCGACCAGCGGCGCGTCAGTATCCGCTCCCGGCCCTGATACACGGCCGCCACGACGCCACCGAGTATCACCAGCGCCAGCAGGTCCCAGGCGGACTCCTCCCTGACGAACCCCCGATACGCCGTGATGCCGAGGAGGCCGTAGGAGAGGAAAAGGTAGGCAGCGCGATAGCTGGCATTTTCGACGGCGACCGTTCGCTCGTCGCGGTCCACGGTGTTCGCAGTCACGGGGAATCTCCTTCGAGGGTGAACAGCTGTTCCAGCGGAACCTCCAGGCGCTTGCTGAGCACGAACGCGAGCAGCGCGGAGGGCACGTACTGCCCGGTCTCGATCGAGCTGATCGTCTGGCGGGTTACGCCGGCCAGCCGCGCGAGCGCGTCCTGCGACAGCCCCCGCTCGGCGCGGGCGACCTTGAGCCGGTTCGTCAGTCGGGGCATCTCGGTCCTCCTGACGGAAAGGGTACAATCCGGCGGCCAAAATGTCAAGTAAACTTGGCAAATCGCCAAGTACGCCGGGCAGGAGCCTGAGAGCGTTGCGGGGGATTGGCGCGGCGCCGGCGCTTGCGGGCAACAAAAAAGCGACCCCCCGCCCCCGCGGTGATCGCCCTTTTGTCTGGCTCGCGCGGCCGCTACTGCACCGCGTTCACCATGTCGAAGATCGGCAGGTACATGGCCATGATCATTCCACCGACGGCGACGCCGAGGAAGATGATCATGATCGGCTCGAGCAGCGACAGCAGACCGCTCACGGCGACGTCCACTTCGTCGTCGTAGAAGTCGGCGATCTTCTGCAGCATCTCGTCCAGGTTACCGGTGGACTCGCCGACGGAGATCATCGAGGTGACCATGGGTGGGAACACGCCCGACTTGGACAGCGGGCCCGCGATCGTCTCACCACCTGCGATCGAGGAGCGCGACGCCATGATCGCGTCCTGCACCACCCTGTTGCCGGCGGTCTTGGCCGTGATCTCGAGCCCTTCGAGGATGCTGACGCCCGAGCTGATGAGCGTGCCGAGCGTTCGGGTGAATCGCGACACCGCGGACTTGCGGAGCACGTCGCCGAGAACCGGAATGCGCAGCAGCATCCGGTCGATCCGGAGCTTGCCGCCGGGGGTGGCGTAGAACCGCTTGATGCCCAGCACTGCGGCTACGATGCCGCCAGCCATCATCCACCAGTAGTTCTGCAGCAGCTGCGAGGCTCCAATCACGATGCGGGTCGGAAGCGGCAGCTCGAGGTTGACCGACGCGAACATCTCCTCGAACGTGGGGATCACGAAGATCAGCATGATGATCACCGCGATGACCGCGACCGCCAGAATGACGGACGGATAGATCATGGCGCTCTTCACCTTGCGGACGAGCGCCTCGGTCTTTTCCAGGAACAGGGCCAGCCGGTTGAGGATGGTGTCGAGGATACCGCCCGCTTCGCCGGCCGCGACCATGTTCACGTACAGTGTGCTGAAGGCGCGCGGGTGCTTGGCAAGCGCATCGGCCACCGTATGTCCGGATTCCACGTCGAACAGCACCTGCCGGACGATGCTCACCAGCGCCTTGTTCTCGGTCTGTTTCGCGAGAATGTCGAGCGCCTGAACGAGTGGCAGGCCGGCTCCGATCATGGTGGCGAACTGCCGTGTGAAGATCACGGTGTCGCGCATCTTGATGGCGCCCTTCTTCGGACCCTTCTTCCCTTCCTCGGTGATCTTTACGATCGCCAGCCGCTGCCGCCTGAGCTGGGTGATCGCGGCGTCGCGAGTGGGCGCCTCGACGGTTGAGCTCTTGAGGTCGCCCGTCGTGGTGCGAGCCGTGTAAGTGAAGAGAGGCATTCTGCTGTGTGTCTCCTGCTAGCGGCGCGCGCCGCCAGCTGCCATACGGGGCTGCGACGGACCGGAACCACCCTCGGTGATGTCCTCGACCGTCTTTCCGATCATCCGGAGGAACTCGGTAGGCTCGCCACTGACGCGCACGCACTCTTCGGCGGTCACGTGCCGGTTCATGTACAGCGCGTACAGGGCGTCGTTCAGAGTCTGCATGCCGAACTTCTTGCCTGCCTGCATTGACGAATAGATCTGGTGCACCTTGTCGTCGCGGATCAGCGCGCGGATGGCGGGCGTCACGACCAGAACTTCGGCGGCCATTACGCGGCCGCGGCCCTGTGCCTTGGGCAGCAGGGTCTGGGTGACGATTCCTTCCAGCACGAACGCCAGCTGCGCCCGCACCTGTGACTGCTGGTGCGCCGGGAAGACGTCGATGATGCGGTTGATGGACTCGGCCGCCGAGTTGGTGTGCAGAGTCGCAAGCGCCAGGTGACCCGTCTCGGCGATGGTCAGCGCGGCCTGAATCGTCTCCAGGTCGCGCATCTCACCGATGAGGATGACGTCCGGGTCTTCGCGCAGCGCGTACTTGAGGGCGTTGCCGAACGACTTGGTATCGGTGCCCACCTCACGCTGGGTGATGATCGAGCGCTGGTGGCGGTGGACGAACTCGATCGGCTCCTCCACCGTGAGGATGTGCGCCCGGCGCTCCTTGTTGATCTTGTCGATCATCGCGGCGAGCGTCGTGGACTTGCCCGATCCCGTGGGTCCGGTGACGAGCACCAGGCCACGCGGCTTCTCGGCGAACTTCGCGATTGCGGGAACCAGATTCAGCTCGTCGAATGTCTTGACGCTGAACGGGATCTGCCGGATGACCATGGACACGCAGCCGCGCTGCTTGAAGCAGTTGCCGCGAAAGCGTGACAGGTTCTGAATGCCAAAGGAGAAATCGAGCTCGTCGTCCTGCTCGAAGCGCTTCTTCTGGGTTTCCGTGAGGACGGAATAGGCCAGCTGGAGCGTGTCCTTGGGGGTCAGGACGTGCTCGCACCTCGCGTCAACGATGTCGCCGTCCACCCGCAGCTTGGGCCGGTCGCCGGCCACCACGTGCAGGTCGGAAGCGTTCCGCTGCGTCATCTCGTCCAGCAGGTCGCGCAGCGACACCGGGGTTGACGCCGACTGCCCCGATGCCGGGGTGTTCGACTGCGTGATTCCCGTGGGAGCCGGAGGCATGATGCCATTGGGCATCATCGCGGCCCCGGCGGGCGGCGTTGGGCCCGCGTTGGCGGTCTGCGACCAGCTCAAACCTTTGGAGGGAGTCATTTGTCGGTAGTGGAATGACCGGGAGCCGGCAGCCGCCGGTCCCGGAGTAGGACGCGCACGTACCCCCGGAGGTTGCGCCCCCGGGTCACGCGCCGGTCTCCCGGACCACCTGCTCTATGGTCGTGATCCCCTTCAGGATCTTGAGCCAGCCGTCCATCCGCAGGGTGAGCATTCCTTCGCTGATGGCCTGCTCGCGGATGTCCGCGGCAGAGGCGTTGTGCAGGATCATCCGGCGCAGCGCCGGGGTCATGTACATCACCTCGTACAGCCCCTGCCGGCCGCGAAGCCCGCTGCCCGCACAGAGGTCGCACCCCTTGCCGCGGAAGAACGGCAGCTCCCTGATCGTGGTATCGAGCGACAGGTTGGCGAGGAGCGAGGCGGCGGCCCGCGTGGCGCCGGGACGCGCGTCGTTCAGCGCCTGCTCGGTGAACCGCAGCTCGCGCAGCGTCGTGGTCGGCTCGACCTTGGCCGCGGCCAGCTCCATGTCGTCCGGCATGTACCGCTCGGCGCATCCCGTACACACCCGCCGCACCAGCCGCTGCGCCGCCACGAGGTTGAGCGCGGTCGCGACGTTGAACGCCTCCAGTCCCATGTCGAGCAGACGGACGATGGTCTCCGGCGCCGAGTTGGTATGCAGCGTCGAGAGCACCAGGTGTCCGGTGAGCGCCGCCTTCACGGCGATGCCGCCCGTCTCGAGGTCGCGGATCTCGCCGACCATGATGATGTTCGGGTCCTGGCGGAGGAACGCGCGCAGCGCTGCCGCGAAGGTCAGCCCGATCTCGGGGCGGACCTGTACCTGATTGATGCCGAAGATGTTGTACTCGACCGGGTCTTCGGCCGTCATGATGTTGACGTCTATGGCGTTGATCTTGGACAACGCGGAGTACAGAGTCGTCGTCTTTCCGGAACCCGTCGGGCCGGTAACAAGAACCATCCCGTACGGATTCGCGATCGCGTCCATGATCTCCACTTCGGCGCGCTTCTCGATGCCGAATTTCTCGAGCTCGAGCTGCAGATTGGACTTGTCGAGAATACGGAGCACGACCTTCTCGCCGAACAGCGTGGGGAGAGTCGCGACACGGAAGTCGATGACCTTGTGACCGATCTTGAGCTTGATGCGGCCGTCCTGCGGAACACGCCGCTCGGCAATGTTCAGGCTGGCCATGATCTTGAACCGGGAGATCAGCGCCGCCTTCATCTTCAGCGGCGGCTTCATGATCTCGAGCAGTGCGCCGTCAATGCGGTAGCGCACGCGCAGCTCGTGCTCGAAGCACTCGAAGTGGATGTCGGACGCGCCGCGGCGGACGGCCTCCGTGAGGATCGCGTTGATGAGGCGGACGACCGGCGCTTCCTGCACCTGGGCGGTGAGCGCGACGGTGGAGACGTCCTCCTCCTGGTCCTCCAGGAGCTCGATTTCCTCAGCCGCTTCCGCGATGTCCTCGAGGAGCGAGTCCATCTGCGCCTCGGTGGACTCGAAGTGCTTCTCCAGCAGCGTGCGCAGGGTGTACTCGCCCGCGACCACCGGATAGATGTCGTAGCCGGTGATGAACTTAATGTCCTCGAGCACCCCCATTCGCGTGGGATCGCCCAGCGCGACGGTCAGCGTGCGCCCTTCGCGCCGCACGGGCATTACCTGGTGCTTCAGCGCCAGCTCCGCCGGGATCAGCTTTGCGACCCGGGGATCGACCTGGAAGCGGGCGAGATCCACCGCCGGGATGCGGTACTGCCTGCCGAGCATCCGGGTGAGGTCGGTCTCCTTGATGAAGCCGAGCTTGATGAGGTTGTAGCCGAGCCTGGTGCCGTGCTCGCGCACCTCCCGGAGGGCGCGATCGAGCTGCTCCTGCGTGATGAAACCCTCACGGAGGAGCATGTCGCCTACGCGGTCACTGGGGACGGCTACGGTCGGGGGCATCTAAAGGCTGTTTCCAGAGTCACCTGCGGGGACGCGAGAAGCCGCGGCGCACGCCCCTGCTCACTGCAGCGCACGTCCGGGCGAGATCACTGCGTTCACAGGACGCGCGACACCTGAGAACGTCACGTGCGGACGGATGCGCTCGGCCAGCTTCGGGCCGATGCCCTTCACTCTCTGGAGCTCCTTCAGCGAGCCGAAGGTCCCGAAGCTGTCCCGGTTGGAGACGATGCGTGCGGCGACGACCTTGCCAATGCCGGGGAGCCGGTCGATCTCGGCGGCCGCGGCCCGATCGAGGTCGATGGGGGGATCGCCGGGACGAATCCCCGATGCCGTCCTGCCGGCCCCGCGCCCCGCCTTCCCCTTCCTGTTCCTGCGCGCGGAATCAACCCGGGCAATCTGCGCGGCGAGAGCGACCTGGCTGGCTTCCGCAGGGCGGTCGGTGGAGCGGGCGCGGACGACCCGGGCGCCGGAGCCGAGGGCAATGATTCCGGCGAGAAAGAGGAGAGCTTTTCGTTCAGGAGCAGTAATCATTTAAGGGCGGCTGGCCACGGATCGGGCCACCTAACGCCAAGCTCTCAGTACTGAGTACTGAGCACTGAGTTGGCAGTAAGGGCGGTCATGAGGGCAGGTGTGCGAGCAGCCGGCGGCGCAGACCGACGAGCATCCGGCGAACTTCAGTCGCGTCAGCTGTCAGGGACTGCCAGCGGTCCGGCAGGATCAGGCCGTGATCGCGTGCAAGTTGGAGGTGGTATTCCAGCTCGCCGGTTGACTTGATGCTGATGTCGAGGAACCGGGCGAATTCCTTCCGGGACGCCGCGTAGCAACCCTCGACGATGTTCGACGGAATTGACTCAGCGGCCCTGACCGCCTGCTGGCGCAGCGCGGAATCAGCGCGGCGAAAGCGATGCGTTGCACGGCGTACCGCCAACGCGAGTGCGTGCGCCTTTTCCCAGACCAGCAACCGGCGGAAGTCCTGCACGCCGGGACGTTCGCGCCGGATCAGCTTGAACGCGAAACCGACGCCGGGCCGGCACAGCCGTTCTATCGCACCAGCCGCCGTCACTGCCAACTGGCTGCTCAGTACTGAATACTGAGAGCTTGGCGTTAGGTGGCCCGATCCGTAGCCAGCCTTACCGCGTCAGTACCAGCGCAGTCGCAACGTCTCCGACCATCTGCAACGATGCCGGCGAGATCTTGTCCATCGTGTCCGTCGGCTTGTGGTGATGCTCGTAATCGATGTCGATCACGTCGATCACCCGCAGACCAGCGCGCAGCAGCGGCAGGTGATCGTCGGTAATAGCGATCCCGGGCTCCGGCACGAACACGTGCGACAGTCCGCGGTCCGCGGCGAGGTTCCACACCCGCGCCACCACCTCGGGTGCGCCGTTCAGCGAGTGGCCCTCCTGCCTGATCCTGAGGTCGCGGTCGCCAATCATGTCCCACACCACGCCGAACAGCGGCCGGTAGCCGCTGTCAGGCAGATTCGCCGCGAAGTAGGTCGATCCGATCAGCACGTCCTCCATCGAATCGAAGTTCCCGTAGTCCTCGCCGTCCACGAGCAGGATGTCCACGCCGTACGCCGGCTCGGTGTTCCTGAGGACATCGGCGAGAGCCAGCAGCAGCCCGATCCCCCCCGCGTTGTCGTTCGCTCCCGGGACCGGAATCGCCCGGTCCGCGGCGCTGCTGGCGGCATCTGATGTCGGACGGGTGTCCCAGTGACCCACGTACAGCACCCGCTCCGTCATCCCGGGACGAAACCTGGCGATGATGTTCCGCATCGGGATGGTGTCGCCATCGGCCGTCGTATGGTTCCACCGCTGCTCGATCACGGTGTCGGCGCGCTCCCTGAACTTCGCCACGAGCCAGTCACCGGTTTTCTGCCAGCCCTCGCTTCCCGGAACGCGCGGGCCGAACTCGAGTTGGGCGCGAGCGTACTCGTAAGCGGCCGTGCCGCTGAATCCCGTGGGCGGAACACGCACCGAATCATCTCCTCGTCCACCGCAGGCGGCGACAATGATGCACAGCAGCGCGGCTAAGGCAGGCACTCAGTTACCTCCGAAGAACTGCATGTGCAGTACGGCACTCAGGATCGTCTGAGTGAACCTGCGGTTGAGATTGCGATCGAAGCTGAGCACCCGCGAGAAGACGAAGCTCGACGCGAGGTTCTCGGCGACGTCGGTGTCCGCGGAGAATGTCCATGACCGGCGTCCGTTCTCCGTGATCCTGCTCAGATTCCCGATCGCAAGTGGATTTACCACGAAGTTCGACGCCTCTCCACCCTGGTAGCCGAGCCTCATGCGCAGCGGTCCGTTCGCCGAAAGCCCGCCCGGCAGAGTGAACGGCTTGGCGAGCTCGAAGCTGAGATCGTTCGAGCTGGACTGCATCTCGAGCCCCGGGCGCTGCTCGTCGCGCCTGGTGCGGGCCAGGGTCACGCTGGTCGTCAGCCCCGGAATCGCTTCCCACACGGCGGACGCCGTCACCGGGAAGCTGCGGCTATGCAGCACGCTCCTGTCACCCTGGGGATCAAAACTGCCCGGGAGCGGCGTGCCGAACTCCTGTTCCGTCTCCACCATGCGAGCGGTCACCGCCAGGCTGGACCAGATCCCCGCCAGGCCGGCGGGCCGGCCGCTCCAGCGAAGCGCGAGATCGGGGAACGTCACCTGCGAGCCGTCGGTCACGGCGTGTGTCCGGTCGAAGCGGCGCGTCCAGTTGCGAAGCGTGATCTGGTGGTAGCGACCGACGAGCCAGGCGCCGAGTGGAAGCCGGATCTCCTGGTTCAACGTCATCTGATTGTTCACTCCGGCCGCCGTCGCGGGACTGCCGCGAATGGAGCGAAACGCAGAAGCGCCGCCGAGCGCGAACTGATAGGAAAGCGGCGGCGTGACGGATGTCGCATCGTACAGCGACAGCACGGTACGATTGACGCTCAGGTCGAGAGGGCGGATGGCGCCGGCAAACCGCTGCCCGAGCCCGGCGGAGTCCATGACAGTGAACAGCGCGACCCAGTCCAGCGACGTTCCCGCATTCAGCGTCTGTGTGTTCGCCAGCCGCCGCGGGACAGCCCGCTGAAAGCCCGCCGACGTGCCGCTCGGAATCGTGGCGAGCGGCGCATTCGGATCCCGCACCATGCTGTAGCTGCTCGCGAAATCCATCCGCGGCCGGAACCAGGTGCTGAACTGCGGCGCCAGGTTGATCGACGACTGCACCGCCCGCTCGCGCTCCGCCCCCACATCGAGTCCCGCGACGGTGCTGCGATCGAGGTTCTCGATGTACCCGAGCGTGCCTTCGCTGGTGTAGTCGCGCAGGTCCCGCACGGAAGCGAAGTCCAGCCGGCCGCTGACTCCCGTCCACGGCCGGAACGCCACGACCGTTCCGTTGCGCCAGGTCCTGGTCAGCCCTCCTACGTTGGGCGCCATGGTGACGGGAAGCTCAGCGGGTGAGAGGAACGCCTGCCGATTGTCGCGGGATCGCGTGAACACGCTCGTGAAGTAGAGATCGGCCGGTGCCCAGCGTGAGGCCTCGGGGAACAGCGCGCGCGACACGTTGAAATCCAGGCCCAGTGTGAAGCGCGACGCATCGCCGCTCTGATACTCCGACTGCGAGCGGGCGGAGGTATAGGTGCTGGTCAGCGCGAGGTTATCCAGGATCGCGTTTGCCAGCGAGCCGCCGAGCTGGTCCGCGCGCCGCACCTGGATCGTGTACGACATCGCGCTCGCCTTCGGCGACCGCAGCCCTTCGACGACGTCCGCCTGGATGTCGCTCTGCGAGAGATACAGCGGGTCGTCGGCCGCGGACGTGTAGTTGAAGGTGACGGGGATGGACAGCGCAAGCGACCGCGGGAACAGCTTCTCGAGCCGGAACGCGGTGCTGACGTCAACCCCCGTCGAAGTCATGTACGACGGCCGCTCCGCAAGCTGCCGGAAGTGCGCATCCCTCCGAGTGAGACTCACGCGGACGTCGGCGAAGTCGCTGGCGATGATCGTGGCTCCGATCTGGCCAGCGAGGCCGGGCTGATCCACCACTCCGCCGAGGCGGATGTCATCCACCCAGAGCTCGAGCGTGTCACCGGGTGCGATGGACGGGCCCGTTGCCTCCGCGGGCAGCCGCAGCATTCCCACGGCAAGCTCCTGCACCGATGCGAGGTTCGGCGCGCTCGACACCGGGTCGATCGTATACACCACGTACCCGTTGGCGCAGGCGGCGAACGGCTCGCCCCCCTGCGGGGGAAGCGTAGCGGCGATGAGCACCGAGTCCGCGCCCGTACAGGTGTTGCGCTGTGTTCCCTGGAGGAAGGCGTTCTGCACCTGGGCGCGCAGCGCGATTATCTGCGCGAAGTCCACGCGGATCTCCGGCAGCCAGGCGGCCCGTGTGGTCCCGCCGTCGAGCGGCGTGCGATACAGATAGAAGTTGTACGGGTCGCGACCGATCTTCACGTAGAACTGCATCTCGCCCGTCTGGCCCCATCCCGGGCCGATGCCGCGCGCCCACAGCCTAAGCTCCTTGTAACCGAGGAAGTTCTTCTGGCCTTCGGGGAACCTGTAGAACGCCTCGGCCCGCTGCAGCGGCTCCACCCCGCCTGCCGTGAGCCGGAGCGAGCGCTCGTTGATCTGCACGCGGGTCGGCGAAAATGCTGCCGTCTTCGAGTCGGGCTCGTCCACGACTCCGGGCGGCGACTCGTAGCTCACGCTCCCCGGCGCATTCCGGTCCTGGGTGCCGATGACGCCGGCAGCAACGAACCCGCCGGCCGGATCCACGCCGCCCAGGCCGCGCAGCACGCGGTCGTCGCGCTTGAGCCAGGGTGCGCCCGCCAGCCGCAGCCGCGCGATGGCAACCTGGCTGAATGCGCCCTCGGAAAGCGCCGACGCCGATATCATCGTTATCCGCATCGCCCGCGTGCGACGCAGCAGCGGCGCTCCGAGAGAATCGCTGGGGGCGCGGAACGGAATCCTGAAGAACACCCAGCACACGCTGTCCACCTGCGGTGCGTTGAGCGTCTGCGCCGGTGCCGAGCATACGCCGCGGCGCGTGAACTGCGCCGTCGCGAGGTCCACCACGTACCGGCGCCACTGCTCCAGCTCCCGCTCCGAGCTCGTGAGGTTCAGCACATTGTCGGAATCGATGTCCTCCTCGTCCAGACGGTTGTTGGCGACGGTGCAGTTCGCCCTGCTGTCGCCCAGCACGTGCACGATCCGGAAGCCCGCTACGCATACGGGGAAGTCGCGCTCGACCGTCGTGACTTCGACGCCGGTGGTGTCGGTGATCACGGTCAGCGTGTCTGCCCGGTCGCCCGGGAGTCCGCGATCGTTGACGGTGACGTTGAACGCGCGGGAGAACGGGTCACGCTCGCTGTCGAGCCGGTCCAACCCCGCGAGCCGGGCGCCGGTGAACAGCGTATCCTGCCCCGGCTGCCGGTCGCGGATGCTCGCGACCTCGGGCGAGAACGCCACGGTGTTCTCCGAGATCTCACCGAAGTCAAACACGAGCACCGGGTTGCGCGTGCGTGC
>DASUUI010000054.1:0-11923 GCA_036374155.1 Gemmatimonadaceae bacterium | reverse complement strand
GCCATCCAGACCAAAGACGCTCGGCGGAATGCTGAGGGCATGAGTGTTCCGTTGGGGGGTTGTGCTGCAAAGTCGGGAAAGCGAACGCCCCCCGTGCAACGCGATGCCGCTGGAAACTAACGGACTGCCGCAAGACCAGGAAAGCAAAACGGCGCCCGCAGGCGCGGGCGCCGTTCGCCACCAACCGCTAACCGCTAACCGCCGCCTCTACGGTGCGACCTTGACCGGAACCGTCGCGCGGCGGTCCGCCCACGCCAGGGAGAGCGTGCCATCTTCGGCAATGGCAATGGTGAACTGCTCCTGCGGGGTCGCGAGCGCTTCGACCTGCAGGGGGATGTGCGCCAGATCGTGCTCTGCGTGGTACTCAGTGCCCCACTGGCCCGTCTGCTTGTTGAGAATGAGGTGCCAGCCGGTCTCCGAGGGCAGCGACCAGACTGTGTATGAGCCGGCCGGTACGCGCGTCTCGCCGATCAGCAGATCACGATCGGTCGTGAAGGCGGTGGCCTGGTTCGCCCCGGTCCGCCACACCTTGCCAAGCGGCACGACGCCGCCGAAAATCGTGCGGCCGCGCATGGACGGGCGGTGATACCCGATCGTGATGTTGGCGCCGCCCACGACTGCCTTGATGCTGTCAGCCGGCGACAGCGGGCCGAGACCGCGGCCCGCCGAGTCGAGCGCGGCATAGCGCGCAGCCTCCGCCGCTATGTCGAGGGAAGAGATACGCACCGCGTGCCCGCCGAGCGTCGAGCCGCGGGCGTCCACTTCCTGCGCCCGAAGCTGGTCGTCCAGTTTCACGCGAATCGTCCCCAGGTCGTCGTTGCTGAACACGATCCACCCCGCCTCGGGGCGTGTCACCGTGAGCGGAATGTTGCCCATCGTCACGCTGGAAGCGTTGGTCGCCGCAGCAATGCGCGCCAGCACCACGTACGGGCTGACCATCGGTGGGGCGAAGACGACGTGCATCGGCTCCGCGGGCAGCTGCACCGTGCGCGTCTGCTCACCCATGGTCACCGTATGGCTCTTCACCGTGCCGGCGTCAGTCCACTCGATCTTGTGCACCCGGCTCATCGTCCGCGGGGACCGCGACACCGCCGTCGTCTGCAGCGTCGGTCCGTGCACCATGAACTGTTCGACTACCACGGTATCCCTTCCCAGGGTCACGTAGAACGCGCCCTCGTCGTGCGCGATGATCCAGTTGGCGGGCGCCTGTGCAGCCGCTGTTCCAGCCAGCAGCATCGTTGCGCCTGCGATTCCGAGTAACGTCCGATACCTCATTCCACGAACCTCCGGTAAGAGTTTCTAGTCCTGTGCGCGCCAGCCGGGACCCCGTACGGCTCGCCCGGGTGTCGCGCCTGTATGCGTTCCGTCCTGCAACACCTGCACACCATTCACCCACACGTGCCGCACGCCGACGGAGAGCTGGTGCGGCTGCACGTAAGTCGCTCTGTCCGCGATCGTGGCCGGGTCGAAAACCACGATGTCGGCGAACATCCCCTCCCTCAGCAGGCCCCTGTCGTTGAGGCGGAGAATCTGCGCCGTCGCGGAAGTCATCTTCCGGACCGCATCCTCCAGCCGCAGCACTCCCTCGTCGCGAGTGTACTTACCTAGAATCCGCGTGAAAGTGCCGTACGCCCGCGGATGGGTCAGCGACCGTGCCGAGTCCGGGTTCTGTCCGCCGGCATCGCTCCCGATCACGACCCAGGGCTGCGCCAGCTGCATTGCGACGTTCTCGTCCGCCATCCTGAAGTTGAGCTTGCTGAGGCGGTTGTTCTCCGCGAGAACCAGGTCTATGAGCGCGTTCGCCCAGTCGCGGCCGAGCGAGTCGGCGATCTGGTTGAGGCGGAGCCCCTCGTACTTCCGAAGACTGTCCGTCCGGAATCCCACGACCATCATCGCTTCGGGGCCGTCCGAGGCGCAGCCGTCCGACTCCTCGCCCGAGAGCATCTCGCGGACTATCCGTGCGCGCAGCGTGGAATCGCGAAGGTTGTCGAAGAACCGCCCCTCTGCCGGGACCCAGTCCGGGAGACAGGCGGAGAGGCTGTTCCCGGACGCGGAGTACGGATACATCGTGGCCGTCACGTCCTGGCCCGCGCGGCGCGCCGAGTCGATCTTCGCAACGGCGAGCGCCGCCTTTGGCCAGTTCACCCGTCCCGATGCCTTCAGGTGGTACACCACGACGGGGACGTCTCCGTGTCTCCCGATCGCAAACGCTTCGTCCAGCGCCTCGAGGAGCTGATCGCCTTCCGACCTGATGTGCGTGATGTAGGAGCCCTGGTAGGGTGACATCGCGCGGGCCATCTCCGCCAGCTCCTGCGTGGTGGCGTAGCTGCCTGGCTGGTAGATGAGTGCGGTCGCGATTCCGAAGGCGCCGTCCTTCATGGCTTCGCGCACGAGCGCGCGCATCGTGTCCAGCTCCACCGCGTTCGGCGCGCCCTGCGCCTGACCCTTCACGTAAGCGCGGACTGTGCTGGCCCCGAGATAGGAGCCGACGTTGACCGAGTTGCCGTGCGCCTCGAGCGCACGCAGCCAGGTGTCGAAGCCGCGCGCTCCGGCAAACGATCTCTGCAGCCTGGCGCGCTGGGTGGTGTCGTTCAGGTCTATCCCGGCGTTGGCAGCCGTCAGCTCATTGGACGGTGCCGGGGTCGTCGATTCACCCAGGATCTCTGTAGTCACCCCCTGCGTGACCTTGCTGATGACCCTGCCGTCGCCTGTGAGCAGCTGGTTCCACGAATGGCTCTGTATGTCGATGAAGCCCGGAGCGACCACCATCCCCGCGGCATCGACGAAGTGCCTCGACGGAACTCCGGACAAGCCACCCCTCGAAGCGACGCGTGCGATGCGATCGCCCCTGATTGCGATGTCACCGTAGAACCAGGGATTACCGGTGCCGTCCACGATGCGGCCGTTGGCGATGACCAGATCATACCCGGTAACCGGGGTGACGCGCTGGCTGGTGACCGGTGCGCACGCGGTGACAAGGGCGAGCGCGGCGACTGACGTGGCGCGCAGGGCGGTCGCGAAATGGGGTTGGTGCGACATCGGTTCCGGTGGCAGGTTAGGGGCGGGATGGCCGCTGGCGGTGCGTCGTGCCGCACAGGAAAAGCTATACGGCAATCCGCGAAGGTGCACCGCGACGGGGCCTTCAGGTGGACAGCCCCGAACTTGAATCCGGCAGGCCCCGGGTCACGTAGTGGTACCATACATCAAGGAGGTAGCCCAGTGCTTCGCGCTCTGCTTGGAATACTCGCGGGAATGTTGCTGCTTGCTGATTCGCTGGGGCGTTTTCGGGGACTGGATGCAATGATCCGGGCGCTGAAGCCGTACGAGACAGCGATCGGCGTCACAGCTCTCATCGTCGGAATATTCTCCTTCTTCAGCACGCTGGGGATCGCGCTCATTCTGGCCGGCCTGCTCCTCGGCGCCAACGCACTGGCAACGGTCCCTCAGGTCGGGGATAACCTTGGCAGCGCGTCCCGGGCGCTGGCGCCATTCAGCGTCCTGATCGGTGCAGCCGTCCTGATCCTGGGAATCCTGCGGCTGCTCTGAACCGGCCTCCCTATAATGGAGCCACGAGCCGCAGCGCTCCGGGCAGGACGCGAACCGTGAGCTGAGTGCTCGCGGCGCGGCGGACCTCGCCGTCGGTATTGACGAGCGGCGGCGAGGCAAAATCCAGCGTGAAGCCGCTGCCGCGCCCGACTTCGACTCCGGCGCGCCCGATGTGCCGGCCGCGAATCGCTGACAGCAGCAGCCCGACGCGCTGCGCCCCCCGCACGTCGCGGATTCGCACGGCTTCGAGGACTCCGTCGTCAGGCGCTGCATCTGGAGCGATGTGGAACATCCCCCCGTACCACGCACCGTTGGCGAACACCGTCAGCAGCGTTGGCTCTGCTGCCGTATCAGTCCAGGGCGATATCGCAACGCGTTCGCCCCTGTATGTCAGGATCTCCGCCATCGCGGCCGCCATGTAGCGGATTGGCCCGCGGAGGACCGGCAGTCGCGCGTTACGCTCGAGAACCGCCGTGTCGAAGCCGGTGCCGCAGCAGTTGAGAAATACCCGCTCGCCCGCCGCGCCAAGATCCACCCGCCGCGTGCTCCCGCTCCGAACGAGGGCGGCGGTGGCGTGCGGATCGTCGGCTGGAACGCCTGCGCTCTTGGCGAAATCGTTGCCCGTTCCGGCAGCGAGCAGCGCAACCCGTGGACTGGCGCCTGACTGAACTATCCCGTGCGCCACGTTCCCCCAGGTCCCGTCCCCGCCGACGGCGACGATGGTCTCTGCGCCGCGATCGGCCGCCTCGCGAGCGAGCCGCTCCTCAGCGCCCGGCCCGGTGCTGACTTCGTAACGGGGGCGAAACGCGGCGAAGGCGCTCTCGATCCCGCCCAGGAGGGAGCGTGCGCGACCGCGACCCGAGGCGGGGTTCACGATGATGGTGAGCTCGGCCATGCGGCGGGAAGATAGGAGCAGGACGACGAAACGCGGCGGGGTGCCCATTTTTTGCGCCGCCCTCATTCACTCGCGCCGTCATTCCGGCTACACTTACAGGCCGGTGCAGCTCCTCCCGTCGATCACGGCTCGCCAATGAACACTGTCGAAACGAGGACTAGGACCACCAGCACGCACCCCGCGGTGGATCCGCGCTTTGCCGCAGCGGCGCGTCTGGCACGCGAAGCGACATCGCGACACACCGCACCTCAGGCGTGCCGGGCTATTGTCGATGCGTTGTCCACGCCGGCGCTGGGTTTCGCGGGAATCGCGCTGGTGCTGGACCCGACCCCCGGGCATCCCACGTATCAGGTGGTTGCCGGTGGCTGGCCGCCGCTCCCCGAAGTCGATATGTCCTCCATTCTGACCGTGCCGCTGCTCCTGGACGACAAGCGCATTGGCGAGCTCACGGTGTTCAGGGCCTCCGGTGAATTCGAGGAAGCGGAGGCTGCGCTCGTGACCGCCGCCGCCGCACATGCATCGCTGGGTGTCGGGCGGGCACGTCTTCAGGAGGAAGTCAAACGGCTGCGAAGCCGCGCGACGAGGAACGGAAGCAAGCGCGCGGCAAAGAAGCGGAAGGCCGGCACGACCTCCAAGCGGAAGTCCGGCCGGACTCGGACGGCAACGGCCAGGAAGCGATCTGTCGCGGCGCGTCCGAAGCCCAATTCGCGGCCACGCAAGAAGGCCGGCGCGCGAGGGAATCGCACGCGCTGACATCTCGCGGGCCCACGCGAACGTCAGCTCAGATCATCGGGCGTGCGCCCGCGTCACGCGTCTGATCGCGGCGATTCCAACCATCGGGCCGAGCGCGAGAACCACGAATGCCCAGCTCCAGCCGATGCGCTCGGCGAGCCAGGGCACGAGTTGTATGGTCACCGTGGTGAGAAGGAACCCGAGCGATACCTGAAGCGTGAGTGCCGTGCCGACGGCGTGCTGTGGAACCGACTCCGCCGCGAGAACGGAGAACTGCGCGCTGTCGGCGATCACGAAGAACCCCCACGCCAGAGCGATCGGAACGAGCAGCCACAGCGAGCGGCCGAAGGCCAATCCGATGAGCGCGGCGCAGGTGCCGCTCAGCGCCATCGACAGAGTCACGATCTTCTCGCGTCCCAGCCTGTCGGCGGCGAGGCCGCCCCAGATGCAGCCGGCGCCTCCCACACCCAGCGCAGCGAAACCGATCAGGTCTGCCGTGCCCACGCCCCAAGGCAGCGAGCCGCTCCCGCTTGCAGCGATGCTTGCCGCGACGAACACCGGCAGCCAGGTCCAGGCGCTGTACAGCTCGAACATGTGGCCGAGGTAGCCGCCGAGGACGAGCCGCCAGCGCCGCTCGCCGGTGACGCTGCCGACGAGGCGCCAGGAGAAGGGGCGCTGCAGAAATGGATACGGTCCATCGCGGTACGCTGCGGCAACAAGCAATGCTCCGACGACAGCCGACACACTGGCCGCAAGAACGACCGCGCGGATCCCTGCACCCGGAAGCGAGTGCACCAGGTAAGGGAGCGCCTTTCCGACCGTGAGGGCACCGACAATCACTCCGACCGCGAGACCGCGGCGCGAGCGGAACCAGGTCGCCGCCATTTTCATGGCGGGTGGATACACGCCGGCGAGCGCCATCCCGGTGACGAAGCGCCACAGGAGCGTGCCGCCGTAATCGGGAGACGCCAGCAGCGCTGCGTTTGCGCCCGCGCCGATCAGGGCGGACACCGCGAACAGCCAGCGCGACGGGAAGATGTCCGCGAGATTGAGCACTGCCGAGATCGCCGTGCCGGCCACGAAGCCGAGCTGCACCACTGTGGTCAACCACGCGGCGTCGCTGGCGGAGAGCTGCCACAGATCGCGATAGTGCGGGGCGACTGCGCTGCCCGCGAACCACAGCGACATGCCCAGCAGCTCGGCGACGCCGAGCAGAGTGAGCATCCGCCAGCGCGCGGGATGCGTGTCGGTTGCGGGCACCGCAGCGGGCGCGGGCGCGGCGCCGTTCTGCAATGCGGACCCGGTCAGAGCGGGAACGCGTGCTGGCCCATCACGTCGCCGTATTTCTCGAGAGTGGGTGGCGGTGCCGGGGCGGGCTTTCCGCTGAGCATCGATGTCAGCATCACTGCGTTCGCCACTGCCTGACCCTCGAAGTGATTGTTGGTGATGACGTATATCTCGTCGGTGAACAGCGAGATCTGGCGGACGCGCTCGGCCCATGGGAGCAGCTCGGCGGCCGAATATAAGTAGTCGTATCGCTCGTTCACTCCCGCGTCCTCGCGGAACCAGTTTTCGGCGTTGCGGCCGTGCACGCGCACGTAGCCCGTCTGACTCGTGGCGCGCGCGGAAGGCTGGATGCCGTGGCGATGCGCCGGCTGGTCGATGTTGACGAAACCGACTCCGCGCTCGGCGAGCGAGTCGTAGAACTCCGGTGTGTCCCACGAGTCGTGGCGGATCTCGATGACGAGGGGGAGGTCGCCGAACTCTTTCGTGAGTGCGTCGAGCCAGTGGCGGTTGGGGGTATCGCGCTTAAACGACCAGGGGAACTGCGCCAGGACCGCGCCGAGCCGGCCTTCTTCCTGGAGAGCAGCGATGGCGTTGCGTGCCTCCGCCGACTCTGCAGCC
Organism: Gemmatimonadaceae bacterium; assembly: GCA_036374155.1. GTDB lineage: Bacteria > Gemmatimonadota > Gemmatimonadetes > Gemmatimonadales > Gemmatimonadaceae > DASUUI01. Next base: position 4,845 of record DASUUI010000054.1, on the reverse strand, counting down.
GACCAGCGGGTTTCGCGCTCGTGCGTGAAGCGCTGCCAGAGCTTAAGTGTGAAGCGGAAGCGTTCGTTCGCCGCCACGCGCTGCGCCCAGCGTTGCGCCGTGCCGCGCAGGGCGGGGCGGTAGAAGGTGGAGTTGATCTCGATCGTGTCGAAGTAGCGGGCGAGCCAGGCGAGCTCGTCGAATTTGCGTGGTCGAGGCGAGGGATAGACCGATCCGCTCCAATCCTTGTATGACCATCCGGCCGGTCCGATTCGAATCACTTGAGCGATTAGCGGTTAGCGATCAGCGGAAAGCAACTTCGGTGACTGCAGTTTCGCAGTTGCTTTCCGCTAACCGCTAGTCGCCAATCGCCGTCTCCGGGTGGCACGGGAACAACGGCGACACGGGCGGTTTAGGATGGCGTCCAGCGCCGCGTTTTGCTCTCAATCTCGACCCCTTGCATCCGGTTCAGGCGGGGGCTAAGTTGAGAATCCCTTTCGCCAAGCCTTGGAAGGACTTAGGGGAGGCGGGGGCGGCTGGAAAAGCTTCAGGATTTCTGGTCGAAACGCTTGACGGGGCAGGGTAGTCGAGCTATGATTAAAGGCTGCCCGAGAAATGGGCACAAAGCTGATTGAAAACTGAAGTTGAGATTCGACGATGTGCGAGGTGATCTCGTTGATCCGTGGCCATTCGGGGCTGCGGGGAGAGAAGACCCGAACTTCTTTGAATAGTGATTCGGACGCGCTGTCATCAGCGCGTTTAACGAACGCGATGAATGGCAGCGTTTTCGAAGAGCCTCAAGCTTCTTCTATTGGAGAGTTTGATCCTGGCTCAGGACGAACGCTGGCGGCGTGCTTAACACATGCAAGTCATGGGGGCCCAGCAATGGGCAACCGGCGAACGGGTGCGTAACACGTGAGCAACCTGCCTATCCGCGGGGGATAGCCGGCCCAACGGCCGGGTAATACCGCATACGCTCTTTCCGGGGCATTCCGGACTGAGGAAACCTTTACAGGGTGGATTGAGGGGCTCGCGGCCTATCAGCTAGTTGGTGAGGTAACGGCTCACCAAGGCGACGACGGGTAGCTGGTCTGAGAGGATGGCCAGCCACATTGGGACTGAGAAACGGCCCAGACTCCTACGGGAGGCAGCAGTGGGGAATATTGCGCAATGGCCTAACGGCTGACGCAGCGACGCCGCGTGTGGGATGACGCCCTTCGGGGTGTAAACCACTGTTGCTCGAGACGAACCGCGGACTTTAGTCCGCCTGACGGTATCGAGTGAGGAAGCACCGGCTAACTCCGTGCCAGCAGCCGCGGTAATACGGAGGGTGCGAGCGTTGTCCGGAATCACTGGGCGTAAAGGGCGCGTAGGTGGTTCGATAAGTGTGTGGTGAAAGCCCGGGGCTCAACCCCGGGTCTGCCGTGCAAACTGTCGGACTGGAGGACTGCAGAGGCAGGTGGAATTCCGGGTGTAGCGGTGGAATGCGTAGATATCCGGAAGAAGACCGGTGGCGAAGGCGACCTGCTGGGCAGTTACTGACACTGAGGCGCGACAGCGTGGGGAGCAAACAGGATTAGATACCCTGGTAGTCCACGCCGTAAACGATGGGCACTAGGTCTCTGGGGGAGCGACCCCCTGGGGGCCGACGCAAACGCATGAAGTGCCCCGCCTGGGGAGTACGGCCGCAAGGCTGAAACTCAAAGGAATTGACGGGGGCCCGCACAAGCGGTGGAGCATGTGGTTTAATTCGACGCAACGCGAAGAACCTTACCTAGGCTTGACATGCATGGGAAAGCCTGCAGAAACGCAGGCCCCTCTTCGGAGTCCATGCACAGGTGCTGCATGGCTGTCGTCAGCTCGTGTCGTGAGATGTTGGGTTAAGTCCCGCAACGAGCGCAACCCTCGTCTCTAGTTACCAGCGGGTAAAGCCGGGAACTCTAGAGAGACTGCCGGTGCCAAACCGGAGGAAGGTGGGGACGACGTCAAGTCATCATGGTCCTTACGTCTAGGGCTACACACGTGCTACAATGGGAAGGACAGAGGGTCGCAAGACCGCAAGGTGGAGCCAATCCCCAAACCTTCCCTCAGTTCGGATTGTCGTCTGCAACTCGACGGCATGAAGCTGGAATCGCTAGTAATCGTGGATCAGCTACGCCACGGTGAATACGTTCCCGGGCCTTGTACACACCGCCCGTCACGCCATGGAAGCTGCGAGCGCCCGAAGTCGGTGAAGGAACCCGCAAGGGACCAAGCCGCCGAAGGCGAGCGTAGTGACTGGGGCGAAGTCGTAACAAGGTAGCCGTAGGGGAACCTGCGGCTGGATCACCTCCTTAACGGAGCAGCGAGTAAGGCAGTCGCAAGACTGTCGGAAAGCTCTCACGTAAGTCGCACACCTCGTGCATTTTCGAATCTCAACTGCAGTTTTGTTTTGACGAGCCGCGGCTCCCTCGGGAGTCGCGTGGCGTCTGCGGGATGCCGGGTGTCGAAGCCCGGGATCTCAATGCACAAGAGCCTTGAGAGCTCGACGCTGATTGACAACTGAAGTGAGTAGTGATCGTGGAACAGGTTTTCGTGACCGAGCAATCGGAAGCGAAGACCCCATGAGCGAATCTTCAAAAAGAGAAACAATTTCAACCGATGCTGTCGGCTTAACGCCGGCTGCTGCGAGCTGAGAGAGTTTCACTCGTGAAGTTTCAGCGCGTGCTCTGCTTGAAAGAGAACCTCGGCAGTTAGCAGCTTGCAGTTAGCTAATCGCTAACCGCTAGCCGCTAGTCGCCGCAGTCAATCAGTCAAGCGAGCGAAGGTATATGGGGAATGCCTAGGCACACGGAGGCGATGAAGGCCGTGGTAAGCTGCGATAAGCCAGGGGGAGCTGCACACAAGCTGTGATCCCTGGATGGCCGAATGGGGAAACCCGGCTGGGAGCGATCCCAGTCACGCCGAAAGGCGAGCTAACCCAGGGAACTGAAACATCTCAGTACCTGGAGGAAAGAGAAATCAATCGAGATGCCCTCAGTAGCGGCGAGCGAAAGGGGTAGAGCCCAAACCGGGGCCCTTCGGGGCGCCGGGGTTGTAGGACCCACGTTCGCGTGCGGTGACGTCAAGCGAAGTCTCCTGGAATGGAGCGCCATAGACGGTGAGAGCCCGGTAGTTGAAGACAATGAACCGCACGTAGTGGAGTTCCTGAGTAACGCCCGGAACGAGGAACCGGGCGTGAAACCGGGGGGACCACCCTCCAAGGCTAAAGACTCCCGTGTGACCGATAGTGAACGAGTACCGTGAGGGAAAGGTGAAAAGCACCCCTGTGCGGGGAGTGAAACAGTACCTGAAACCATATACCTACAAGCGGTAGGAGGCTGGCTGAGGTCTTCGGACTTCAGTACGGCTGACTGCGTGCCTTTTGCATTATGATCCGGCGAGTTACTCCTCGGATGCAAGGCTAAGCGCCTCTGGCGCGGAGCCACAGCGAAAGCGAGTCCTGCAAAGAGGGCGAACGGAGTATCCGGGGGTAGACCCGAAACCAGGGCGATCTACCCATGAGCAGGATGAAGCGCGGGTAACACCGCGTGGAGGTCCGAACGGGTGTGGGTTGAAAACCGCTCCGATGACTTGTGGGTAGGGGTGAAAGGCCAATCAAGCCTGGAGATAGCTGGTTCTCTCCGAAATCTATTGAGGTAGAGCCTCGAGAATTGTTCGCAGGAGGTAGAGCGACTGGATGGGCGCGGGGGAGCGTAGCTCCTACCAACCCCAACCAAACTCCGAATGCCTGTTGAATTGACCTCGGGAGGCAGTCGCTGAGCGATAATGTCCAGCGGCGAGAGGGAAAGAACCCAGAACCACAGCTAAGGCCCCGAAGTGGCCGCTGAGTATAGCGAAGGATGTGTTCGTGCCGTGACAACTGGGAGGTTGGCTTAGAAGCAGCCATTCCTTGAAAGAGTGCGTAATAGCTCACCAGTCCAGCGTGAATGCGCCGAGAATGGTCGGGATTAAGCGGCCCGCCGAAGCTTGGTCTTCATACTTATGTATGAGGGGTAGGAGAGCGTTCTCATCTGCAGTGAAGCGAGCGTGGAAACGACTCGTGGAGCGGTGAGAAGAGAGGATGCCGGAATGAGTACGCGCAAATCAGGGTGAAAACCCCTGAGACCGAAAGCCCAAGGATTCCTGCGCCATGGCAATCAGCGCAGGGTGAGGCGGACCCTAAGACGAGGCCCCAGAGGCGTAGTCGATGGACAGCAGGTCAAAATTCCTGCCCCGCCGTACACGCGTTATTACCTGATAGGGGACACGGGAACAAAGTGACAGCGGTCTTGTGGATTGACCGTCTAACCGCGTAGGAGAAATCCGAGACGGGAATGCGAGGATGCGGGGCAACCCAATTCCAAGTGTCGTGGAGTCTACCGGCAAGAAAAGCCTTTTCAGGGAGTTTGTACGGTGTCCGTACCGTAAACCGACACAGGTGGGCGAGGCGAGTAGCCTAAGGTCTTCGAGTGAAACGTGGTCAAGGAACTCGGCATAATGATCCCGTAACTTCGGAAGAAGGGATGCCTTTGCTGGTTGCGAGCTTCGCGCTCGTCGCTGGTGAAGGCCGCAGAGAATCGGCCCAAGCGACTGTTTAGCAAAAACACAGGTGCGTGCAAAGCCGCGTAAGGCGCCGTATACGCACTGACGCCTGCCCGGTGCCGGAAGGTTAAGGGGAGAGGTCAGCCCGCAAGGGTGAAGCCTTGAGCCGAAGCCCCGGTAAACGGCGGCCGTAACTATAACGGTCCTAAGGTAGCGAAATTCCTTGTCGGGTAAGTTCCGACCTGCACGAATGGCGTAACGACTTGGGCACTGTCTCGACCACGTGCTCGGCGAAATTGCAGT
>DASUUI010000053.1:0-101446 GCA_036374155.1 Gemmatimonadaceae bacterium | reverse complement strand
CAGATAATGCATCGTTCAGCGAGGTCGATTATTGAGTGAGTGAGGGCGGCTGCAGGAAACCGCCCCAAGATAAGCGTCACTGGCGCGCCAGTGCCCCAGAAACACGCGTTTCGGAGTGTAAATTAATGGGTTACAAAGCGTTCTGACACAATTGGCGCCTGTCCAGCCGACCTGCGGCGTCCGCCCGCTCTCCCGATGACCCGTAGTCGATCGCGCCCGCCCGGACGCCTGGCGTTCGTACTGATTGCCGCGCCGATCCTGCTCGCGACGGTCGCCCTCTGGCCGGTCACGACCAGGAGCGGCGTGAACTACGAGGTGGGCGAGCACCCGCTCCCGCTCTGGCGAAAGGCCTGGGAGTTCCTCGACCGGCATCGTCAGACCGCCGAGCTCGCCTCAAGGGTTGCAGGCACAGCAGCCTCCGATGAGGAGCGATCGCTTGCGGTGCTGCGATGGACGAACGAGCACATCCGGCCACATCCCGCAGAGGCTCCGGTGATCGACGACCACGTCTGGAGCATCGTGGAGCGGGGCTACGGTTCCAGCGATCAGCAGGCGGACGTCTTCACCACTCTCCTCACCTACGCCGGGACACCCGCCTACTGGATCCTGATCGGGCCGGATCGTCCTGCGCTGCCGGTCTCCTTCGCTCTCATCGACGGTCGCTGGCGTGTGTTCGACGTGGAGAGAGGCATCGCGTTCCGCACCACCGCGCATGAGCTCGCCACGCCTGAGGAGCTTGCGGCAGACCCCACGCTCATCCGCGCCTCTGCAGCCGGGCGCGTGACCGACACCGGGTCGTACCTGGCGTGGTTCCGTGGCTTCACTCCACCCACCGCTCCGGAGATGCTGCGTGCGCGGATGCAGATGCCCGGGCCCCGGCTGAAATTCGAGCTATCGAGCCTGGTGGGGCGAGGCGGCCGCACCTGGAGCATCAGACCGCCGGGAGAGCAGTGAGTCGTACAGCGATGCCATGTCCGAGACGAGCCGGTCGACTCCGTATCGCGTGGCGACGGCCTCGCTTCCACGGAGAGCCATGGCTTTCGAGGACGAGGGGTCGTCGAGCAGCGACGCGATAGCAGCAGCCATCGCGCTCGCATCGCCTGCCGGGGTCAGCGCACCGAGCCTGCCGCCGTCGAGCACGTCGCGCACGCCGCCCACGTCGGTTGACGCTACCGCGCACCCGGCGGCAAGCGCCTCGATCAGGCTGACCGGAGTTCCCTCGTTGTCGGACGTCAGCGCCACGACGTCCGAGTCCGCGTATATGCGCGGCAGGTCGCTGCGCCAGCCAAGGAACCGCACCTGCCGATCGATGCCCAGCTCTGTCGCGAGCGCGCGCAACCGCGGGCCCTCGTCCCCACCACCAACTATCACGAACAGGCATTCCCGCCCGCGCGCCACCACTTCGGCGGCGGCGCGAAGGAACAGCTCGTGGTTCTTGATCGGCACCAGCCGCCCCACGATGGTCACGATGGGCGCGTCTCCCGCCTGAATCTCGCGGCGCAGCTCGCCGCGCAGCGGCGCAATCGCCGCGGGCACGAACCGGCTCAGGTCGAGCCCGAGCGGGATCACCGCGATCCGTTCGCGCGGCGCGATGCGGAACTCGCGCGCCAGCTCGTCGGCCTGGCTCTCGCTGACGGTGATTATCCTCGTCGTGAGCCGCGCCAGGGTCCGCTCCACCGCGATGACCAGCGGCGTGAGCCGGCCGAAGTAGCCGCGAAAGACGTGGCCGTGAAAGGTGTGAACGCGCACGGGCACTCGCGCCACGATCGCGGCCACCCGCCCCAGCGTTCCTGCCTTGGCCGTGTGCGTGTGCACCAGTGCGGGCCTGATCCTCCGGAAGAGGACCGTCAGTCTGTACAGCGCGACGACGTCGTGCCATGGCCGTACGCTGCGGCCAAGCTCGGGGATCACGTGCAGCGGGAGCCCACGTGCGACGGCGTCGGGCAGCATGTCGCCCTCATCGGGGCCGACGGTGCCCGTTATCAGGAGCGTCGGATACTCGGCCGCGAGACCGTGCGTGAGGTTCATCACGTGGATCGCCGGCCCGCCGACGTTGAGCCGCGCGATGACGCGCGCGACGAGAGGGCGTCCGCCGGAGGGGCTCACTTCCGGCGCGCGATCAGACGGGACCGGTGGCCCCCTCGGTCGCGGCGGCCGCCGGCGCGCGCGTCGCGGCCAGCTGCGCCTTGAGCGCGCGCCGCAGCGGCTCCAGCCCGTCCGCCTGAGCCGCCGAGACGAAGATCGAATTCGGTACTGCTTCCCGGACGTGCTCCTGGAGTGCGGCGAGCGCGTCGCCGTCCAGCGCGTCGATCTTGTTGAAGACGTGCAGCACGCGCCGGTCGGCGGCGCCGACCTCCGCCAGCACTCCGTCAACCACCTGCCGCTGTTCGTCCCAGCCGGGATGGCTCGCATCTATCACGTGCAGCAGCAGGTCGGCCTCTGTCACCTCCGACAGCGTAGCGCGGAACGATGCAACCAGGTGATGCGGCAGCTTGCGGATGAAACCGACCGTGTCCGTGAGCAGCACCGTCGCTCCGTCGCCGACGTGCACCTCGCGCGTGAGCGGGTCGAGCGTCGCGAACAGCCTGTCCTCCACGAAGACTTCGGGCGAGCGGCTCAGCGCGCGCAGGATGGACGACTTCCCGACGTTGGTGTAGCCCACCAGCGCAGCCCTGAACGCCGAGCGCCGGCCGGACCGCTGCACCCTGCGCGACTTCTCCACGGCGGTAAGCCGCTGCTTGAGCGTTCTGATCTTCGCGTTGATGAGCCGCCGGTCGGTCTCCAGCTGCGTCTCACCCGGCCCGCGCATGCCGATTCCGGCGCGATATCGCTCGAGGTGGGCCCACATCCGCGTGAGCCGCGGCAGCATGTACTCGAGCTGTGCAAGCTCCACCTGCATTCGCGCTTCGCTCGATCGCGCCCGCGTCGCGAAGATGTCGAGAATGACCTCGGCGCGATCCATCACCCGCTTGCCGGTGGCGTCCTCGATGTTCTTGCCCTGAGTCGGGCTCAGCTCCTCGTCGAAGACGATGAGAGTCGCGCCTGACTCCGCGGCCCGCTCGCGCAGCTCCTCCATCTTGCCGCTGCCGATGTACGTGGCGGGGTTCGGCTTGTCCACGTACTGGATCATCTGGCCGGCGATGGTCGCGCCTGCAGTGTCAACGAGTCGCTCCAGCTCCTCGATGTGCTCGGTGACCTCGGCGCGAAGCCTCGCCGCGCTGCTGCCACCACCTCTCACCTTGACGGGCGCCGCGACCAGCAGCGCCCGCTCCGTCGGCGGCGCGAGCTCGATCAGCGCCATGCGCGTTCTGTTATCGCTGCGTTCCCCCGAAGACGGTGAACCTCGCCTGCTGCGCGTACGGCCTCGTGAAGTTACCCAGGGGAGTGCCGACGGTGATATCCCCGTTGACCGTGTAGTTCACCGCACCCATCTGGACGATCTGGCGTCCGGCCGCGCCGACGCCGGAGAAAGTGAAGCTGAGCGGGAGGCGCACATCGGTAGTGTCCCCGCGCGGCACGATGAAGCGGGTATCCAGCGCGCCTTCGCCGAACCGCACGTCGTCCACGGTGAGCTGATAGGAGAGGCGTACGCCCTCGAGATCGAACCGGTTCGGGTTGTACACGCTGAGCACGAGCTCGAGCGAGCCGCCCTGGAGCCCGAGGCCGGTGAGCCGAAGGTCCTTGAAGTCCACCACTGGCTCGACGAACGATCCCAGCATGCCGAGGCTGGCGCAGCCGGTGGATCCTGCGACCAGCGCTCCCAGCACGAACAGTCGTGACCGCCGTGCCGCGGTGCGCCATGCGGTGAGACCTGTCATCGTTGACCTCCTCCATTGCTGTGCGGGAATGATCTCGTCCATTACATCCGCCTGATGCATGCCAGCGCAAATGCTGCCTGGCCTTTCGTACCCTGAATCGAGCCCCGGTTCCCAATGGGGGCTCTTCCGCTGGCGGTGATCAGCCGGCTCCGGTCGGGCGTGGACCATACTTGAGCGCCATCCGCAGCGGCCGGAGAACGTAGTACAGTGGAAACAGCGGCGCGGGCAGTCGCGCCGCGCGCAGGTCGGCTGGATTCGGCTGGAAGATCGCCCGGAGCGCGAAAGCCGCCTTGTCTCTCACCCGTTCGCGCAGCGCAAGCTGCAGGCGCGCGCTCTCGTAATCAGGAGCCGACCCGGCCCGGACGCGACGTTCTATCACGGCGCCGGCATCGGTGACGGCTCGTTCCCGAGCGATGGCAGTCTGCACGTACCCGGGCAGCTCGGCGTGCAGGAAGCGGTTCGCCAGATGAAACGCGAGCAGCAGCGGACGCACATATCCGTGCCGCCTTGCGGCCTCCATCGCATCGGAGGGGTCGAGGCCCGGAGTCGCGCGCAGAAATTCCGCCACGTCACACACCCAGGATAGCTGACTCCAGCCGTGCCAGGAGCCGTGCGTGGCGAGGACCAGAAGCTCGTGCACCGGATCCAGGGTCCGGACCGCGCGACCCGCTACCCTCGTCTCTCCCGACTTTCGCCAGATCTCGTCCTCTGGAAGCGGAGAGCCGAACAGCGGTTTGTGAAAGCGCCAGTGCACTTCGAGCAGAGTGTCCTGCTCGCGCAGGAAGGCAAAGTGGTGCCCCCAGCGCAAGGCAGCCTCCTCGGCGGACCTGCCAACGGGGTCGTGCAGGCGAAAGCCGGCAGCTTCGAGCGCGCGCGTGGCAGCGCGGATGTCACGACGTCGGATGAGCACGTCGAGGTCGTTGTAATGGCGCAACGAAAGATTGCCGTACGCCCGCATTGCCAGGGTGGGACCCTTGTATGCTATCGTCCGCACGCCTGCCTGTTCGAGCGCGTCGAGGAGCTCGAGAAGCGCCGCTGCCAGTCGAAGATTCGTTGCGCCAATCGCCGTGGCCGTCGCCGCGAGCTCGGCAAGCACTTCCTCCGGCACTGCGTCCTCCGGCGTCGCGGCGAGCTGTCTGTAAACGAGCGGCACCACTCCGTGATCCCAGGCCCGACCACGAATCACGCGCCAGTCGGGACGCTGTCGCGCGAGGGCGGCGATCTGCTCCGTCCGCGCCGGGGTGATCCGTGACGTGGAGGACGCAAGGAGGAGCTCATGCTCCAGGGCGTGAGCGAGCCCCGGAGAGCGGCGAGGCTCAGGCAATCGCTGCCGCAGAGCGGTGCATCGGTTCAGACCGGGATTGCTCGCTGGTGATCCTGCCGTCTTTGAGCAGGAGAATCTGGTCGGCGACGGCGAGCACGGAGTCGCGATGAGAGATGATGAGAACCGTGACCGAACCGCGCAGGGCGCCTATCACCTCGAGGATTCTGCGCTCATTCCCGGCATCGAGGCTGCTCGTCGGCTCGTCCAGCACCAGCAGGCGGGGCTTTCGGAGGAGCGCCCTGGCGATAGCCAGCCGCTGGCGCTCGCCGCCCGACAACCATGCGCCGCGCTCGCCCACGACCGTGTCCAGACCTCCTGGCATCGCGTTGACGAAGTCCGCCTGAGCCGCGGCCAGAGCGTTTTCCAGCTCCGTATCTCCGGCTTCGGGAACCGCCCACAGCAGATTGTTGCGCACCGTATCGTTGAACAGAACGGCTTCCTGCGGGACGTATGCGACCGAGTGGCGCCACAGACGGGCCGTCTCCCTGGACAACTCCCGGCCGTCCACCTGGATGCTGCCCTCCGACGGTTCCAGAAGACCGAGAACCAGATCCGCTATGGTGGTCTTCCCCGCCCCCGAATGCCCGGCGAGCACCGTCACCTGCCGCGCGGGAACCCGGAACGTCACGCCGTCGAGCACTCTCTGACCGTCCACGTAGCCGAACGCAACACGCTCGAAAGTGAGCTCGTCGTTCAGCGGCAGTGGCGTGGCATCGGTATCGAGCTCCGGCTCTGCCGCTTCCTCGTAGGTCTCGAGGTCGTTGACAGTCGCTCTCAATGCCGGCAGCGCATGCGCTATCTGATGAAGGAGCTGCTGCAGCACCCCTGCACGAGGTACCAGTCTGCCGAAGACGTAGAGCAGCAGCAGGATCGCGGCTGCGTCCAACCCGAAGATCGTGACCCCCGCGTACACCACCCCCGCGAGCATCACAGCGGCCCCGACGGTGAAAACCCAGCGGCTGCCCGCGAAAGCGGCGCCCGTCGCGGCCCAGCTCGAGACGACCGCGTCGCTCGTGGCGTTGAAGTGTGCGATGTGCTGCCGCTCGGCCCCGAAGCTCCTGGCGACCTTCATGTTCGAGAGATGCTCGATGACGGTCGTCTGCAGCCGTTGTGTTGCTGCGTTCAGTTCGGTGCCGCTTGCCTGCAGCGCGTGGGAATACCGGCGGGTCAGGAGCAGCAGCAGTGCGCCACCCGCCAACGCGACCGCGGAGAGAGCGGGCGCCACGCGCAGAGCCACGACCACGTACACCAGCGCGACCAGAGCCTGGCTCAGCAGCGCCATGCTCTGCGAGAATGCGAGCTGTGCCCTGTCGAGCTGCGATGTCAGAGCGTGGACGTAAACGCTGGAATGACGCTCGATGAACGACCGCCAGCGCATGCGCGCGATGGCGCCGTACAGAAGCTGCCGCATGCGCGCCGCGACCGTCTCGCGCACGCGGACGGCCGCGATCGCCTCCACCCGGCCCACCGCGGCCTGCACGGCCACGACGGTGACGTAAACCACGAGGACCGAGGCAAGCGTTATGGGAATACGCAGACTGGTGAGCACCGCGCGCGCGGCCTCGGCCATCGCCGTCGTGGCGCCGCCGCCGAGCTCGATGCCGACGAGTGCGAGAAGCGGGACGAGGAGGAGAACCCCCAGCCCCTCGAGTAACGCCACGAGCAGGGAGAGCGCGAGGACCTGCGCGGCGGCTCCCGGGGGGACAGCGCGCCGGAGCAGTTGAAGGACGCCGCCGGGCCCGTCTTCAGTCACCGGAGCTCCAACGTCCGGAAGCTTCAGGGGTACCGGCGGCAGCAGCGCGCGACGTAGTCGAACGCTGCCTGCTCATCCGGGAACTCCGAGGAGAACTCACGGTGGAGCTGCTCGCCAATCTGCCTCAGGTTGTGCTGACCACTGATCCGCGAAAGAACGAACGCATCCAATTCCACCTCACGCCCGCGCTGTGGGGTGAACGTCGCGGCGCCACGCGCCAGGTGCGAGACGTCGAGCGGACTGCCGCGAAACGTGGACTGGTCAAACTGGTCGACGATCGCACCGCCGCTGTCCCGCACAGTGCCTGCCCAGCGCCACAGGTAGTTCGCCTCCAGGGGCCACGCCTCGAGCCGTGCATCCACGCGCCAGCCCTTTTCGACATTGACGGGCCGCAACCACGGGAAAAAGGCCCGCCCGTACAACACGTCTGGACTGCCAGGAGCGTTCGAGAATCCTATCCCATCGGAGAGCCCGCAATCGAACCAGACCCCGAACCCGTGAGCGGTCCCCGGCCGGACGACCGCAAGCTCTACGGCTGCCGAGAACCGCGCATCCGCCGGAGTCACCTTACGATAGTCCAGGGTGCTGAGCAACACGGGTTCGACGAGCATCTGATCCGCGTCAAAGCGATACTTGGCCCAGTTGTTCAGCGACACTTCCCGCCCCGCCGAGAGATCCACTCCGTAATCCGCGTTTTCCCAGGGAGCCGTGAAGTCAGCGTATTTCTCCGGCGCACTGATGACAGTTGCGTAAAGTGAATCCGACTGCGGGATCAGCGCGCCCCCAGGCTTCAAAAGGCGGTCGCGCGCGTCCGCAACAGTCTCGATGTGGTGCTCCCAGAATGGCAGCACTCCATGCAGATCGGACACGACGACGTCAACGCGCCGGTCGGGCGTGAAATTCGTGGAGAGATCTGCGATAACGACAACGCGGTCCTCGAAGCCGTTGAGGCGGGCGGACTCGGCAGCGACAGAAACTGCGGGGTTTGGCTCGATGGCATACACCCTGGCCGCACCGTAGCGACACGCCAGCAGCGTGAGTACGCCCGTGCCCGCCCCTATGTCCACGACCGTGGCGCCCGGCTTTATCGCCGCCCGCAACGCTGCCGCATAAGCCCCGGTGCGGATGCTGTCGGCGATCATCATCCCGAAGGAGCCTATGCTGTACATGGCTAGCGCGGGATCACGCTGTGAAAGTCGTCGAGCATCCGCTCGCACAGCTCTGTGAGTCGTTCCAGCGATTCCGGTGGCGTGACCCGGCGCACCGGAACGGTGCGCACAAGACGATCCAGTGCCGCGAACTCGCTCGCCCGCATCTCCGTGTCGAGAAGCCTGTTGCCGTACGTGTGCCCCGTCAAAGCCACAAGCGCCTGACCCGGGTCAACCTCGGTGATCGTTATGGGAGCGTCACCGCTGCTGCGGTCAGCGAGCACGTAGATCAGATCGAGCGGAACGGGCTCGGACCTGAACCCGCCGGGGGCCCGAGTGAGGTCAAGGTGCCGCTTGTCCCACGATGGAGTGATGGCCGGGAGCGCGTCGGCGTGCCCGAACAACGCCGAGGCAGATGTCGGCCACAGACACGTCCGCGGGTAGCCCGGGAGGACAAGAAACCTCCCGCCGTCTTCCGTGATCGCGGTGATGTCGTCGCTCACAACGGGAAGGCCGAGAGTCGCAAAGGCCGATGCCGTCGTGGACTTGCCGGCGCCGGCGGACCCCATCATCGAGAAGGCGCGCTCCCCACTGCTGACGCAACTCGCGTGCAGGCACAGGCGTCCACGCCACCGGAGAACGAAACCGATTATCGGACCCACCAGGTACGTGACGGCGTCGGCCTGCGTCAGTGGAGGCAGCCAACTCACCCAGATACTCGAACCGAGCGTGTCCAGCACGAACTCGGTTCCGTCGGGGTAGCGAAACCGGAACAGACTTCCGGCAGGATCGCGCCATATGCTGTAACCGACGCCGCCCTCGCGCCGTGGATACGCAGGCGGCGACCATGGCTGGAGCGCAGCAGTGAAATCCGATGGTGGAGGCTCGGCGAAGCGGATGCGAACGTCGGGAGCCGCGGTCGGCGGAGCTTCGTGGAGCCCGGGAATGGGCAGGTCAGCGGTTAGGCGAAGCCCGTAGAGCGTGTAGTGCCACGTCACCGGTGGGCCGCCTCACCGGATCCGATCCCGCGATTGCCGTGGTCAGTAATGATGCAAAACGCGGCCCTCTCCCCTGGGGAGAGGGCCGCAAACCCTGGACTAAAGGGACTACGGCTGCGTCTTGGAAGTAGCCCCGCCCCCGCCGTCGTCGGTGCCCATGTTCCCGACTGCCTGCGTGATCTCACGCACGTCGCCGTAAGTGATGAGTTTGGGGGTGCTATAAACGCTCTGATTGACACGAGTGCTCATGAAGGAGGTCCTCACCGGTTGGAAGAATTGCGCGCGACGAAACATGAACGGTTGATTAGCCGAAATGCAAGAGGAAATGATGCCCCACAGCCGGGCTCCGGCACTGCGCCATTTTGCACGTGCTCCGGGTGCAGGCAACATGCCAGTGCCCGCGCAGAGGCCGTCCCGAATCACATTGCTACGAAATCGTTTCCGCTCGCGACCACGCCCCCGCGAACAGCTCGAGACTGATCGGCCGGCTGTGAATCCACGGATCGCCGCCCATCAGTCGCTCGAGTGAGACGAAGTCCGGCCACGAGTAGTAACGGGACGTCACGGCGCCAGGACTGGTCACCGGCAGCCACCCGGGAGGCCGGCGGCGCACCGCCGCGAGCAGTCTGTCGGCCCGCATGGGCGTCTTCGGTCGCCTGGTGATCTCGGCAGGCAGGCTGTCTGCCAGCGAGGCCCGCAGAAGATGCTTGTCCCAGCACAACGGCACGGGAGGAAGCCGGAGGCAGAAGCGCACCATTCGCAGGTCGATGAAGGGATGCACGCAACTCGCGCGCTGACGGCGGGCCATGGGGGTGAACGAGCTCACAGTCGCGGGAACCCAATCACCTGCCGTGATTCTGTATGCATCGCGCCGGAACGGGTGAGCGCTTCCTTCCGAAGGCGCATCCGCGACTGGTTCCTCGGTCCCGCGGCGCAGCCAAGCCGGCCGCCCGACGTCGGGCGTCGAGTCCCCGCCGCGCGGTGACCAGGCGCCTCGCAGCCGCGCGAGCGTTGGCAGAATCCCCAGCGGAGGTCTTCTCCCGTACATAAGGAAGTGACGTGGCGCGTGGCGCAGGACCGCGCGGCGCTGCCCCCTGATCGTTCCCACGAGCAGATGGCCGAGTGATTCCGGAGCCAGGATGGCGTCGGTTCCATGACCGGTGATCACGACAGCTCCGGTGGAGGCCGCCGCCTCCATCTGGTCGTGAAATGCGGCAATCAGCGGAGCGTGCGAAGGGACTGGATCGATCGCCGCGAGCTCCGCAAACCGCTCGAACGGCACATAGTCGTCGGCCGGATGGATGCGTATCGGGATCCCGAGGTGGCTCGCAACCTTCGTCGCGTACCGCCGCTCGTTATCCGGGATGAGGTGATCAAAGACTGCAGTGTGAGCCGTGATTCGGCTCCGGGGAATCCCGAGGGACAATGCGGCGACAGCGATCGCAGGCGAATCCAGCCCGCCGCTCATGAAAAGAGCCGCACGCGCGTCACGAATCCTGTCCGCAACAGAAACTTTCAACAACTCAAGAAACTGCTCCACGTACTGCCGCTCGTCTGCGTAGAGCAGAGGCTCCTCGACAGGAAGCGTCCAGTACCGGTCAATCGACAGGCGACCGTCCGCGTACACCAGCCGCGACGCGCGCTGCAGCACGCGGATACCGGTGAATGCGGTCGCGCCAGGCGGAACCTGTCCTTCAGCGAGAAACGCGACGAGCGCTGCATCGTCCGGCGTTCTGTCCACGGCGCGGTGCGCGTGCACCGTGGCTCCCCAGTTGCTCACTACCAGACCCTCGGCGGTATCGGCGTAGTACAGCGGCCTCACACCGAAGTGATCGGTGGCGCCCAGCAGCAGCTGTCGCGGTTCGTCCCAGAGGAGAAACGCAAAGTCCCCGATGATGTGTTCGACGCAGTCGCGCCCCCACACACCGTACGCGTGCAGGATGAGCTCGGCGTCGCTCGCGGCCGGAGCGGGCTCACGCCCATTCGCGCGCAGCTCCCGGCGCAGATCCTCGATACCGTCGAGCCTGGCGTCTGCGGTGATCCAGCTGGAGCCGTCGAGCGTAACGGGCTGCTGCGTGCGGGGGTCGCCGGGGTACACGTGAAGCGGCGCATGGGCGAGGCAGGCGCGCTCGCCGCAATGGAGGTTCACGGCTCCCTCGGTAGCCAGCTCCGCGAGCGACCGGGCCCACCGCCTGAAGTACTCCGTGTCCGCGGGCCGAGCTGCGGGACAGACGGCAGCAGCGATTCCGCTCAAGGCTGCGAGCTGCTGCTGAGCTCCCTCACCGCGCGCAGCGGCTGATATTCGCGATGCAGGTCGCCCGGCTCCATCAGCGGCTGCCCGTTGTGCTCCACCCATGCGTGCGCCTCGAACTTCCCGTCGCGGCGCCGCACGCCGTACCTGATCTCGGATGCAATTCCCTGGGCGGAGAGGATGCAGTTCAGCACGAGAGAGCGGTGCAGGCAGTTGGGGCGCATCAAGCCGTAACGGGCCACGGCATTGAGCAGCGCGGCCGTCCGATGTGCCGTGTGCAGCGGATCGCCCTCACCGACCGGCTCGATGCCGGCGCGCGCGGTAAGCCGGTCGAGCCACTCGCGTACCGTCTCCATCCGCGCGACGGCCAGCGCAGGGCGCGGCACCATCAGCATCGCATACATCAACCGTGCAAGCCGCCGTCGGCCGGCGGGCATCGCCCGATAGCTGCGTACCCTGCGCCGGAAACCCAAGCTAACCCCGGCTCCCGACGGAGCTCAGTCCGTCGTGCTGACCGTGATCAGCTCGTTGCTGCGCAGTTCGTCAAGGAAGGCGTGCACGTCCCTCTCCACCTGCTCTGCGGGCGCTTCGTACTTCGCCGTGATCGCGTCAGCGATGTCGCCAACCGTCGTCGGCTGCTGCAGCAATCGCCAGATCTCGCGGGCCACTCCGTTGACTCCGAAGTAACGACCGCGCGGAAGATTCAGGAGAATCGTCTCGTCGGGCAGATCGGACGCCAGGTTGTCGCGCGAGGCAACGACGACCGACTCACGGCTGAGTGAGCCGGAGAGGGGAGATGTCGGTGAAGGCATGGCTTAAGTATAACGCGCCATGTCGCGAGACCAGCTTGCGCCGCGGTCTCGCCGTGACTGCCGACTCCGCGTTTCAGGGCGCGACGTCGGTCTTCTGATTTGCGTTCGGGTTCCCCTGACTGTCGAAGAAACCGGCCTTTGTCTGACTGCCCTGCGTGATCTGACGAATGTCTCCGTACACCTGAAGCGTCGGGGGCTCGTACTTCTCACTCGTTCTGGCAGGTATCACGCGGCTCCTCCGTCGGGGAAATTGGACATGGCGAAGCGAGCCAACTGTAGGGGTGCCGGTCAGGTCACGCCACACCGGGTGCGCGTCCGCGGTTGGTGACTGCGTAACAAATTCGAAACCTGCGATGCCCCCGCGTCATGCCACCGCGCGCTGGACGGACCACACCCGCAGGAACTGGTCGAGCGCGACGGGACGGAGGTTTGTGTACGGGTCCTCCATCACCGGCCCGCGAAGGACGGCGAAATCCGGCCACGCGTAGTACCTCGCCGTCATCTCCAGCGGCTTCATCTCCACCAGTGCCTGCGTTCCCGCCTCGCGTACCGCCAGGGTGAGCCAGGGGAAGCGCAGCGGCGTCTTGCGACGGCGGGTCACTTCCCGCGGCAGCGCGCCCGATGCCGCCACGCGCAGCACGTGCTTGTCCCAGCACCAGGGAGCGGAGGGCAGCCGCAGGCAGAAGTCCACCACGCGAAGGTCGAGGAAGGGATGGGCCACGGACACTCCGCTCACCCCCCCCGCCGCCGCGTACGTCTCCAGCAGATACGACCACCCGCCCGCCATCACCCGGTGCGCGAGTTGGCGATGGCCGACGGCGCCGCTGTGAGATGGCCACGGCGATACGGATCGGTACCACGCATCGCGGGCCTCCCTGGCCAGCCACGGCGGAGCAGCGACATCGCGGCTCGCACGCCGGCGCCGAAGCATCATGGGCGGGCGGCGCCCATACGTGCCCACGTGGCGCGCGGCATCCAGCAGCGTCCTCACCAGTCCAGCGGCGCCCGCCCCGCGAACGGAGTCGCGCAGCGGGTCGGGGAGCAGCAGCCCGTCCGGGCCGATTCCGGTCAACGCCACAGAGCTGTGTCGCCCGACGCGCGCCAGCAGATCGATCGTGCTCGACGCTATCGTCGTGCTGTCCGGAATGAGCGACGCGAGCTGCGCATCCGCCGGGCACTGCAGAGGGAGGTACGGATCGGTGTCGTGCAGCTCCGATGCGACACCGAGCCGCCCCGCCGCCAGCGCGGCGTAATCGTGCTCCCTATCGATCATCCGCACGCGGGAGTACGCCGTGTACGCCCTGACCTCTCCGGGGCCGCGCGCGGTGTCGCATACAGCGCTCATGATCGCCGTCGAATCCACTCCGCCGCTCAACAACACGCCGGCCGGCTGGCTGCGAGTCCTGTCCCCTACCGCCGTGCGCAGCAGGCTGGCCAGGATGCGGGGAGCGTCGCGAACGTCTCTCGTCGCGAACGGTACCCGCGGCTCCAGCGTCCAGTACGGCCGTGTCGTCACCGATCTGCCGGTCCACAGCAGCAGGTGTCCCGCCCGCAGGCGCCGGACGTCGGCGAACAGCGTGGCGTCGTGGGCCACCTGGTCGTGCACCAGGAAGTCCACCACGGCCTGATCGTCCAGCCGCCGGCTCACCCAGGGATGGCGCACCACCGCCCGCGCCGAGCTGCTCACCACCAGTCCGCCGTCGGTGGCCGCGTAGTACAGCTGCCGCACGCCGAAATGGTCGCGGGCGGCAAGCAGCTCCCCCGTACGCTCGTCGCTGAGTATGAAGGCGAAGTCCCCGACGAGACGATCGAGACAGGCGACGCCCCACAGCGCATAGGCGCGCGCGATCAGCCCGGCATCGCTGTCGGGGGAAGGGCCGCGCCCGCCCGCCGCCTGCATCGCGCGCCCCAGTTCAGCGAGCGCATCGAGCCGGGCATCAGCCACCACCCCGATCACGGGGTCAGAGTCGATGAAATGGGAGATCCCGCCGCGCGCGTCGTGCGCGCCGCTGGCCGCGAGCCCGACGCGCCCACTCACCCGGACGAATCGCGGCTCGCTCTCCACGCGCGCGAGGGCTGCGGTCCAGCGATGGAAATGCTCACCGTCCAGTCGCGGCTCACGTGCCGCAACCGCGGCAATGCCGCTCACTTCTTCTCCCGCAGCCCCGCCCACCATTCCATGCGCTTCGCGATCTCCTTCTCGAACCCGAACTTCCCCGGCTCGTAGAAGCGGGTGCCGCGCAGCTTGTCCGGCAGGTACTCCTGTGGGATGTACGCTTCGGGGACTGAATGCGCGTACTGATACCCTTCGTGGTAGCCGAGCTCCTTCATCAGCTTCGTCGGCGCATTGCGGATGTGCAGTGGCACGGGCTCGCCGGGAGTCTCGCGCGCCGCCTCGATCGCGGCGCCGAGCGCGCGGTACGACGCATTCGACTTGGGCGCAGTCGCCAGATACACCACCATCTCGGCCAGCGGCAGATAACCCTCGGGCGGCCCGAGGACGTGAAACGCCTCGCGCGCCGCCACCGCCATCTGCAACGCCTGCGGATCGGCGAGGCCAATGTCCTCCGCGGCCATCGCCAGCGCGCGTCGGAAGATCACCATCGGATCCTCGCCGCCCTCGATCATCCGTGCGGCCCAGTACAGCGCTCCGTCCGGATCGCTCCCGCGCAACGACTTGTGGAACGCTGAGAGCATGTTGAAGTGCACCTCGCCGCTCTTGTCGTGCAGCGCGAACCGCTTCTGCATCGCATCGCGCACCGCCTCCACCGTGATCCGGCCCCCCTGACCGACGTGCAGCGCCGCCGCCTCCAGCACGGTCAGCGCGCGGCGCGCGTCGCCGTCGGCTTCCAGCGCGAGCGCCTCGAGCGCCTCATCGTCCACCGCAAGCTGCATCGCAGCAAGTCCACGCTCGTCGTCGCCCAGTGCCCCGCGAAGGATCCCGCCGATGGCGTCGGCGCCGAGCGGCTGCAGCACGAACACACGCAGCCGCGACAGCAGCGCGCCGTTCAGCTCGAACGACGGGTTCTCCGTCGTCGCTCCAATCAGCGTGATAGTCCCGGCTTCCACGTGCGGCAGAAACGCGTCCTGCTGCGCCTTGTTGAACCGGTGGATCTCGTCCACGAACAGGATCGTTCCCCGCCCCATCTGCAGCCGCTCGGCGGCCTGCTGCACTACTTCCCGCACGCGCTGCACGCCCTCCGTCACCGCCGAGAACGGAACGAACTCGCGCTCGGTGTACTGCGCGATGAGCCGGCCAAGCGTGGTCTTGCCGCTGCCGGGCGGTCCCCAAAACACCATTGAGCCGACGGTGCCGCGCTCGATGTCGGTGCGCAGCTGCCGCCCCGGCGCGAGCAGGTGCTCCTGCCCGGCGAATTCCTCGAGGGTGCGCGGGCGCATGCGCGCCGCGAGCGGCGGCGGCGGAGCCGAGCCGGCGAACAGTGTGTCTTCTGCAGAGGGCTGGCGCATCCCCCGGCGATGAGGCTTGGGCACTACCTGTCCCTGTGAGAGCTTCGGAGCGTCATACCCCCCGGAGGAAATACCGGAGCACTGCGTACAGTCCGCACCCGAGGAAGAACGCGAACGGAAGCTGCCATCCCCGCTTGGCCTGGAACTCGGGCACCAGGTTCGACGCGCCGACGTACAACGCAACGCCACCGGAGAGCGCGAGCCCGTTGGCGGCAAGCGGCTCGATGATCTCCGTGAGCATCACGCCGACGATCGTTGCCAGGCCGAGCACTCCGGCCGCGAGCAGCGCCCGGCCGCGCGAGGCGCCTGCAGCCAGGAAGATGCTGGAAATCGCGAGCCCTTCGGGGATCTTGTGCAGCATTATCGCCAGGAACACGAGCATCCCGACCGCGGCGCTGACCGAGAAGCCGCTCGAAATCGCGACACCGTCCACCAGCGTGTGCAGCATCAGGCCGGCGAGCGCTGACCAGCCGATTGCCTTGGTGACCTTGTGCGTCTCCTCACCGAAGTGGAAGTGAGCGACCAATGCATGCTGCGTGAGGTGCACCGACAGATAGCCGATAAGCACGACGGCCGCCGCATACCGTCCATCGCGCTCGAACGCTTCCGGTATCAGCTCCAGCAGAGCCACTGCGATCATGAAGCCGGCGGAGAAGGCGAGCAGCCGGTCCAGCGCCGCTGCGCTCCAGCGCGGGCGCGCCGTGACGGCCGCGGCTCCAAGTACGTTGGCGCCAGCCGCGATGGTGGCGTACACCAGCGCCGTCTTCAAGCCGGTGTCAGTCCGATCCGCTCCGCTGCCGCCGCCACTGCATCCGTCAGCGTCGGCGCAGGCGCGCGATCCCACGACCCGATCCGCCACGGCTTGTCCGCCAGCTGCCCGTATTCCTCGAGCCCGCGCGACTGGAGCAGATACGCCCAGCGGTCGGAACGCGAGTACGCGTACAGCTCCAGGTCGGGAGTGATGCTGAGCTGATCTTCGGGGCTGTAAGCCGATATTTCCACGCCGCCATACGTGGCAAGGGGGACCTTGAGGCGGGCGACTGCATCGCGCAGATCGGGAAGGGCGATGGAGTCACCGGTCCACACCCGCCCGGTCCGCCGATCGTCGATGACGACGTCCACCGCCGGCGGCAGGTGCTCGCTCAGTGAATGGAAGAGATCCACGACGCGCTCCGCCGTCGCCGCAACGTGCGCCTCGTAGTGGTCGGCCTCCTGCGTGAACGTGAAGCCGTCCGCGCCCGAACGGAACCTGCGCCACACCGTCGAGTCGTCCTGCCTGGTTCGGAAGAGCATGCTAATGGTCGCTGGCCGCGGACTGTCTGCCGCCTGCCGATGAAGGTTCGGTGCCGTCGCCGCCACTCATTTCGCCCCTGATGATAGCCTCCAGTCGCGCGGGTGTGTTGACGGACGGATCCTCCACCACGGCGCGCAGCAGCCTCTGCAGCGCCTGACCGACCGCCGGCCCGGAAAGCCCGAGCCGCTCCAGGTCCGAGCCGTTGAGCGCGAGGTCCCCGACCTCGATGGGGTCTCTGTAAGCGATCCGTATCGCGCGACGGTAGGCGGACGCCACGCGCTCGCGCGGCGGCGCGCTGCCGATTCCCCCTTCGCGTATCGCATGCCACCGCGCCGCAGCGAGCCGGAGGACGTACGCCAGACGCGTCCGCCCCGCGAGCGCAGCCCACTCCCTCAGCTCCGCGTCGGCCGGCCCCTCGGGACGCAGCAGCGCCGCCGTCATCCGCGCTTCGAGCAGGTGCCACCGCTGAACGGTCTCCGATATCCAGCGGATGTCCGTGTTGGCGAACCGGAGGCCGCGCAGGCTCGGGGCCACCCTGTCGGCGTCGGCGGCGGCAAAGAGAGCGATGAGCCGCATCATCCGCCGCCTGGAGTGTCCGGCCTGCCGCGGGATCACCATGGCGTCGAGCGTGGCGAGATCGGTTGCGGAGATGTGAGCGAGCGACGGCACCAGCTCTCCCAGCGCGCCTGACTCCCGCCACATCGCGAAAGCGCGCCCGGGACACGGCACCTGCTCCATCGTCTTCTCGATCTCCTGCTTGACTCGCTCGGCCGAAAGCCGCTCGAGGTATGGCGCGCTCGCCGCCACGGCCTCCCACGTCCGCGGCTCGATGCTGAAGTCGTAGCGTGCAGCGAACCGGATGGCGCGCAGCGCGCGGAGCCGGTCCTCCTTCATCCGCTCACCGGGCTCGCCCACGGCGCGAACGACCCGCGCCTCGAGATCGCGAATGCCGTCGAACGGATCGTGCAGCACGCCGCGCGAGGGAGAGTAAGCGATCGCGTTGATCGTGAAGTCGCGCCGGCTGAGATCCTCGTCGAGCGAGACGCCGAATTCGACCACGGCGTGGCGGCCGTCGGTCTCCACGTCGCGGCGGAACGTCGTCACCTCGTGCTTCACGTTGTGCCGGTCGAGCACGATAATGGTGCCGAACTTCTCGCCGACCGGAATCGTGCGCCGGAAAAGGGAGCGGATCGTCTGGGGCGGCGCCGCGGTCGCGAGGTCCCAGTCGAGGTTGGGTATCCCGATCAGCGCGTCACGCACGCCGCCGCCGACGCACCAGGTCTCATAACCCGCCTTCTCCAGCTTCGCTGCGATCTCGATGACCTCGGATGGCGGCTGAATGCGGCGGGCGATGTCGGTCACGGGGAGCGCCCCGCCAGCCGCGGTCGCACGACTGCCTCAGCCCACCTCACCTGGCGCGGGCAAACGTGGCGCCGGCGAGCTCGGCGATCCGCGTGGCGAACCGCTCGCACCACTCCACCAGCGAACTCTCGCTCAACTCCCCGCTTTGCCACCGCTCCGCAGCGTGCTCGCACGCGTAGGTGACGAGCGCATCCACCGCGAGCAGCTCACCCGCGACCGCGCGCGAGTGATCGCCGGCGGCTATGAGGCTCTCCAGACGCTGCAGCGCGACCTGATCCAGGTCGCTGTCACTCCCGTCCGGGAGCAGCCGCACCGCGAGCCGCCCGGGCGGCCGCGGCTCGCGCGCACCAAGCCATTCCGCAGTCGTCACCGCGCCGCCTGAAGGTGGGGAGTGACCAGCTCGGCCACGCGCGACAGGACCTCGGGAATGCGCGCGGCATCGGCTATCCCCGCCTGCGCCATGTGCGGCTTGCCGCCGCCCTTGCCACCGGCGACGGCCGCCACCTCGCGGATGAGCGCGTCGGCGCGCAGGCCGCGGTCCCTGAGATCGTCCGTCACGACCAGGAGGATGGTGTTCTTCCCTTCCGCGAAGCTCGCCGCGAGAACTCCCACACCGCTGCCGAGCTGCGCCCGCAGCAAGTCACCCGTCTCCTGCAGCGCCTTCACGTCGGGCACCTCGACGCTGGCGGCGACGATCCGCGCACCGTTGACCCGGACCGCGGAGTCCAGCAGCGCGCCGATCGCGCCCGGGCTCTCGCCACGCTCCTTGTTCTTCTCCCGCGTGCGCCGCTCCTCGACCAGCGCCTTCACCCGCTGCGCCGCAACGTCGGGCGCAGCACGCACCAGCTCCGCGACCCTGCCGAGCTCGCGCTCCCGTTCGCGCATCAACTCGAATGCACGCGGGCCCGTGTATGCCTCGATGCGCCGCACCCCGGCCGCGATCCCCGATTCGCTCACGATCCTGAACAGGCCGATCTCGGAAGTGTTGCGAACGTGCGTGCCGCCGCACAGCTCCATAGATCGCCCGGGAATGGAGACCACGCGCACGACGTCGCCGTACTTCTCGCCGAACAGCGCCATCGCGCCGAGCGCGAGCGCCTCCGCGTACGACTTCTGTTCGAAGACGACGGGCTCCGCGGCGAAGATCCCCTCGTTCACCCGGCGCTCGATGTCGTCGAGCTGCTCGCGCGTGACAGGCCCGTGATGGGTGAAATCGAACCGCAGCCGGTCTGGTGCGACGAGCGAGCCGGCCTGGTGCACGTGATCGCCGAGCACTTCCCGCAGCGCAGCGTGCAGCAGGTGCGTCGCCGTGTGATTGCGCTCGGTATCGAGCCGCCGGCTGCGCGGGACTGTCGCAGTGACGGTCGCGCTGCCGTCCACCGCGCGCAGCAGCTGCTCGCGGTCCCCGCTCAGCGTTCCGACCGCGAACGGGCGACCGTCCTCGCGCCGCACGTCTTCCACGGCGAACGTCCAGCCGTCGCCCGCGATCTCGCCCACGTCCGAGATCTGTCCGCCGCCCGCGACGTAGAACGGCGTGCGCTCGAGCGCGACTCCCAGGCGGCCGTCGGGGTACTGCGTGACGGCCGCGATCCGGGTGTCGGCGCGGAGCTCATCGTACCCGACGAACTCCGACGCGCCGGAGCTGGTCCCGGACGCGCGAACGACCTCCCCGGTTCCCTGCGCCGCCGCGCGGTCGCGCCCCTTGCGGTCTTCGCGCGACTGCTCGCGCTGCCGCGACAGCGCCTGCTCGAACCCCTGCACGTCCACTGTGTAGCCGCGTTCCCGCGCCATCAGCTCGGTCAGGTCGAGCGGAAAACCGAACGTGTCGTACAGGCGGAATGCTTCCTCGCCCGAGATCGTGCCGCGCACGGCCGTGGAGCCCTGGGTGCTCGCGGTCGGCGCGATCTCGTCGAATCGCTTCATTCCGCCGGCGATCGTCGCGAGGAACCGCTCCTCCTCCGCCCGCGTCGTGTCGATGATGTGCCGCTCGCGTCGTTTGAGCTCCGGCCACGCGTTCCCCATGTGCCGGATCACGGCGCCAACGACGTGGTGCAGCAGCGGCTGATCACGCCCCAGCAGCCAGGCGTGGCGTACCGCGCGCCGCAGAATACGGCGCAGAACGTAGCCACGACCCTCGTTGGACGGGAACACTCCGTCGGCGAGAAGAAACGCGACAGCACGCGCATGATCGGCGATCACCCGGTGTGACGCCGAGTCATCGTACGGGATCTTCGTTGCGGCGCTCACCGCGTCCAGCAGCGGCGTGAACAGGTCGGTGTGGAAATTGTTCGACCTGCGCTGGAGCACGGCCGTGATGCGCTCGAGCCCCATGCCGGTGTCCACTGACGGCTTCGGCAGCGGCACCAGCGTGCCGTCCTCCTGCCGGTCGTACTGCATGAACACGAGGGTCCAGAACTCGAGGAACCGCCCGGCTTCCGCGCCTTCCACGAACGCATCGTGGGAGAACTCCGTGCGATCCAGCTCCGTCCACTCGCCCGAAGCACCCTGCGGCGGTGCCCAGTCGTCGGTCACGTGCGCGAGATCCACGTAGATCTCGGAGCACGGGCCGCACGGTCCGGTTTCGGCCATCTGCCAGAAGTTGTCCTTCTCTCCGAGCGAGTAGATGCGCGTGGGCGCCAGCCCCGCGATCTCGCCCCACAGCGCCGGCGCTTCGTCGTCGCCGTGGTACACAGTGACGCGGAGGTGCGCAGGGTCCATGGCGAGCTCTTCGGTAAGGAACTCCCAGGCGAAGCGGATCGCGTCGCGCTTGAAGTAGTCGCCGAACGAGAAGTTCCCGAGCATCTCGAAGAACGTGTGATGCCGGGCTGTATGGCCGACCTGCTCCAGGTCGTTGTGCTTGCCCCCCGCCCGCACGCATTTCTGCGAGGTCGTGGCCCGACGACCCGGCACCGGCTCCTCACCGCCGAGGAACATCCGCTTGAACGGAACCATTCCCGCGTTCACGAACAGGAGCGTCGGATCGTCCTGTGGCACGAGCGGCGCGCTGGACAGAATGCGGTGCCCGTTGCGCTCGAAGAACTGCAGGAATCGTGTGCGGATGTCGGCGGACTGCATCACATCAAGCTACAAGGCCGCCGGCACTCGCGGCCAGCGCGCCGACTGACTCGTCAGCGGTCGGCGAGCGCCGAAGCCACTGCTCCCCGGATGTGTTCGAGGTCGAAGCCGCGGCGGGCGAGGTAGCCATACAGGCGTCGGCGCGCGACAGCGAGCTCGAGACCGGTAAGCGTCGCGGCCTTCTTGCGGGCGAGCAGCTCAGCGCTGTCGGCAGGGTTCAGCTCCTCTTCCTCGATGGTGCGGGCGACGGCCTGCTCGGCGAGGGTGCGCGGAACGCCGTACCTCCCCAGCAACTGGACGACGCGCCGCGGTGCGGCCGAGTCGTTCACGATTCGGCTGCGCGCGTACTGGGCCGCGAACCGCACGTCGTCGAGCAGTCCCGACTCGGTGAAGCTCGCCACTGTCTCGGCCACTTCTCCGGCTGGATACCCCCGGCGCTCGAGCTTCCGCCCCAGGTCGCGGACGGAGTACGCCCGCATCGCAAGCAGCTTGAGTCCGTACGAGTGCGCGGACTCACCCGGGCGCTCACGCGGACCGCTGCCAGTGTCCGTCAATCACCGCCTCCGGAAACACGAGGGACCGGCTGCGTTCCCTGTCGCGGCGGAATTCCGGGTCCGCTCACGAGCAGGAAGCCGCACCCGGCCCCCGCAAAGATGTCCTTCCCTCACACCGCAGTCGCAACTCCTCACCGCAGTTGGTTTCCGCTGATCGCTAACCGCTAATCGCTGTTTTCCTCGGCCACTTCCGGCTCCACCTCGACCTCGAGCGGCTTCACGCCGAGCACGATCTTCACCTTCTCCTCGATCTCGCCGAGCAGGGCGCGGTTGTCCTTGAGGAACATCTTGGAGTTCTCGCGCCCCTGACCGAGGCGCTGATTGCCGTACGTGTACCACGCGCCGGACTTGTCCACGATCCCCGACTCGACGGCAATGTCGAGCACCAGCGACTCGTGGCTGATCCCCTCGGCATACATGATGTCGAACTCCGCCTGCTTGAACGGCGGCGCGACCTTGTTCTTCACGACCTTCACGCGCACGTGCGACCCGGTCACCTCCTCCTTGTCCTTCACGGCGGTGACGCGGCGGATGTCGAGGCGTACGGACGAGTAGAACTTGAGGGCGCGGCCACCCGTGGTCGTTTCGGGGTTCCCGAACATCACGCCGATCTTCTCGCGCAGCTGGTTGATGAAGATCACGGCCGTGCGCGAGCGGGCGATGGCGCCGGTGAGCTTGCGCAGCGCCTGGCTCATCAGCCGCGCCTGCAGCCCCACGTGCGAATCGCCCATGTCACCCTCGATCTCGGCCTTCGGCACGAGCGCGGCGACCGAATCAACGACGACCACGTCAACGGCGCCGGAGCGCACGAGTATCTCGCAGATCTCGAGCGCCTGCTCTCCGGTGTCGGGCTGGGACACGAGCAGGTTCTCGATGTCCACGCCGAGCTTGCGGGCGTACTCGATGTCGAGCGCGTGCTCCGCATCGATGTAGGCGGCGACGCCGCCGGTTTTCTGCGCGTTTGCCACGACGTGCAGCGACAGCGTCGTCTTGCCGCTGGACTCGGGACCGTAGATCTCGGTGACGCGGCCGCGCGGGATTCCGCCGACGCCGATCGCCGCATCCAGGTTGATCGCGCCCGTGGGGATCGCATCCACGCGAACCCGCGGCGAGTTCGCGCCCATCTTCATGATCGCGCCCTTGCCGTGGTTCTTCTCGATCTGCGCGATCGCCAGCCCCAGTGCCTTCTTCTTGTCGTCCTGCCTGCGCTCTTCCTGCGTCGCCGATGAGGCCATTCTGGTCACCCGTGGGTTATGCGTACGAGGGGGCTGGCAGACCGAATTCTATGCTTTTTCCGCCCGGCCTGCCGATACCGAAGAAACTACGAAGATGCCGTCCGCCGCGCAACGGCGGATCAGGCCGCATTGAACGCGTTTTCCACATGCTTTACACGGATTCTTGCACCCGCTATCAGCACCCCAACAACGTCGAACCGGTACTCGTGCCCGGCCGCGCCGTTCCGAGCAATCCAGACGAGCGCCGATCGGCGCAGCTCCCGCTGCTTCCGCCAGTGCACGGCCTCCACCGGGTCCCCGAACTCGGCGCCGGCGCGTGCCTTGACCTCGACGAAGGCGACCAGCTGATGGCGTTGCGCGACGATGTCTATGTCGCGGTGGCCGTTGCGGAACCGCCGGTCGCGTATGACCCAGCCTTTCCAGACAAGCCACCTGGCCGCGATCCGTTCGCCGAGTTCTCCCAGCTCCTGATTGTGCGACACGCAAGCAACGTGTCCGTGCCAGTCAGGAGAAGCGTGACCGTTGTGTCACGTCCATCATCGACTTGTTGCACGTCGCTCCGCCTGCCTCGGCGTTGCCCCCGTGTCGCTCGCGATGAACAACCCCATCATCGCGTCGCGCCACGGAGGCACGCGCCGGTCGCGGCGGAGCGAGCGTGCATTGGTGCTGGTTCGCGACGAAACGACGTTCGCTCGGCCGCCGCGCCGGGAGGAGCCTTGGAGGCACGGCGCAAAGCTGGTAGTTGTGCTTTGCGCCGTGCTCTC
This sequence comes from Gemmatimonadaceae bacterium, assembly GCA_036374155.1. Lineage (GTDB taxonomy): Bacteria > Gemmatimonadota > Gemmatimonadetes > Gemmatimonadales > Gemmatimonadaceae > DASUUI01. Next base: position 77,590 of record DASUUI010000053.1, on the reverse strand, counting down.
CAGGGCTCCGACCAGGCAGGCGGCCGGAGGAACCTGCCTCTAAGCTCGCGGGCTGGTGATTCGGTCCAGCTCCTCGAACCCCACGAGCACGTCGCGCGGCTTCGACCCGTCCGGCGGTCCAAGCACGCCCGCATAGTGCAGCTGATCGATGATGCGCGCTGCGCGACCGTAGCCGACTTTCAGCCGGCGCTGGAGCAGCGAAGTCGAGCCCTGCTGGTGCTGGATCACGACCTCGGCGGCCTCGCGGAACAGGCGGTCGCGGTCACCCGCCTCGCCGTCGCCCTCACCCGCGCCTGACTCGAGCGCCTCGCGCTGCCGCGCCACCTCGATCGGATCCTCGTCGGCGACCGGGTCGGCTGCACCCTCAGCTCTCGGAGTGCGGTGCGTGTCGTACCACTTCACCAGCTCCTCGGTCTCCTCGCTGGAGATGAACGCACCCTGAAGGCGCTCCGGCTCGGGCTTGCCCGGTGGGAGGAACAGCATGTCGCCCGTGCCGAGCAGCAGCTCCGCGCCGACGCCGTCGATGATCGTGCGGCTGTCCACCTGCGACGCGACCTGGAACGCGATGCGGCTCGGGAAATTCGCCTTGATCAGACCGGTCACCACGTTCACGCTCGGCCGCTGCGTCGCGAGCACCAGGTGGATCCCGATCGCGCGCGCTTTCTGCGCCAGCTTGGCGAGCGGCGTCTCGACCTCGCCCTGCACCGTCATCATCAGGTCGGCCAGCTCGTCGATGATGATTACGTAGTACGGCAGCCGATCGCCGTCGTGGTCCGCGCGCTCGTACGCCGACGCCGGATCTATCGGCCACTTGAGCTGCGCGCCCTCGTCAACCTTGCGGTTGAAGTCCTGCAGGTTCCGCGCACCGTTGGCCGCGAGCAGCTTGTACCGCTCCTCCATCACCCCCACGGCCCACTTCAGCGCGATCGCCGCGTCGTGGTTGTCGGTCACGACCTTGCGCCGCAGGTGCGGCAGCGAGTTGTACACGCTGAGCTCGACCATCTTCGGGTCTATCATCAGCATCCGCAGCGTGCGCGGCGTGTGGCGGTACAGCAGGCTGGTGATGAGCGTGTTGATGCACACGGACTTGCCTGCGCCCGTCGCGCCCGCAATCAACAGGTGCGGCATCTTCGCGAGATCGGTGACGACCGGCTGTCCCTCGAGATCCTTGCCGAGCGCGACGGGCAGCGCGGCTGCCTTGCGCTGGAAGTCGGGAAGCTCGATGAGATCGCGCAGTGCAACGACTTCGCGCTTCGGGTTCGGGACTTCGATGCCGACGGCTCCGATCCCCGGAACTGGTGCCACGATGCGGATGCTGGACGCCTTCATCGCGAGAGCGATGTCGTTCGCGAGGTTCGCGATCTGGCGCACCTTTACGCCCGGCGCGGGCACGATGCGGAACTGGGTCACGACCGGGCCGCTCTTCCAGTCCCGCCGCAATTCGCAGTCGATCCTGAAAGTCGCGAGCGCTTCGACGAGCTTCCTGCCCGTCGCCTCGAGCTCCTCGTCGGAGAGCTCCGCGCTCCTGCCCTCGCCGGGGGTGAGCAACTCCACCGGTGGCAGCTCATCCGCTCCGGTCAGCACGGCGTCTTCCGCGGCGGTGAACAGGCTGTCACGCAGTTCGCCGGCTCCATTGCGCACCGCTGCGCGGTCGCGCCGCTTTCGCGCGCCGTTGCCATTGCTCTCACTGTTCAGCCCTTCGGCGAGCATCGGCTCCATCGCGGGCATCTCTTCGGGCGTCGGCTCCAGCGCCCGCGCGACGCTGGCGCGCATGCGTGCCGGCTCCTTCACCAGCCGCGGCTCACGACGGCCAACGAGCATGCGCACCGGATTCCAGTGCAGCGTGACCGCCATCAGGACGCTGACGAGCAGCAGCCACACGAGCCAGCCGCCGGCGGCGCCAGTCGCGGGAATCAGATAGAAAGCGATGAACGAGCCCCACATCCCCGCGAGCGGATGCGCTTCCGGCTGAGCGCCGGTCAGCAGGCCGAACGCGACGGGGACGAGCAGTGCGCCGCCGAACAGGAAGACGAGCCACACGCGCCCCGTTCGTGCCGTGAGACGGCCGAACAGCTGCAGCGCGTGCACGATCGGAGCGATCGCGATCAGCACTGCGCCCGGCCAGCCGAAGCCCGCAATCAGCGGCGTCACCAGCCCCGCGCCAAGCCAGCCGAAGCTGGTGCGCACATCCGATGCGCCCGCCCGCAGCAGCGCGAGGCCGTGAAGCAGCAGCGTGCCCACCAGGAACACGCCGAGGATCGACAGGCCGATCGCGGTCAGCTCGCGCTTTATGTGAGCGGCTCGGTCGTCCCCTTCGAGTTGCTCTTCAGCAGATGCGGCGGCAGCGCGAGAGCGCTTGGTTGCAGGCACCCCCGAAAATCGCGGTTGGAGCGCCTTTTTTCCACAGTTTTTCCACCGCCTATGCGAGATCCTTGAACAGCTCCGGCTCCCGCTCGAGGAACTTGGTGTCCACCTCGCCCTTCTTGAACCGCTCGTTCTGCATCACCCGGGCGAGGAACGGGATCGTCGTCGTGACCCCCTCGATGATGAAGCTCTCCAGCCCCATCTGCATGCGCCTCACCGCCTCGGCCCGGTCCCGCCCCTGGCACAGCAGCTTGGCGATGAGCGAATCGTAGTACGGTGGGACTACGTACCCGGCATAGACGTGGGTGTCGAGGCGCACGCCCGGCCCGCCCGGTGGATGGAACACTTCGATCTTCCCGGGTGACGGCTGGAAGTTGCGCGCCGGGTCTTCCGCGTTGACGCGGCACTCGATCACGTGGCCGCGGAGGTAGGGGAGCTCATTCACCGTCAGGTGATCGCCGCTCGCGACGCGGATCTGCTCCTTCACCAGGTCCACGCCCGTCAGCATCTCGGTCACCGGGTGCTCGACCTGGATGCGGGTGTTCATCTCCATGAAGTAGAACGACCCGTCCTCGTCGAGCAGCATCTCGATCGTCCCCGCGCCGACGTAGTCGATCGCCTTCGCTCCGGCGACTGCCGCATCGCCCATCTTCTGCCGCAGCTCGGGAGTCATCGCCGGGCTCGGCGCCTCTTCGATGAGCTTCTGGTGGCGGCGCTGCACCGAGCAGTCACGCTCGCCCAGGTGGATGACTCGTCCGTGCTGGTCCCCGAGTATCTGAAACTCGATGTGCCGCGGACGGGCCAGATACTTCTCGACGTACACGTCGCCGTTGCCGAAGGCGGACAGCGCCTCCGAGCGCGCCAGCTGGAACGAGCGGGCGAAATCGTCCGGGTCCTTGGCGACGCGCATGCCCTTCCCGCCCCCGCCGGCGGCCGCCTTGATGATGACGGGAAAGCCAATCTTCCTGGCGAACGTGAGCGCCTCGTCCGCGTCCTCGACGGGCCCGGGCGTCCCGGGGATGATCGGGACGCCGACCTCCACCATCGTGCGGCGCGCCGTCGCCTTGTCCCCCATCTGCCGGATCTGATGCGGCGTAGGTCCGATGAAGTGGATGTTCGACGCGGCGCAGGTTTCGGCGAACTCCGCGTTCTCCGCGAGAAAGCCGTACCCGGGGTGAATTGCGTCCGCGCCGGTGATTTCGGCGGCGGCTATCAGCCGCGGAATGTTGAGGTACGAGTCGCGAGCGGGGGCCGGACCGATGCAGACGTCGTCGTCGGCAAAGCGGACGTGCAGCGACTCCCTGTCCGCCTCGCTGTACACGGCGACAGTCTGCACGCCGAGCTCGTGGCACGCGCGGTTGACGCGGAGAGCGATCTCGCCGCGGTTGGCGATCAGGACTTTCTTGAACAAAGAGCGATTAGCCGTTAGCGGTTAGCGGAAAGCTACTGCGGAAACCGCAGTTGCCGCAGTCACTTTCCGCTAATAGCTAATCGCTAACCGCTGATCGCCGCAGGCGATTACGCCTGACTGCCCGTAAAGGCGTCCCACGTCGTGTCGCTCGATGCCGCCACCCCCTGCACCTTGAGGGCGAACTCCGTCGGGTTCGTCGCGTGGAATATCGCGTTGTCGTACGACACGACACCCTGCGAGTACCACTGCATCAGCGACTGGTCGAACGTCTGCATCCCGTACTGGACCGTGCCTTCCTTGATCAGGTCGGGGATGTTCAGCGACCGGTTCATGTCCAGGATGTTGTCGCGCACCGCCGCGGTGTTGATCAGGATCTCGCAGGCAGGAATGCGGCCCGGCTTGTCCATGCGCGGAACCAGCCGCAGCGAGATCACGGCCTGCAGCGCGCTGGACAGCATGAAGCGCACTTCCGACTGCTGGTGCGGCGGATAGAAGGACAGGACGCGGTTGATCGTCTGCGTCGCATCCGTCGTGTGCAGCGTCGAGAAGACGAGATGGCCGGTATCGGCCGCCTTGAGCGCGGTGTCCAGTGTCTCGATGTCGCGGATCTCACCGATGAGGATGACGTCCGGGTCCTGCCGCAGCACGCGGCGCAGCGCCTGGGCGAAGTTGCCCGTATCGGTGCCGATCTCGCGCTGGTTGATGTTGCAGTTGATGTCGCGGTGCAGGAACTCGATCGGGTCCTCGATCGTGATCACGTTCGCGCGCCGGTGCATGTTGATGTGGTGAATCATCGCGGCCAGAGCGGTTGATTTGCCCGATCCGGTCACGCCTGTCACGAGCACCAGCCCGCGCGGTTTCATCGCTATGTCGCCGATGATCGGCGGCAGGTGGAGCTCCTCGACCGTCTGCGCCTGGAAGGCGATGGTACGGAAGGCGAACGCAATCGTCCCGCGCTGCTGGTAGGCGTTGACCCGGAAACGCCCGATTCCCGGGACGCCGAGGGCGAAGTCACATTCCTTGTGCTCGACGAACTCCTGGATCTGCTTCGGGGTCATCAGCTGCTCGGCGATGAACCGAAGGTCTTCCGGCCGGAGAGGCGGGTTGTCGAGCGGGGTGAGGTCACCGCTGATCCGGAGAGCCGGGGGACGCCCGACCTTGAGGTGGAGGTCGGAGGCGCCGCGCTTGACCAGCTCCTGGAGGACGTTGCGGTACTCGAACGGCGTGGTGGGCGAGCCCATGGGGGCCGCACCCGGGGCCGGGGGGGTGGCGAACGGAGACATCGACCCGGCGGCCGGCGAGCGTGGCGGGCCCCCGGTCTGAGGTGTGGGGCGTACCTGGGGGGCAACCGCCCCCCCGGGGGGTGCTGGGGGCCGCTGTGGGGCCCCTGGCATGCCAGGGCCACCGGCGGGCGAACGAGGCGGCCCGGCCGGCCCCACGCCCGCGGGACGGGGAGCAGCCTGGGGAGCCGCCGGCGCCGCGGCGACGGGTCTGGCCCGGTCAGCCATTTGGATCCACCCGGAACAGGGCCTGGCCGTATTCCACGGGATGTGCGTCCTGAGCGCTGATTTCCTTCACGACCCCCTCCACCTCGGATTCGAGCTCGTTCATGATCTTCATGGCCTCGATGATACAGAGGACTTGTCCACGCCTGATACGGTCACCAACTGCCACGTACGGCTTGCCTCCGGGCTCCGGAGCGGCGTAGAAAGTCCCCACCATCGGGGATTTGACCTCGACCAGCTGGATCTTCTCAGGCTCCCGGGGAGCCGGCGGGGCAGAGGGTGCGGGGGCGGCTGCAGCAGCCTGGGGGGCGGGCCCTGCGGCCGGCGGGGGGCCCGCAGGCGCAACGACATGGAACTGCCGCTGCTGCGAGGTTTTCGCGATCCGGATCCGGACGCCCTTCTCCGTGGAGATCTCGATCGAATCCACCGACGATCCGTCGAGCATGTCAACGAGTTTCTTGACGTAGCGAAGGTCGATCATATGGGGCCGGTTGTGTACGGTCTCACGGGACCTCGATGAGCTCGCGCGGATAATCCGTCAACAGCTCGGGGCCGTCGGCCGAGAGGTGCACGTCGTCCTCAATACGAATGCCTCCCCATTCCGGCCGGTAGATGCCCGGTTCGATTGTCACGACGGCGCCGACAGGCAACCGCCCTGTGGCGGTGCGGGACAGCCGGGGTGCCTCGTGAACTTCCAGTCCTATGCCGTGTCCGAGGCCGTGACCGAACGCCTCGCCATAGCCGTGGCGCTCAATGTAGCGTCTGGCGAGTGCGTCAGCATCCTGACCGGTCATGCCGGCCCTGATCCCGGTCTGCGCGGCGGCGTTCGCTCCGCGCACGACGTCATGCGCCTCGCGCTGCTCGGCAGAGGCGGTTCCGACCACGAACGTGCGCGTGATGTCCGAGCAGTAGCCGCGATACTCAGCGCCGAAATCGAGGATCACGAGGTCGCCGCGCGCGAGCGCGCGTGACGACGTGCGGGCGTGCGGCAGCGCGGCCCGCGGTCCGGATGCCACGATCGTCGGGAACGGGAAGCCCTCGCTCCCCTCGTCCCGCAGGGCATGCTCCAGGATCCCGGCGACCTGCAACTCGGTGAGTCCTTCCCGGACGGATTGCAGCGTGCGTCCAAGTGCGCGCAGCGCCATGTCCGCTGCCTGCCGGATGAGGTCCACCTCATCAGCGTCCTTCGACTCGCGCAGGTCCTCCACCAGGTGCGGCTGCGGCCGCCACTGCCAGCGCGCGCCCGACTCGAGCAGCCGCTGGAAGTCGCGGTGCGTCACGTGCGCCGCCTCGAAGCCGAGCACCTTCAGCCCCTGCATCGTGGGGAGCACCGCCCACAGCCCGTCCCACAGCGACACGCGCTCGATTCTGATCGCTGCGAGATCGCCGACTTCCGCGCGCACCTGCGTGTCGTACCGGAAATCGGTGATCAGGAGCCTCTCGCCGCGCGACAGGAAGAGAAGCGCGTTGGAGCCGGAGAACCCTGTCAGGTAGCGGATGTTCGGGAGGCTGCTGACGAGCAGTCCGTCAACGTCGTTGGTGAACCCGTCGACGACAGCCGCCAGCCGCGCGTTCCGCCGGTCAGCCACTGATGAGCAGCATCCGCACGAGGCCTCTCAGGGCCAGCTCGTAACCGTATGCGCCGAAGCCCGTGATCGTGGCCGCGGCGTCACGCGCCAGCATGGACCGGCGCCGCAGCGGCTCACGCGAGTAGATGTTGGTGATGTGGACCTCCACGTAGGGGGTGCCCACTGCGACCAGCGCGTCGCGGATGGCGAGGCTCGAATGCGTGTACGCGCCGGCGTTGACCAGCAGGCCGTCCGCGCGTCCGCGCAGATCGTGAATGCGGTCTATCATCTCGCCTTCCCCGTTGTGCTGCGAGAACTCGATCGAGATGCCGAGCTCGTCCGCCACGATCCGCAGGCGGGTCTCGATGTCGTCCAGCGTTTCCGGGCCGTACAGCCCCGGCTCGCGGGAGCCCAGCAGATTGAGATTGGGACCGTTGATGACAGCGATGTTCACGGGCGGCGCGCCCCGGCCAGCCACCGCTCGAAATCCTCACCCTCGGACGCCGCTGCCGCCGGCGTCGCCATCGCCAGCAGCGCGTTCGCGCGGGGGTCAGAGTAACCGCTCGCTCCGTCCCCGAAGAATTCGCCGAGCGGTCCCGCCGGTTCTGGTTCGCGGGCATCCGCCACGTCCGTCGTGCGCGGCGGAGTGCGCTCGCGCAGCGGCTGTGCCGTGCGCGCAAAGCGGGCGAACATGTCGCGCACCGTCTCGCGCGGCGGCGCAGCTGCCGCGCGCCCGACTTCTGCCAGCCGCGCACGCAGCCGCTCGTCGTCCGGCCGCGACGCGACCAGCTCGCGCAGGACCTCGACAGCGAGCGAGACGTGTCCCTGCTGGAGGTAGAGGTCGGCCATCGTCTCGCTGGCGAGCACCGGCCGCGGCTCCACCTCCTCCGCTCGTTGCGGAGGCTCAATGGCAGCGATGTCCGCCTCCGCTGCAGGGTGCAGCTCAGCCGGTGACACGGCAGCCGGCGGCTCCGCAGCTTCCACCTGTTGACCGACCGCGTCGGCCGCAGCCCCGAGAGGCACGGGCGTCCCGGTCACATCGGCCGCGTCTGACGTCTCAGGCGCGACGGGCGCGGCGGCAGTGTCCGTCACAGCAGAGGTGTCGCCGGAGAGCGGCGGCAGCCAGTCGTGATAGTCGTACGGCTTCGAACGCTGCTCCTCGCGCACGGCACCCGTGTCCCCGTCGCCCTGGCTCGCGACCGAGCCCGCGGCGGTCATCCAGTCCTCCTCCTCCGCCGGCTCGACCACCCCCTCACCGCTCGGGAGCCAGTCAGAGAACGGATCACCGTGGGCCGGCGTGACGAGAGCTGGAGCGTCGAGCACGGGTTCCCCGGCCTCAGGCTCCTGAACCGGAGGCTCTTTGTCGGGCTCCGGCACCTCGCGCGCCCCAGCTTCAGCCTCCGGCGATTCCTCAGCAACCCACCTTGCGGACAGATCCGAAACCCACGGTTCGCCGACCGGTTCGGCTACATCCACCTGGTCTTCGACGCGGTCCAGCTCAGTCGCAGGGGTTTCGGCCCGCGGTGGGATCGCTGACGGCTCCGGCCGCTCCACCGATTCGACGCCACCGGCGGCAGGCGGCTCCTCAGCCACCGGCTCCGCCGCCTCCACCGCCTCGAACGCAGTCGAGGACTCGAGACCGGAAAGCGGCGCGACCTCGGCCCACGACTCTTCCTTCGGCTCACGCGGCGCGACGCTGACAGCGGCATCTGCCGCAGGTTCGACGGGCTCGCCGGCAGGGGCCGGCTCGGCAGCCGGGATCGCTTGCCGCTGGCTCAGGTTCTTGACCGCCGTGAGCAGCTGCTCGTTGCGCGGTTCGATCTCGAGCGCGCGGAAGAAGAAAGTTCGCGCGTGCTCGACGTCGCCTGTCTTCGCGGAGAGCTCGCCGATGAGGCGAAGCGCAATGAAGTTCTCCGGATCCAGATCCAGCGCCGTGTGCAGTGGATCCCAGGCGTCCGATTCGCGCCCCGCGTCCACCAGCGCCTGCGCAAGCACGACGTGTCCGCTGAGGTGGTTGCGCTGCTCGGCGAGGTGCGACTCGCACAGCTCGATCGCGCGGTCCAGATCACCCTGCTTCCGGAATTCGTTGGCGAGAGCGGCAAAGTAGCGCCGCGGATTCTCGGCGAACTTGCGCTCCAGCTCTGCAATCCTGCCTGGCGTTTCCATGGGTCGGGTGTGGTCCGCCAGCGTGCGCGGGATTGCGGCGCCGCAGCCGGAGGCACCAGCCCGCAAGATAAGAATCCGCGGCCCCAAGCGTCAATCGGAAGTGTAGAAGTGACTTGCTCTTAGCGCGCGGGGCCGGATAGCTTTCGTGGCTTCGCCCCACTCCCTGTGTGACAACCCGCAGCGGGGCACCTACCGAAAATTTCAGGAGTCGTTTCCGTGATGGACTGGATGCGGCGCTCTGCGCCCGTCGTCTTCCTCATCATCGCCGTGACCTTCATCGGCGGCTTTCTGCTGGTCGAGTCGTCGGGCCTGCTTGGCCGCGGTGCGCTCACCCCCACGACCGCGGTCGCGACGGTGAACGGCGAGGACATTCTCGCCTCACGCTGGTTCGCGCTGACCCAGCAGCTCGAGCAGGCGGAGGCACAGGGTGGACGGACGCTCACGCTGGACGATCGTGAGCGCATCGCCGACCGCGCGTTCGAGGAGCTGGTGACGAACACCCTGCTCCGACAGGAGTACGAGCGCCGCGGCATCAGAATCACCGACGACGACATCCGGACCGCAGCGCTGTACATGCCGCCGCCCGATCTCATGCAGAGTCCCGAACTGCAGACCGACGGCAGGTTCGACCCGGCAAAGTATCAGCGACTGCTGGCGAGCCCCGCGGCGAGGCAGCAGGGACTCCTGGCGCAGCTGGAGGCGTTCTACCGCACCGAGCTACCGCGGCAGAAGCTGCTCGAGCAGGTGGCCGGGAACGCGTATTCGAGCGACCACCAGCTCTGGCTCTCGTGGCAGGCACGAACGGACTCCGCGCAGGCCTCGTACGTCCGCTTCGACCCGCAGGAGATCCCCGACGCCCAGGTCAACGTCACTGACGCGGAGATCCGCGCGTACTACGCAACGCACAAGGAGAACTTCGAGCGGCCGGCCCGCGCGCAGGTCTCGGTGCTGGTCATTCCGCGGGTGATCACCGCGGCAGACACCGCAGCCACCCGCGCACGCGCGGCCGCGCTGCGCGAGGAGATCCTGCGCGGGGCGCGGACGTTCGAGGACGCGGCCCGCGCCGAGTCGGCCGACACGGTGTCGGCGATGGATGGCGGCAACCTCGGGAGCGGGCCGCGCGGGCGATTCGTGCCGGAGTTCGAGGAGGCGGCCTACGCGCTTCGCGTCGGCGAGATCTCGCAGCCGGTGCTCAGCCAGTTCGGCTATCACCTGATACGGGTTGACGAGCGGCGCGGCGACACACTCTCCGCCCGGCACATTCTCCTGAACATTCAGCAGACGGACTCCGCAGCCGTTGCCACCGACCGTCGCGCCGACTCGCTGTCGCGCCTGGCGGGCGCGGCCGACGATCCGAGAAAGCTCGACGAAGCGTCGCGCACGTTCGGGATCCCCATCCAGCGCGGCCTTGTCATTCAGGGAGAGCCGCTCATTCTGGGCGGGCGTCAGGTTCCGGGCGTGGCGGCGTGGGCCCTGGGTGGTGCCACCCGCGGCGAGGTGAGCGAGCTGCTCGACTGGGACGAGGGCTACGCGCTGGCCCGCCTCGACTCCATCACCCGCGGTGGAACGCCGCCGCTGGAGGATGCAAAGGAGCAGATCAGAACGCTGCTGATGCGGGAGAAGAAGCTGGATGCGCTGGTGCGGGTTGCCGAGCCGCTCGCGAGACAGGCCGCCACGACGTCGCTCGAGCAGGCTGCCGCGGCACTGAACAGGGAGGTCGTCAACAGCGAGTGGTTCACCCGCGTTTCCCAGGCCGGACAGCTTGGCAGGGTGAATGAGGCAATCGGCGCGGCCTTCGCGCTCCCCATCGGGCGCGTGAGCGCGCCGATCCGAACGCTCGACGGCGTGTTCGTCCTGCGGGTCAACCGTCGGGTGGAAGCCGATCGTGCCGAATTCGAGGCGCAGAAGGCGGAGCTGCGCGAGGAAGACCGGGAGCGGCTGCAGCAGGAGCGGGTTCAGCTCTTCATGCTGAATCTCCGGGAGAACGCGAAGATCGTGGACCGGCGACTGGAGATAGCGCAGGCCCAGCGCGAGGTCGTTCTTCCGTAGCGCGCGCCGCTGCGGCGCGCGCTGGTCGTTCGCCGCCCGCTGGGTGCTACCCGCCGGGCACGGCGAACGACGCTACTGGATCAGCCGCTTCGGCTCGCGGTCGGCGTCGCTGCGGACGGTACGCTCTTCCGGCGGTGCACCGACGCGGTCGGAGGGCGTCCCCGCATCGGAGACCTCACGGGTCGCGTCGTTGATGCTCCGCTTGAACTCGCGGATTCCCTTCCCCATGGATCCGGCGATCTCCGGAATCCGCTTCGCCCCGAACAGCAGCAGGACGACCAGCAGGATCAGAAGAATTTCGGGGAAGCCGAGATTGCCCAGGCCCATATAAACCTCCTCGAGCCGGTGCCCGGCTCCTTGAACGCTTTCTCAGAATAACGAGCGCGCGATCAGGTACGCGATCAGCACGCCTACGAGGCTCAGAAGTGAAACGTCGAGGGCGACAGGCCCCACCGCAAGCTTGATTATCACCAGGTCGAGCGACAGCGGCCCTACGGACGGTGTAACGCCCGTGGTGAAGAACTCCTTCGCTGCGCCCGGAGGGAGGAACTTCCGCGCTGCCTGCGTGAGCGCGCCACCCACGATGAACCCGAGTATCAGAGTCAGCGCGTAGAAACGCGCACCGTGTCCGGCTCCGCGACGTGCCATCAGGAGTGCCTCCCCAGTACGTAGCGGACCACGCGGGAAAGCGAATCGCTCGCGCGCCCCTGGGGGAGCGCCGCAGCCGCGTCGCTCGCAGCCCGTGCATGCTCCGCGGCACGCTCGCGGGCATACTCGAGACCGCCATGGTCGTGCACCAGCCGCGTGACGCGCTGCAACTGAGCGTCCGTGGGCGAATCAGTGTCGAACAGCATCTCCACCTCCTTGCGCGCCGATGAGGGCATCTCGCGCAACGCGGCAATCAGCGGGAGAGTGACCTTCCGCTCCCGCAGATCCAGACCGGCCGGCTTGCCGGTGGTGTCCGCGTGCCCGGTGTAGTCCATCATGTCGTCAACGATCTGGAACACCAGTCCCAGCGACCGCCCGAACGCGCGAAGCGTCTCCCTGTGCGCCGCAGCGCCCGCCAGAGCCCCGACTTCGCACGCCGCCGACATCAGCGACGCGGTTTTCGCCCCGATGAGCAGATCGTAATCGTCTTCCGAGAACCGCAGCGGGTGGGTGATCCCGAGCTGACGCAGCTCTCCGACGCTCATCTCCGCGGAAACCCGCGTAAGGATGTCGATCGGCTCGAGATCCCCCAGGCCAACGAGCTCGGTGAGCGCGCGGGCGTAGATGAAATCGCCGGCGATGACCGATACCTGGTGGCTGAACATCGCGTTCACAGTCGGCATGCCGCGACGCAGCACCGAGTGATCCACCGCGTCGTCGTGCACCAGCGTCGCCAGGTGAATGAGCTCCACCACTGCAGCCAGGCTGACCGCCCGCGGCTCCGGCTCCCGCTCGACTTCGCTCGCGAGCAGCACCAGCGTCGGGCGCAGCATCTTCCCGCGCATCGACATCAGGTGCGCGCCCACCCGCGCGATGAGCGGTGCGTCGGCGAGCACGATGCGACGCATCTCCGAGGCGACGCGGTCCAGTCCCTTCCTGTAAGGGGCCTGGATCTCGCGCAGCTCGGGTGTCATCGGCGCGCGCGAGCGCGCGGCGGTGGTCAACCGGCTGCCTGCGCCACGGCGCTCAGCCTGTCCGTGATGTCGCGAAAGTTGATGTCAACCGAGAACACGCGTTGATAATAGCGTGCTGCCTCGGCATGTCTCACCATTCTTTCGTTGGCGAGGCCCAGCAGATACAGGACGCCAAGCCCGCGCTCGTCCTCGAATCCCGGCTCCCGCAGCGCCCGCTGCAGCACCGTCACCGCAACCTCGTACTGCCGCTTGTCCACGAAGCACTGGCCGAGCGCCTCATAAGTGGCGACCCGGTGCTCCCGGCCACGAAGCGCCTTCTGGAACTCCGCGATCGCTTCATCCAGCAGTCCCATCTCGCGGAACGCGATGCCGAGATCGTAGTGGCTGCCGTAGTCGTCCGCGTCCATGTTCTGCGCGAGGCCGTGCTTGAACTTCTCCAGCATCTCGTCGAAGTCGGCCTGCTCCCCCTCCGGCGGGATCTCGCCGGCGTCAGCCACCATACGCGTGGACCGCGGCGTCTCCATCTCGCGCAGCCACGCGCCGAGGTCCACGTAATCCTCCTCAGCAGCGTCGGTCCCGCTGACGGGCTCCGCCGGCTGTGCAGCCTGTTCCTCCGGCACGGCCGCGCGCGCCGCCCACGCGTCTTCCGGGATCCCGGTCACCGGATCCTCGGCAGCGTCATCCTCCGACCCGGAAGCGTCCGCCATGCCGGCCTCGGCCACATCCGGATAGATCGGGGCGTCCACTGCCTGCTCGGCGTAGCCGTCGTCGTACCGGGAGAACACGCCTGCATCGTCCGATTCCTCCGCCGCCGTCGCGTCCGCGTGCCGGGCCAGATCAGCCAGCGCGTGGTCCGAGCCGAACACGTCGCCCTCCGCCGGAGCAACGTCATCGCTGTCGAGCACAGGGAGATCGGCGCGGACCGTGGCGCTGGTTCCATCGCCTTCAGCGGCGGCGTCGGGCAGCTCGATCGCCGCGAACTCCTGCGGCGTGAGCACGTGCAGGTCGGCAGGGGGCTTGTCGTCCACGAGGGAGGTGCGCATCAGCCCCGAGACCGGTGTCGTTCGTGGCGGGCGCTCGAACCCCTCGTTCAGGTCCAGGAAAATGAGGTCGTTGCCGCCGCGTTTGGCCGGACCGGTGGCGCGGCGCGGCTCGACGTGCGGGTCTATGGCCCGCATGCGCTCGACGGTCGCGGCCGCTTCGGCGTCGCGCCCTTCACTCTCGAACTGTTCGTGCAGTATCTGCAACTGCTCCACCGCATCGGTGCTCCGGCCGGCACGGTTCAGCTGCTCGGCCAGCATCAGCCGGACGTCATCCTGATCGGGACAGAGATCGGCGAACTCCTTGAGCGCGCGGAACGCCTCGTCGATCTTCCCCGCCTTCTGCATCCGCGCGGAGTACTCGAGGAAGTTCTGCTTGGCGTCGCTGATGAAGCCCTTCTTGGCGCTGATCTTTCCGAGCTTGTAATAGACGGACACGCGACCCGGCGCCTGGCGGAGGATCTTGTTGCACAGGGCAATCGCGTTGTTGAAGAACCCCAGCTCGGCGTACATGTCCACGGCCCGCTCGTGCAGCACGGACGCGCGTTCGACGTCCCCCACGCGGAGGTACAGGTCGCCCAGTCGGTTGAACAGGGGGATGTCGCCCTCGCGCACGGTCGTCGTCTCGATGGCGATCTGCTCGTACACCGCTATGGCACGGTCGTACTGGCGTTTCGCCTCGAACTCGGCGGCTTTCTTCTTGAGACGAGTGACGTCGGCCATCGCGGAGGGTTACGGGATGTCGTGCGCTGACGCTACGGCCGCCGCGGGTTCATGCGCGACGCGAACAGCCGTTCAAACTAACGTAGTCCGCGCTTCGTACGCGTGACAAGCGCGGCCGCGAGCCCACGCCCCCCGGCAGCGACGATCACCGTACCAGTAAGGCAACTCCCGGTAATCGTCAGCTTCGAACAGAGCGAGATCGGCAGAAAAGCCGGGTGCGATCTGGCCGGTCTCGGCGGCCAGGCCGAGCGCCGCTGCGCCATTGACCGTGGCCGCCATAAGGGCCTCTCCGGCGGTCATTCGCAGCTGACTCACGCCAAGCGTGAGCATGAGCGGGAAGTTGACCGTCGGTGAGGTCCCGGGATTGAAGTCGGTCGCGAGCGCGACGGCCGCGCCGGCATCGATCAACCGTCGCGCCGGTGCCTGCTTCGACCGCCCCAGAAACAGCATCGTGCCGGGCAGAAGCGTCGCGACCGTCTGGCTTCCGGCCAGCGCAGCGATCCCCCGGTCGGAAACCGCGGCGAGATGGTCGGCGGACGCGGCGCCGAGCTCGCATGCGAGCTCGGCGCCGCCGGAGCCCTCGAGCTCATCGGCGTGAAGCTTCAACCCGATTCCGGCTTCACGCGCGGCGGAGAGGATCCGGCGCGCTTCGTCCGGGGTGAAGACGCCGGGCTCGCAGAACACGTCGGCGAATTCGGCGAGCCCGTCCGCGACCACCTGCGGCAGCATCCGGGACACGAGCAGCTCGACGTACTCGCTCCTGCCCGAGGGCCGGTCGCGGAACTCCAGCGGTATCTCGTGCGCCCCAAGCCAGGTCGGAACGATTCTCAGCGGCAGCTCGCCGGCAAGGCGCCGGATCACGCGCAGCGCCTTGAGCTCGTCCTCCAGCGTAAGTCCGTAGCCCGACTTCACCTCGACCGTCGTCGTGCCGTACGACGCCAGGCGGAGCAGCCTCGTCCGCGCGAGCAGGTACAACTCCTCTTCGGACCGCGACCGCAGGTCGCGGACGGAGGAATGGATCCCGCCGCCGCGGCGGGCGATCTCCATGTACGCCAGGCCCGATGCGCGGAGCTCCTGCTCCTCGTACCGCGCGCGGCCGAACACGGCGTGGGTATGCGAATCCACCAGCCCGGGGGTGAGCACGCAGCCGGTGCAGTCCACCGGCTCCGCCGTTGCGTACGTGCGCTCCAGCTCCTCCCGCGCACCGACAGCCTCGATCCGCCCATCGCGCACGGCGACAGCGGTGTCGCGTCGGGCATGCGGATCGCGCATCTCGACGCCATGGCGCGCCCGCGGCGGACCCGCGCACGTGACGACCTGGCTCGCACCGGTGAACAGGAGCATCCGTCAGGCAATCACGTCGCGAACGCGCGACAGCTGCAGAGGTGCCTGCGCCTCGCCCCGGCAGGCGTAGTAGCATGCGTTGCAGGAGATCGGCTCATAGCGGCGGTACTCGCTCCAGTGAAAATCCACGGGGAAATCCGGGCAGCGCTTCACGTGGCCGGCGGGGTCTATGTGGATCGTGCGCACCCCCGAGCGGCACGGCTCGGTCATCTCGCCGCGAAGGTAGCGCGGTATCTGCGCGACGTAATAGTCGGAGTTCGTGATCACGCCGCGGTGCCGGTCCTTGAAGGCGAGCAGCTGGCGGCAAAGCTGCTCCACGCTCCCAAGCTCATCGGCGGGGAGCAGGTGCGACCGGTTGCCGTTCTTCGCGTCGGTGTACACGCTCAGGTTCACGCCGCACCCCAGCTCCTTCGCGCGGTGCACTATCGGCATTATCTCGGTGACGTTGTCGCGCTTGATGACCGTGTTGAACCTCACGCTGTCGATGCCGGCGGCGCGCAGCTCCGGGACGGTGCGCAGGATGCGGTCGGCCAGCCCCGGTATCCCGCGCGCGCGGTCGTGCCGCTCGTCGAGGTAGTCGAGTGAGATGTTGAACTGGTTTATCCCCGCCTCCCACAGCGACAGCGCCCTGCCGACGTCGAGCTTCGCACCGTGCGTGATCAGCATCACGTACTTGAGCCGCACCTCGGCGACCACGGCGCGCACCAGTTGCTCGAGGTCGGGGCGGAGCGTCGGCTCGCCGCCGGTGAAGGTTATGAGCAGCGGCTTGAAGAAGCGCGCCGCCTCCGCGAAGCTGCGCGCCTCGAGGTCGCGCGTGCGCGGATCAGTCTTCCAGTAATCGCAGAAATCGCAGCGCGCGTTGCAGCGGAGCGTGACCTCGAAGTGCACGAGAAACGGCCGCCGCAGCGCGACGTGCCAGGCGTATTTCCCTATGAAGAGAGGTACGTGCCAGGGCTTGAAGCGGGCGGACAGCATGCGCCCGGATCAGTCCGCCGTGCCGAGCATCGGAATGTCGAGCCCATGCTCGCGCGCGGTCCCGATGGCCGCGTCGTAGCCGGCGTCGGCATGGCGCGCGACGCCGATCCCCGGGTCGTTGGTGAGGACGCGTTCCAGGCGAAGCCGCATCTCCGGCGTGCCGTCGGCGACGATGACCTGGCCAGCGTGCAGCGAGTTGCCGATCCCCACTCCACCGCCGTGATGGAACGACACCCACGACGCGCCGCTGGCGACGTTCAGCATCGCGTTCAGCAGCGGCCAGTCCGCTATCGCATCGCTGCCGTCCCGCATTCCCTCCGTCTCGCGGAACGGCGAGGCCACGCTGCCCGTGTCGAGATGGTCGCGACCGATGACGATCGGGGCACGGAGCTCTCCCGAAGCAACCAGATCGTTGAGCGCGACGCCGAACCGCGCGCGCTCGCCCTGCCCCAGCCAGCAGATGCGCGCCGGCAGTCCCTGAAACTGGATGCGCTCAGCGGCCATCCTGATCCAGCGCCGCAGGTGCTGATCGTCGGGAAACAACTCGAGCACGAGCTCATCGGTGCGCGCGATGTCGCGCGGATCGCCTGAGAGCGCCACCCAGCGGAACGGGCCCTTGCCCTCGCAGAACAGCGGTCGAACGTACTCGGGCACGAAACCGGGAAATGCGAACGCGTCCTTGACCCCCGCATCGTACGCCACTGTGCGGATGTTGTTGCCGTAGTCGAACGTGACCGCCCCTCGCTGCTGCATCGTGAGCATCGCCCGCACGTGCTCGACGATGGACGCCGTGGCCTGCGCGACGTACCGCTTCGGGTCGCGGGAGCGGAGCTCCGCTGCGGCAGCGACGTCGAGCCCGGCGGGCACGTAACCGTTGAGCGTATCGTGCGCGCTCGTCTGGTCGGTGAGGACGTCGGGGGTCACGCCCCTGCGCACCAGCTCCGGAAGCACCTCCGCCGCATTGCCGATCAGCGCGACCGACACTGCCTCCCGGCCGCGAACCGCGTCGCCGATCCAGGCGAGCGCTTCCTCGAGGCTGCTCGTGAGCCTGTCGCAGTAGCGCGTCTCGAGGCGCCGCTGCGCGCGCCCGGCGTCAACCTCCACCGCGAGGATGGCCGCGTCGTTCATGGTGGCGGCCAGCGGCTGGGCACCGCCCATCCCGCCGAGTCCGGCTGTGAGGACGAATCTTCCCGCGAGCGATCCACCAAAGTGCTGCCGTGCGACCGCGCCGAACGTCTCGAAAGTTCCCTGCAGGATTCCCTGCGTGCCGATGTAGATCCACGAGCCGGCCGTCATCTGCCCGTACATCGTGAGGCCAAGGCGCTCCAGCTCACGGAACGTGTCCCAGTTCGCCCACCGCCCGACGAGGTTGCTGTTGGCGATGAGCACCCGCGGGGCGGACGCGTGCGTCCGGAAGACGGCCACGGGCTTCCCGCTCTGCACGAGGAGAGTCTCGTCGTTCTCCAGCCGCCGCAGCGTGCTGACGATCGCGTCGAAGCATTCCCAGTTGCGCGCTGCCCTGCCGGTGCCGCCGTACACCACGAGGTCCTCAGGCCGCTCCGCCACCTCGGGATCGAGGTTGTTCATCAGCATCCGCAGCGCGGCCTCCTGTTGCCATCCCTTGCAGGAGATCGTGCTGCCACGCGCCGCTCGTATGGCTCCGCGCGCGTTTCCCCGCATCGTCTCCGGCGCCGTCTCGACCGACGTCATGCCGGCTGCCCGTGCATGAACGCGCCCGCCGCCACCAGGTCCGCCAGCCTGGCGATGTCCCCGCTCAGCACGCGATCGCCAGCCAGCGGCGCGACGCTGCCGCGCACGGCGCGGTGCGCCGCCAGGACGCCGGCGCCGGGCCGCAGCGGCGCGCGGCAGTCCACTCCCTGCGCCGCGCACATGAGCTCGATGGCCACGACGTGCCGAACGTTTGCACCGATCCGCCGGGCCTTCAGCGCTGCCCCCATCGCCATCGGAACGACATCCTCCTTGCTCCCATCCGTCGGAATGGAATCCACGCTCGCCGGATGCGCCAGCAGCTTGCATTCGCTGGCCAGCGCAGCGGCCGTTACCTGTGCCATCATGAAACCGGAGTGAAGGCCGGGCTCGGGCGCGAGGAACGCCGGCATCCCCTGGTTCAGGTCGGGGTGGACCAGGCGGTCTATCCGCCGCTCCGACATGGTGGCGAGTGTGCTGAGCGCGATGGACAGGACGTCCAGTGCCAGCGCCACCGGCTGACCGTGAAAGTTGCCGCCGCTGAGCATGGTTCCGTCGTCGAACACCAGCGGGTTGTCGGTCGCGGCGTTCAGTTCACGCGCCACCATTTCCTCGACCCAGTCAATCGCGTCGAGCACCGCGCCATGCACCTGCGGTATGCACCGGAGGCTGTACGCGTCCTGCACCCTCGGATCGCCCTCGCGGTGCGACTCGCGGATCTCGCTGTCGGCGAGCAGCGAGCGCAGTGCCGCTGCCGCGCGCATCTGGCCCCGCTGCCCGCGCGCCGCGTGGATCCGCTCGTCGAATGCCACGGGCGTGCCGAGCAGCGCCTCGAGCGACATGGCGCCGGCGACCTGGGCTGCGGCCCACAATGCACGGGCGTCCACGCACAGCAGAGCTGCAATCGCAGTATGGCCCTGTGTCCCGTTGATGAGGCTGATTCCCTCCTTGGGACCGAGGCGGATCGGCGCGAGGCCGGCCTCCCGCAGCATCCCGGCCGCGGGCCCGCTGCGTCCCGTGGCGGGATGCAGCAGCTCGCCTTCGCCGATGACCGGGAGCGCCAGATGCGCCAGCGGTGCGAGGTCCCCGCTCGCGCCGACGCTTCCCTGTTCCGGCACCGCAGGATGCAGCCCCGCGTTGAGCATGCCGCACAGCAGCTCGGCGACTTCCGGGCGGGCGCCGGCGAGCCCGCCGGCGAGCACGTTTGCCCTGAGCAGCATCATCGCGCGCGTCTCTTCCGCCGGCAGCGGCTGGCCGACTCCGGCCGCATGGCTGCGGATGAGGTTCACCTGCAGGGCGTCCACCTGCTCGCGCGGGATGGAGACTTCGGAGAGCTTCCCGAAGCCGGTGTTCACGCCGTACACGGCGGTTCCGGAATCGGCGGCCTGCTCCACGGCGCGCCGCGTCCGCAGCATGTGCTCGCGCGCGCCCTCAGACAGCCGCACGCGCGCGCCGTCGCGCGCCACGGCCTTCACATCAGCCAGCGTCAGCGACTTCCCGTCAAGCTCGACGGCGCCGCCGGTCATCTGCTCAGCGGCCGATAAGTCTGCTTGTCGTAGTTGAACTTCAGGTCCGGCTGCGCGATCAGCGAGATGAAGAACATGAAGGAGAAGTTGCCGTTTGGCGCCTTGGTGAAGGAGAAGTTGCTGCGCCAGTCGTGCAGCTGCCGCTCCAGCGTGACCTGGTGACTGGCGAACTCGCGCGCCCGGAAATCATACGTCGTCCGCCACTGCGCCGCCCACTTCGGCGTGATGTGGAAGTTGGTGTTCCACTGCAGCGTCTCGCGCGGCGGGACGCGCACGAACGGCGCGCCGATCACCGGGTTGAACGGGACGGCAGTGGTCGGGCGCGTCTGCTGCTCCAGGATGCACTGCTGGTAGATCAACGGATTCTCGAACGCCCTGCAGTTCTCCGCAGGATCGAAGTCGATGATGGTTCCGCCCGTCGGCTCGCGCTGCCGCTGCGACGAGAACGCAAACGTGGCCTGCCAGGCCCCCGCGGTCGGAAGCGCGAGCTCGCGGTCCCGGCGCTGGCTTCCCGCGACGGGGGTTCCCGCTATCCGCTGGGCGAGCGCGTCGTCGGGCGAAGGCTCGATCCGCTCCACCTGCGGCGTCGCCTGCGGCACTGCCCGCCCGAAGATGCGCCCGATCGCCGCGAAAACCGGCGACCGCTCGTTGAAGCTGAACGACGCGCTGATGTCCTCGCGGTACGGCTTGAACACCGCCGTGTCGCTGAGCGGGCTGCCCTGGAACAGCGAATATCCGACCCGGAACCCGAACCCCGGCAGGAGATCGGACGCGATGTCGTAACTGAAGTTAGGCGTGGTGAATCCGCTCTTCCCCGTCGCACGCTTCCGCTCGAAATCGTAGGTGAGCGGCGTGAAGTTGATGGAGAGGAGCTTGAGCTTCCGTCCGGAATCCGTCTCGCCGCTGTCGCTGCCACTCCGCAGCTTGCCCTCGAGCACCTGCGACAGGTGCAGCGTCACCTGATTCTGCGCGAGGTTCCCGAGATAATCCGCGGCCGTGCGGTTGGTGGCGCGCAGATACTCGCGGTCCACCTCGACCTGCGGCGAGTAGCTGTAGCTGATCCGCGGCGAGATCGAGTGCCGCATCCGCGCGAGCGGGCCGACTCCGGGGAGCAGCGCGAAAAGCGTCGGAGAGACCGACATCGCGTAGTCAACGCGCTTGGACTGGTTGACCCAGTGGCCACCGGTGAACTGCGACCGCACCCACAGCGGCCCGGGGTCAACGTTCCGGAAGTTGACGCTGGGCGACAGGTTCCAGGTGCCGCCGAAGATCGTCGGCAGGCTGATCCCGGTCTGCCAGTCCATTCCGCTCTGGTAGGTCCGGGCGAACGTCCGCGTCGTCGTGATGGTGCGATCGTCCGGATCGGCGATCCGAACCTCAGTCGGGTAGTCGTCCGACCGGTCGTTGAAGTTGAATGAGTTCTGCCACGTCCAGCCGAACAGCTTGATTGGCGTGCTGAAGCTCGCCGTGGTGGTGCGCTGGTCGCCGCGCACCAGCGCGCTGTCCACCCTGCCGTCCGTCGTGAAAAACCGGTAGCCGATCGTGCCCGGCTGGTCGAGGTCGAGCGTCTGCTGGTTGTCGAAGCGGAAGTCCGGGGTCCATTCCAGCCAGCGCGCGATGGCTATCGTGGGGACCGCGAGCGCCAGCGTCGGGAGCGTCTGCTGCACCTGCGTCCGCCCGGGGTACTGCGTCCGGTTGCCGCCGAGCGACAGCGACGCCGGGCCAAGCTTCTGCTGGTAGCTCGCCTGCGAGCTGATGGTCGCGAGAACCTGCTGCGGGTTGAACGCGTTCTGCCGCTGCAGCGTCGTGTTCGTCACGTAGTTGAAGTTCGTCGTCAGGCGGCGCGTCTGCGAGAACGCCTGCTCGTGGCTCCAGCTGATCGCGGTGTTCGTCGCGTCGTTCTGGTCGGCCGTGTGGGACGCGGCGAGACGGCCGGTCATGAACCGGTTGAGCCAGCGGTAGCGGATCTCCCCGTTCCACCTGGTCCATCCCGGGTCCTGCTCGGTTCCCCGCGCTCCGCTGCGCCAGTCGAGCCACACCTGCGAGTCGAGATAGTCGCTGAAGGCGAAATAGTACCCGATGTTCTCGACGTGGCGGCGGTACAGCGGGCTGTTGCGCACGAGCTCGCTCACGCCGAACCGCGGTGACAGCACGCCGCTCCGGCGGCCCGACCGGATGTCCTGGAAGACGAACGGCAGCCACATCACCGGCACTTCGCCGATGTACAGCGTGGCCGGGCGCGCGACCAGGAAGTTGCGCGTGATCATCTTGATCTCGCCCGCCCGGAAATGGTAATCCGGGACTTCCTCGTCACACGTGGTGAACGAGCCACGACGGACGTAGAACCGCGTCGGCTCCACGCCGGCCGTGTCGCGAACCAGGAAGCCTCCCGCTCCCTGCACGTACCACTGCTCGCCGCTGGTGACGGCCGTGCTGATGTTGGCGATCGAGCCCTGCCCGCGCGCGATGTCGTACGTCAGGCTGCCGCGTGAGACAACGTCCGCGGTGTTCTGCCCCGGATCGCGGAGGATGTTCGTGTCGCCGCGGACGACGACGATCTGGGTCGCGTCGTTGTACGAGATCGTGTCTCCGACCAGCAGCGCCTGGCCCCGGCCAACCGCGGCCGGTCTGCCCTGCACCTCCAGTCCCCGCGTTCGCGCGTCGAAGGTGACCCTGTCGCCACGGTACCGCGTCGCCACGTAATCGCGCCGCTCCAGCAGCGAGCGCTCCACGGAATCGGACTCGGGCCATGTCACGAGCTCGGGCAGTGCCGCGGTGTCTCCCCGGGCCGCCCTGATGCGCGAGGTATCGCGCGCCACCCGCGCCAGGGCGGACGTGTCGCGTATTGGTTGCGGCCGCACGCGGGGCGGCAGCAGCGTGTCGGAGGTCCGGGGCGCCGGGACGGTGTCCTGGCGCAGCGCATCGCGCGGCGGCACCCATGCCGCCTGCACCGCAGCCGCGCCTCGCTCCTGCAGCGTGGCCGTCGCCTGCTGCGCGAGCGCCACCGTCTGTTGCGCCACGCTCGTCAGACTCTCGCGAGCCGCCCGCGTGATGTCGCCTGCGACAGCGGCAGCCTCGGCCAGTACGGGGACGGTCATCTCCGCCACGCCCGACGTCTGCTCGGCGATCACATCGGCGGCCTCCCGCGCGACGCAACCCATGCAGCGTTCAGCACCCGAACCGCGGGCCGAGTCATAGCTCCGGGTCGGCATGACCGTTGAAGGCGAAGCCGGCTCGGACGCGGACGCCGCAACTGGAGCTGGCTCCGACGCTGCGGACTCCTGCCGGCGCTCTGCGGGCACAGCCTCGAGCTCCACAAAGTCGGAATCAGGCCGTTGCGCGTCGGCCGCTGGCGGCGACGCCTTCGCGGCCCGCCCGGCCCCGTCGCCTGGTGGCCCGACGCCGGCAGGCGTGTCCAGGTGCACCGGCAGCAGCAGCAGCGTGGCAGCGGCCGCGAGGCGGGTAACCACGCTGATCACGCCGGCCTCGCGTTTGCGCCCGTCGCCACGCCGATCACCCCTTCCTCCCGCAACCGCTTCTCGCGCCGCCGGTACACGACCGACGCCGCAACCACGCTCACTTCGAAAAGGAGGTAAAGCGGTATCGCGAGGGCGAGCATGGAGGTCGGATCTGCTCCGGGGGTGACGAACGAAGCGGCGATCAGGCACAGCACCACGGCGTGCCTACGGTAACGAATCAGGAACGCGGGAGTCACAACGCCGAGCACCGTAAGGGCCAGGATCGCGATGGGGAGCTCGAACACCACCCCGAACAGAAGCGACATCGTGACAGCAAACCCAAAATACTCCGTTGCGGTGATCATTGGCGTAAGAGAGCCGGCCTGGAGCCCCAGCAGGAACCGGAGCGTCAGCGGCAGAACCACGAAGAAGGCCAGTGCGACTCCAGCCGTGAACAGCAGGACCATCGCCCCTACCAGCGGAATCGCCAGCCGTCTCTCGTGCGGGTACAGCGCAGGCGCCAGAAAGAGCCACAGCTGGTAGCCGATCACCGGCGACGCGATGATGGCGCCGAGCACGAAGGCGATGTCCATCAGGATGCCGAAGACCGCACCGGGGTGCGTGTACACCAGCGATTCACCCGTCAGGTACGGCCGGATGGGGCGCTGCAGGAACCCGATCAGGTCGGTCTGCGTCAGTATCACGAACGCCAGTATCACTCCAATGACGAACGCGATGCCGGACCGGATCAGGCGCTGACGCAGCTCCTCGAGGTGATCGAGGAACGGCATCTCCGCCTGAGGGACCTCCTTCACGGTGGGATCTAGCGTGGCGCGCGCAACCGGTCCCGGGCGAGCGCAGCCTCGTCGGAGTTCGGGAAGCGGCTGACGACCGCATTGAAGTGGCGGCGCGCGTCGGCGGTGCGGCCGGCCTGCTGCGCGATCACGCCGCGCTTATACAGGGCGGTGGCGGCCCGCTGTGAGTTCGGGAACTGCGAGACGACGATGGCATACACCGAGTCGGCCGCGCGGTTGTTGCCTTCGGCGCTGAACGTCTCCCCGACGTAGAACTGGGCATCCCCCGCCACGTCCGCCTGCGGGTGGGTGTTGAGCAGCTCCTGAAAGGCCGTGCGAGCGGCCGAGTTGCTGCCACGCATGAACTGGTCACGGCCCAGCTGGTACAGCTGGTTCGGCCCGGGGGCGGCGCCGGAATCGGTCGTGGCCGGCCTGGCCTGCTCGAGCACGGCCCGCATCTCCTGTACGCGGCTCTGGCTCTGCCCCGCCATCTCCTGCGTCCGCAGCAGCTGCTCATCTATCGTGCTGAGCCGGCCGCGGGTCTCGGCGCGGAAGTCGACCATCCGCCGATTGAGCGCCGTCACCGAATCCGCCAGCCGCTGTATCTGCACGGCCCGAATCGAGTCGTCCCGGGCCGCCTCCGACCGTACCAGACGCAGGTCCTGCTGCAGGACCTCCACGTCCTGCCGCGTCGCAAGGCACGCGGTCGTGGATGACAGCAGGAGGCCGGCTGCCGCGAGCGAGGGAACGCGCCTGCGCAACTCATTCATTTGAAGATGCTCCATTGCTCGCCCGCAGCTCCTGCTGCGGTGCCAGAAGGGGTGACCACTCCGCCAGGCGGGATCCGGACGCGCGGGTCAGCTGCCGCATCCTGCCCGTCTCGACATCCATGACCCACAGCTGATGGGCGCCGGTACGCGTTGACGTGAACACGATGTGCCGCCCGTCGGGCGCCCACGAAGGGTCTTCGTTGGACGCCTCGCTGGTGAGCTGGCGCACGTTGCGATCGCGCAGGCCCAGCAGCATCAGCTGGAACCCGCCCGCGCTCGCCTGATATGCGATCGAGCGTCCGTCCGGGGACCACGCCGGGCTCGCGCGGTAGCTGGTGCCGCCATATGTGAACTCGGTCATCAGCTGCACGTTGGTGCCGTCTGCGTCGGCGACGTAAACCTCGGGCTGCCCCGCCCTCCCCGAAGTGAACGCGAGCCGCCGCCCGTCGGGACTGTACGTGGGCGATGTGTTGTCGGCCCCGCGACCGACCGTCACCAGCCGCGCGCTGGATAGATCGTTCATCGGCGTGGCGACGAGCTCCGTCCCGGACTGCCGCCCTGTCGCGTACACGATGTATCGGCCGTCAGGGGTGAACGTCGGCGTGATGTTGAGCGAGCTTGCCGTCGCGCGGAGCACGCGCCTCGAGTTCGTCCTGAGATCCTGCAGCACGACACGCGTGCCGCCGGGGCTCAGACTCGCATACGCGATGATGTTACCGTTCGGGTGCCAGGACGGCGACAGCGCGTCGCCGACCGACGCGACCTGCCGCATGTTCGCGCCGTCGCTGTCGATCATGTGCAGACGCCCCTGCCGCGAGAAGAGGATCCGCGTCTGCGCGATGCCGCGCCGGCCAAGCAGCCAGCGCTCGATCTCGTCCGCCACTCCGTGAATGGCCATGCGCCACTCGGGTGAGTTCCGCGCCGGAGTGATGGTGAAGTCGTCGGCGCGCAGCACCCGCGCGGCGCCGACGTCGTGCACCGTGACGCGGTAACCGGTGGGAATGGGGGTCGTGACGACGATCGCGGCCGCGCCGAGCCGGGCGAACAGCGGATAGTTGAACGGCCCGCGCTGTGGACGAAGACCGGCAAGCGTCGCCGAATCCAGCGAGATCACGGTGAGCCGGTCGCTGTAGTCGAAATCGCGCTCCAGGATTCGGCGCACCGAATCGCCAGGGGAGCGATCCACCGGCATCACGATCACGCCCGGCTTGACGCCCGGAGCATACGTGAGCCCGATGCGCACGCCCTGAGGCGCGCCGGTAGTGTCCTGTGCGCCGGCACCAGACGCCAGCAGCGCCACGCCCGCCAGGACAGTGGCCAGTACAGCTGCACCTTTCATCGCAGAACCTGAGGATCGAAGCTGAAGGAGACCGGAAGGACGTCGTCGTCGAACCCTTCCGGAAGTGAGCCGAACGCGCGCGCCGAAGCCGCTGCCTCGATCGCACCCTGTGCTTCGAGGTCGAAGGGATAGGACCCCGAGCGCGTGATGAAGCGGAGGTTCGTGACCGAGCCGTCGCGGTGAATCAGGAACATGACCTCTGCGCGCAGCCGCATGTCGCGGTCTGGTGGCGTGAATCTGAGCGCAATCTGCCGAACAATGTTGTTCAGGTACCCGGGAAACGGGAATTCGATTCCCGCAGTCTGCACGGTCGCGACATCGGATCCCCGGCCGCCGATCGGCCCGCCGCCGGCCACAGGCGCCGGAGCGCTGGTGGCGGGCTGCGGCTGCGCAGGGGCCGGTGTCACCTGCCGGGGCGCCCGTCCCACGGGGGACCTGTCGGGCGAGGGCATCGTGCGGGGCGCCACCTCGGCGGTGGGACGCGGCTGTGCCGCTGGCGGCGTCTCCTGCGGAGTCGGGGGCCTGACCTCGCCAATCGCGCGCGGGCCCGGCGGCGCAGCGACGATGTTGACGCGGTAGATCGGCGGCAGCACCGGCGGTGGAGCATCGCGCGACGTCCACCACAGGGCCAGCAGCGCGCCCGCGTGCAGGAACGCCGAGACGGTCGCCGGCGCGGCCAGCCTGGGCGATGCGAGCTCGACCGTCCTCAGCGGAGCTCCTCCTGCTCGGCGACGAGCCCGACTTCGCCCACGTTCGCGGCGCGCATCACGGCAAGCACCCGCACCACCTGGCCGTACTCCACGCTCCGGTCCGCTCTGAGGTACACCCCCTCGGTGGAGCGCTGGCTCGCAAGCGCCTGAAAGCTCGCGCGGAACTGCTCATACGTGAGGTTGACATCGTCCACGTAGATCCCGCCGTCGCTGCGAACCGACACGACCATCCCCTCTCTCTGCTCGAGCGGCCTGGCCTCGGCCCGCGGCAGCGACACGTCAACGCCGCCCTGCATCAGCGGCGCGGTGATCATGAAAATCACCATCAGAAGCATCATGACGTCTATGAGACTGACAACGTTGATCTCCGAGTACAGCGGCATGCGTTCGGCGCGAGCCCGTCGCCTCGACATCAGATGCGACCCTCCGCGGCCATCAACGCGATGATCTCGGTTCCGAAGCCATCCAGCGCCCCCTCGATGCGGTTCAGACGGTTGGCGAAGATGTTGTACCCGAACACAGCCGGAATGGCGACGGCCAGAGCTGCCGCGGTCGCGATCAGCGCCTCGGCGATGCCTGGCGCCACTGCGGCGATGTTGCCGGCGCCGCTGCGGCCGATTCCGACGAAGGCGTCGATCACGCCGAGTACGGTTCCTAGCAGGCCGATGAGCGGGCTGGCCGAGCCGATGACGGCGAGCGAGGGGATGAACCGCGCTAGCCGGTCGCGGACCGTGCTTATCTCAGCGTCCAGCACCAGCCTGAGCGCCTCGACCTGCGATGCGCTGAGCCGTCCGGCGCGGTCCGCGGTGGCGGCGATTCCCGGCTTGGTGTGCGCGAGAAACTCCACGGCGCGCTCCACGACGCGTGAATACGGCGAGCCCTCGAGCCGCCGCGCGACGTCGGCGACCTCATCGAGCGAATCGGTGCGCGAGAACTCCTCCTCGAACCGCCTGCCGTGGTCGCGCAGCCGCCGGAACTCGCGCCATTTGCCGAGCATCACCGTCCAGCTGATGATGGACAGCACGGCAAGCAGCAGCAGCACCGCCTTCGCCGCCGGTCGCGACGCGAGCACGAGGTCCATCAGCGAAGTCGGCATCGCCGCGCCGACCTGCAGGAGAAACGAAAAGCTCATTCGTCAGTTCCGGGGTTCGTGATTCTGAGGGTAACGACGGCTTCGTCGGTATGCGAAGGGATTGCCGCAACGCGGCCGCTCGCGCTGCACTGCATCTTCGACACCGGAGAGGCGGCTGGCGGCTTCCACAACGGTGGGCCGGCGCTCATTTCCCGCGGCCTCGCTCCGGACACCCGGCACGTGGAGGAGCCTGCTCTTGAGCGGGACACCGGTGACGCGGGCGCGTACCGGGTGCGCGAACGGTACCGTCGCGATCACGACGGTACCGGGATGATACGGGATTGCTATGGAGTGCGCAGCGAGGATCATGCGCCGGGAAATGTAAAATCCCGGCGCCCCTCAGACCTCCCTTAATTTCTCAGCGAAGTCGCGCGCTGAGTCGAGCGGGCATGCCCTGCGTGATCGTGGGGAAGCGCTGGGCGAGCACGACTGCCGTCGCGCCGAGCGGAGTCACCTTCACGACCTGCACGAGCGCTGCGTCTTCCGGCACTGTCACCGTCTCGTCCGACGGCCGCGCGGGGTCCACCAGCGTGAGACGGTCGCCCGGAGCGAGGCTCCCACCCTGCGGCAGCGACAGGATCACGTAATGCTGCATGGATGGAAGCATCGGATTGTTGTGAATCCAGACGACGCGCGCATCCGCGCTGCTCGCGATCGGCACCAGCTCGCGATCCTCCGCGGGCGGCTGCGGGTCGTGCGCTACGAGCCGCTGGCCGACGAACACCTCTCCGAACTGCCGTACCAGGCGAGCCTTGGCCGGCCGCGGGCCGCTCGCCTGCTCGACGACGCGGAACACGCCGGTAGGCACCATCAGGCGGGTCGTATCGGAGATCTCACTTCCCGAAGCGAGCGCGACGAACTCGGCACCGACGGCGAGGGGTGCGCCGGCCGGGGCCGAGACGTACGCGTGCTCGTGGAGCTGGAACCTGTGGTCGCGAACGTCCACGTCCACTGCGTGCCGCTCACCGGTACCGATCACGGCGCCTGCTCCGTCCGGGCCACGGTGGTGGGTGACGAACGGGGCTGCGTCGATCTCACCGCGCCGCAGCCCACTGCCGCGGGCGCGCTGGATCGGGGCGAGGTTGATGTACTGCCGTCCCATGCCTTCGGCGAAGACCGTGCTGCCGCCTGTGGCGGGGCGGGTGACCACGGTGGATACGACGATCCCCTGCTCCTGAGCCGCCCTGAGGGCATCCGGGCGAACCGCGGTGCCCGGTATGCGCAGCACTTCGCCAGGATAGATCCAGTGCGGGTTCTCCACCACGTCCGGGTTGCGGCGGAAGACGTCCGGCCAGCGGAACGGGTCGTTCAGATAGTGCTTCGCCAGATCCCAGAGCGTGTCGCCACGCTTGACGACGTGACGCACCTCCTGCTCCAGCGAATCGGTCGTGATCGAAGGCGAGGTGTCACTCGGGCGAATCGAATCGCGCGGGACGACCTCGATCTGGGCCTGCGCGGGAGCGGCGGCTGAGCCGATCGCGGCAGCTATGGCGGCGTATTTGACACTACTGTGCACGAGACGAGCTCCCGAAGGGGGACGACCAACAGACGACCGGGGGGTCGGAAAGGTCAGCAGACCCCGCCTGAACGCCTGTGGTCACGAGCCGGCGGACAGTAACGCCAAGCTGTCAGTACTGAGTTGGCTCAGTCGTGAGCAGGCAGTAACCGCGGTCACCAACTACTGGAGACTGACCCAACTCAGTACTGACAGCTTGGCGTTAGCCGCCCGTCCCCGTGGCCTCCCCTAGAATGGCAGGTCGTCGTCCCCATCCTCCAGCGCCGTCGGGAACTCCTCGAAGTCGTCCGATGCGGAGCTGCCCGCGGCCGCGGTGCTGCGGGCGCCGGCCCCGGCTCTGGCGCGCGACATCGGCTCGGGCTCGCCGTCGCCCCCCCGCCCGCCGCCCAGCATCATCATCTCGCGCACGTTGATCTCCGTCGTGTACCGCGTCTGGCCCTCCTTGTCCTGCCACTGCCGGTACTCGATCCGGCCCTCGACGTACAGGCGATCGCCCTTCTTGCAGTACTTCTCGATCACGTCCACCAGCCCCGTGCCGCGTGAGTTCCACGCGACGCACTTGTGCCATTCCGTCTTCTCCTGCTTCTCACCGTTCGTGCCGCTCCACGACCGGCTCGTCGCCAGCGAAAAGCTGGCGACCCTGTTTCCACCGGTGGTGGAACGGATCTCCGGATCATTCCCGAGATTCCCGATGAGCATCACCTTGTTCAAGCTCCGGCTCACAATCCCTCCTCGTTGTATTAGCGTCGCTTCGTCTGCACGACTCTATCGCGGCACGATCAGAACCGGGCAAGCGAATGAGTCCGGTCATCATCATTTCTTCCTGACAGCAGCTCCCTTCGAAGGATAAGCGCATCCTCGGACGGGCGTCGGTAGTAGCCGCGCCGGCGGCCCACCTCGCTGAACCCGGCGTGGAGGTACAGCGCCAGCGCCGCTGCGTTCGAGGCGCGGACTTCCAGAAAAAGGGCCCACGCGCCCCATTCCATAGCGTCCGCGATGGCCCGCCGGACAAGGGCGGCGCCTATGCCGCGACCGCGTGCACCTTCCGCGACGGCGAGGTTGAGCAGCTCAGCTTCGTCCGCTGCCCGGGCCAGCACCGAATAGCCTGCCACGACTGGAGGGGCGCCACCCTGCGCCGGTAGCTCCGCGACTGTGAACCTGACAGTGGGCGACGCGATGGAGCTGGCGAGCGCGTACCGGGACCAGGGATCGGAGAAGCTCGCGGCCTCTATGTCCAGAACGGGATTCACGTCCGCGGGGGTCGCGCGCCGAAGCGTCGCCACCGTCTCCACCCCGAGCGGAAACCGGTCGGCCATATCAGCCCTCGAGCGCGCGGCCATGGGCCTTCTCCCAGCGGACCTGCGCCTCGGGCGCCCGCCCGTAAACGGGCTCCCACCCGACGAGGTCCACAGGCCCCGCCTGCAACACTGCGCCGAGCAGCATCCCCATTCCGGAGGCCCGCGGCCAGGAGTTCAAATCCTGACCGGGCCCGGCCACCCGGGCTCCGGCGCGCGCAGCGCGGCTGACGAGCTCACCGGCCGGGAAGATCTCGAGCGCTCCGACCGCCGACAGCTGCCCTTCGCCGAGCTCGACGTGGAGGCCAAACAGGTCGCCGCGCTGCGCGTCGAGCACCGACAGGTACCTGCCTTCAGGCAGCGCGGGAGATGCAGAAGCGACGGTGAGCAGGAGCGAGGAAACGGCAAACAGGGGGCAGCCAGCGGCAACCGCGATCCCCTTCGCGATGGAGGCCGCAATCCTCAGGCTGGTGAAGCTCCCCGGCCCCTCCCCGCAGACGACGCGGGACAGCTCCCGGGGCGCGACCGCGGCCTCGTCGCAGCAGGCAGCGACGGCCGGCATCAGCCGCTCCTCGTCGTCAGCGCGCATGAGGACCTCCCGCGTCGCAACCACTTCCAGCCCCCGCAGCACCGCCACGCTCCCCCGCGACGTTGCCGATTCGATCGCCAGCGTGAGCCCGGAGCTCATCCCGCGAGGAGGATCCTGTGGTTCTCGTCGCCGGGCGCGTACTCCAGCGCGATGGGAACGTGGGCGGGAAGCCGGTTACCGGCCCGCTCGGGCCACTCCACCAGCACGAGCGCATCGCTGCTCATCACGTCGTCCCACCCGATGTTCGTGAGCTGCAACTCGCTCTCCAGCCGGTACAGGTCGAGATGAAACACCGGTGAACGGGGCGCGGCGTAGCGATGTACGAGCGCATATGTCGGACTGGTGACCGGCTCCGTGACACCGTACCCGGCACAGATGGCCTGCGCCAGGGTGGTCTTGCCGGTGCCCAGGTCCCCTTTCAGCGCGATCACGAGCGGCGGCGCCGCGGACGCACCGAACGACCGCCCCCACTCCCGCAGCCCGGCTTCGTCCAGCAGGAGCTGGCCGCGACCGGCGAGGGGTGGAACGATCGTCATCGGGCGAGCTTTACGCCCGCGAGCGCGCCACGCGAGCGGGTCGTCCCACCGTGGGCGCGCGCGCGGACCTCGAACAGCTCGTCCCGCAGCCGCGCGGCCGTCTCGAAATCGAGCGCGGTCGCGGCAGCCTTCATCTCGTCCTCGAGCGTGCGGATCAGCTTCTCCAGGTCCTGCGCCGTGTACGCGCCGCTCGCCGCCTCGGCCACCCGTCGCTCGCGTTCCTCATCGCGCTTCTCACTTGCCTCCCGCGCATCCGCAACGCGCGTGATGAACCTGACCTGCTCGATCGTCTTCACCACGCTCTGCGGCGTGATCCCGTGCGCGGCGTTGTGCTCCTGCTGCAGGCGGCGACGGCGGTCGGTCTCCTCGATCGCCCGCTGCATCGACCCTGTCATGCGGTCCGCGTAGAAGATCGCGCGGCCGTTGACGTTCCTGGCCGCGCGGCCGATGGTCTGGATGAGCGAGCGGTCGCTGCGGAGAAATCCCTCCTGGTCCGCGTCGAGGATCGCGACGAGCGAGACTTCCGGCATGTCCAGCCCTTCGCGCAGCAGGTTGATCCCCACCAGCACGTCGAACTCGCCGAGCCGCAGCCCGCGCACGATCTCCATCCGCTCGATCGCATCGATGTCGGAGTGCATGTACCGGACGCGCACACCCGTCTGCTGCAGGTAGTCCGTCAGGTCCTCTGACATCCGCTTCGTCAGCGTGGTGACGAGCACCCGCTCCCCCCGCTTCTCCCGGATGCGGATCTCGTTGAGCAGGTCGTCGACCTGGCCACGCACCGGCCGCACCTCGATCTCGGGATCCACCAGCCCTGTCGGCCTGATGATCTGCTCGACGACCACCCCCTGCGACAGCCGCAGCTCGATGTCTCCCGGCGTAGCCGACACGGAGATCATCCGCGGCGTCAGCGAGATCAACTCGTCGAACGTGAGCGGCCGGTTGTCCAGCGCGCTCGGCAGGCGGAAGCCGTAGTCCACCAGCGTCAGCTTCCGCGACCGGTCGCCGTTGAACATCCCGCCGATCTGCGGCAGCGTGACGTGCGACTCGTCGGCGATCAGGAGGAAGTCCTCCGGGAAGTAGTCCAGCAGCACCGCGGGGCGCTCACCGGCCGACCTCCCCGAGAGGTGGCGGGAGTAGTTCTCGATCCCCGCGCACGTCCCGATCTCGAGCATCATCTCGATGTCGAAGTTCGTGCGCGACTCGAGCCGCTGCGCCTCCAGGAGCTTGCCCTGCGACCGCAGCTCGGTGAGCCGCTCGGCGAGCTCCTCCCGGATCTGCCTGATCGCGCGCTCGATGGAGGGCCGCGACGTGACGAAGTGCTTCGCCGGATAGATCGCCGCGCGCTCCAGCGTCGCGATCGTGTTGCCCGTGATCGGATCGAACTTGGAGATCCGCTCGATCTCGTCCCCCCACATCTCCACCCGCACCGCCTGCTCCTCGTACGCGGGGAAGATCTCCACCGTGTCGCCGCGCACCCGGAAGAAACCGCGATCGAACATGACGTCGTTGCGCGAGTAGAGGATGCGCACCAGCGCGCGCAGTATCTCGTCGCGCGGGACGCGCTGGCCCCGCTCCAGCGTCACCATCTGCTCCCTGTACTGCACCGGGTCGCCGAGGCCGTAGATGGCCGACACGGTCGCGACGATGATCACGTCCTCCCGCTCCATCAGGCTCGACGTCGCGCGCAGCCGCAGCCGGTCGATGTCCTCGTTGATCGAGGCATCCTTCTCGATGTACGTGTCCGTCGTGGGCACGTACGCCTCCGGCTGGTAATAGTCGTAGTACGAGATGAAGTACTCGACTGCGTTCTGCGGGAAGAAGCCCTTCAGCTCGCCGTACAGCTGCGCCGCCAGCGTCTTGTTGTGCGACAGGACCAGTGCCGGCCGGCCGAAGTTCCGGATGACGTGCGCGACGGTCATCGTCTTGCCGGAGCCGGTGACGCCGAGCAGGGTCTGGAACCGGTCCCCGCGCTCGAGCCCCGAGGTCAGCTCCGCGATCGCAGCCGGCTGGTCGCCGGCGGGCGCGAAGGGCGAAGCGAGATCGAAAACGGCCATGCCCTAAAGCTAGCGATTAGCGGTTAGCGGTTAGCGGAAAGCAACTGCGGTTACAGCGGTTCCGGGGTCGCTTTCCGCTAACCGCTAATCGCTAACCGCTAGCTCTCAACCACCTGCTCCCGCCTGTGCACCGTCGCGATCCCCTTCACCCGTCGCGCGGCCCGCATGATCTTCTGCAGGTGTGACAGGTTCTCCACCTCGACGACGATGGAGCCGGTTACGCTGCCGTCCTCGGTATGGAGGTCGAAGCTGCGGATGTCGGTGCCGGTGCCGCTCACCGCGCTGGCCACGTCGGCGTACAGCCCGCGCCGGTCATTCCCCTCGATGACGAGGCGGACGGTGAAGCGCTCTCCCTCCACCTGCTTCCAGTCGATCTCCAGCCGGCGCTCAGGCTCCTCCGTGAACATCAGCAGGTTCGGGCAGTCGGCGCGATGGATGCTCACCCCGCGGCCGCGCGTCACGTACCCGACCACGGGGTCCCCGGGCACGGGCTGGCAGCACTGTGCGTAGCGCACCATCAGTCCGTCGGCGCCGTGGATACGGACGCCTTTCGGCTCGCGCCGCACCCGATCCACAAGCCGCTCGATCGGCCCGGGGCGCGCCGGCTCCGTCTCCATGTCCGGGTGCAGCGCCTTCAGCACCTGCACGTAGTTGATGTCGCCCTGCCCGAGCGAGGCGATCAGGTGGTTCGCGTCGCCGAGGCTGAACGTCCCGGCGATCGCGTCCAGCTCGGCGTCGGTGGGCTTCGCCAGGCGGCGCCTGCGCAGCTCACGGTCGAGGATCTCCCGACCGAGCTTTGCGGACGTCGCCTGCTCCTCCTGGCGCAGCCAGTGCCTGATCTTGTGCCGCGCGCGGCTGGTGCGGACGTGCGCCAGCCAGTCGCGGCTGGGCCGCGCGGCCGGTGATGTGATGATCTCCACCGCATCGGAGTTCTTCAGCTCGCGCGACAGCGGCGCGATCCGGCCGTTGATTCTCGCGCCGGCGCAGTGCTGACCGACCTCGGTGTGCACCGCGAACGCGAAGTCGATCGGGGTGGCTCCCTTCGGCAGCTGAATCACGTCACCCGTGGGGGTGAAGACGAAGATCTCGTCCTGATACAGGTCGAGCTTGAGGAATTCGAGGAACTCGTCCGGCGTCTTGGCGTCGAGCTGCAGCTCCAGCACCTGGCGGAACCAGTGCAGCGCCTTGTCCAGTTCGTCCGCGCTTTTCGCGTTCTCCTTGAACCGCCAGTGGGCGGCGATTCCGAACTCCGCCGTGCGGTGCATCTCGCGCGTCCGGATCTGCACTTCGTACAGCTGCCGGCCGGGCCCGAACACGGTCGTGTGCAGTGACTGGTAGCCGTTCGACTTCGGCTGCGCGATGTAATCCTTGATCCGCGTGTGCACCGGCGTCCAGCCGTCGTGGATCACGCCAAGTGCGTGATAGCAGTCGGGCACGGAATCGAGCAGCACGCGGATGGCGAGCAGGTCGTAGATCTCCTCGTACTCCTTCTCGCTCTTCTGCATCTTCTTGTAGATGGACCACAGGTGCTTGGCCCGCCCGGTGACCTCAACGTTCCTGATTCCCGCGCGCCGCAGCTGCTCCTCCAGCGGCGTGCGGAACTGGGTGATCAGCTGCTCGCGCTCGGCCCGCTTCTGCGCAATCAGCTTTGCCAGGCCACGGTACTCTTCGGTCTCCAGGTGCTTGAATGAGAGGTCCTCGAGCTCCCATCGCACCTTGGCCATTCCGAAACGGTGCGCCAGCGGCGCGTAGATGTCGCGCGTCTCCTGGGCGATGCGCCGCCGCTTCTCCTCGGGCAGGTGCTCCAGCGTGCGCATGTTGTGCAGCCTGTCCGCGAGCTTGATGATGATCACGCGCGCATCGCGCGCCACGGACAGCAGCAGCTTGCGGTAGTTCTCGACCTGCCGCTCGGGCGACGCGTTGAGCGGCAGGTGGCCGATCTTGGTCAGGCCATCGACGATCGCGGCCATCTCCGGACCGAACTCTCGCTCCACGTCGGAGAGCGACACAGTCGTGTCCTCGATGACGTCGTGGATGAGACCGCACGCCACGGTTACGGAGTCGAGCTGCAGCGCCGCGAGGATCCTGGCGACCTCCACGCAGTGCAGGACGTAGTCCTCGCCGGAGAGCCGCTTCTGCCCGGCGTGGGCCTGCTCGCTGAAACGGTAGGCGCGCAGCAGCAGCGAGCGGTCGAGCCGCTCAGGCAGCCCCTCCGCCAGCGCGTTCCAGCCGGCACTCTCTTCCCGAACCGCGACAGCCGTCACAACAGTCCTGCCTCCGCGAAGCTGACGAACCGCCCACGCCCGATGATCACGTGGTCCTGCACCGGTATACCCAGCAAGCGTCCTGCCTGCACCATCTGCTCGGTCGCGGTGCGGTCGTCCGGCGAGGGAGTGGGGTCGCCGCTCGGGTGGTTGTGCACCAGTATGACCGCGGCAGCGTTTTCCGCAATGGCCTGCCGGTAAACCTCCCGGGGGTGCACGAGCGACGAATCCAGCAGCCCGCGAGTCACCGTGATGTCCCGCTCGAGCCGGTGGTGAACGTCCAGCACCGCAACGTGAAACTCCTCGACCGGCAGATCCTCCAGACGGGGCGCGTACACTCTAAAGATGTCACGGGGCGAGCGGATTGGCACTCCTTCGCGCCTTTCCTCCGCCGTGAGGCGCCTGCCTAGCTCGAAAGCGGCATGAATGGCAAGCGCCCGCGCCAGCCCGATCCCGGCGACGCCGGTCAGCGCCTTGACCGGCTGCGCCGCGAGCCGGCGCAGCGACCCTTCCGCGGACGACATGACGGCGTGTCCGAGGTCGAGCGCGGAACGGCCGCCGACCCCGTTGCCGACGACGATGGCGAGCAGTTCCGCGGAACTCAGCGCGTGCGCACCGTGCTCGCGCAGCCGCTCGCGTGGCCGGTCTGTGGCTGCTACGTCACGTATCCTGATTCCTGTTGCGGGCGCGGTCATCCTTTCTCCGGGCGTGAGGTCGGCCCCACACTACCCGCCCGGCCACACCGCACCGCCACCGAATGCTTTAGGGAGAAACCGTTGCGCTCCGCCTGATTCCCCGCTCGGGCCGCTGTTGCTTTCCGCTAACCGCTAATCGCTAACCGCTGCAGTTACAGCGTAGCTCCGTGGCACTTCTTGAACTTCTTCCCCGACCCGCACGGACACGGATCGTTCCTCCCCACGTCGCTCCAGTCCGCGGGTACCTGCGCCCTTCCCGCTGACGCCAGCGCGCGGCCGGCGCCGACCACCTGGAAGTCCTGCTTCGCGGCCACGCCCGTTTTTGGCGGCTCGCTCGGCCCGATGTCCACCACACCCTCCCCATCCGCCCCCGGGGCCTCGAGTACGCCCATCTCGTCGTACTGAGGCTTGGCTGCGACCATCACCGGCGGCGGCGCCTGCCGCGGCTGCTCGAACACGATCTGCGCCTTGAGGAACCGCTCGGTGAACGTGTGATGGATGTCGTGCATCAGGTCCACGAACATCGAGTACGCCTCCTGCTTGTACTCGACCAGCGGGTCCTTCTGCCCCCACGACCTGTAGTGGATCGCGTTGCGCAGCTGATCCAGGTCGTACAGGTGGTCCTTCCACTTCTCGTCCAGCACGTTCAGCATCACGAGCGCGAGCAGCTGATCGCCGAACTCGCCCAGCGTCTCGAACTTCGCGTCGTACGCAGCGCGAGCGGCCGCGACCGACGCGTCAGTCACGTCGGGAATGGTGGTCGGCGGGTCGCCGCCCTCCAGCGCAGGAACGGGCAGGAGATAATGCATCACCAGGTCCTGGCGCAGCAGTGACAGGTCCCAGTTGCGCTCGGGATCCATCTCCGCCAGCGAGGTCTCGACCCGGCGCGTGATCGCCTTCTCGATCATCCCGGAGGCTTCGCCCTTCAGCTCCTCACCGCCCTCCAGCGCGAAGGAGCGCAGCGAGTAGATCACTTCCCGCTGCTGGTTCATCACGTCGTCGTACTCGAGCAGCCGCTTGCGTGCCTGAAAGTTCTGCAGCTCCACGCGCTTCTGTGCCTGCTCGATGGACCTGGTGATCAGCGAGTGCGTCAGCACCTCGCCCTCCTGCGCTCCCATGCGGTCCATCAGCTTGGCGATCCGGTCGGACCCGAACAGCCGCATCAGATCGTCTTCCAGCGACAGGAAGAACTGCGACGCTCCCGGGTCGCCCTGCCGGCCGGCGCGGCCGCGCAACTGCCTGTCGATTCGCCGCGACTCGTGCCGCTCGGAGCCGATGATGTGCAGTCCGCCGCACTCCTCCACGTCAACCGGCTTGCCCTCGTCGTCCTTCACCACCGACGGCTTCGAGATGGTGACGCCGGGCCCGAGTTTGATGTCGGTTCCGCGGCCGGCCATGTTCGTCGCGATGGTCACCGCGCCGGGCTGGCCCGCGCCGGCGACGATCTCCGCTTCGCGCTGGTGGTATTTCGCGTTCAGCACGTTGTGCGTGATGCCGCGCTGCCGGAACCGGCGCGACAGCACTTCGGAAGCGTCCACGCTCGTCGTTCCCACGAGCACCGGGAAGCCGAGCTTGTGCAGCCGCTCCGTCTCCTCGACGATCGCGTTGATCTTCTCGTTGCGCGTCCGGTACACCAGGTCCTGCCGGTCCTCGCGGATCACGGGCTTGTTGGTCGGCACCACCGCGACGCTGAGCCCGTAGATCTGGTGGAACTCCGTCTCCTCGGTCTCCGCGGTTCCCGTCATGCCGGCCAGCTTGTCGTACATGCGGAAGTAGTTCTGGATCGTGATCGTGGCGAGCGTCTGCGTCTCGGACTTGACCTGAACGCCCTCCTTGGCCTCGACCGCCTGGTGCAGCCCCTCGGACCAGCGCCTGCCGGGCATCGTCCGGCCGGTGAACTCGTCAACGATGAGCACCTGCGCGTCCTGCACCACGTAGTTGACGTCCTTCTCGTACAGCGCGTGTGCCCGCAGCAGCTGATGAATGATGTTCAGCCGCTCGCTCTTCAGCGCGTACTCGCGATGCAGCTCGTCGCGGCTCGCGATCTTCTCTTCCGGCGTCAGGTCAGGATCGTGCTCGATCGCGTGCACCGACTGCGACAGATCGGGGAGGATGAACGCCTCATGATCCTCCGGCGCGATGTAGTCCACGCCCTTCTCGGTGAGGTGGACGGTGTGCCCCTTCTCGTCCAGCACGTACAGCAGCTGGTCCTCGATGTCGGTGAACTGCTGCTTCGACGCCGGGAGCTTGCGATCGGCCAGGTGCGCAAGCTCGACCTTCTGCACGAGCTGCTTCACTCCCTGCTCCTGCAGCACCTTGAACAGTCGCTTGTTCTTCGGACCGCCGAGCCGCGCCTGGTACAGCTTGATGCCGGCCTCGTCGGTGTTGCCGGCCTCCAGCATCCGCTCGCCCTCGGCCACCAGCGCGTTGACCAGGTCCGTTTGCCGCCGGACGAGCTTCGCCACTGCCGCGTTGTGCTGCGCGTACTCGACGTTGCCTTCGTTACCGACCGGCCCGGAGATGATCAGCGGCGTGCGCGCCTCGTCGATCAGAACGGAGTCCACCTCGTCCACGATCGCGTACACGTGCGACCGCTGCACCCGCTGCTCCAGCGACACCACCATGTTGTCGCGGAGATAGTCGAAGCCGAATTCGTTGTTGGTGCCGTAGGTGATGTCGGACTCGTAAGCCGCGCGCCGGTCCGGCGTGCCGGGTTCGGTGTCGTCCAGACAGCCGACCGTGAGCCCGAGGTACTTGTACACGTGCCCCATCCACTGCGAGTCGCGACGGGACAGGTACGAGTTCACCGTGACGAGGTGGGCACCCTTCCCCGGAAGCGCGTTGAGGTACAGCGGGAGCGTCGCGACCAGCGTCTTGCCTTCACCGGTCGCCATCTCGGCGATGCGGCCGCGGTGCAGCTCGATGCCGCCCATCAGCTGCACGTCGTACGGCACCATGTCCCACACCATCTCGCGCCCGGTGACCATCACCGTGGTGCCCAGCAGCCGGCGGCACGCCTCGCGCACCGTGGCGAACGCTTCCGGAAGGATCTCCTCCAGCACCGCGGCCGTCGCCCGTCGCAGCTCGCCTTCCACCCCGCCGCGCCCATCCGAACCGCCGAGCTCGAGGTCTATCCGCTCCCGCTCGGCCGCGTCGCTCGCCGTCCGCTTCGATTCCTTCAGCTCGGCGATACGCGCTTCGAGCGCGGCCGTGTCCTCGCGAATGATCGCCCGCAGCTTCTCCGTCTGCGCCCGCAGCTCCTCTTCGGGCACAGACCGCAGCCGCTCGTAGTGCTCGTTGATCTCGGTGACGAGCGGCTGGATGCGGCGCCGTTCACGCTCGTGCCGCGAGCCCATGATGGATGTCAGAACCTGCTTGAACATGTAATCTGGATTAACCCCGCTCCGGAGGACGCAATCGCGCCTCAGCCGCAGGGGATGTCAGTGATACAGCCTGTGCTCAGCGATGTAGCGTTCGACGGGCTCGACGACGAACCCGCGTATCGAAAGTCCGGACCGGACCCTGCTCCTTATCTCCGTGGCCGAAACGTCTATCCGGCGGGTCGGCAGCATCACAGGTTGCATTGCCGCGCCGCTGCCCGGCACCGCGCCTTCCGGCGATTGTACACCCGGGTCGCGCACGAGCACTGCCACGGTTGCGAGCTCCTGAATCGCTGCCGGCTCCCGCCAGCTCCCGAACGTGCGCCAGGCATCCTCTCCCAGCAGCAGGAACAGCTCGGCCCCGGGATCCCTGTCACGCAGCGCCCGGAGGGTTTCCACCGTGTAAGATAACCCGCCCCGCTCGACCTCCATCGGCTCGACCTCGTGGCCCGGGTCCCCGGCCACGGTCAATTCCACCATCCGGCGCCGGTCGGCAGCTGGCGCTGCATCTCCCGCGACCTTGAGAGGCTGCTGCCCGGCCGGGATCCACAGCACTCGCTCGAGCCGCAGCCGCTCGGCGGCGTCGCGCGCGGTCAGCAGGTGGCCCACGTGCGGCGGATCGAACGTCCCGCCGAAGACTCCAATCCGCCGAGCGTCGCCCCGGGCGCTCACCCCGCGCCGCTGCAGGCCCGCGTCACGTCCCGGTCCGTCGAATACCGCTCGAGCATCACGGTGCACAGCTCCCGCGCGTCGTCCGTGTACCGGATTGCGCGATACGACTCCAGCAGACGCAGATAGGCTTCCCGCGCTTTGGGCGTATTCGGGAACTTCTCTATCACGTCCTTGAAATAGATGATCGCAGAATCGTACGCCCGTCGCTTGATGTAGTGATACCCGGTCTCGTAGTCCTTGGTCGCGAACCACTGTTCCAGGCGCGCGACGGCCTGCTGCGTCTCGTCCACGAGCGGCGACCCCGGGTACAGCACCAGCAGAGTTCGGAGCACGTTCAGAGCTGACTGGCCGTGCTGCGCATCCAGCGTCGGCTTGCGCCACAGCCTCTGGTACGCGCGCCCGGCCTCGAACAGGGCATCGTCGGCGAGCGTATCGTCGGGGAAGCTCTCGCTCACCCGCTGGAAGGTCTGTGCGGCGGTCAGGTACTCGCCGGTCTCCTGCTGCG
Organism: Gemmatimonadaceae bacterium; assembly: GCA_036374155.1. GTDB lineage: Bacteria > Gemmatimonadota > Gemmatimonadetes > Gemmatimonadales > Gemmatimonadaceae > DASUUI01. Next base: position 35,878 of record DASUUI010000053.1, on the reverse strand, counting down.
ACCTGCCGAGGTAGAAGTAGGCGGTCGCGAGGCGGGGATCGCGCGCCGGCAGGTCGGTCGTGAGCCGCTCGAAACCGCGCGCAGCGTTCTCCCAGCGCCGCTGCTGGTACTCACGGAGCGAGGCGGCGAAGAGTGCGTCCGTCGAGGTGAACGCCCGCGCGTCGAAGCTCTGTCGGTGGCAGCCCGCAAGGATCATCGCGCAGCCGAGCAGCGCGAACGTCGTGGTTCTCAAGGACATGTGGTTGTTAGTACCCGACCGGCTCTGTCACGTTCGCTTCGACGGGCCGGCGGCCAACCGAATAATAGGTGAAGCCGAGCGACCGCATCTTCCGCGGCTCGTAGAGATTCCTGGCGTCCACCACGATGGGGCGCCTGAGCAGCGCCCGGACGCGTCCGAGATCGGGGTGCCGATACTCGTTCCAGTCGGTCATGACGACGAGAGCGTCGGCGTCGGTCAGCGCGTCGTAGTTGGTCTCGGCGTACTCCATTCTCGTGCCGAAGATGCGCTTCGCGACTTCCATCGCCGCGGGATCGTGGCCACACACCGTCGCGCCACCGCGGAGCAGCTCCTCGATCACCACCAGCGAAGGGGCCTCCCGCATGTCGTCGGTCTGGGGCTTGAACGACAGCCCCCACACGGCGACCCGCGCGCCGCTCAGCGAGCCGAGCGCGGCCCGCACCTTCGATGCGATCCGCTGCTTCTGCCGCTCGTTCGCGGAGTGCACGCCATTGAGGACGTCGAGCGGGGCCCCCATCTCGTCGGCCATCCTGAGGAGCGCGCGCACGTCCTTCGGAAAGCAGGAGCCGCCGTACCCCGGCCCGGGGAAGAGAAACGACGGGCCGATGCGCTCGTCGGAACCGATGCCGCGGCGGACGAGATCCACGTCCGCTCCGGTGAGCTCGCATAGGTGCGCCACCTCGTTCATGAACGAGATCCTGGTGGCCAGCATTCCGTTCGCGGCGTACTTGGTCATCTCCGCCGACGGGATGTCCATGAAGATGATCGGCTTGCCGGTCCGCACGAACGGTGAATACAGCTCGGCCATCAGCGCCTGCGCAAACTCCGAGTCAACTCCGATCACGACGCGGTCGGGCTTCATGAAATCCTCGACCGCAGCGCCCTCCTTCAGGAACTCGGGGTTGCTGCACATGTGGAACGGGTGGCGCGCCTCGCGTCCGATCTCCGCGGCCACCTTCGCCGCCGTGCCCACTGGCACCGTCGATTTCGTCACCACGACGACCTCGCGGGAGATGTGCTTGCCTATCAGCCGCGCGACGTCCAGAACGTGCTGCAGGTCCGCGGAGCCATCCTCACCCGGGGGCGTTCCGACGGCAATGAACACCACGTCGCAGTCGCTGATCGCCGTGCCGACGTCCGTGGTGAAGCGGAGACGGCCCTGCTCCTGGTTGCGCTCCACGAGGCTCTCCAGACCCGGCTCGTAGATGGGCAGCACGTTGCGCTGCAACCCCGCAATCTTTTCCTCACTGACGTCGGCGCACACGACATCATTGCCCGTCTCCGCGAGACAGGCCCCCACGACCAGCCCGACGTACCCGGTTCCGACGACGGCTATGTTCATGTGGGCAACGCATGCAGCAGTGGAGCCGATGCAGAGAGCGCTATCACGCGCCCGCGGCCGCGCAGCAGTTTCGCCGTGACGTTGCGCGTGTCCACGATCACCCGCGCGCGCTCGACCACCCGCTGGTAGTCCACGCTGGAATGGTCGGTCACTATGACGACGGCGTCCGCGCGGTCGATCTCCTCGTCCGTCAGCGCCACGCTCTCGTGCTCGTGGCCGTCGTCCCGGAACCTGGGGACGTACGGATCGTGGTACGCTATCTCCGCGCCGCTGTCCTCCAGAAGCCGGATGATGTCCAGCGCCGGGCTCTCGCGGACGTCGTCTATGTCCTTCTTGTAGGCGACGCCCAGCACCAGGATCCTGCTGCCGTTTACCGACTTGCGGTCGTCGTTCAGGCCGCGCGCCACCTTCTCCGCGACGAGGGCCGGCATCTCGCTGTTGATCTCGCTCGCCAGATCGATGAATCGCGTCTTGTAGTTGAGCGTCCGCATCTTCCAGGCGAGATAGTGCGGATCGAGGGGAATGCAATGCCCGCCGATCCCCGGCCCGGGGGTGAACTTCATGAACCCGAACGGCTTGGTCGCTGCCGCTTCCACGACCTCCCAGACGTTCACGCCCAGCTTGTCGCACACGATCGCCATCTCGTTGACCATGGCGATGTTCACGGAGCGGAAGGTGTTCTCCAGGAGCTTCACCAGTTCCGCCGTCTCCGTGGTGGAGACCGGCACCACCGTGTCGAGCGCGGCGGAATACAGCGACGCGGCAACCTCGGTACATGCCGCGGTGATCCCGCCGACGACCTTGGGGGTGTTCTTCGTCTGCCACACAGGGTTACCCGGGTCCACACGCTCCGGGCTGAAAGCGAGGAACACGTCCTCGCCCACCACCAGCCCGCCGGACTCGATCTGCGGCAGGATGACCTCCCTGGTCGTGCCCGGGTACGTCGTGCTCTCCAGCACCACGAGCATTCCCGGATGCACGCTGCGTGCAACCGCCTCGGCGGCAGCCGTCACGTAGCTCATGTCGGGGTCGCGCGTCTTGCTCAGCGGGGTCGGCACGGCGATCAGGATCGCGTCCATCTCCGCGAGGCGGGCCTCGTCGGAAGTCGCGGTCAGCCGGCCGGCCTGCACCATTGCCGCAACCACCTCGGAGGGAACGTCGATGATGTGCGACCGGCCCGCGCTGACTTCACGGGTCACGCGGTCGCTGACGTCATAACCGATCACGTGGTAGCCGGCACGCGCGAACTCGACCGCGAGCGGCAGTCCCACGTAGCCAAGACCAACCACACCTATGCAGGCGGTCCGGTCCTGGATCTTGCCCTGAAGGACGTCCTTCACCGTGAGAGTGGTGCTCTTCTTTCTGCTCATGAGCCGTAAAAGGATCTGACCGCGTCTATGACTTCATCCAGCTGCGCGGTGGTCAGCTCCGGGTAGATGGGAAGCGACAGCACTTCCCTCGATGCGGCCTCGCTCTCCGGGAATGCACCCTCGGAATATCCGAGGTAGGCAAAGCATGGCTGCAGATGAAGCGGAACCGGATAATAAATGGACGTGCCGATGCCCCGTGCCTTCAGATGCTCCTGAAGAGCGTCCCGCCGGGGCACGCGAATGGTGTACTGGTTGAAGATGCTTTCGTTCCGCTCGTCAACGAACGGCGTGCGGATGTCGGCAGCGCCGGCAAAGCCTGCGTCGTAGTGCCTCGCGTTACGCCGCCTTTTCTCGCTCCATGCCTCCAGATGCGGAAGCTTGGCCGACAGCACCGCTGCCTGCAGCGCATCCAGTCTGCTGTTGAATCCGACCTCTTCGTGGTGGTACATCCGCAGGCCTCCGTGCACCCGGATCCGTCGCAGCCTCTCGGCCAGCGCCTCGTCCTGGGTGACGATCATCCCGCCATCCCCGTATCCGCCGAGGTTCTTCGAGGGAAAGAAGCTGAGCGTGCCCAGTGTCGCGATCTCGCCCGCGCGAACCCAGCGGTCGCCCACGCGCCGGCGCGCCCCGATCGCCTGCGCAGCATCCTCGATCACCGGCAGCGACGGAATGGCCGCGGCAACGGAGTCTATCGCCGCCATCTGCCCGAACAGATCCACCGGTATCACGGCCTTCGACGCGCCAGTGACCGCAGCGGCAGCCGCCTGCGGCGAGATGTTCATCGTGTCCGGCTCTATGTCCGCGAACACCGGAGTCGCGCCCACGTTGTGAATGGCGCCTGCGGTGGCGAAGAACGTGAACGGTGTCGTGATCACCTCATCGCCGCGTCCGATATCCAGGGCGCGCAGCGACAGGAGGATCGCGTCGGTCCCGCTGGCACACCCCACCGCATACTTCGTATTGGAGAGCGCTGCGATCTCGCGCTCGAGCTGCAGCACCGGGTCGCCCAGGATGAACGTCTGCGCGTCCACCACTGCCATCATGGACGCGACGACTTCGTCATGGATTCGGGCGTGCTGCGCCCGGAGGTCGAGCAGTGGGACTGGCATGCACTGAGTGAGGTGTGGGATCGCGGGTAACCGTTAAAGATGACCTGGAGCATGCCCCAAGGTCAACGCGCGACGGCCGCTAAGTCGCTGGCGGGACGAAGTTTACGCGCCCGGTCGGCCTGTCGGCCGTGGGGAGGCCGACAGCGGCAGGCGAACCTCCCTCCCCTGCCGGGCCGCCGCGTAAATGGCAAGTATCAGCTCGAGCGACTTGCGCCCCTCGACCCCATCGGTGTTCGCGGCGGCTTCACCGCGCAGCGCCGCCACCACGTTGCGGTAGTAGCCGAGGTGCCCGAAGCCGTAAACGTCGGGCGGGTCCGTGTTCACGCGCTCGACCTCCGCGTCGTCCTCGTCCGGCTCCGCGAACTCCCACCTCTCTATCCGGTTCACCGCGGTCCCGCCGATCCGCACCGTTCCCCGCTCACCGATAACCGTCACCGATCCTTCCAGGTTCTTCGGATAGGTGAGCATGGTCACCTGCAGGACGCCAAGCGCTCCGGATTGCGCGCGGATCACCGCCGCACCGGTGTCCTCGGTCTCGATCCGGCGTCCGAGCGTAGCCGTCATTCCGCAGACACTGGCCACCGGCCCCAGCACCCACTGCAGGAGGTCCACGTAGTGCGATGCCTGGTTCATGATCGCGCCGCCATCCAGCGCCCAGGTGCCGCGCCACGACGCCTGGTCGTAGTACTCCTGCGGGCGCGACCACAGGACGCTGCACGTCACCATGTACAGACGGCCGAACCGCCCCTTGTCGAGCGCGCGGCGGAGCAGCTGGACCGGCGGATTCAGCCTGTTCTGCTTCACGACGAACAGCTGCACGGCGGCCGTGGCGCACGCCTCCAGCAGGGCGTCGGCGCCCTCCAGGGTGATCGCCATGGGCTTCTCGGTGATCACGTGCTTCCCCGCCCGGGCGGCGCGAATCCCTTCCTCGGGGTGCAGCCCTGACGGCGTGGCAACGGTCACGACGTCGCAGGGAACCGTGGCGATCATTTCCTCATAGGAGACGAACCACGGCACGCCGTACGCCTCCCCCGCTGCCTGCGCGCGGTCGGGCTCGATGTCGCTCACGGCCGCGAGCTCCAGTCCGGGCGTGGCCCTGATGGCCTCGAAGTGATTTCGGCTGATGCGGCCACAGCCGACGAGGGCCACGCGGAAGGTGGCCTCAGCCATTCAGCTTTTCGATTCCGGAGCCGTGCCTGCCGTAACTGCTGCCGCAGGCAGCGCAGGTGCCGACGCCGTCGTCCGGCAGGCGAACGCCACAGCTGCACATCCAGCCGATGCGCCGCGCCGGCACCCCGGCCACCAGCGCGAACGGGGCGACGTCGCTGGTGACGACCGCCCCGGCCGCCACGAACGCGTACTCTCCGAGGGTGATTCCGCACAACACGGTGCAGTTCGCGCCGAGGGTGGCGCCGCGCCTGACCAGGGTCTTCCGATACTCGCTCTTCCGCGGCACGTGGCTTCGCGGATTGACCACGTTGGTGAACACCATCGAAGGGCCGCAGAACACGTCGTCCTCCAGCTCGACCCCCTCATAGACGGAGACGTTGTTCTGGATCTTGACGTTGTTGCCTATGCGCGTCCCGTTCATGACCACCACGTTCTGCCCGAGAGAGCAGCGCTCGCCGATCACGGCGCCGCCCATCACGTGGCAGAAATGCCAGACGCGCGTGCCCGCCCCGATCGTCGCTCCTTCGTCCACGTACGCCGATTCGTGCACGTCCGGCCGCGCGGCTTCCCCCGCCATCAGACCAGTGCCTCCGCCTCGGACTCCGGGGCCTGCGCCATGCTCGCGTGCCACTCCTGCAGCGGCCGCACCGAATGGCCCTGGCCGCGCAGCGCGTGCACCGCGTCGCCCGCCGCTTCGGCCGCCGAGAGTGTCGTCGTGTAGGGAACGCGATGCGCGATCGCAGCCTGACGCATCGTGTAGTCGTCGCGCTGCGCGTGCTTCCCTTCCGGCGTGTTCACCAGCAGCTGGATCTCGTGGTTGACGATCAGGTCGATCGCGTGCGGCCGGCCCTCGTGCACCTTGTACACGAGCGTCACGGGGATGCCGTGCGACTCCAGAAAACGGGCCGTGCCGCCGGTCGCGAAGATGTCGAAGCCCAGGCCGTGGAACTTCTCCGCGAGCCGGCGCGCGCGCGGCTTGTCGGAATCGTTCACCGTTATCATCACGGCCCCGGACATCGGCAGCGCGTTGTCAGCGGCGAGCTGTGCCTTGGCGAAGGCGATTCCGAACGTCTCGGCAATCCCCATTACCTCCCCCGTCGAGCGCATCTCGGGGCCCAGGATCGGGTCGAACTCGCGGAACTTGGTGAAGGGGAACACGGCCTCCTTCACCGAGATGAACGGTGGGATTATCTCCGCGGTGAAGCCCACCTGTTCAAGCGACTCGCCCGCCATGACCCGCGCGGCCAGCGACGCGAGCGGCACGCCGATGGCCTTCGACACGAACGGGATCGTACGGCTCGCCCTGGGATTCACTTCCAGAACGTAGACGACGCCGTCCTTCACCGCGAACTGGACGTTGATGAGTCCGACCACACCGAGAGCGCGCGCCAGCGCGACGGTGTGCTCCCGCATCTCGTCCAGATGGCTCGGCGCGATCGCATGCGGCGGCAGTACGCACGCGGAATCTCCCGAATGAATTCCTGCGTCCTCGATGTGCTGCATGATTCCGCCGATGACGACCCGCTCCCCGTCGCTGATCGCATCCACGTCCGCCTCGTACGCGTCCTCCAGGAACCGGTCAATCAGCACCGGGCGGTCCTCCGAGACGCGCACAGCGCGCTCGAAGTAGGAGCGCAGCGAAGGCTCGTCATAAACGATCTCCATCGCCCTCCCGCCCAGAACGTAGGACGGCCTGACCAGCACCGGGTAGCCGACGCGCGTCGCGATGGTGACTGCCTCCCGAACGCTCGTCGCAGTCCCGTTCTCCGGCTGACGCACGCCGAGCGACCGGGCAATCTCGTCGAACCGGCGGCGGTCCTCTGCCACGTCGATCGCGTCCGGCGACGTGCCGAGGATCCTCACCCCGGCCGCTTCCAGCGGCCGCGTCAGCTTGAGCGGTGTCTGCCCGCCCAGCTGCACGATCACGCCTTCGGGATTCTCCCGGTCCACGATCTCCAGCACATCCTCGAGCGTGAGCGGCTCGAAGTACAGCTTGTCGGAGGTGTCGAAATCGGTGGAGACCGTCTCGGGGTTCGAGTTGATCATTATCGTCTCGATCCCCTGTTGCCGCAGCGCGAGCGCCGCGCGGACGCAGCAGTAGTCGAACTCCACTCCCTGCCCGATGCGGTTGGGCCCGCTGCCGAGTATCACGATCGACCGGCGTCCGCTCGGCTCGGCCTCCGTCTCTTCGTCGTAGCTGCTGTACAGATAGGGAGTCGCCGAAGGAAATTCGCCGGCGCACGTATCCACCATCTTGTACACGGGCCTCACGCCCAGCGCCCACCGCCGCGCGCGCACCTCGTCCTCGCTCTGGCCGCGAAGCTGACCAAGCTGCCTGTCGGAGAAGCCCATCCGCTTCATGCGCCGGATGTCATCGGCGCGCGGCTCTCCCAGCGTGGCGAACCATCCCTCGGCCTCCACCAGCTCCGCGAGCTGCTGGAGAAACCACGGATCTATCGCGGTGATCTCGTTCAGCTCCTCGACCGTCATCCCGGCGAGCAGCGCCCTCTTCACCTGGTAGATGCGTTCCGGGGTCGGCTGCCGGAGCGCTCCCCTCAGCGTCTCCAGCGAATAGTCGGGCAGGCGGTCGTCGGCCGGAGCGGCGCCCGTCACCCATCCGGAGCGACCGCTCTCCAGGGCGCGAAGTCCCTTCTGCAGCGCTTCCTTGAAAGTTCGCCCTATGGCCATCGACTCGCCCACCGATTTCATCTGGGTGGTGAGGATCGGGTTCGCGGTGGTGAACTTCTCGAAGGCAAAGCGTGGGCATTTGACCACCACGTAGTCGAGCACCGGCTCGAACGACGCCGGCGTGGTCCTCGTGATGTCGTTGGGAATCTCGTCGAGGCGGTAGCCGACGGCCAGCTTTGCGCCTATGCGGGCGATCGGGAAGCCGGTTGCCTTCGATGCCAGCGCCGACGACCGCGAGACCCGCGGATTCATCTCGATGACGAGCATCTCGCCGTCGCGCGGGTTCACCGCGAACTGGATGTTGCAGCCGCCGGCGGCGACGCCGATCTCGCGGATGACCGCCACCGCGGCATCGCGCATCGTCTGGTACTCGCGGTCGGTCAGCGTCATCGCCGGCGCCACGGTTATCGAATCGCCGGTGTGCACTCCCATCGGGTCCAGGTTCTCGATGGAGCAGACGATCACGACGTTGTCGTCGCCGTCGCGCATCACCTCCAGCTCGAATTCCTTCCAGCCGAGGACGCTGCGCTCGACGAGCACCTGCGTCACCGGCGAGAGGTCGAGCCCGCGCCGCACGAGCACCTCGAACTCGTCGCGGTTGTAGGCCACGCCGCCGCCAGTTCCACCGAGCGTGAACGCCGGGCGGATGATCGACGGGAACCCCGTCCGCTCCACTATGTCGAGCGCCTCTTCCAGGGTGGTTGCCGTCGCGCCCTCGGGCACCGCGAGACCGATTCGCCGCATTGCCGCCGCGAACAGCGCCCTGTCCTCCGCCTTCGCGATCGCCTCGGCGCTCGCGCCGATCAGCTGGACCCCGTAGCGGTCGAGCACACCATTCTCCGACAGTGCCATGGCGACATTCAGCGCGGTCTGCCCCCCCATCGTCGGCAGCAGCGCGTCGGGCCGTTCCCGCTCGATGACGAGCTCAACGAACTCCGGCGTCACCGGCTCGATGTACGTGCGATCGGCGAACTCCGGATCGGTCATGATCGTGGCCGGGTTCGAGTTCACCAGCACGACCTCGTAGCCCTCCTCGCGGAGCGCCTTGGCCGCCTGCGTGCCGGAGTAGTCGAACTCCGCGGCCTGGCCGATGACTATCGGGCCGGAGCCGATGAGCAGTATGCGGTGAATGTCGTCGCGCCGCGGCATGCCGTTACGCTACCCGGAGAAGCACGCCGCTGCCAGCGCCGTCCGACGCGTCCCACAACATGTTGCGCGTGGCCGCCTGCCTGGTCGGCGGCCGCCCGATTGCTGTTTGGTCGTGAACTAAAACCAGTGCACGCTCGCTCCGCGGCGACCGGCGCGTGCCTCCGTGGCGCGACGCGATGATGGGGTTGTTCATCGCGGAGCGACACGGGGGCACCGCCGAGGCAGGCGGAGCGCGCGGGCACCCCACCGACGCGGGCAAAAAAAGAGGGAGCCCCAAAGGTGCTCCCTCTCGTGTCGCTCGTGCACCCGGGCGGTCAGGTCGCGACGCCTGCGCCGCGCGGCGCGCGAACCACCTTGCCCGCGGCAAGACAGCGCGTGCACACCTTCACCTTCCGCACGGCACCGCCAACCTGGATGCGGGCCACCTGCAGGTTCGGCTTCCACACGCGCCGCGTCCTGTTGTTGGCATGCGAGACGTTGTTCCCGTGCGCCACGCCCTTCGCGCACACGTAGCAGCGGCTTCTGTCTATCTGCATCTTCTATTGCTCCACGAGCTCGATGCGCGCCATCTCCGCACCGTCGCCCTTGCGATGGCCGACCTTGAGGATCCTGGTGTAGCCGCCGTTTCTCGACGCGAAACGGGGGCCGATTTCCTGGAACAGCTTGTCCGCCACCTCGCGCCGCGGCACGTGCCGCATCGCCAGCCGGCGCGCGTGCAGCGTACCCGTCTTCGCCTTGGTGATCAAACGCTCCACGAACGGCCGCAGCTCCTTCGCCTTGGCCTCCGTCGTCTCGATCGCGCCGTGCTCGATCAGCGCGGCGGCGAGACTGCGCATCAGGGCAAGCTTCTGCTCCGGCGTCCGCCGGAGCTGCCGGCCCGACTTGGCGTGCCTCATTACTCGGCTACCTCCACCTCGTCCGGAGCAGCAGCAGCGGCCGCGCGGGGCGGCGTGCCCCAGTCGATCACGCGGATCCCGTCCGAGCTGTCGTCGAAGCGCATGCCGAAGTTGAGACGCTCGCGCTCGAGCAGGTCAGCGATCTCTTCCAGCGACTTCTTGCCGAAGTTCTTCACGCCGAGGATCTGCGACTCCGTCTGCCGGACCAGATCGCCCAGCGTGCGGATGTTCGAGTTCTTCAGCGAGTTGACGGAGCGGACGCTGAGGTCCAGGTCATCGATCGAGGTGCTGAGCAGCTCGGCAAGGCGATGACCATCGGTGCCGTTGGGCTCGGCGATCCCGGGCTCGGCGACCGAGGTGTGCGAGCCGAATCCGGTGAAGTACTGGAAGTGCGTCTGCGCCAGAGCGGCCGCGTAGCTGACCGCCTCTTCAGGCGTGATCGTTCCGTTCGTCTCGACGCTGAGAACCAGACGGTCATAGTCCGTGCGCTGACCCACGCGCGTCTCAGCCACCGAGAAGTTCACCCGGCGAACCGGGTTGTACACGGCGTCGATGCGCACCAGGTCCACCGGCAGCGATCGGTCGGTCGTGTGCTGGTCGGCCTCGACGTAGCCGCGCCCCTTGTTCACGTACAGCTCGACGTTGATGTCGCGGTTCTCCTGCAGCGTGAACAGGTGATGATCGAGGTTGCTGATCGTGACGCCACCCTGCGGCTCGATGTTGGCGGCCGTGACCGCGCCGGCACCGCGCTTGGTGATCCGGAGCACCGCGGACTCGACGTCGTCAGCCAGCGTGAGAGTGAGCGACTTCAGGTTGCCGATGATCTGATGCACGTCCTCGGCAACTCCCGGGATGGTCTGGTGCTCGTGCAGCACGCCATCGATGCGGAACCCCCAGACGGCGGTGCCGCGCAGCGACGACAGCAGCATCCGCCGCATCGCATTGCCAAGCGTGTGACCGAAGCCGCGCTCGAGCGGCTGAAGCCTGAATTCCGCAACGTTCGGGTTGCTCTCGCGCTTCGTCGCCTCGACGAGCTGCGGACGAACCAACCCACGAAGATCAATAGTCTTAGCCATCGTTTCTCAATTCCTCTGGTCACGCCGGTTCTGCCGGCGACGCCCCGCCCCGCCCCTGACGCGCGGCGAGCTCGTGTGGATGTCAGGGATCCGACCGTTGTCACGGCGAAGCCGTGACAACAGCTATCAGCGGTTAGCGATTAGCGGAAAGCAAAGGCGCAACAGCTGTTCCGCAGTCGCTTTCCGCTGACAGCTAATCGCTAATCGCTCCTTCCTCTACTTCGAATACAGCTCGACCACCAACTGCTCCTGCGCGGCGATCGGGATGTTCGGCCGCGTCGGACGCTCCAGCATCCGGCCACTGAACGTGTCGCGGTCCACCGCGATCCACGACAGCGGCGCGCCACGCTGCGCCTGGTCCATTGCCACCATCACCGCAGCCATCTCCCGCGACTTCATGCCGACGCGCACTTCCTCACCCGGGCGAACCTGATAGCTCGGGATGTCAACGGTGCGGCCGTTCACCTCGACGTGCCGGTGCCGGATCAGCTGCCGCGCCGCCTTGCGGCTCGCGGCGAAACCCATCCGGTACACGATGTTGTCCAGCCTGCTCTCGAGGGCGGCCAGCAGATTGTGGCCGGTTATTCCCGGGAGCGTCGAGACGCGCTCGAACGTGTTGCGGAACTGCCGCTCGGTCACGCCGTAAATGCGCTTGATCTTCTGCTTCTCGCGGAGCTGCTTGGAGTACTCCGACACCTTCCGCCGGCGCGCCATGTTGGCGCCGTGCTGGCCCGGCGGAGTCGGGCGGCGTTCCACCGGGCACTTCTCGGTGAAGCACTTGGTGCCCTTGAGAAACAGCTTCGTGCCTTCGCGCCGGCACTGGCGACAGCTTGGTCCCGTATACCGCATCGGCTAGACCCTCCGCCGCTTGGGCGGCCGGCAGCCGTTGTGCGGAATCGGCGTCACGTCGCGGATGGACTTGACCTGCAGCCCCGCGGACGCGAGCGCCTGGATTGCGCTCTCCCGGCCGCTGCCCGGACCCTGCACGCGCACGTGCACGCGGCGCACGCCCAGATTCAGCGCCTCACGGCCGGCAGCCTCGGCGGCAACTGTAGCGGCAAAGGGCGTGGACTTCTTCGAGCCCTTGAACCCCGCCTTGCCTGCCGAGCCCCACGCAATCGTGTTGCCCCGCGAGTCGGTGATCGTGATGACCGTGTTATTGAACGTCGCGTTGACGTGGGCGATTCCCTCCGCCTCGATCACGCGCTTTGTCTTCTTTCCGATTGCCATTCTGTGCCTTTGCTGTTGCTAACCGCTAATCGCTAACGGCTAATCGCTATTTGGTGACTTTCTTCTTGCCCGCGATCGCGCGGCGCGGCCCCTTCTTGGTGCGGGCATTCGTATGCGTGCGCTGTCCGCGAACCGGAAGCCCGCGGCGATGCCTGATTCCACGGTACGACCCGATGTCCATGAGTCGCTTGATGTTCATCGCCGTCTCGGTGCGCAGCGCGCCCTCGACACGATGGTCGCGCTCGATGATCTGCCGCAGGCGATTGGTGTCGGCGTCGTTCAGATCGCGAACGCGCTGGTTCGGATCGACGCCCGTCTCATCCAGGATCCGGCGCGCAGTCTGGCGCCCGATTCCGAAAATGTAGGTGAGGCCTATCTCGAGTTTCTTGTCGCGCGGAAGATCCACGCCAGCAATACGCGCCATTTCAGCCCTGTCGCTGCTTGTGCTTGGGATTGCGCTTGCAGATGATGCGCGTCACACCGTTGCGCTTGATCACCTTGCAATGCTCGCAGATTGGCTTCACGCTGCTGCGAACTTTCACGGGTAACTCCGGACGGTACGGGAAGCACCGGGTCAACCGGCATGGCCAGCTGCCCCGGAAAAACGGGTAAGCCTTTTAAATTACGCAGGTTGCGACCAGTAGGCAAGGCGCGCACGACATCGCCTTCCTGCGCTCCCGAAGGGGTTGTCCCGGCACCGGAAAAGCACCCGTGGGACGGCTCACCCGGGGCCTGCGATCCTCGCCATCACCGTGTCCACCAGCGGTTTCACCGCTTCGGTCACGGACCTCACGTGGCCGCCCGGCATCCAGATCATCTCCTTGGGCTCCCCGGCCGCGGCGAACAGCGACCGCACTGCGGCGGGCGGCATCCGCTGGTCGTCCAGCGCGTTGATCATCACGAAGCTCCGATCCGTCGCCTTCCCCACCCACCGCTCCGGCGCGAGTCGCGGGCCTGAGATGATGAGGTTCGTCAATCCCGCCGCCGCGTACCGCAGCGGCGCGAAGGGAATGTGTTCCCGCATGTTGTGCTGCAGCGGCGCGAACGAGCCGCCGGAGCCATGCACCACCCAGATCCGGCTGATCCTGGGGTCGAGCGCACCCGCGATCACGATGAACGGCGCCCCGAGGCTCACTCCGATCGCCTCCGCCCGGGATGCGTCCACGTCGTCGCGGCTCAGGACATAGTCCAGCGCCAGCATCAGCGCCGGGGGAGTGTCGAGAAAGGCCCGGCGGATCTTCGGAATGTCGCGCGCGAGCTGCGCGGCGTAGGGCCGCGGGTCGCCCGTGTACGGGTAGGAGACCGCAGTCACAACGACTCCGCGTGTGTTCTCCAGCAGCCGGACGGCGTCCTTGCCGGTGCGGTGACCGCCGAGAATCAACGCCAGAGGGTAGCGGCCCACGGAGTCCGCGACGTGACGCTTGACCGTCAGATCCACCGTCAGCCCGCTGGCAGCCCTCAGCCGGACTACCTGCACCGTGTGCGAGTCCGCCTCCACCGGGTCTCCCTCCGCGACGTGGATCAGCGACGAACGGCGCTCGAGCATCCCCGGCGTCGGATCGCGCAGCAGCCACGCCGCGCCGACCATCCCGGCCGCCAGTAGGCTGGCCGCGATTGCCGCTGCCGCCCGGCGGATGCGGTAACGGCGTCGGGGCGGGGTGCGTCCGGATTGCGGAATGCCCTCTTCCATCGCTGCAAGGCTGGGGGAGTTCATCAACTAGCTACAGGCGTGCCGTGCTCCGGGTTCCGCCAAGGCCGGCCCCGCTGCCTGGCGGCCCGCTACCCTGCGTTCCCCAGCTCCGCCGCCAGATCCGCGAAAGCACGCCTCGGGTCCGGGGCCTGCGTCACGGCACGCCCGAACACCACGTAATCCGCGCCGCCGCGCGCCGCCGCCGACGGCGTCACAACCCTGACCTGGTCCCCCCGCGCGCCACCGGCTGGCCGAATCCCCGGCACGAGCACGCCCAGCGAATCGCCGAACGTCTTCCTGACCAGCGGCAGCTCCGAACCGCTGCAGACGATCCCTTCGGCGCCCGCGTCCGCGACCAGGGCGGCAAGCCGCAGCACCTCCTTCTCCACTGACTGGACCTTGCGACCCCACGCCTTCCCGAGCCGCGCACCGTCCAGCGACGTGAGCACCGTGACCCCGAGCACGCCGCAGCGGGAGCGGCCGCCCCCCGCACCGTGCATTGCGCCGGCCACCGCAGCCTCGAGCATCTCGATCCCGCCAGAAGCGTGCACCGTCAGGAGCCGCGCGCCACTGGCCGCGGCTGCCGCAGCCGCTCGCTCCACGGTGTTCGGGATGTCGTGCAGCTTGAGATCGAGGAACACCTCAGCGCCACGGGCCCGCAGGTAATCCACGATCGCGGGACCGGCGGCGGTGAACAGCTCGCTGCCGACCTTGTAGAACGAGCACGCCTCGCCAAGCTGCTCCACAAGGCGGACAACGTCCGACGACCGCTGCAGGTCGAGAGCGACGATCGGCACGGGCACGCGCGCGTACCTGCTCGCCGCATCCTTGCGGGCCCTCTTTGTCACTGCCATGCGAGCGACCCTGTGACCTCGGCCACGGAGGCGATCCCTTCGCGCTCGCACCACCGCTGCAGATCGCGCACGACACGCTCCGGGAGCCGCGGGTCACGCAGCGCAGCGGTGCCGATGGCGATCAGCGACGCGCCGGCCATGATGTACTGCAATGCGTGGTCAGCGGTCTCGATTCCGCCGACGCCGAGTATCGGCACGCGGACGGCGCGGCGCACGCGCCACGTGGCAAGGACGCCGATAGGACGAAGCCCTCCGCCACTCACACCACCGCTGCCGAAGCCCAGAGCGGGGCGTCGCGCAGCCGTGTCGATGACCAGGCCGGGGAAGGTGTTCACCACTGTGATCGCCTCGGCGCCGGCTTCGACCGCGACCGCTGCCGCCCTCCCGATGTCAGCGAGCGTGGGCGACAGCTTCACGAACAGCGGCCGGCGCGTGCTCGCCCGTGCGCCTGCGACGACCTCGCGGAGCGATTCGTCATTCGCGCCGAACTCGAGCCCCCCTGCCTTGACGTTCGGGCAGCTCACGTTGAGCTCGAACGCGTCCGCTCCTGCCACGGCGTCCAGCCGCTCGACCACCTTGGCGAAATCCTGCGTGACGTTGCCGACGACGTTTACGATCACGCGCAGCCCCGGCGCGTTGCGCGCGAGCCACGGCAATTCGGTCGCTGCGACCTGCTCGACGCCCGGATTGGCAAGACCCACGGCGTTGATCATCCCCTCACCGAAGTCCGCCACGCGCGGCGCAGGCGCCCCGGCCCGAGGCTCGGGGCTCACGGCCTTGGTAACTATGCCGCCGAGCGCATCCAGGCGTACCAGCTCAGCGAGCTCGCGGCCGTATGCTGCGGTGCCAGCGGCCAGCAGCACCGGATTGCGGAAATTCAGCCCCGCGACCTCGACCGCGAGGCGGTTGGTCACCGGCTGCTGCCCACCCTCTGCTCATAGTGGGAGAGGTACTCGAGCGCCCCCGTTGCGATCGTCTCGGCCAGCTGGCGCTGACCGCGGGTGCTGCACATGTAGGCGGCGTCGTCTCTGTTGGTCCCGAATCCAAGCTCCACCAGAACGGCCGGCATGAAGGCGCCGCGCAGAACGGCGAAGTTCGCCTGCTTCACTCCGCGATCGGGGCCCGGATGCACCCCCCGGATTCCACGCTGAATGCTCTCCGCCAGATCCATTGACTCACGCAAATGCTCGTTCTGCGCCATATCGGTGATTATGAAGCTGAGTGGATCGCCCTTCGCCGCCTGCGCTTCGGTCTCGAAACGAATGGCCGAGTTTTCCATCTCTTCCACGCGCCGCGCGTCCTCAGTCTTGGCTTCGGCGAGGAAGTACGTCTCGAACCCCCGGCCGGCCGACGCATTTCTCCATGTGCTGGGGGCCGCATTGACGTGGATGGAGACGAACAGATCTCCCTTCGCCCGGTTCGCCATCGGCCCGCGATCGTACAGGCCGATCAGCGTGTCGGTCGTGCGCGTCATGACCACCGATATGCCGCTCTGCGTCAGCTCCTGCGCGACAAGCTTGCCGACCATCAGCGTGATGTCCTTCTCGTACATTCGCCGCGACCCGCATGACATTGGGCCCCCGCCCCCGGGATCTCTTCCGCCGTGCCCCGCATCCACGACGACGACTCTGCGCGAAGCGGGCCTGCGGCGGGGCTCGGGAGCCCGTTCAGAAACCCGCGTCGCGTCCGGCGTCTCCGTTCGCTGCGCGGGCGTCGCCGCGGCAGCGCGCCCGGAGACCGGTGTGAACACCCGCACTTCCCTCAGAGCGGCCTCGTAGATGAACCCGGTCGCGAAACGCGGCACGAGCTCGCTGAGCACGTGCAGCGGGATGTACAGCGCGTTGCCGTTGAGCCACGGGGCGGAGGCCAGCGGAATGACGATCGTATCGACCCTTGCCATCGGCAGCGATGGCTCGAGCTGGATGGCCGCCGAGCCCACGGTGAGGGTGTACCGCTCACCGGCGCTCTTGTGCAGCATGCCGCCGAGCGCAGCGGCGACTGCGTCGGCGCGGACGCCGACGCGTTCCTCGTTCGCGAGAACCGGCAGCGGGGTAGCACGGTCGCCAGCCCTGACGGTTACCGGGGCGATCACGGACGCGCTCAGCTGCAGCGCCATGGCCAGTGCGCCGATCATCGCTTGCGCATCGCCCGCGCCATGTCGCGCTGGTCCTCACGCTGCCGCTCATCGGCGCGCTTGTCGTGCAGTTTCTTTCCCCGTGCCAGCGCGATCGCCACCTTCGCCCTGCCCCTGTTGAAGTACAGCTCGAGCGGCACCAGCGTGAGGCCCTGCCGCTCGACGGCACCGATCAGGCGCCTGATCTCCTTCCTGTGAAGGAGAAGCTTCCTCGTCCGCGACGGGTCGTGATTCACGTACCCGCCCTGTTCGTACGGCTGAATCTGAAGGTTGAGGAGGAACACCTCGCCATCCCGAACGACTCCGTACGCATCCCCGATGTTCGCTTTTCCCGCACGCAGCGACTTCACCTCCGTCCCGGTGAGAACCAGCCCGGCCTCCCACGTCTCGAGCAACTGGTAGTCGTGCCGCGCGCGTTTGTTCCGCGCGATCGACGTCCTCGGCTGCTCGTCCTTCGCCTTGCGAGTCGGCTCGGCCGGTCGCCGGTTACCTGTCATTGCGGACACCAGCACGGCGCTCGGAAGACACGACAGAATGGTTCCAAAAGAGTTGAATCGACGCTATATTTTCTGGTTCACGCCGAAGTGGTGGAATTGGTAGACGCGCTGCGTTCAGGGCGCAGTGGGCGTATGCCCGTGGGGGTTCGAGTCCCCCCTTCGGCATCACCTCAAGGACGATTCACGGGCATCCCGGAGCACAGCTCCGGGATTTTTTTTGCCCCGAAGCAATACCGGACAGCGACGCCGATCTTTCAAGAGAAAACTTTCGCCCTATGCAGCCGACACCTCGGAAGGGCGGACGTCCTCCGGCAGCGCCGCGCGCCCGAACACTTCCTGCAGAGCGAGATTGAACTCACCCGTGTAGCGCCGCAGCAACTCGCCCGCACGCTCGACCGTTGCCTTGTCGCGACTGCGCTCGCCGTGCGTGAACGCCAGCAGCTCGCGGCCGAGCCGGATTGCAAGCGGGTCGCGGTCGGCCCGCCTCGCGGTGGCTTCCCGGTAGCGGCGCAGGCGGATCCCGAGTTGCCGCTGCGCGGTCTCCAGCATCCCGGCTGCGACTCGCTGGTCGCCCCCGAGCGACAGGACCAGCTCGCGCGCGATGACGGCCGGCGCGCGGTCGTCGAGCGCGGCCCGCTCGGCCTCGATCTGCCCCAGCGCGAACCGCGCGTAACGCAGCTCCCAGCGGGCGTGATCCAGGTCGGGGCGGGGCTCCAGCTCCGCCAGCCAGCGAACGTCAGCCTCGGCTGGTTCCCGCTGCAGCACGGCAACGTAGGTGCGCGCCCGTCGTCGCCAGTTCCGGCGCTCCAGGAACCGCGACACGAAGCCCATCGCCGGCCGGATTCCTAGACCGTCTCGAGAATCGGGAGCCCGACCCTCTCCCTGACAGTCGGCTCGTCGTGCATCAGATCGGACAGGTGAACGCTGTCCAGCACGTCGTCGATCCGCCGCTGCAGCATGACCCACACCGGCCGGATGCTGCAGTTGTGCGACGCTGAGCAGCGGTCCTCCTCCACCGGATGACTCAGACAGTGCAGGTCGAAGGTCTCCAGCTCCGACGCCTGAATCACGTCCCTGATCGAGATCTCCGACGCTGGACGCGCGAGCGTGTAGCCGCCCTTCGCCCCACGCGTGCTCCGGATCACGCCGGCGCGCCGCAGGCGCAGCAGGATCTGCTCGACGTAGTCGGCAGGCAGCCGCTCCAGCGCGGCCAGCTCGCGGCCCGTCACGGGTCCCTCCGCCGCCCGCTTCGCGAGATGCAGAGCGCAGATGACGCCGTACTCGGCCCAGGTGGTTATGCGCACATGTTCAGGATAGGAGGGCCGGCCACTCCGCGCCAGTATCAGCGCCGATCCGCGGCATTCCCGGCGTCATCCGCGCCCGTAACCGCAGAGCTACCAGCTCGCAGCTGGTCAGCTGACGCCGCCAGATCTGCCGTTCATCCGTCCGCCTTGCCTCCGGGAACGCCTATCTCGGTCATCTTCCGGAGATCGAGCACCTCATCGATCTCGGAGTCGGGCAGCACGCCCTCGCGCTTGACGAGATCGCGGATGAGCACGTTCTCCTTGACCGAGCGCTTGCTGATGTCTGCGGCGCGCGCATAGCCGATCTGCGGAGCCAGCGCCGTCGCGAGCGCGGCGGAGCGCTCGAGCCAATAGGCGCATTGCTCTTCGTTCGCCTCGATCCCGCGAACGCAGCGCTCGCTGAGCGAGGCGGCGGCGTTCTTCAGGATCATCATCGACAGCAGAACGTTGTACGCGATCACCGGCATCATCACGTTCAGCTCCAGCTGCCCATGCTCGGCGGCTGCGCTGACGCAGCTGTCGTTGCCGATGACCTGCAGGCACACCTGGTTCACCATCTCCGGGATGGACGGATTCACCTTGCCCGGCATGATGGAGGACCCCGGCTGCACCGCCGGCAGCCGTACCTCGTCCAGCCCGGTGCGCGGACCGCTCGCGAGCAGGCGCAGGTCGCTCGCGATCTTGCTGAGGTCGATCGCCAGCACGCGCAGCTGCGCGCTGAACGCGGCAACGTCGCCCATGCTCTGCATCAGCTGGATGCGATCCGCGCCGGCGCGCAGCTCCACGCCCGTCATCTGCGCCAGGTGCTTCACCATGAGCGCCGGGTACTCGGGCTCGACATTGACGCCAGTGCCTACCGCGCTGCCGCCGATCCCCAGGTCGCGAAGGTATGCCGCACTTTCCGTCAGACGCGATACGCATCGCCGGAGAGATCCCGCATATGCATTGAACTCCTGGCCGAGGCGGATCGGCATGGCGTCCTGCAGATGCGTGCGCCCTGACTTCAGCACCCCGTCGAACTCGGCTCCCTTCGCCTCGAAGGCCGCCGCCAGGTCGTCGAACGCGGAAACCAGGCCGCCGAGCTCCGTCAGGCACGCGACGCGAATGGCCGTCGGGATCACGTCGTTGGTGGACTGCGCCATGTTGACGTGGTCGTTCGGGTGGACGGGGGCATATGTGCCGCGCTCCCCGCCGAGCAGCTCGTTCGCGCGATTGGCGAGCACCTCGTTGCTGTTCATGTTGTGCGACGTGCCCGCGCCGGCCTGGTATACGTCCACGACGAACTGGTCGCGGTGCTTTCCGCCCAGCACCTCGTCGGCAGCAGCTGCGATGGCATCGGCCAGCTCCGGTTCGAGACGCCCTGTCTCGCGGTGCGTGAGCGCCGCTGCCTTCTTGATCCGCACGGTGGCATCCACGAAAGCAGGCAGCGGCCTGATGCCGCTGATCGGAAAGTTCTGCACGGCCCGCAACGTCTGCACACCGTAAAGTGCGTTCGCGGGGACCGCGAGCTCGCCGAGCGGGTCTTTCTCCATTCGAGTCGGTTCCGCCATTCTGTGTTCCCTGAAGCTCGTTGAGTGGTGCCGCTACCGCGGAATGCGCGCGGCGCCCGTGAGGAACGGGTTTGTCGCGAGCTCCTCGGCGATCGTCGTCGCAGGACCATGGCCCGGATACACCACGGTATCTCCCGGCAACGCTGCGATCTTCTCCAGTGAATCGGCGAGGTCTGCGCCGTTCGATGCCGGCAGGTCCGTACGGCCGACGGAGCCGGCAAATAGACAGTCGCCCACGAACGCAACGCCGTGGCCGTGCAGGACAACATGGCCGGGAGAGTGACCGGGCGCGTGCATCACCTGGAAGCTGAGAGCGCCCAGACGCAGAGTGTCTCCGTGCGCGAGCTCCGCATCCGGAGGCGGAGGCTCTTCGAACGGCAGCCCGTAGATCTGGGCCTGCCGGTCAGCGACCCTGTACAGCGGCGCGTCCGCGGGATGCAGATGAACCGGGACCGGCCACTTCTGTTTGATGCCCGCCACCCCGCCGATGTGATCGAGGTGTGCGTGCGTTATCCAGATCGCCTCGAGGGCCGCGCCCGACTTCTCCACCGCCCACACGAGGCGGGTGGGCTCGCCCCCCGGATCGATGATCGCGGCAACGCCGCTTTCATCGTCCTCCACGAGATAGCAGTTCTCCTGAAACTCTCCGACGGTGAAGGTGGAAACCTTCATCAGTCCCCACCCCCGCCCCCGCCACCGCTTCCGGCCGCGCCACCAGCCGCAGCCGCACCGCCGATGCGCACCTGCCACGCCTGAGTGTGCGTCGCCGCGTCTGCGGTCTCCAGCATCGGCGACTCTCCAACTCCATGATGCGCGAGCCAGCGCTCGGCCTCGAGCGCGGCCATGCAGCCCATGCCTGCCGCCGTGACAGCCTGCCGGTAATAGTCATCCATCACGTCCCCGGCGGCGAACACGCCGGAGACACTGGTCGCCGTGCGCAGCGGCTTCGTCTTGATGTAACCGTGAGCCGTGAGCTCCACCTGGCCGCCGAGGAACTCAGTGTTCGGCGAATGGCCGATGGCGACGAACATGCCGCCCACTTCCACGTCCTCGCGCTCTCCGGTGATCGTATCCTCCAGCCGCAGGCCGGTGATCTGATCGTAGCCCAGCACTTCGATGACCCGCTTGTTCCACAGCACCCGGATCTTGGGATTGTTGAGCACGCGGTCGGCCATGATCGGAGATGCCCTGAACGCGTCGCGACGGTGGATGACGATCGTCTCTTTGGCAAACTTCGTGGTGTAAAGCGCCTCTTCCATCGCGGTGTCTCCGCCCCCGACCACGGCAATGACCTTGTCGCGGTACACGGGCAGTGCAGCGTCGCAAACCGCGCAGGCGGAAACTCCGCCGCCGCTGTGCGCGAGCCGCTCCTCGTTCGGAACGCCGAGCCAGTTGGCGTTTGCCCCTGTCGCGACGACCACCGTCATTGCCTGCACCGGATCCGAATAGCTCGGCCTGAGCGTGAACGGGTGGGAGCTGAAGTCAACCTCGACCACGTTCTCCGATACCGCCTCGGCGCCGAAGTGCAGCGCCTGCGCGCGCATCCGCTCCATCAGCTCCGGCCCGCTGATCGCCTGGAAGCCCGGATAGTTCTCGATGTCAGTCGTGAACATGAGCTGCCCGCCGGGGATCATCGTCCGCGTCGGCTCGCCCTCGAACACCAGCGGCCGGAGATTGGCGCGCGCCGCATACACCGCGGCTGTCCAGGCCGCCGGGCCGGAGCCGATGATCACCACGGCTTCGGGCGATGGGCGCTTTGTCGCCTTGTCGAGCGTTTGAACCAAAGTGACGGCTCCAGGTAGAGTCGCCGTCAGGCGGCTCCAGTGCCGGATCCGGACGTGACGACGGCGTGGACGCAATATAAACCCGCGCCGGTCACGCTCAGCTCCGTATGTGACGGCCTCCGTCAACGATCAGCGTCTCGCCGGTGACGTAGTCGGCGCGCAGAAGATACAGCAGCGCCTGAGTCACGTCCTCCGGCGACCCGAGCCGGCCGAGCGGCGTGGTACCGGCCAGTTGCTCGGCGGCGCCTTCGTCCCAGCTCTCCGGCAGCAGCACGGCACCCGGCGCGATCGCGTTCACGCGGATATTCGGAGCCAGCACGCGCGCCAGCGCGCGGGTGAGTTGCACGAGCCCGGCCTTGCTCACGCCGTGCGGGATGTAGGACGGCCACGTCTCGAATGCGGCAAGGTCCGCGATGTTGACGATTGCGCCCCCGCTATCGCTCATCACCTCCGCGGCCGCCTGGCAGGCGAAGAACGGGGCACGGAGGTTGAGCGCGAACATGTCGTCCCATTGCTCCACTGTCGCCTTCCCCAGCGGCGTGCGCACCATGACTGCGGCGGAGTTCACGAGCACGTCGAGGCCGCCGAGCAGCGCGGCCGACTCCTTCACCACTCGCTCCGGCTCTCCCGGAGCCCGCAGGTCAGCCTGCAGCATTCGCGCGCTCGGACCGCGCTGCCGGACCAGTTCCGCGGTCTGCTCCGCCTCTTCTGCAGACGCGTGATAATGGATCACGACTCGCATGCCAGCGCCCGCGAGGGCGAGCGTGATCGCCCGTCCAACGCGGTGAGCGCCACCCGTGACGAGCGCGGTGCGTCCTTCGAGGATCACTTTACGATGCCCGGAACGCGGAAGCGGAACCGCGGGCGGCGAGCGCGGCATCCTGCCGCTCGAGCCATTCGATGGGCACGCCCTGGCTGCCGAGCGTCCGGGTGGCGCCGGGCGTCGCGTGCCAGTCGGATCCGCCGCTCGGCACCAGGTCGCGCGCGTCGCACAGTGCCGTCAGGCGGGACACCGTTTCGGGGCCGTGGCTCGGGTGCAGGACCTCCAGGCCATCCAGTCCCGCACCGGCTACCGTGGACAGCAGCGGATCGCCTGCGTGGGTCCCCGGATGCGCCCAGACAGCCAGGCCTCCTGCTGCGTGAATCATCTGCACGGCGTCAGCCACGGTCAGCTTCTTTTTCGGGATGAAGGCGGGGCGTGCCGCACCGAGGTACCGGTCGAACGCTTCGCGGAAATCGCTGACCACCCCTGCATCCATCATGGCGCGCGCCACGTGCGGACGTCCGACGGCGCCGCCTGCTGCGTGCGCGAGGACCGCGTCGTACGAGATCGAGACGCCGAGCTCGGCAAGCCGCGCGACAATGGCGCGGGCGCGGTCCATCCGCTCCGCGCGCAGTTCCAGCAGGCGATCGTGCAGCGACGAAATGTCCGTGAGGTGGAGACCCAGGATGTGTATCTCGATCCCGTCCTCCTCCGCGCTCAGCTCGATGCCTGCAACGAACCGGATGCCGGCACGCTCGGCCGTCGCCCTCGCCTCCTCGACCCCGTCAACGGTGTCATGGTCCGTCAGAGCGATGGCACTCAGACCTACCACGCGCGCCGCCGAGACGACCGCGGCGGGCGGGAGCAGTCCGTCCGAGGCAGTGGAATGCAGGTGAAGATCCACTGTGGCGCCGGAGCGCGCTCCAACGGTGGCCGCCGGTCGCACCAGCGGCTCAGTCACCGGCGGTAACCGGCCTCGGGAGACGTGAAGCTCGGCTGCGATTGCTCGAGGTAGCTGCGGAGATCGTCGTCGCTCAGCTCCGCGAACGACTGCTCGCGGGAGCGCGCGCCTTGGGGTGAGTAGCGTGTCACCCGGATCTCGCGGGACTCGTCCTCGCCGCGGACGAAGAAAAGGCCGAACTCGTCGGCGTCGTACTGCGTCACGTAGCCGGATGGGTACGCCTTCCACTCCGCGCCGTTCATCGTGAAGGTCCTAAAGGGCATCAGGTCAGCTCCACTTCCGTGTAGATCCGCGCGGTGTCGCCGACCCGGTCGGCCATCGCGAGGTGCGCAGCGCGCAGCGTTTTCTCGTCGGGAGCCTCGGTGAACTCGAGGAAGGCGCCGTGCAATCCCGCTTCCTCGAAGACCCAGAAGTTGCAGCCGTTGGCGAGATAGTGGGACCGGCGCGCGCGCAGCTGCTCCATGTACTGCTTCTTGTCGCGGAGTGGCACCGTAGCGCGGTGCAGCGTCAGTGAGCGCGCCATCAGACGACCTGCTCGGGGAATGCCTCGAGCTCCCGTTTCACGTGCGCCAGGAACTGGTCGGCGACCGCCCCGTCGATTATGCGGTGGTCGAAGGAGATAGAGAGGTACGCGCAGGTGCGGATGGCGATCACGTCCTCCCCTTCGCTTCCGGTCAGCACCTTGGGTCGCTTCTCGATAGCGCCGACGCCCAGAATGGCGACCTGCGGCTGCGGTATGATCGGCGTGCCCATGAGGGAGCCGAACACGCCTGGATTCGTGATCGTGAACGTCGCTTCCTGAACTTCCTCGGGTGACAACCGCTTGGCGCGCGCGCGCGTCGCCAGATCGTTGAGCGAGCGGGTCAGGCCTGCCAGCGAGAGGTTGTCCGCTCCCCGGATGACCGGAACGAGCAGTCCCCAGTCGAGCGCCACGGCGATCCCGATGTTGTACTGCCGCCGGTAGATGATGTTGCTGCCAGCGACCGAGGAGTTCATCACCGGATACGCCTTCAGCCCGCTCACGACAGACTGAATGATGAACGGGAGATACGTCAGGTTCTGCCCCGTCTGCTCCCGGAACTCGGCCTTCTTCTGCGCCCGGATGCGCGCGATGCGGGTGAGATCAACCTCCATGAACGACGTCACGTGCGCGGACGTCCGCCGCGAGGCGGTCATGTGCTCGCTGATGATCGCGCGCATCTTGGACATCGGCTCGACGACGTCCCCGGGCCACGCTTCAGGCACCGGTGCCTCGTGCCGAGCCGGTGAAGGCGCGTGCATGGAGGCCGCCGCCTGCCGATGGCCGCCCGTCTCGATGAAGCCGAGTATGTCGCGTTTCGTCACGCGCCCTGCGATCCCCGACCCCTGCAGCCCGGCGATGTCCACGCCGTGCTCGGCCGCGATCTTCCGCACGAGCGGGGACGATCTGGTGCGGACCCGCTCCTCGAACGATGCGCCGTTGCCGCCACCTGTCCCGACCTTGCTGCCGCCGGATGACGCGCCCCCCGCGATCGTGGAGGGGCCGGAAGGCGCGGCCGCGACCGCAGGCTGTGCCGCCGCAGGCTGCGCACCGCTGGCGGCCGGCGCCGTCGTCGCCGGAGCGGGCGGTGGCGCCGAAGCAGCCGCTTCAACCGTCGCGCCCTTCTCCGTCTCGATCCGCGCGACGACCGTCTGCACCTCGACTGTCTGTCCTTCGGTGACCAGTATCTCGGCCAGCACGCCCGCGGACGGTGACGGGATCTCCGCATCGACCTTGTCGGTCGAGATCTCGAAGATCGGCTCGTCGCGCTTGACCTGGTCGCCGACTTTCTTCAGCCACTTCGACAGTGTGCCCTCGGCGATGGACTCACCCATCTGGGGCATTATCACGTCAACTCGTGCCAACAGGCCTCCCGCTCAGTTTCTCCGCCTCAGCTTCCACAGCACTCCGGCCGGAAGCGTAACCACGCCGATCAGCGCGCCCGCGATCATGTAAACGTGCCAGTCGCAGGCCGGCAGACCCGTCTCCGGCGTGCACCCGCGAAACCAGCCTACGATCTTCGCTACAAGAACGGCGATCATGCCGCCGCTGAAGAACCCGCCAACGACCGTTACGCAGCCGATGCCGAGCAGCCGCTCGACGCGATATTCGTCGGCAGGATCGGCCATCAGTAGGCGGCCAGCTGTCTCACCGCTCGTACAATATCCCCAGTCTGGGGCAGAACATAGTCCTCCAGCGGCGGGGAGTAAGGCAGAGGCACGTCAGCGGCGGTGACGCGAAGGATCGGCGCGTCCAGCCATTCGAACGCGAACTCGTTTATGCGGGCCGCGATCTCGCCCGCGACGCCGCCGGTACGAGTATCCTCGTGGACTATCAGGACACGGTTGGTCTTCCGAACCGTCGCGGCGATGGCATCGTCGTCCATCGGCGCGAGCGTCCGCAGGTCGATCACCTCAACGGAGAGCCCATCCTCCCGCTCGACCTGATCGGCGGCCTCGAGCGCCTTCCACACGGTGGCCGCGTAGGTGATGATGCTCACGTCCTTCCCCTCGCGCGCGACGCGCGCCTTGCCGATGGGCGTCAGCAGCTCTCCCTCCGGTAGATCGTCCTTCAGCCGGCGGTACAGATGCTTGTGCTCGAAGTACAGCACGCAATCGTCGTCGCGAATGGCGGATTTCAGCAGCCCCTTGGCGTCCGCCACCGTGGCCGGATACACGATCTTCAGTCCCGGAGTGTGCAGAAAGGCCGCTTCCGGATTCTGCGAATGGAATGGCCCGCCGCGCACGTACCCGCCGCTGGGCCCGCGAACCACCATCGGACACGGCAGCATCGCGCGATACCGCGCGGTCGCAACGTAGTTCGTGAGTATCGAATAAGCCGTCGAGATGAAGTCGATGAACTGCATCTCCGCCACGGGCCGCATCCCCATGTGTGCAGCGCCGGCAGCCGCCCCGACGATCGCGACCTCGGCGATCGGCGTGTCGATAACGCGGTCGGGGCCGAAGCGGTCGTACAGGCCCTCGGTCACCTTGAAGGCACCACCGTACGATCCGATGTCCTCGCCGAGGCAGACCACGTTGTCGTCGCGTGCCATCTCTTCCGAGAGGGCTTCTCGAATAGCTTCCAGGTAGGTGAGTTCGGGAATGGAGTGCTCCTCTGAGTGCGACTAGCTGCCTGTTCTGAACCACAACGGCGGAACGGACGGCGGCTCCGCGTAGACACCGCGGAGCGCATCCTCGCCCTGCGGCATTTCTGATTTCTCCGCCTCGTCCGTCGCCCTGTCTATCTCTTCTGTGACACGCGCGTCAATCGCCTCGAGCTCGGCTGGCGTCACGCCCTCCGCAGCAAGCAGCCTCACGTATCGCGTGAGAGGATCGTTCTCACGTTCCCACCGCTCGATCTCGCCGGCCGGCACGTACGACTGGTTGTCATGCTCCGCGTGCCCCTTCCGCCGGTAGGTGACGAGCTCGATGAGCGTCACTCCCTCGCCGCGCCGGGCGCGATCGACTGCACGCCTGGTGACGTCGTACACTGCGAGCACGTCGTTTCCGTCCGCGCGCTCGCCGGGGATTCCGTAGCCGACCGCCTTGTCCACGAACGCGGCTGCGGCCGTCTGCTTCTCGATCGGGGTCGAATATGCGTAGCCGTTGTTCTCGACGATCACCACCAGCGGGCAGCGCTGAACCGCGGCGAAGTTGAGACCCTCGTGGAACGCGCCTGTGGAGGTCGCGCCATCGCCGACGTACACCAGGCCGACGCGCTTCTGCTTCCGGACGCGGAACGACAGCGTCACGCCGGCCATCACCGGGACCATGTCGCCGAGGTGGGATATCTGGCCGATGAACCCCCGCTCCAGGTCCCCGAAGTGGATGTTGAGCTCCCGCCCCCGGGTGGGTGAATCGCCCTTCGCCATGTACTGCCGGATGATCTCCAGTGGCGTGGCGCCCTGCACCAGCATCGATCCGAGGTTCCGGATCAGCGGAGAGAGGATGTCGCCCCTGCTCCTGTCCAGGGCGTAGGCGCTCCCGACGGCGTCCGCCTCCTGGCCCAGTGAGCGGAACAGGCCGCCGACCACCTTCGTCTGGCGGTAAAGATTGACGAGCCGCTCCTCGAGTGAGCGGGTCAGTCTCATCCAGTAGTACAGCTCGAGCTTCTGCTCCCTGGTGAGGCCGGTGCTGGTCTGCGTGCTTTCCGCTTTCAGCACCGGCGCGGCCGCGGGAAGGGCCGTGCCGGCGTCGCCCATCAGTATGCGGCTTTCAGTGTATGGCGGGGGTCCATGCTGCGCCGCAATTCCACGAAGAAGCGCTTCGCATTCCGGTCGAGGCGGCTCTCACCCATCTGATCGGTATCCACCGAGACGAAGGTGTAGTGCCCGGCCTCTTTCTGCACGGCAAGGTGCAGCTCGCCGAGGGCGCCCACGTAGGTGCGCGCCCGCGGCGCGTTCAGCGTCCGCTCCAGCTCCAGTCCGCGGAAGAAGGCATCGGCCTGCTCCAGCACGGCTGCCGGCGGGACCTGGGTTCGATGAAAATGCTTCATGTGCTATTGCCCGACTTCACGCTCGCCAAGGACGGTCTGCATCCAGTCAACGCGCTCGAGCCGCTCGGTCGAGTCGCCGCGGAACTGAAGCGCCATCGCCCAGTCGCCGGCCGTGACGAAGAACAGCCGCCCGTAGTAGGTGCCGACCTCCTCGCCTCTGGCGAGCCCGTCATCGGTTCCCGCACCGTCCACGCTCGTCGCGAAGATGCGGCCTTCGCCGGCCTGAACGGGCTGGCCCGTCTCCTTGTCGCGCACCACCACGCGGAACCGCGCCGGCTCGAGCGCGCGGGGCGGCATCGGCTCGACGGATATCCGGTAGTTGCGTCGCTCGCCCATCATTCGCATCTCGTGCGACCCGTCGGTAGGCCCGCACGCGAGGACGGCCACGCCGGCCGCGACAGCGGCAACGACTGCAACGACGTTCAAGAGGCGTAGTACTCCAGTCCCAGGTGCGTGATCTGCTCCTCTCCCATGAGATGGCGGAGCGTGTTCTTGAGCTTGGTCTGCTGGATGAAGAGGTCGTGCTCGGGCTGCAGCCCCGGCGCCGCCATCGGGCTCTTGAAGTAGAAAGATAGCCATTCCTGAATCCCCTTCATCCCCGCCCGGTGCGCGAAGTCCGAGAAGAGGGCAAGGTCGAGTACAATCGGCGCTGCAAGAATCGAATCACGGCAGAGGAAGTTCACCTTTATCTGCATCGGGTAGTTCATCCAGCCGACTATGTCGATGTTGTCCCAGCCTTCCTTGTTGTCGCCGCGCGGCGGGTAGTAGTTGATCCGCACGACGTGGGAGAAGTCCCGGTACAGATCGGGATAGATCTCCGGCTGCAGAATGGTGTGCAGGACGCTGAGCTTCGACTCCTCCTTCGTCTTGAAGGAAGCGGGATCGTCGAGCACCTCACCGTCGCGGTTGCCGAGGATGTTGGTCGAGTACCACCCGGCGAGCCCGAGCATGCGCGCCTTGAGCCCCGGAGCGATGACCGTCTTCAGCCAGGTCTGCCCGGTCTTGAAGTCCTTGCCGGAGATGGGCACGCCCCGGTCCATGGCAAGCTGCTGGAGCGCCAGCGTGTCCACGCACAGGTTCGGAGCGCCGTTGGCGAACGGGACGCCCTCCATGATCGCCGCATAGGCGTACAGCATGGACGGCGCGATGGCGTCGTCGTTGCGCTCCATCGCCTTCTCGAACTGCTCGATGGTCGCGTGCTGCGGGCCCGGTTTGATGTAGATCTCGGTCGAGGCGCACCAGACGACCACCATGCGGTCGCAGCCGTTCTTCGTCTGGAAGTCGCGGATGTCCTGCCGCAGCTGCTCCGCCAGGTCACGCTTGGTCTTTCCGCGCTTCACGTTGGTCCCGTGGATGCGGGACACGTACTGGCTGTCGAACGCGGCCGGCATCGGCTTGATCCCCGAAAGGAACTCGGCGATCGGCTCGATGTCGCGCTCGTCGAGCACCCCCGCGGTCCGGGCGGCGGTCAGAGCGTCGTCGGGAATCGGATCCCACGCGCCGAAGACGATGTCGTCCAGGTCGGCGAGGGGAACGAATTCACGGATAAGCGGCGAACGGCCATCGGTGCGCTTGCCGAGCCGGATAGTGGCCATCTGGGTGAGCGAGCCGATCGGCTTCGACAGCCCGCGGCGGACGCTCTCGACGCCGGCGATGAACGTCGTGGACACGGCGCCAAGTCCGGGCAGGAGCACGCCGAGCCTGCCGGCCGCGGGCGCGACCGAGGTGCCCCGGCTCTCCGAGGTGGATGTCTGCACTGTTTCTATCTGATCAGGGCTGGGCGCGTCGCGAGCGGATCTTCGCGGCGCCGATGTGAGGATCGCTCAGGACCCGGATGGGAGGAGTCTCTTTGCGGGCGTTGGTGACCCGATAAACGTAGCGGATGCGCTGCACCGCCGTGATCCACGCAGTCGCGGCAATGACGATCACTATGACGCGGAGCACGGCACCGTTCAACGCAAGGCCGAACACCGCCTGCGGCGCCGACAGCAGCACGATCCGTTCGGGACGCTGCATCACGCCGACTTTCGCGTCTATCCCCAGCGACTCGGCGCGGGCCCGCGTATAGGAGATCAGGAACGTTCCGATGAGACCGACCAGCGCTACCACCATCATCGTCACGCTGCCGTATGCGGCACTGGTGGCGTAGAAGACGGTGAGGCCGCCCATCAGCGCACCGTCTGCGACCCGGTCCAGGCTGGAATCGTAGAAGGCCCCGAACGTCGTTGACCGTCCCGATCGCCGCGCGACCTGCCCATCCATGATGTCCAGAAAGGCGGTCGCAGCCAGAATGAGTCCCGCTGTCCGGATGTGTCCCAGACCGTAGACCACCCCCGCCAGGGCTGCTGCGGCGGTACCGACCGTGGTGATCGCGTTCGGGCTGACGCCGCGACGGACGAGAAAGTCGGCCGTGGGGTCCACGAGCCTGACGAACCCGGCCTTGACCTGTTCCCAGAGAATCCGCATCGCGCTCCGCGCGTGGAAAAACGAATGAACCGGCCCGTTGCCGCGCTGCCGCCATCGGAAAAACAGAAAGCCGGGGCAGCGCTGCGCCCCGGCTTCAAAAGTATGAGTGACGTAGTGAACTGGCTAGGGCACACGCCACTCAACCGTCTGCGACAGCACGATGGAACGCGTGTATGTCGGCGAGCCACTCACCGGTCGCGCCATCAGCGTCACGCTGGTGCCGGCGCGGAACCCCTGGACGGGTACCCACTCGACTGTATTCGCCGCGACCTGCTTGACGAACACGTCACTGGCGCCGCTGCGGATGTAAACGTTGATCGCCTGCGCCAGATCGTTGGTGACGCGCAGGGATACTTCACTCGAGGGCTGCTCGCCCGTGGACACCGCAACCGTGCGCGGAGCGCACGCGGCACCCGTAACGAGAAGAGCCGCGGCCAACAGGATTGTCCGCACTTGAACCTCCAAACGAAAGATGTCCGGTCGATGTGCAAGAGACATGCGCGCCACGCGCACGCGATCGCGCACCGCATTCCGCGCGTTGCCCCTGGACCACCCGCAGTCCCGGGTCACCGGTACAGAAAATAGCGCCGCGACTGCTCCCTGAAGGTAAACGCCGCCTGGTACTCACGGTCCACGAGCACGTCCGGGTCTTCGCCCGCCATCAGCGCGCGCCGCATGGCTGGAGAGCCGTATCTCAGGTCGAAGGCAAGCGTGTCTATCCGCAGCGAGTCCGGGGACGTCTTCGCCAGCGCCCACAGGAGAGTGGCCGCTATCCGGGAAGGCTGCAGCCGGTTCCTCTCCGTGACGATCATCCTGATGCCCGGCACCCGCTGATTGGGATACTTCCGGTCCGTGGCGTTCGCGACCCATATCGTGTCGGCGACGAACCGCACGCCGCCGAGCGGACGGTCCGCAAACAGGTCGAGGACCTGCCTCACCTTCATCCATGGTGCGCCGAACCACTGGAACGCGATCGGAGTGCCGCGGCCCACGGAGATGTTGGATGCCTCGAACGCCACGAGACCCGGGTACAGCATCGCGCTCTGCAGCGACGGCATGTTGGGCGACGGCCTGACCCACGGCATTCCCGTCCGGTCGTACCACAGGACCCTGCTCCAGCCGCGCATCGGGATCACGTGCAGGTCGGCTCCTATCCCCAGCTCCTGATTGTAGAATCGCGCCATCTCCCCGATGGTCATGCCGTGCCGCAGCGGCATCGGATACACGGCGTAGGCCCGGCCGGGACGCTGCGGCGTGTCGTCCTCCGGGTTCGCCAGCGCCGAATCGAGCAGCGGCCCCTCGATGAAGAACCCCGTGATCGGGTTCGGCCTGTCGGCGACGATGATCTGCCTGCCGGTGCGCGCCGCGGCGCGCATCGAGTAGATCATCAGCCCCACGTACGTCCAGGTGCGGGTGCCGATGTCGGGGAGGTCGAACACGAGGACGTCTATCTGCCGCATCAGGCTGTCGGGAGGCGCCGTTGTGCGGCGGCCATACAGCGAGATGACCGGAAGCCGGGTGGCTGGATCTATCGTGTCGCGGACGTTCTCCGAGTCCTGGTCCACCCGGATTCCGTGCTCCGGCGCGAATATCAGGGTGAGGCGCGCGTTGGCGTCGCGGGCCCGCCGGTCGCCTGCCAGAAGGTCAACGGAGGCCCGCCCCTCCCGATCGATCGCCGCATGGTTCGTCAGGATCCCGACCCGCTTGTTGCGAAGCAGCGCTATGCTGTCGGCGAGAAGCACCTCGATACCGGGAACAACCAGCCCGCTGGGGAGGTCATATGTCGGGTCCGGCCGGGTGGCCGTAACGGTGCAGCCTGCAGTGAGCAATGCAAGGAAGGCGACGGCGGGCAGGCGGTTCATCGTATCGGATCAGGCGTTGAGGTTGGTGCAATACCGGGAGCTTGCACCCGGGGATCGGCCCACGCCAGAGTGGTACACCGGTGGCGCGGCGGCGGTCGAAAATGGATGCGGAACCGCCCGGTATCGGTTAAATTGACCGTATGGAGGTGAGCATGTCAGTCACATCTCAGCCGGAAATCGCGCTGACAATTACTCCGGTGGCAGTCACCGAGGTTAAGCGCTTCATGGATGCCGAAGGCGTCAGCCCCGAGCAGGGCGGCCTGCGCGTGTCCGTGCAGCCCGGCGGCTGCAGCGGTTTCAAGTATAGTCTCGTGATTGAAGACGGCACCGCGGAAGACGATGTGGTGCTCGAGCACGACGGCTTCAAGGTCTTCGTGGACCCGTTCTCGGCACAATATCTGAGCGGCGTCACGATCGATTACGTCTCATCCATGCAGGGCTCCGGGTTCACGTTCAGCAATCCGAACGCGACCGGCGGCTGCGGGTGCGGGAGCTCGTTCTCAGCCTGACGACGGCAACCGACACCGGGAAGTCACGGGGGCAGTGAATTGAGATCGTCATTCACTGCCCTCGATGCGTTTGTGCTGGCGGCGTACCTGGCCGGCACGACGGCGCTCGGGATGTGGCTCGGCCGCAACCAGCGCGACGCGCGCGACTACTTCGTCGCCGGCCAGCGGGTGCCGTGGTGGGCGATCCTGTTCTCGGTCGTGGCCACCGAGACGAGCGCGCTCACTTTCATCAGCATCCCGGGCGTGGCGTACATCGGGAACTTCACGTTCCTCCAGGTCGCGACCGGCTATCTCCTCGGGCGCATAGTCATCTCGTTCACGCTCCTCCCACGGTACTACCACGGTGAGCTGGTAACGGCGTACGCGCTGCTCGAGCGGCGGTTCGGCGTGGCGACGAGAAGGTTTGCATCGATCGTTTTCATGCTCACCAGAGCGTTTGCCGACTCCGTGCGCGTTTTCGCCACCGCGATTCCGATAGCGATCATCATCGGTCCGCTGCTTCCGTCGGCCGCGGTGCAGCCAACCGCCATTCTGCTGCTCGGGGTCCTGACGCTCATCTACACCTTTCACGGCGGTATGCGCGCCGTGATCTGGACCGACGTGGTGCAGACCGTGGTTTACGTCGGGGGTGGCGTTGCAGCGATCGTGCTCCTGAGCCAGGGCGTGCCAGGCGGCTGGGGCGAGATCTTCGCACGCGCCGAAAGCGCCGACAAGCTCCGCCTGTTCGACCTGTACCTCGGCTTCGACAGGCCGCACACGCTGCTCGCCGGCCTGCTTGGCGGCGCGTTCCTCTCCATGGCCTCGCACGGCGCAGATCAGATAATCGTGCAGCGGCTGCTGGCCGCCTCCAGTCTGGGCGACGCGCGCCGGGCACTGATCGGGAGCGGCATCGCCGTCATCGCTCAGTTCGCCCTCTTCCTGACGATCGGAATCGGCCTCTGGGTCTTCTACATCGGCCGGGAGTTCGCGACTCCTGACGCGATCTTTCCCACGTTCGTCGTCGAGGTGATGCCGCCCGGACTGACCGGACTTGTCGTGGCCGCCATCCTGGCCGCTGCAATGAGCACGCTCTCCGGCTCCATCAACTCGCTTGCAGCGGCCGCCACGCACGACATCTGGCTGCCGCTGACAAGGGGGGACGCTTCGTCTCCACGAACGTTCAGGATCGGACGACGCCTTAGCCTCGCCTGGGGTGTCATCCTCCTGGCGGGATCGCTCCTGTACCGGGAGCAGGGCACGCCGGTGGTCATACTTGCGCTGTCAATCGCCTCATTCACCTATGGCGCCATGCTCGGCCCCTTCTTTCTCGGAATACTGTGGCGGCGGGCAGTACAGCGCGACGCAATCACCGGAATGGTGACCGGGCTCGTCGTCATGTCGCTGGTCGTGTTCGCTCGGAACCTTCGTCCGCTCGCGCCTGCATTCGATGCACAGCTTGCCGTGCTTGGTTCGATCGCCTGGCCCTGGTACGTGCTCATCGGTACCACGGTGACCGTCGTGGTCGGAGTGCTTTCATCGTTCACGCACGGAGCGCCGCAGGCGAGCGAAGGAACCCTGCGATGACCAGACTCGTCATCGGCGTGGATGGAGGCGGCTCAAAGACTCACGTGATCGTGGCCGATGCGGAGGGCCGCGAGCGTGTGTCCGCCGAAGGCGGGCCCTCCGCCATAGCTCCCGGACGCGCGGCGCGCAGCGCTGACGCGATCGCCGCCGCGGTGGCGACCGCGCTCGCCGGGGAGGACCTGGAGCAGACGACGGTCGCTGTTCTCGTCGCGGGCCTGGCCGGCGTCGGTCGCGAAGAGGAACGGCGCGCGCTGGAGCTCGAGCTCTCCCGCCGGTCGCTGGCCGAAGAAGTATTCGTCGAGCCGGACGCGTCCATCGCGCTGGCCGATGCGTTCGGTGACGGGCCAGGCGTGCTGCTGATCTCGGGAACTGGCTCGATCGCCTATGGCCGCGGTCCGACCGGCGAGCTTGCGCGCTGCGGCGGATGGGGCCCAGGCATCGGGGATGAAGGAAGCGGCACCTGGATAGGCCGCCGCGCGCTGGGCGTGGTGGCGGCCGCCGCGGACGGGCGCGAGCCGCCGACGGCGCTGACGGGCGCCATCCTGACGGCCGCTCAGGTGAACGAGCCCCAGGAGTTGGTTCCCTGGGTCGCCGCGGCCGACAACCGAATGCTCGCGGCGCTCGCGCCCGTCGTGTTCACCGTCGCGCATTCGGACCCGCGTGCCAACGCGATCGTGGATTTCGCCGCCGAAGAGCTGGTAATGCACGTCCGCTCGCTGGCGCAGCGGCTGTTCGGCGACGAGCGCGCGGCGGTGCCCGTAGCTCTGGCCGGCGGACTGCTCAAGCGCGGCTCACTGTTGCGCCGCAAGGTCGAGCACCGCCTCAAGACGGCTACGCCGGGTGCGACGATCCGCGCCGAGCCGGTCGTCCCCGCGCGCGGCGCCGTGCGCCTCGCGCTGCAGCACCTCGAGCGCGTAGCGAGCGAGTAGCGGGCGGCTGCCTGCCCGCGCGCGGGCGTTTGCGCTCGGCCGCCTGCCCGCGCGTGGTCTGTGCGCGCGGCCGCCTGCCTGGTCGGAGGCCGCCCGAAGGTTCTTTTCGTCGCGAACCAACACCAAATGCACGCTCGCTCCGCCGCGACCGGCGCGTGCCTCCGTGGCGCGACGCGATGATGGGGTTGTTCATCGCGGAGCGACACGGGGGCACCGCCGAGGCAGGCG
>DASUUI010000052.1:0-19625 GCA_036374155.1 Gemmatimonadaceae bacterium | reverse complement strand
CCCCGCGAGCCGGGCGCCGGTGAACAGCGTATCCTGCCCCGGCTGCCGGTCGCGGATGCTCGCGACCTCGGGCGAGAACGCCACGGTGTTCTCCGAGATCTCACCGAAGTCAAACACGAGCACCGGGTTGCGCGTGCGTGCGGTGGATGAGACCGGGATCTGCGCCCAGAACTCGATGTTCTCCACCCGGGTGAGGTCGGTGCCGGATGGGCCGAGCGGAGTCCTGATCGAGCGCCAGCGCCGGCCGCTGACCGCCGAGACCGAGCGCCAGTCGTACTGCTCCGTCTCCGAGTTGTACAGGCCGCGGACGGTCAGAGGGTAGAGCGTCAGCCACAGCAGTGGCTCGGGTCCGGTAACTCCGGCGCCGAACAGCTGCGTCTGCGGATCTATCTGGCTGATCGAGTAGGTGACGACGCGTCCATTGCGATCCAGCCCGGAGCTCTGCCACGCCATCGTGCTGGCGCGGTCGAGGTCGAGCGTCGCCGCCCCGAATCGCGCAGGGATGTGCCTCCCCAGCGCCGGCTGGCTGCTGTAGTACCAGAGCCGGTCCTCGAGGGGGATCGGTATCCCGCCGTCGCCTTCGAACGACTCGATGTAGGCCTGTCCCGCCGAGTTCGGCTTGGGGACGCTGATGGCGAACTCGCCATTCACGTTGATGCGCGCAGGCACGCTCGTCTCGCCCCAGGGAAGGCGTGAGACCAGCCGTCTGAGCGGATCCGCATCGAAAGCGAACGAGCCGCCGACCCCCGCCATCAGTGTCGAGGCCGGCTCGAATCCCAGCAGCGGTCGGGTGAAGGTGGTCTTCTGCGACTGTGACAGCGCGGTGAACGTCAGCTCGCCGTTGTTCAAGCTCAGCTCCGCGGTCCCGCCGAATATCGAGGTGGGCGTGTCGGCGAAGAGTGGGTTCTCCTCGTAATTGACCGTGACCTGCCGCGGGCGGTAGAACAGGCTGTCCGGACGCGTGAAGCTCACGCGCCCCAGCTCGTAGTCCACGAGATAGTCCACGCCGCGGACGAGCTGAATACCGTCCACCGTTATCCGCTCGGAGTTGGGTCGCAGCTGCACGGAGCCCAGCATGATCGCGCCACCCTCGCCTCCTCCCTCGGCCTGGTAGCGGGCGCGGATGTAGTACACGGTCTGCGGCCGGCGCGGCCCGTTGAAGTACTCGGACGGGGTCGCGTACACCGCGTCGTTGGCCGGATTGCCGTCCGTGAGACCGTCACTGGCAAAGGGCTTCACCGACGGAAGCACGACGAACTGATCGCGGAGCGTGCGGGACGCGGCCGCGGCGAAGCTTACCTGCAGGTTGGGATCGGTCGGCCGGGGCCAGAGCCGGTTGTCCACGTCGAAGCTGGAGCTGTTGGTTGCCTGAGCGAGGCCAAACAGCTGGAGGTACGTCTCCGCATTGCCGGCGGCCGGACGCTCCTGATCCTCGTTCGGGCCGGTTACCAGCTTGAGACTCACGGAGCCGCGCACGATGTCCGATCCACCCAGCCGGTAGATGCTGCGGATCTCGCGCTCGAAAGCGTCGTCACCGGGCTTGACCTGCGGGTCCCACAGGAGATTCGCAAACTGCTCGCGCTCGCCGACGAACTCGATGTCGGGGGTTCCGCCGGTGGTGACGTGCACCGTGTCAACGCCGTTGATGCGGACGTGATACGCGACCACGAGCCGCTCGTTGTTCAGCGACAGTGGTCGAACCAGCGCGATCCACAGGAGCGAAGGGTCGGCGTAGTAATCCACTCCTTCGCGCAGGTACTCGTACACCTGCCCGCGGCGCGACAGCGGGTTTCCCAGTATCCTGAACTGCGGCCCGCTCGGATTGGGCGGCTGTCCGCCGATGAGCAGCCGGTAAACAGCGAGACGCGACGGCCGCAGCGTATCCGGCAGCGACGCCGCGAGGAACGCCATCCTGGACTGGTTCAGCAGGTCGATGTTGGGATAGCCCTGCAGCAGCCTCGGATCCACGGTGAAGAAGAACCGGCGGGGCTCGAACTGGTAGTCCTCGATCGCGCGCTCGATCGCCTTCAGCGTGCGATCGCCGACGGTGAAGGTCCTGTCGCGGACGACGTGACCCTTCTGCTGCGCGAGGATGCCGCGCAGGCGGAACGGTCCTGCGCGCGTTATCGCCTGGATGCCGGTGTTGTTGCTCGGTATTCCGGCGGTGATGAACTGGGAGCGCGGCGGCAGGAACGAGACGTTGCCGATCTCGAACCGCTCGAGGAACTCGTTTCCCTTCCCCGAGTAGGCGATGGAGATGTTGTTGGAGGATTCGAATTCGCGCTGTGAGTCGTAGTCCACGTTCACGTTGACGCGGTCGGCGATCACGCCGCCGGCGCGCAGCGATGCCTGGAACTGGAACAGCGGCTCGAACCCCGAGCGACAGTTGGCCACCGGATCGAATGGCAATCCCGGGGCGCAGCGGGCGTTGCGGGTCTGCTCCCCGCGCAGCTCGACGCGGCTGTCCAGCTCGACGACCAGGTCGGTGTAATCCTCCAGCACGGCGGCCGCGCGGTCGCCGACCGTGGGCACCCTCCGCGGGGGCGGCTCTCCCGGATATGCGGGGGCGGGCCGGCTGGTGGCGAAGGTCTGGGCCGCCACCTGCCCCCATGCGGACTCGAGGACGGTCCGGATGTTCTGCTGGAAGGCGGTCGCGCGGGCCTGGGCGATCTGCTCCTGGGCACGCAGATACGACTCGCGCTCGCCGATCCGGCGGATGGGCGGAAGCTGCAATGGAAGTGTATCAACACCCAGGCGCACACGGACGCCGAGCGGAGGCCGGCGGGTGGTGTCGTCGGGCGGTCGGACGCTGTCGGCAGGCGGGCGGGCTGTGTCGGCAGGCGGACGGGCAGTATCCGGCTGCGGAGTCTGCTGCGCCAGCACTCTCTCCGACGCGAGCATTACGAGGGAACAGAGCGCCAGGCCAACCCTATATTTCACGCCGTGAAGATACTTCACAGATACGTACTCAAGGAGCACATCGGGCCGCTCCTGTTCTCGCTCGGCGCGCTCACCTCCCTCCTCTTCCTCAACCAGGTCGCGAAGCGGTTCGGCGACCTGGCCGGCAAGGGGCTGCCCTGGTCCGTGATCGGGGAATTTTTCGCGCTCGCCATCCCGTTCATCGTCGCGATGACGATGCCGATGGCCGTGCTCGTGGCCACGCTGTACGCCTTCAGCCGGCTGGCGGCGGAGAACGAGATAACCGCGCTGCGCGCGAGCGGGGTCGGAATGGCGCGCATTCTCACGCCCGTGCTCATCGCCGCCGTCGGCGTCACCGTGGTGATGACGCTGTTCAACGATCAGGTCATGCCACGCTCGAACCACCGCCTCGCGGTGCTGCAGCGCGACATCGCGCAGAAGAAGCCAACCCTCGCTCTCCGCGAGCGCGTGATCAACGAGATCACGCCCGGCCGGCTGTATCTCCGGACGAACCATCTGGACGAAAGCTCCAACCGGATGCGCGAGATCACGATTTACGACTTCGCCGACCCGTCGCGCCGACGCACGATCTTCGCCGACAGCGGCAGCCTCGCGATGTCCGAGGATCAGTCCGACCTGCTGATGACTCTTCACGAAGGTACGCTTCAGGACGTTCCCACCGATCGCCCGGAGCAGCTCCAGCGCCTGAACTTCCGCACAGACCGCATACGCGTGCGCGGCGTGGGCAACGAGTTCCGCAAGAGCGAGACGGAGGCCTACAAGGGCGAGCGTGAGATGACGCTCTGCGAGATGGCCCACGCAGAGAGAAACGCCCACGTTCAGTACGCCGCGTCCGCGACGGAGTTCCAGGCCGCGATGGAGCGCGCCCGGGCGGCCGGAGTCGAGCCAAGCGACGCGGCTCAATCCACCAGGGTGCGCGACGCCGGCGGCCGGACGATCGGATCGATGTATTGCGCCGCGATCACGGCGGTGGCGAGCGGAATACAGCGCGCGCGGAGCGCCCTGCTGGGAACCCCGCTCGCACCGAAGGAAGCGGACGCTCGGGCGAGCGCCGGTACCGCGAGGCAGGCACCGCCGTCGGCGGTGTCGGCCCAGGCGCCGGACTCAGCAGCTGCGGCGCCACAGGACACTGTATCATCCGATACACTGACGGCCGTCGCGCCGCCCCCGTCCCGCCCGGTTCCCAAGGGACTGCCTGTCCAGGCGGTGGAGCCGGTCGCGGCGGAAGCGATCGTGCCGCAGATAGAGGACGCGCGGCTCCGGCTGGGTGACGCCGAGCGACTGATGAGCCTGTATGGCGTCGAGATCCACAAGAAACTGGCGCTCGCCGTCGCCTGCTTCGTGTTCGTCCTCCTCGGCGCACCGATTGCGCTCCGCTTTCCGCGGGGCGGAGTGGGACTGGTGATCGGCGTGAGCATCGTCGTCTTCGGCCTGTACTACGTGGCACTCATCGGCGGGCAGGCGCTGGGCGTGCGCGGTTTCGTGCCGCCGGCAGTGGCGATGTGGGGGGCCAACCTGCTGTTCGGCGCGATCGGGATCGTCCTGCTGGCTCGGATGGGGCGCGAGAGCGCCACGAGCCGCGGCGGCGATGCGCGGGAGCTGCTGGAGAACCTGCGAACGTGGGCGGCCGGCAAGCTCGCGCCCATCGGTATCCGTCTGGAACGCAGGCGGGGATACCGGTGATAGGCCACATCAGGCCGCTCGACAAGTACGTCTTCAGGGAGTTCGCGAAGATCTTCGGTACCACGGCGGTGGGTTTTCCCCTGCTCGTGATCCTGTTCGACCTGACCGATAACCTGGACACGTACCTGATGCGGGACCTGCCAATGGCAGACATCGCTCTCAGCTACGTGTACTGGCTGCCGGACACGATCTTCCTCATTCTGCCGGCAGCCGTGCTGTTCGCGACCGTTTTCTCGATCGGGGCGTTCACGCGGCACTCGGAGATCACGGCGGCCAAGGCCTCGGGGATCAGCTTCTACCGCGTGATCCTGCCGATCGTGTGGGGAGCAGCAGGCGCGAGCGTGATCGGCCTGATTCTGGGCGAGCTCGCGCCCCAGTCGAACAAGCGGCGCCAGGAGCTGCTCGAGGCCCACAGGTACGCGACGTCCAGCGAGCGTTACAACTTCGCGTACGCCGCCGAGCAGGGGCGCGTGTACAAGATCGGTGCGCTGCGCGTTGCGCGGGGGACAGTGGAGAACGTGCAGATCGAGCGGCGCGGCGCAGGTCCGGATTATCCGAGCTTCATACTCTCCACGCCGCGCGCACGGTACGATGACACGACCGGCTGGCTGCTGGAGAAGGGCGTGATGCACATCATTCCCGACATGGGTACGAGCGTCACCTTCTCTTTCGATTCGGCGCGGGCACGCTACTTCCGCGAGCGTCCGCTGGAACTCACCACGTCGCCCAAGGCTCCGTCGGAAATGCGATTCGCCGAGCTTGGGCGTTTCATAGACGCGATGGAGCGATCGGGCGGGGACGTGAACCAGCTGCGCGTCGAGCGGATGCTCAAGATCGCGGTGCCGATCACCTGCATCGTGATCCTGCTGTTCGGCGCGCCGCTAGCCACGAGCACGCAGCGCGGCGGCGCTGCCTATGGAATCGGGATCAGTCTCATCACCACGATCGTGTTCCTCATGCTGGTACAGCTCACCAAGGCGGTCGGCGGCAAGGGGCTGCTCACTCCCGAGCTGGCCGCGTGGATCCCGAGCATCGTGTTCGCGGCGCTAGGCGGACTTCTGATGTTGCGCGTCCGGACCTGAGCGCCGGCACGCGCGCGCCGTGAACCGCATCGTCTACGGCCTGTTCCGCACCATCGGAGCGCGCTCCTATTTCGTGCGTGAGATCGGGCGCGCGCTGGGAGACCCTGCGACGTACGGCCCGCAGGTCATTCCGCAAATGCGGAACATCGGCGTGGATTCGTTTCCTCTCACCGCGATAGTCGCCGGGTTCATAGGCGCCGTGACGGCGCTGCAGACGCGGTATCAGCTGCTGCCGGGAGTGGAGCATTCGGTGGTCGGGCTGATCGCGCGGCAGTCCATCATTCTCGAGCTCGGCCCGCTGCTCACGGGGCTGGTGCTGACCGGGCGCGTCGGTGCGCGGATCACCGCCGAGATCGGCACGATGCGCGTGACGGAGCAGATCGACGCGCTGGAGACGCTGGCGTATGATCCGGTAGCCTACCTGGTCGTACCGCGCATGATTGCCGCGATCGTGATGCTCCCGATCCTCGTCGTGTTCGCCGACTCGATAGGCGTGGGCGCCGCGTTCGCCATGGCGACGCTCGCCACCGACATCTCGGCGGCATCGTTCATCGAGGGGCTCCGGCTCGCGTTCGCTCCATTCCAGATCGTGTACAGCTTGATCAAGGCGACGCTGTTCGGCGCGGCGATCGCCTTCTTCTGCTCGTACGAGGGGTACTACGCGAACGTTGGAGCCGAAGGGGTTGGACGCAGCACCGCCAAGGCAGTCGTTATCACTTCAGTGGCGATCCTCGTTCTGGACGCGGTGATTGCGGTGCTGCTCGCTCAGTACCTGCAGGGATGAGTCGAGTCGCCATCGCGGACGCGCGGGAGAGCGCACAGCGGACGCTGGTGAGGCAGCGCCCTGTCACTACCTTTTCCGCCATGCAAGCGTACAAGGAAACCAGTCACCCGGCCGGGCAGTGAAACGCCGCGACGAGTTTCTCGTGGGACTGCTCACTGTGGCGGGGCTCGCGCTCGCCGTGGTGGGCGCGATCTGGCTGTCGCGCGGCGGGCTGCAGCAGGGCTATCCGCTGTATGCGGAGTTCCCCTGGGGCGCGGGGCTCAAGCGCGGGCAGTCCGTGCTGCTGGTGGGAGTGGACGCCGGCTACGTGGACAAGGTGGAGCTGTTCCAGGACGGGCGGCTGCTGACGACGCTGCGGATTCACGACGAGTACAAGGTGCCGATTGGAACCAGGGCGACGGTTGTCGCCGCCGGGATATTCGGCGACAAGGCGGTCGCGCTGACACCGGCGGCCCCGAACCCTGTGGCGCATGAGCCCGGCGATACCATACCTGTCGGACCGACAGAGCCGGGAATAGCCGAGCTCACCCGCACGGCGGATTCGATAGGCCGGTCGGTGCACGCGATCACCAGCGCGATGGAGCGTGAGCTGGTCGCGGCTGGCGGCATCGCCGAGATCCGGCGAACGATCGCGAGCACGAACCGCCTTGTAGGGCAGCTGAGCTCCGTCGTCGAGCAGCAGTCGCGACAGCTGTCGGTAACGATGGCAAACCTGCGCCGGAGCACCGCCGCGATAGACTCGGCCGCGATCGACTCCACGGTGCGGAACTTCAGGACCGCGAGCGACAACGCCGTGGGGCTGACGCAGGATCTGCGGGAGACCAACACGCAGCTCTCGGCGCTGCTGGCGAAGCTGGACAGCAATGAAGGAACGGCGGGGCGGCTGATCAACGATCCTGCGCTGTACCAGGATCTGCGCTCGCTGGTCACTCGCCTCGACTCATTGTCCACCGATTTTCAGCGGAACCCCAGGCGGTACATCAACCTGAGCATCTTCTAGGCTGAGACGGAAAGGGCCCGGCTTTCGCCAGGCCCTTTCCTGATCGAGCGCTGTCCGTCTGTTAGAAAGCGTACTTCAGCGTCACCTGCATCTGATAGAAATTGCCGGCAAACGTCTGCGACTGCCGGAATGCCCCCGAATTGATCGAGTTCGCGTTCATTCTGAACGTGGGCTGGGACTGGCTGAGGGGAC
Organism: Gemmatimonadaceae bacterium; assembly: GCA_036374155.1. Taxonomy (GTDB): domain Bacteria; phylum Gemmatimonadota; class Gemmatimonadetes; order Gemmatimonadales; family Gemmatimonadaceae; genus DASUUI01. Next base: position 11,944 of record DASUUI010000052.1, on the reverse strand, counting down.
CCGGCGTTCGTCCCGCCACCTGCAGTATCTGCTGCTGCGGGAACAGACTGAGCACAGGCTCCTTCGCCTGGCCCCAGCGCGGGCTCTTGAACAGCCGCCGTCCGACGAAGTTCCCGAAGTTGAAGATGTCGAGCTGCATGGTGAGCCGCTGTCCACGGATTTCCGGGATCGACTGACGCAATGAGAAGTCGAATCGGTTCGACCACGGAGTGCGGCAGCTGTTACGCTCCATGATCCGACCCCGCTGGTCGTTGAGACAGGCGTTCTCCGAGATGAAGCGTTCGAACGATCTCGCCTGCGAATCGGGGCTGATTGCGGTGGCACCGCTGCCGGCGGTAACGAAGGTGATCTCGGCCGGGTTCGTCGCATCGAGCGGGACGTAGATGGGATCGTTGCCGTTGAAGCCGTCACCGTTCAGGTCGCCGTTGGCCGTGTACATGATCGGCTGCCCCGTCTGGCCATTGTAGTAGAACGAGATGTCGGTCGAGCGCCACGGGAACACGTACGTCCCCGATCCCGAGAGGCGATGTCTCCGCTCGAACGCTGACGTTGCCAGCGGCAGGTCTCGTTCCAGCCCGGCATACTGGGCACCATTCCGCCAGTTGGATATCGCGCGGTCGGAGGTAAGGCTCTGCAGATCCTTCGACCTCATGTAGGTGTAGCCGAAGCGCAGGTCGAACGCGTCGCCGAACTGCCTGCGGATCTGCGGGGACAGCGAATAGCTGTTGTCCTTGGACTGGTTCGTTACCTGAATCACACCTTCACCGAAGCTGACTGAAGGAGTGCCCAGTGAGGTGATCACGCGCTGGTTCGTGTTGGTAACCGATCCAGTCGCACTGATCGTGTCGGCATACAGGATGCGGCCGTTACGATCCGTGTAGTAGGCGTTGTCCGGGCAGGTGCCATCGGTATTACGCACGACTCCCGTCTCACAGCGGGCACCGATGAGATTCAGCTCGCGGACGAGCACGCCGTTCACTGCCTTCCGGTACAACCCCTCAAACGTGAAGATGAAGCCGAACGGAAGGACTCGGTCGAAGCCGAGCGACGTCGTGAAGTTCTGCGGGTATTTGAAGTTCGGGTCGGTGACGTTGACCCCGGCAGTCCCCGCGCGTCCGGGCGCCGGCTCCGACTGACCCGCGCAGGCGCGCGGCAGACTGTTGATATCGGTCGTGAACGTCGGAACGGCCGTGCCGGTGCAGTTCAGGGTGACCAGGCCAAGGCCAGTGTTGGCGTAGCTGTTCCCGATCATGATCAGCGGAGCGAGTCCGGTGAAGAGACCGATGGTGCCGCGGACCTGATTCTGCCGGTCACCGCTCGGGTCCCAGTTGAAGCCGACGCGTGGTGACCAGAGGACCTGGCTCTTCGGCTTTGCCGCCGTGTTCACTGGCGCGAGGCCGCGCGCGACGAAGCGCGCCGCGATCGTGTCGTTCTGCACCGGCGTGTCGAGGAAGTGCGGCATGTCCGCGCGCAGGCCGAACGTCACCGCGAAGGTACGGCTGATGTTCCAGACGTCCTGCGCATACAGGCTGTACTGCGCCACGTTGAAATCTGCTGCGATCGGCCCGCCGTTGCTGTAGCCGAGGGAATAGTTCAGCGGCGTCCGCGCTTCGAGATCTGCAACGCTGTTGAACGCCCATACGCCGAAAAGGCGCTGCGCGAAGTTGTTGTAAATGTGCGCGGTCTCGTACCGTCCTCCGATCGTTACGCTGTGAGCTCCGATCGGTCGCGTGTAGGCGTTCGAAATCTCCAGGATCTCCTGCTCCAGCAGATTGTTCGGCGAGAACTGCTCCGTCCCGAAAGTCACCGCCGCATTAGTCTCGCCCTGAAGGCTCGTGGTACGCACGCTGATCTCGGGCACCGCCGTTGGGACGATACGCTCGTCCTTGATCGTGTTGTAGCCCGCGAGGAATTCATTCGACGCGCCACCGCTGAAGTAACTGAACAGCTGCAGCACCGACGAGACGTTCTTATTCTCGCGAACGAAGGAGTTCGATGTGAGCCGGAACCCCGAGTTCTGCTGTCCGACACCGTTGTTGAACGTTCTGTTGTTGCGCGAGAACTCGTCTACTTCGGCCGTGTTGTAAAGCTGGCGGAACACGAGCCGATGGTTCTCCGCGATGCTCCAGTCCAGTCGTCCCGACAGGTTCTTCAGCGGATTGCCGTTACGTACGAGTCCCGTGCCCCCCACCGGGAAAAGCGACGCCATAGCTGACTCGATCCTGGCTATGGTGTCCGGAGAAATCGTCCCTGGCTCCGCTGGGTCCTGACCGATCCAGGGCCCCGCCGCGGGTTGCGACCGATCCTGAAATTCCGGAGCTATGAAGAAATGGAGCTTGTCTCGGATGATCGGACCGCCGAGGTAAAAGCCGAACTGCCGCACGTTGAAGTCGCTGTTTCTGAGAAACGCTTCGTTGGCAGCGAGGTCCGGATTCCGGAAGGTATATGTCGCTCCACCGGTGATCTGGTTCGTTCCACTCTTCGTGACCGCGTTCATCAGCAGACCAGCGAAGTTTCCGTGGCGAACGTCGGCCGGCGAGAGCAGTACCTGGAATTCCTTGACTGCGTCAATTGAGATGAGACGGCCATTGGTCGCACCGCCGGGAACGCCTTCGGAGCTGCCAAGATTGAACCGGTCGTTCTGACTGCCGCCGTCAATGGTGAAATTGTTGAATCGATTGTAAGCGCCTGCTGCGCTCGGCCCGCCACCCCCCTGGGGCGCAACGTGAGGTGACAACCTCACGAGATCGACCAGGTTTCGGTTCAGGCTGGGAATCCGCTGAATCGTGGAGTCGCTCACACGGGTCTCAACGCCCGTGCGGCTCGAGCTGAACTCCGCTGTCGACACCACCTGAACCACATCGAGCTGCGTCGCCTGAACAGCAAGACGGAAGTCCACCGGTGTGGTCTGACTCAGCGAAACGAAAACGTTGTCGCGCGTGTTCGGCTGATAGCCGATCCGCCTGGCGGTTACGGTGTACGGACCGCCCACCTCGAGTGAAGGGACGAGGTATCTGCCAGTTTCGCGTGTCGTTGCAGTCTGCGTGAAGCCGGTAGCGCGATTCGTGATCTGCACCTGAGCCGCAGCTACAGGGATACCTGCCGAGTCGATCACCACGCCGCCGATCGCACCTGTTGTAACACCCTGGGCGCCGACTGTCGATGCGGCGGTCAACGAAAGAATTGCCGCCAACGCGGCAGTTGAGAACGAACCAGATCTCTTCATGCGGTGGCTCCTGTGCCGGAGAACTTCAGTAAATGACCCCCGCGGATCGCGATGTCCGAAGGGGGAAAAAGACGCGACTAAGCTACGAGCAGGATTGGGGTGCGGCAAGAAAGAGGTTGCCACGATTCTGCCACAAAATTCCGCAGGGATTTCCCCGACCAGCTGCAGGTTTTTTTTGGAAGTGCGCGGGCCCGCAAACGGCTCACGCCCGATGCCTGGGCCGGGTCGCGTAGTACACCGGGATGCCGGCGAGAATCACTCCGAATACTCCGGCGGTGGACCAGCGGCTGGACGGATCTATAAGTGCGTTAGCGAGCAGATAGATCGTGGCGAGCACGAACAGCGCCGGAACCACGGGATAACCTGGGACACGGAACGGCGGGTTGTGGTCGGCTCGGCGTCGCAGCCGATAGATCGCCGCGACCGCGAGTCCGTAAAAAGGCACGATCCCGGTCACGAACGCGTCGGCCAGGCCCTCGAAGTCCGCTGACAGCACGAAAACGACGCCGAGAAAAGTTGCCACGGCGATCGAGACGTGCGGGGTCTGGAATCTCGGGTGCACCTTCCCCAGCGGCTTGAACACCGAGCCTCGCTCCGCGAGCGCGAACAGCGTCCGTGGCCCCGTGAGCATGGAGCCGTTCAGCGCGCCGAACGTGGAGACGACCACGGTCAGCCCGACGAACATCACCCCCGGGGCGCCCATCACCAGCTGGGCGACGTCGGCGGCGACGAGCGGCGACCGCCGGATCTCCTCCACCGGCAGAACCGCCAGGTACGCCATGTTCGCCAGCAGGTAGATGGCAATGATCGCGGCTGTCCCGCCGATCAGGGCTATCGGCAGGTTGCGCCGCGGGTCCTTCACCTCGCCCGACACGAAGCTCGCATCGGCCCATCCGTCGTACGCCCAGAGGACCGAGACCATCGCGAGCCCGACGGGCGCCATCGAGAAGCTCCCGGCCGGGACCGCAGGGGTGTAGTAGCCGCCTGTCTGGGGGAGGCCGAGCGCGAAGGCGAACAGGATGATCACGAGCAGCGCGCCGAACTTGGCGATCGTGGTGATGTTCTGTACGAGCGAGCCCCACGTCACGCCGACGTAGTTGAATATCCCCACCAGGATGATCGCCGCCGCCGCGAGATAGTGCACCCAGGTGGAATACGGCTCGATCGCCGGATTGAAACCGGTAACCCGCAGCGAGTACTCGGCGAACACCGTGGAGATTCCCCCGAGCGCCGCAGCGCGGATCAGGACGAGCTGCGTCCAGCCAAAGAGGAACGCGGGCACTTTCCCCCACGCCTCTCTAATGAACATGTAGGGCCCGCCGCTGCTCGGATACGTGCCGGCAAGCTCAGCGAGGGTGAGCGCGCCACACAGCACGAACAGCCCCGCCGCGACCCATATCCCCATCATGGGCAGCGGGCCGGGCAGGCGATCGGCGATGGCTGCGGGCGACCGGAAGATCCCCGAGCCGATCGTCGTGCCGACGACGATTGCAAGGGCGGACCAGGCGCCCAGCTTGCGGGGGAGGTCCTGCGGAAGATGCAGCTCCGGTGCGCTTCGCTCGGTTTCCATGGGCGGGAACGGTAGTGCCCGCGACCGGAAGTGGCGAGTACCTTACGCCGCGATGTCACCTTCAACCGCTCACACGCTGTTCTGGACGTGCGCCGCGGCATGCGCCGCCGGCCAGGGAGCTCTCATCTGGTCGGCGATCAGGCGGTACGAGCGAAGCTCGACGGCCTACGACGACGACAGGCGCGCGACCGAGCGCCGCAATCGCGAGCGGTGGTCGCCGGACCGGCGCACGGAGCACCCTGAGGTGCCGGTGGAATCGCGCGCCGTGCGCGAGCTGGCGTGGGCTCTCGTTCCACCAGTCGGTCTGGCGCTGCTCCTTGCGGCCACCTGGGCGGCGCTGCCGTGAACGTCGTTCCTCTCAGGCGCGAGCGGACGCTCGGCTATTTCGCCGTGGCGCTCGCCTTCTTCCAGATAGTGTTCGGCGCCATCGTCCGGATCACCGAGTCCGGCATGGGCTGCGGCGACCACTGGCCGAAATGCGAAGGCCGATTCTTTCCGCCGCTCGACAGGCCCGACCTCATCATCGAGGTCACTCACCGCTACATCGCGCTCGCGCTGTCGCTGGTGGTGGTGGGGCTGCTGGTTGCCGCCATCGCACGGCACCGCTCGGGCGGGCCGGACCTGCGGAAGCCGGCATGGCTGTCAGCCGTCCTGGTGATTGCCGCCGCTCTCCTCGGCGCCGTCACCGTCAAGCTGGTGCTTCCGCCGCTGGTCGTGGTCGCGCACAAGACGCTCGCGCTCGCGCTGCTCGCCACGCTCGCGTGGTTCACGGTCGCCGCCGGCGGGTTCGGGGCCGCAACTCAAAGCGCGCTCCCTCCAGTGACCGACAGGACGAAACGCAGCTCGACCGGGTTCGCGGGCCTCATTTTCCTGATAGTCGTGCTCGGCGCGCTGACGGCGAACGTGCCAGCGGCCGCCGGGTCGTGCGCAGGGTTCCCGCACTGCCGGGAGATCTTTGCCGATGGCGTGCCGCTATGGCTGCACCTGGCGCACCGGTTCCTCGCATTCGCCGTGATCGGACACGTGATCGGCGTTTTCGTCGGTGTACGCAGACGCACGGAATCCGCTGTGATCCGTCGCGGCGCGCTGCTGGCACTCATCCTCGTGGTCGCACAGGTGCTGCTTGCGGCAGCGATGGTGGAGATGCGCTTTCCCCTGGTCCTCCGATCCGCGCATCAGGCGGTCGGCTCGCTCATCTGGCTGACGGCGTTCACGCTCGCCCTGCTGACCCGTGTGCGCGCGCGGGACGAGGCTGCGGTTTGACTGAGAGCGCAGAAGCCCAGTCAGCGGGCGGTGACCCGGGCATTGCGCCGCCACGTCCCGAGGGCGTGATCCCGCCAACGCCGAGCCTGGCGCGCGATCTCGTGGGGTTGACGAAGCCGCGCATCATCTCACTGCTGCTGGTGACCACGGTCATGCCGATGTTCGTGGCCGGTCGCCCCGACTGGAAGCTCGTGCTGGTCGTCCTGGTGGCCGGCTACCTGATGGCGGGTGGCGCCAACGCCATCAACATGTACTTCGATCGGGACATAGACGACCTGATGGTGCGCACCCGCCGCCGACCGTTGCCGAGCGGCAGGATGTCGCCAATGGCGGTGCTCGCGTACGGCGTGGCGCTGGCGACGGCCGCTACCTACCTCTTCGCGCGGTTCGCAAACGTGCTCACCGCAGCGCTGGCACTCGGCGGCTTCTACTTCTACGTCTTCGTGTACACGCGGTGGCTCAAGCGAAGCACGCCGCAGAACATCGTCATCGGCGGCGCTGCCGGCGCGTTCCCGCCCCTGGTCGGATGGGCTGCCGTCACGGACAGCATCGGTGTGGCCGCGCTGTATCTGTTCGCCATCGTCTTCTACTGGACACCGCCCCACTTCTGGGCGCTGGCCATCCTGAAGCAGCACGAATACGGACGCGCCGGCGTCCCGATGGCGCCGCTGATCTGGGGAGAGCGGGAAACGCTGAGCGAGATGATGTGGTATGCGGTGGTGCTGCTGCCGCTCACGCTGCTGCCGGTCGCGCTGGGAGTGCTGGGCTGGTGGTATTTCGCGGTCGCGCTGGTCTCCGGCGGAGCATTCCTCGTGCAGCTGCTGCGGTTGAAGAGCAGCGGGAATCCGGCAGCCAGGGCGTGGCCGATCTACCGCTTTTCGCTGCTCTACCTGGCGGTGGTGTTCTTCGCGATGGCCGCCGACAGGGTATTGACCCGGTGAGGCGCGCGGCGCTCAGCGCTGCGCCACAGCCGCCGCGTCGGTGGCAGCGCCCGCTCCGGCGTTGAACTCCAGCTCCAGCTCGACTGTTCCTCCGGCCTGAACCACGGCGGACCCTGTCGTCAGGCCGAATCGCGGGTGCCAGGCCTTCACCTGATAGGTGCCGGCTGGAATCTGCTCGATCGTGAACGAGCCGTCGCGCTCCGTCGTGGCGAAATAGGGATGATCGAGCACCGCTACCCAGGCTTCCATCCAGGGGTGCGTAGTCGAGCGGATCTCGAGCATTGCAGGCTGACGAAGCTGTGCGTCGAGCGGCACGAGCGCTCCCGGGCTGTTGAACGGAAGCACGGCGAGCGTATCCAGCGTACGCGTATCCACCACGACGGTCCGGGTCTGGACGGCATCGTCCGAGCGGACGTTGAGGGCCCCGCCAGCCACGGCTACTTGTGCGAGCGGCCCGAACGTGCATCGGTTCTGGACGAGCTCGAATCGCCTGGACAACGGGAGTGGCCGGCCTGCGCGGATGTCCGCCAGCCATACCAGCGCGCCGGCGAGCCGGTCACCGGATGCCTGGACGGTGACCCGGCGCAGAGTGTTGCCGCAGATGCGCTCGTCGCGCGTGATGGTTATCGCCGTGTCCGCAGGGGCGTCGCCGCTGAAGCGCACGATGCCGTTGAGCGTTCCGCCGTTCTGAACGGCTGTCGGACTGTACGCCGCAGCCGGGGGATCGACGATCGTGACGCCCCTGACCGCTTCGGCGGAGCGCGCGTAGGCAGGCCGATCCCCGCCCGAACAGGCCAGAGTCGAAGCGAGCCCCAGAGCGCCGGCGAGGGTGGCGAGCGGGAGACGGTGAAGCATCTTCATTTGAAATGACGGACGCACAAAGAATACCCAGGGTGACAGCCCGGCAGCGTATTGCGTCCGGAATTCGTGTGGTTGCGTTCTATACCGGCGTTCTTGCGGGGTGTGTTCCGCCACAGCCGCAGCCGGCAGAAAGAGTCGAGCTTCTGCTGATTCCCGGGGTGATCGGGGTGGCAGCCGGGATGTCCCCGGTTCCTGCGCCCCGCGGCTCCGGGCGCCGCGTACCGCTGACGCCGAACTCGACGACGGCGTCGCGTTTGATTCGTATAGACGTGAACCGCGCCGGCCGGTGGGTGGCAGAGCAAACCGCGCTCCCGGCCGATTCCTTCCCCTACAGCGCGCGAGCGGCACTGATCGTCTTCGGAGGGCCATCGCGGGACGCGGCGGCGCTCCTTCGCCTGCTCAAGGCTGACAGCGGCGGGCGCCGGCGCGCCGAAGCCGCACTCCGCACGGTCACAGCCTCCGACTCGCTCCAGTCGGTCGTGTTCCTCCCGGGGCCGGTATCTCTGCGCGACCGCGAAGCCATGCTGCTCGCTCTGGACGATCTGGCAGGCAGCGCGCGCCTCGCACGTGCCGGAGAGGTTGCAGTGGCAGTTGCCGGTGGCGACACGGCCGGCTATCCCTCGCGACCGATCGCGGCAATTGCGGACGCGCTGCTGGTGGACGTGAGTCCACCGGCTCCGCTGGCTTCGCCCGGTCCGCCGGTGACCATCGAGGGGGTCCGCGAGGCGGTGGGGCTCCGCGGGGCAGAAGTCGGACGGGGCCGGCTGATCCTGCTGCTGCCGGTGCACGGTTACGCGTGGCCGCAGGACTCGCTTCCGCGCGCCATCACCTTCGATGAGGGCGTTCGCCTCGCAGGAGAGTGGCGCGCCACGCTCAGGAGGGACGACGCCAGCCAGGCGCTCTTTGCGCGCGTGCCAGGAAGGGGAGAGCTGTGGCTCGTGGACGCGCGCCTTGTCGCTGTCCTCGCCCGGGAATCGCGGGGCATGGGGATCCGCAGGTTCGCGGTGGTTCTCGGCGCGGGCGAGGACCTGGCGGTCGGAGATTCGCTGGCGTCGGCGCTTCAGACGACCAGCAGGTCGCGCTGATATTCAGCCGGCGTGACCAGCAGCTCACGCCCCGCAATGAAGGCATTCACTTCCGACCGCATGCCGACCTCGCCAGGGATGTAGATCCCGGGCTCGATGGAAAATCCGACGCCCGGAATGAGTGTCCGCTCTTCGTGCGTCTCGAAGTTGTCCAGATGCGGGCCGGAGCCGTGCAGGTCGCGCGAATCTATGGAATGCCCGGTACGGTGGATGAACCGGTCCCCGAACCCGTGGCGCTCGATTGTGCCGCGGGCGGCGTCGTCCACCTCCGCGCCGCGTACGGGCTGCCCCGCGGCGAGCCGCGCGCGGAGCAGGTCGATCGCGGCGTCACGCGCCTCGCGCACCGCGGTCCACACCTTGATGTCGCGCTCCGCAGGCTCGCCGAGCGATGCCATCCAGGTCTGATCGGCGTAAACGCCGCCGTCTTCCTTCGCCCACAGGTCCACAAGCAGTATCGCGCCGCTCTCGATCGCAGGCGATCCGGACTCTCTCGCTTCGTAATGCGGATTGGCCGCGTTGCGGCCGATTGCGACGATCGGACCGTGGTCGGTGCTGACCCCGGACTCGGCGAAACGCTGCAGGATCCACCTGGTCAGCTCGTGCTCCGTCATCGGTTGCCCGCGGGCCCGCTCTCCGGCAAGCCGCAGCGCTGATTGCCCGACCTCCGCCACGATCGCAGCGGCCCGCTCGTGCGACGCCCGGTCGGCGTCGGTCCACACGGCGTAGAACGCGGTGACGAGGTCCGCTGAAGTCACTACCTCCGCACCGGCCGCCCGCACCATTTCCACCACTCCCGCCGGGACGCGATCGAGATACGGGACCGCATCGCCCGGTGAGTATTCCATGGCCACACGCCTGCCGCTCACGAGTTTCGCGACGGACGACTCGAGCGAGCGCCAGCCGCTGTACTGGATCATCTCCCAGTCGGCGGGCCAGTTCCGCCACGGTCCCTGCTCGATCGCGTTGGACAGCGCGACGGGTACGCCGGAAGCAGGAATCCAGGCGAAACCACGTCTGGAGGTGAAGCCCTCGAGCTGGAGCATCCCCGCAGCGATCGGGTTGATGCCGTGGAAGTCGAACAGGAGCCAGCCGTCCAGCCCGGCTGAGCGAATCGCCTCCTGCAGGCGCGGCAGCGTCGCGGGACTGAGCGCGCTCACCAGGCCACGCCGACCGGGGAAAGCATCCTCATCTGCCCTGACGCCAGTCCGCGCGCCACTGGCAGACGCCATCCCCGCGGTCGATGCAGCGGACGTGCTCCACCCGGCCGCCGCTGTCCAGGAGCTTCTGGAGAATGACGCCGAGGCTCGACTCGAAGTACGCGCACCCGGCAGAGTTGGGGGCCGTACCTGCGGTGGGTGACTCCGTCACGTCCAGCAGGACGAAAGAGCCGACGCGCTCGACCGAGCCGTTGTAGTATCGCTGCGCCAGCCGCCGCGTCTGGCGGAAGGCGAGTGGCCGGGACACGATCGAGGGGAGAACCCGGATGACCCACCGTACCGGGCCTGCGATGCGGCCGTACACACGCGTCGCGAGCCATGCCCCGCCGTCCCGGAAAACGCGCTCGGCGTCCGGACGCCGCCCGATGAGCCGGGCAATGCCCGCTGCCTCCGCGATGGAGAGTCGCTCGTTGCGCTTCGCGGCGTCGGAATACCTTCGGATCTGAGCATATACGGTATCGCTCAGGCCGAGCCGCTTGCTCCGCAACTCATCGACATACTCCGCTTCCGCATCGTCGTCCCCGGCGGGAGTATCCATGCTGCGCACTGCCTCGAGGAGGCTCAGAGGGAGCAGCGCGTCAACTGTGGCGGACATGCGGAGTCTGACCGGGGAAGCGGGGGGTGCAACGGATGGAGCGGGAGCGCGCAACCTAACGTGCAGGGAAATGGGCTTCAACAGCAACAGATATTGCGCGAAAGCGCCTTCGGTATGGCAGGTCTGACCCGCTCCGGCCTCATTGCCGCCGCGCTCGTCGGTGGTGCGGCGATCGTGGCCGGCGTGTCATGGCTGGTCGTGCTGCTGCTGTACTTCGCCGCGGCGACCGCCGTCTCCCGGTTCGGACGTGAGGCGAAGACGGCGAAGGCGGGCGGAGTTCTGGAGAAGAGCGGATCCCGCGACGCGTTTCAGGTTCTTGCGAACGGGGGCGCCTTCGCCGTCGGCACGATCATGTACGCGCTGGTGGATGAGCCCGCGTGGCTCGCGTTCGCGGCCGGCGCCCTCGCTGCATCCAGCTCCGACACGTGGGCGACCGAGCTCGGACTGCTGAGCTCTTCCCCGCCACGCTCGATCGTGACGGGCAAGCCCGTACAACCGGGCGCATCCGGAGGCGTAACGCTTGCTGGTACGGGAGGCGGAGGGCTGGGCGCGTTGCTGGTGGCTGGAGCCGCGGCGCTGCTGGCACCGGAGGTGCCCCTGGCGGCCCCATTCATTGGAGGTGTAGCGGGAATGCTCGTTGACTCGCTCGTGGGTGCGACGATTCAGGAACGGCGCTGGTGCGTCGCGTGCGGGCGCGGGACTGAGCGGCTGGTGCACCGTTGCGGCGCGGCGACCGAGTTCGCGGGCGGAGTTCGCGGAGTGCGAAACGATCTCGTCAATGCCATCGCCACGACCGTGGGCGGCGCCGTGTCACTGCTTCTGGTAGTTGCGTGACTGCCGTTCCGCGCGACGCCGGTCGCATTCTCCTGGTGAGCGCGAATCGGGAGCGGCAGCCATATCCCGTGGTGCCGAACGGCGTCGCCTGCGTGGCGGCAGCGCTGCGCGAAGCCGGGCACGACGTTCGCGTGCTGGACCTGTGCTTCGAGCGCTCGCCGTTGCGCGCGGCGCGTGCCGCAGTCAACGGCTGGAGCCCGGACGTGATCGGTCTGTCCGTGCGCAACATCGACAACAGCGACGCCATCGCGCTCCGGCACTACACCCCCGAAGCGGCACAGGTGATGGCAGCGCTGCGTGAAGCGGCGCCGCATGCGACGATCATTGCCGGGGGCGCGGCGTTCGGGGTTGC
>DASUUI010000051.1:0-10575 GCA_036374155.1 Gemmatimonadaceae bacterium | reverse complement strand
TCGCGGCCTGCCGGGCGGACCGTCGCGATCGCCTGGTCGAGCGTCCACGTCTCGTAGAACCAGCTCCGCCAGAGCCAGTCGAGCCTGCGGCCGGTCATCGAGTTGAACGTGTTGAACAGGTCCCAAGGCTGTGGATGTCGGTTTGTCCACCGGCGTCCGTACTCGCGAAGCGCCCGGTTGAACTGATCCTCGCCGAGGATCGCGCGGAGCGAGCTCCAGATGAGCGAGGGCTTGTCGTAGCCCGCAACGCCGCGGGCGCTCTCGGTGTCGTACATGTCGCCGTGGCGCATCAGCTCGACGTCGTTCCCCGCGCGAGCGAGCGGCAGGTACCTGTCCACCCGCAGACTGTCGCGCGGCACCTCCGGAAACTGCGCGGCCATCGCGTCACGCTGCAGAAACGTCGCGAACCCTTCGTCCATCCAGGTGAAGTGGCGCTCGTTGGTTCCGACCATCATCGGGAACCACATGTGCGCGATCTCGTGCGCGGTCACGCTGTAGAGCCCGCGTGGTGAACGGCCCGTATCCGCGGCCCCGAGCAGCGTGATCATCGGGTATTCCATCCCGCCGGTGATGATCCCCTCGACGAGCGTCATCTGCGGCCAGGGATACGGCCACAGCGCCTCCGACAGGAACTCGAGCGAGTGGCGGCCGTAAGCCGCGGCGCGCTCCCACGATCTCTTTCCCGGGCGATACAGCGCGTGAATCAGCACGGTGTCGAGCGCGGTGGTGTTGCTGCCGCTCGAGACGAGCGCGTGCGTCGCGTCCCACACATACCGGTTGCTCGCGTTCCAGGCGAAGTCGCGCACGTTGCGCGCGCTGAACCGCCAGGTGAGCCGGCTGCTGCGCAGCGTCGAGACGCCTGGAGTGCGCTCCCGCGCCGTGACGACGTGCACGACCTCGTCATCGTTCCGCGCGCGCTCCAGCCGCTGCCGGATCGGTCCGGGCAGCACCTGCGGCGCGTTCGTCAACTCGCCCGTGGCGCTCACCAGCCAGCCGGCAGGCAGCGTGATCGCCACGTTGTAGTCCGCGTACCCCATGTAGAACTCGGCGCGGCCGAGGTACTGCTCGCTGTCCCAGCCGTTGATGTCGTCGTACACGGCGACCTGCGGGTACCAGTAAGCCAGATGGAAGACCTCGCCATCCTCGCCGGTGCGCGGATTGGGAACCGGCTGTACCGGGTACGACCACGTGAATTCCAGTCTCGTGCTGTCGCCGCTCTGCACGGCGCGGCGCGGACGCAGCGTGAGGACGGTTCCAGTCACACGGTAGCCCGTGCCATTCGAGTCAGTGGGCTGCAGCGCTGGCAGCACTGCGCCATCCACGGCCACGCGGCTCAGATGCACCGCTTCGGTCACCGGCACCGTCCGGTTCCGCATCGCGTCCGGTGCGTTGAGGTTCGGGTACAGCCGCACGACGATCGTGGCCAGCGAGTCTGGGGAGTTGTTGTGGTAGCGAATGGTCGCGGTGCCGCGCAGCAGGCCCGTGCCCGGGTTCAGGTCGGCGCGAAGGTCGTACTGCGCGAACTGCTGCCAGTAGCGGGGGCCCGGCTCACCTGTGCGCGTGCGGGTGCCGCGGGCCACCGCGCGCGCGAATCCCGGCGACTCCGAGACCGGATACGGTACCGGCCGCTCGAGCGACGTCGCGAAGTCGCTGCCTGACGGCGTGCCGGCTACAGGCGCGGCACAGCCGGAGGAGAGGACGGGAATCAGGAGAAGCAGAGGCGCCGCTGACCGGCGGAATCGCGCGCCCGCATCACGCGGCAGCGCGCGTCGCGTCGGGAGGATCGTCATCCCTCGTAAACTATGTCGCCTTCCGGGTCGAGCCCGAGCTCCTGGCGGGTATGGCATATCCCGCATACGCGGACGGCATGCCAGCTCACGTTGAGCTCCGTCTTGTGCGTGTCGCTGGCGGGCTTCACCGTGACCTTCTTGAAGCTGTACTCCCCACAGCGGACGCACGGGTGGCTGCGCGCGATGTGCTGCGCTCGCGCCAGTGTAATGGGACGTGCCGCCACTTATTCGCCGCGCGAACTGCCGCTGCCGCCCGCTGGTGTGTCCGACCCCGCAGCACCGACCCTGCTGACCAGCTCGCGCAATCCGCCGAGCGCGCCCATCACGCCCGAAGCCTCGGCGGGGAGGAAGATCGTCGAGCCCTTTCCTTCGGTGAGGCGTGGCAGCGCCTCGAGGTACTTCATTCCGAGCAGGTACATCGCGGCCTGGCTCTCCGGCAGCGATTCGGACAGCCGCTTGAGCGTCTCTGCCTCGGCGTTGGCCATGGCGAGCCGCGCCTCCGCCAGACCCTGCGCGCGCAGCACCGATGCTTCCTTCTCGCCCTCCGCGCGGCGAATCTGCGACTCGCGCACGCCCTCCGCCTCGAGAATCGCCGCCCGTTTGCCGGCTTCGGCGGTCGTGACCGCGGCGCGCCGCTCGCGTTCCGCGCGCATCTGCAGCTCCATGGACTGCTGGATGTCGTGCGGCGGCTCGATTGCCTGCAGCTCGACGCGCGTCACGTCAACGCCCCAACCGATGGACGCGTCCTCAATCACCTCCCGCATGCGGCGGTTGATCACGTCGCGGCTCGCGAGCGTCGAGTCGAGCTCCATGTCGCCCACGATGTTGCGGAGCGTGGTGCGCGTCAGCGTCTCGAGCGCGTACGGCAGGTTCTGGATGGAGTAGGTCGCCTTCTGCGGGTCGGCAACGCGGTAGTACAGGACAGCGTCGATGTCGATCGTGACGTTGTCCTTGGTGATGACCGGCTGGCTCGGGAAGTTCAGCACCTGCTCGCGCAGGTCTATCCGGTTGGTGGAACCGGCGCTGATCCGCTTGAGCCCGGTGACATCGCTCTCGAAGTAGCGAACGTCTATGGACTTGGGCCGCTCCACGAATGGGATGAGGATGTTGAGCCCCGAGCGCGCCACCCTGTTGAACCTGCCGAGGCGCTCGATGACCATCACCTCGGCCTGTCCGATCACTTTCAGTGCACTTGCCAGCGTCACGACGCCGAGGGCGACGAGCACGCCAGTCACGATTAGACTGATCATTGGATGTGGTTGCGGAAGACGCCGTTCATTCTAACAAAAAACCGCCCCCGCTGCGTCCGGCGCGGCGGGGGCGGCTGATGGGAATCAGGGGTGTTTACCTGGCCGTACCGTTGCCTCTCGGCCGGGCGGCGGCCAGTCGCTGCGCGATGACGAACAGGTCGGCCTGGGTCTGTCCCTGCCTGAGCAGCTCCATCGCCCGGACCAGCTGGGTGTCTTCCTGCAGCGCCATCCGCTTGGCGGTGGAGTCGCCGAAGGCCATGGTCGCGACCCGGTTCCTGAGGATGCGGTCCATCTCCTGGGCACCGGCGTCGTACAGTTCCCGATCCAGCGTCACGCCGGCCGCGTTCAGGCGGCGGTAGAACTCCTCGCGCCACTGCGGCTGCACGGTGAAGCCAGGCTGGACCTGGGGGCGCAGCTCGCGGGCGTACTCGGCGAGCGTGCCGGCGAACGCCTGCGTCTTGGGAGCGATCGCCTGGAAGAGGCGCTGCTCCGCGGTCGTGAGCGTATCCGACTGCACGATCACGTCCGGGGTGATGGCGCCACCACCGTACACGATGCGGCCTCCGTCGGAGCGGAACTGCGGACGGTCACGCTTGTCTTTTTCCGTCTCCAGCGAGTCGGGCGGCGTGTCCTCGTCGGCGAACTGGCCGTTGGGGAGCACCGTGCGCGGCTTCTGGATGGAGCGGCCACTGGGTGTGTACCACTTTGCGGTCGTCATCTTGAGTGCGTAGCCGCCTGAGAGCTGGAAGACCGTCTGCACCAGCCCCTTGCCGAACGACGTCGTGCCCACGACCAGCGCGCGATCGTGATCCTGCAGCGCGCCCGCGACGATCTCGGAAGCCGACGCGGACCGGCCGTCGATAAGGACAACGAGCGGCAGGTCGGTGGTGAGCGGCGCTTCCTCTGCTACGTACAGCTGGTCTTCGATGCTGCGGCCGCGAACGCTGGCAATCTCATCACCGCGCTCGAGGAACATGTTGCTGATGCTGAGCGACTGGTCGAGGATCCCGCCCGGATTGCCGCGCAGGTCTATGATGAGCGCCTTCGCGCCCTCGCTGATCAGGCGGCTTGCCGACTGGGCGAGCTCGCGGGTGGCCGTCTCGTTGAACTGGATGAGCGGCACGTAGCCCACGTTCCCGTCGAGCAGCATCGCGTACGGAACCGCGGGGATGTGAATGATCGCCCGGGTGAAGCGGACGGGGATCGGCTCGGCGACTCCCGGCCGCGCGAAGCGCACGTTGACGGCGGTTCCCGCCGGGCCGCGCAGCGCTTCCGAAACCTGCGTGACGTTCCAGCCGCGGACGTTGGTGGTGTCGATGACGATGATGCGATCGCCTTCCTGCACTCCGCCCTGCTCGGCCGGCGTGTTGGGGAAGACCTTCTGTACCGTCACGTAGCCCTGCACTTCGGCGATCTCCATCCCGATGCCACCATACCGGCCGGTGCTGGAGGTGTTGAATGCCTGGAATTCCTTCGGGCTGAGCAGCGTGGTGTACGGGTCGTTGAGCTCGTGCACCAGACCGCGCGCGGCCTTCTCGTACAGCTGGGCTGCGCCGAGCGTGTCCACGTACCTGCCGGACACGAGCTGCATCACCTGGTCGAGCAGGCGGGCAGTGTCGCGCGTATCGCGCTGCTGATAGACGAACGCGCCCGCTGTAAGCGGGACTGCGAGTGCTGCGATTGCTACGAGCTTCTGAAAACGCATTTGGGAGTCCCGCCGGTCCGGAGTTCTTCTATGGTAGTCTATGCTGTACAGCCAGAGCCTGCCTCGTGTTCCTCTGACGCCTCGCCAGTCGCTCAGTGGGTCGTGCGGGAGGCGAGCACGTAGTCCACGTACCAGGCCCGGTTCAGCTGCCTGAAATTGACATCACGCACAAGTCCTGCCGCTATGAGCATCTGGTGTGCTGGTTGTAACACGCGCTGGAGATGTGAAGGGTAACGCTGGGTGAGGGGGAGCTGCTCCGCCAGAGCCGGGAGCTCGACCCGCCAGGTGACGGTCCCTTCCTCGCGCGCCACCTCCAGGAGCCGGTAGAGCCGCCGGGCCACGGGGCTCGTCAGCGCCTGGTAGTGGGGGGACGACAGTGTGACGGTGTGACCGGCCGCGATGTTAGCCCGGATCAGGGGTGAAATGGTCACCCGGGCCTCCCCCGGCTCCGAGATCTGGAGTGCGGGGAAGAAGCTGAGCTGCTCGCGGTCGGCGAAGCGGCGCCGGTCCACCGCCACGGCGGTCAGGACCGTGAATTGCCCTTCGAGTGGTTCCTTGTCCGAGGCCACCCGGTAAACGCCGGTGGACTCGGCGGTCGTTCGCTCCAGGCGGGTGAGGGCGGACCGCAGCTGCTCATAGGTCCGGCCGTCCACCCGGCGGCCGATCGTTCGGAGAAAGGCGTGGAGGGTGAACGACACCGAGCCGTCAGCCGGAGCGCCTGCCTCGTTGTACCGGCGCAGGATCTCGATGTAAACGTCCTGATCAAACGTTCCCGGGAGCCGGTCGCCCGGTGCCGGAAGCACACGCCAGCGTGTACCCTCTGCCGGTGACCAGGAGATGACGGAGTCGTCCGCCGAATCGCTCAGGCGGAAGAAGGGGAGCGCTTCCAGGGAGCGGTCGAGCACGATCCGGCGGCTGGCGGGGCGCCGGCGTGCGGCGAGATTCATGTGGGTGAAAGTGACAACCTCAAGCTGATGGTGCAAGCAAAATGACCCCGAAACGGCTGTCCCTCGCAGGAGACGCATGACCGTATTGCGCTACGTAGGCATAGTCCTGCTGGTGCTGATCGCCGGAATCATGGCGCTGATCGGCATTCTGACGGTGACGCGCTCGAGCCCGATCAAGCAGGTGATCGCGGAAGGGGACAGCGAAGGACCGCCGTATGTCACTGACCCGCTGTTCGCGCGGAGCATCGAGCTGTACGCCGGGACTCACATAGATGATGAGAACGAGGTGGAGATCCTGTCGAACGGCGATGGGACGTATCCGCCGATGTGGCGCGACATCGCGAGCGCGGAAAAAACGCTCACCGTGCAGATGTACTACTCGCAGCCCGGCGCGGTCGCCGATACGCTGGCGAAGTACCTCATAGAGCGGAGGCGCGCGGGCGTGCGCGTGCTGCTGCTGCTCGACGCGTTCGGCTCGGGGCCGCTGAAGGGCGACTGGTCCGAGCGCCTCGTGGGGGAGGGCGTCGAGCTGGCCTGGTTGCGGCCCATCAAGTGGTACTCGCTGCACAAGGCGGCGAATCGCTCGCACGTGCGGCTGGTGGTGGTTGACGGCCGCGTGGGATACACGGGCGGGTGGGGGATCGCCGACTACTGGCTGGGCGACGGCCGCACGGACGGGCAATGGCGCGAGGCCAACGTCCGGTTTCGCGGTCCCACCGTGGGGGCGGTACAGGCGACGTTTGCAGCGGGTTGGGCAGAAGCGACCGGCGAGCTGCTGACAGGCGAGATGTTCTTCCCGCGCGAGTCAACCGAGCCGGCGGGGAGCGTGCGCGCCGGGTTCATGCACACGCTTCCTGTCGTGGGCAGCACGCCGGCCGCGCGGTTCTTCGCGCTGTCGATAGCCGGCGCGCAGAAGACGCTGTACATCACGAACTCGTACTTCGTGCCGGACGAGAACATGCGGAATCTGCTGAAGGCAGCGGTTCGCCGCGGGGTGGACGTGCGGATTCTCACGACGAGCGACAAGAGCGACATCAGGACGACGCTGTACGCGGGGCGCGCGTTGTACGAGGACCTGCTGGAGAGCGGCGTGAAGATCTACGAGTACATGCCATCGATGATGCACGCCAAGACGTTCGTGGTGGATGGGATGTGGTCCACGATCGGATCGCTGAACTTCGACAACCGCTCCATCTCGCACAACAACGAGTCGAACATCGTCGTGCTCGACGCGGGGATCGGGCAGCAGATGGACGAGATATTCCTCGAGGACCTGCGTTACTCGAAGGAGATCAAGCTGGAGGAGTACCGGCGGAGACCGGCGCACAGGAAGCTGCTTGAGTGGGGCGCGTCGAGATTGTGGCGAGTGCTTTGATCCGAACATTGCGGTTCACCGCGGCGTTGCTCCTGGCACCGGTTGTCATTCCGGCGCAGTCAGCGGAGACGGGATTTCTCAATCGCACGACTGCGGTCGGCGACGCGCAGTACCGGTACCAGGTGTATGTGCCGGCCAACTACAGCTCTGAGCAGGCGTGGCCCGTGATCCTGTACCTGCACGGCGTGGGTGAGCGGGGCAACGACGGGCTGCGGCAGACGCTCATCGGCCTGCCGGCGGCGATCCGCACTGCGGCTGCGCGCTATCCCGCAATAGTGGTGATGCCGCAGGTGCCGCCCGACTCCAACTGGGTCGGAGCGCCGGGCGATGCTGCGATGGCCGCGCTCGACAGGACGCTTGCAGAGTTTCGCGCTGATTCTTCGCGCGTGTACCTGACGGGGCTGTCGATGGGCGCGAACGGCGCGTGGAACCTTGCGTACCGTTTTCCCGATCGGTTCGCTGCACTGGTGGCGGTGTGCGGCTTCGTGTCGAGCGCGAGCCCTGCGGTGCCCGGGTCGAAGCCGGCCGTACCGGTGGACAGTGGCGACGCGTTCGCGACTCTCGCGCGCCGGCTGGGGTCGCTGCCGGTGTGGATTGCGCACGGTGAGATAGATCCTGTCGTGCCGGTGACAGAGTCGCGGCGCGCAGCGGAGGCATTGCGTGCCGCGGGCGGGAACGTTCGGTACGTCGAATATCCGGGGATCGGGCACGGAGTCTGGGAGCCGACTTACGCGTCGCCGCAGCTGGTGGAGTGGCTGTTCGCGCAGCGGCGATCCCGGTAGCGTCACCGGGACCGCTCCGGACGGACACCCTTCGGGACCGTGCGGTGACTAATCCCGGCGCACTCACGAAAACTCGTACGCTCCCGACGATGCAACCATATATGACATCACTCCGCGCGCTGGTTCTGGCCGTGGTGCTCATTCCTTCACTGGCAGGAGCTCAGGCCTTAACCCCAGCCGAGCGCGCGCGGCACGCGGCTGATTCCGCCGCGGCTGCGCTCATCGCCGACTCGGTCGCCGGAGTCGTGATCGGAGTGTTCCGCGGCACAACGCGCGAGTTCACGAGCGCGTACGGATACGCGGACGTGGCTGCGCGCCGCAGGATGACAGCCGATGCCGAGATGCCGATCGCTTCCATCACGAAGCAGTTCGTCGCGGCCGGCGTGCTCGCACTGGTGGACGAGGGGCGCGTCAACCTCGACGACCAGATCGCGAAGCACCTGCCTCCGATGAGCGCGCACGGCAATGTGACGGTTCGCCAGCTGCTGCATCAGACCTCGGGCATCGGGCGGTACGAGTCAGCTATCCAGACGCGGCTGCTGTCTTCCACCGACGACGTGGTGCAGGTGATCGCCGAGGCGCCTGTCGAGTTCCAGCCCGGGGAGCGCTTCAGCTACAACAACGCGAACTACCTGCTGCTCGGCGCGCTGATCGAGCGAGTCACCGGGCAGCGGTGGGACGAGTATCTGGGCGCGCGATTCTTTGCGCGAGTGGGGATGGCACACACGCGCGGCTGTCCCGATGGTGCGGAACCCGGATCCGTGGTCGGTTACATGAGCGCCGGCGGCCCCAGGGTAAGGCGCGCGCGGCTGCCGCTGGTGCTCACCGGTGCATCCGGCGGCCTGTGCTCGACCGCGGCGGACCTGGCGCGCTGGTCCGTTGCGCTGCACGGCGGCGAGCTGCTGTCGCCCGCGGGCACGGCGGCGATGATCACCCCGCTGCCGTTGCCGGCACAGGCAGGCGCCGGTGCGTATGCCATGGGCACGGTCGTCAGCATGCTCGACGGCCATCGTGAGCTATGGCACAACGGCGCGCTCTCCAGCGGCTTCCACTCGATGCTCGCGTACTATCCCGACGACTCGCTTACGGTCGTGGTGCTGACTAACACATTCCCCAAGAGGCCGGAGCCGGCAGCGCGCGCCGTCGCACGCGCGTGGTTTGGCGTGCAGCCCGTCGCGGCCCCCGCGGTTGCGTCACACGCCGCCGCTGCTCAGTCGCCGCTCCCGCTCGCCGCCTACGCCGGCGTGTACTCGGTGGGCCCGCTGCGTTTCACGGTGAGCGTCGCGAACGACGCGCTCACTCTGGTCGATCCGAACGGGAGCTCGATGGCGCTGCAGTCGGCTGGCGTGCACACTTTTGCTTCGGTGCGCGACAGCACCTTCAAGGTGCTGTTCGATGTGACCGATGGACGGGTGACGCAGCTGCGCATAGACTCCCCGCGGGCGAAGGCGCCTCCTGTGCCGCGGGTGGCCGACACCCCGTGACCGCCGCCGGGCCGCCGCCGCGAAACTGAACGGACGGCGGTGGCGTAGGGGGGTGGTGTTCGTTCCGTTCGGTGGCCACAGTGGCCCGACGATTCAGTCAACCTGTCTCGAGCTGTCCGAATCCACCTACGCGGGTGGGCTGGAGCAGCCCACGCACGGACACCACCCGGCGTATTTCACCGCCGTCCTCTCGGGCGAGTATGAGGAGCGAACGGGACGGGTGAGGCGCGTAGTCGGCAGCGGGGTGCTGCTGTATCACCCGGCCGACGAAGAGCACGCGGTGCGATTCATCGCGCGGGACACGCGCGTGTTCCGGATCCTGCCGCTCGCGCCGATGCTGGAAGCGGAGCGTCTGACGCGGGCGAGCTTCGCCTCCGCGCTCGCGCGCGCTGAATCAGGCGCGCACGACATCGTCGCGCGCATGCGCGAGCACTACCTCGCCGCGGATCCGGCTGCGCCGCTCGTCATCGACGGGCTCGCCTGTGAGCTGATCGTTTGCTGTGCAGGCGGGCGAGGCGGTGGCTCCTGGAATTGTGCGGGCGCGTCGCGCGCGCGCGATCTGCTGGAGGCGAATCTGGGCCGGCCCCCTTCGCTCAATGCGCTCGCCGCGGTTGCCGGCTGCCATCCGATCACGCTGGCGCGCGCGTTCCGTCGCAGCTACGGCTGCTCGATCGGCGCCTACGTGCGGCGGCGAAGGCTGGAACAGGCGAGCAGCATGCTTCGGACTACCGCGCTCCCCATATCGGCAGTTTCCGCCCGAACCGGATTTGCCGACCAGGCCCACCTCACCCGGGCCCTGCGCCGGGCCACCGGCTATACCCCGGCCGTGCTTCGCGCGTTCAAGACTAACTGACAGGTCCTGCCCAGATTACCCGGCCTGAGGCGGCATCCAATGGAGGCAGGACGATGAAAGCCGTATGGGCCCTGACCCTTGTTGTCACATGCGCCACGCAGGGCGGCGCGCAGTCACCACCACGCGTGTACGGCGACGTCACGGTCAGCGGCGACCGGATCGCCTTCATTTTTGCCGGCCAGATCTGGGAAGTACCGCGAGCGGGCGGCACCGCGCGTCGCGTCTCGACCGCGAACGACAATCACTCATATCCCATCTATTCGCCCGACGGATCGCAGCTCGCATTCGCTCGCGCGAACGCGGTGTGGGTGATGCCCGCGGGTGGCGGCGAAGCGCGACGGCTGACCTGGTACCCGAGAACTCCCTTCCCGCGCGCGTGGACGCCGGAC
>DASUUI010000050.1:0-2750 GCA_036374155.1 Gemmatimonadaceae bacterium | reverse complement strand
GCACCCCCGGACGAACTTCATCGCCGCCCACATGGCCTGGCTGGGCGGCGACCTCGACCGCCTCGGCCGCCTGCTCGACGAGATGCCCAACATGCACGTCGAGCTCGGCGCCGTCCTCGCCGAGATCGGCCGCCAGCCCCGCCAGGCACGCGCATTCTTCGAGCGCTACCAGGACCGCATCCTCATGGGCAAGGACTCCTGGCGCCCCGACGAGTACCTCGTCTACTTCCGCGTCCTCGAGACCGAGGACGAATACTTCGACTACTACCGCGACTACCACGCGTTCTGGAAGATGTACGGCCTCGGCCTGAGCGACGACGTCCTGAAGAACGTTTACTACCGCAACGCGCTGCGGCTCATCCCCGGCATCGACCCGAGCGGGTTCCCCGAGTAGCTGCCCCGCCGGGGCGGGCCCCGGCCTTCCCATCCCGTCACCACGGTCCGTTCTGTGCCGCGCACTCGCCCGCGCGTTCGTGGCACGTCCGTTCCATTTCTTTTACATCGTACAGTATTGACTGTACGATCTGAACCCGCTACGGTTCACCGGGATGGGAATGACGGGCAGCAAGCAGCAGGACGGGAAATGGACGAGCGGACGGAACGGTTCATAGAGCGGATGGGGCAGTTCTTCGAGGCCGAGGCCGGGCCGCGCATTGCGGGGCGGCTGTTCGGCCTGCTGCTGCTGTTGCCGGGGGCGCTCTCGCTGGACGAGATCGCGGAGCGGCTGCAGGTGAGCAAGGCGAGCGTGAGCGCGAATGCGCGCATGCTCGAGCAGCTGAACGTGATCGGCCGGCTGACGAAGCCGGGCGACCGGCGCGACTACTACGCGGTGACGGAGGACACGCAGCGTCGCCTGATCGAGTTGCGTCTGCAGCGGCTGGTCGCACTGCAGGAGCTGTTCGGCGAAGCGCTGACGACTGCGTCGGCGCAGGAGGACGAGTCCGTGCGTGAGCGGCTGCGCCTGTTCCAGGATTCCTTCGAGATGATGACGGAGACGGTGCGCCGGATCCGGGACGGCATTCCCGTCGCGGTCCCCGGTGCGGACCGGGAGGCCATATGAACGTGGTGATGCGCGGCATTGGGGCCGCTGTGCTGGTGGTGGGGGTGTCCGGTGTGCAGGCCCGTACCGCGGCGCAGGTGGTCGCGGCGCAGGACACGATCGCACTCACGCTGGGGGAGGCGCTCGATCGCGCGCTGGAGCGTTCGGAGGAGGTGCGGATCGCGCGTTCGCAGGTGGACCAGGCGCGGGCGAGCGTGGATGTGGCGCGCTCGCATCTCCTGCCGCAGGTGAATACGCAGCTGACGTACACGCGCACGCTTGCATCGGTGTTCGAGGGTGGCTTTCAGATGCCGGACAGTCTGCAGTTCGAGCCGGACAGCACGGCGTCGGTATCGGAGCGGCTGAGCTATCTCGAGCAGAACACGCCGAACGCGGCGTTCGGAGCGCTGGGCGGGCTGTTCGGCAACCTGCCGTTCGGTCGTGAGCACACGTGGAACGCGGGTGCGTCGCTGCAGCAGCCGCTCTTTGCGCCGGCGGTGGTGTCGGGTCTGCAGCTGGCGAACCGCGCGGAGGAGGCAGCGCGTGCGACGTACGAAGAATCGGCGGCGGAGGTGTCGCTGCAGGTAGCGGAAGCGTACCTCGGTGCGAAGCTGGCGGAGCAGATGGCGCAGATCGTGGAGGCGAGCGTTGCGCTTGCGGAGCAGCACCTCGCGCAGGTGCGACTGCAGTTCGACGCGGGCACCGCATCGGAGCTCGACGTGCTCCGGGCGGAGGTCGAGCTGGAGAACCTGCGGCCGCAGCTCGCGCAGGCCAGCAATGCCCGTGACCTGTCGGTCTCGAACCTGAAGCGCCTGGTGAACGTGCCGGCCGAGACGGAGCTGGTGCTGACGACGTCGCTCACGCCGGGCCCCGACGGAGTCCCTGCGGACACCACACTCCTGTTGCCGACGCTCGAGGCGGCGGATGCCGTGCTCGCCCGGCGCGCGAGCCTGCGTGCGGCGCGCTCGAACGTCGCGATGATGGAGGAGCGGGCGGACATCGCGCGCTCGTCGTTCCTGCCGTCGCTCTACCTGCAGGGCAACATGAGCCGGCAGGCGTTCCCGAGCGGGGTGTTCCCGTCGGCGAACGACTGGCGCGACGACTGGTACGTCGCGCTCGCGGTGAGCTGGCCCCTGTTCCAGGGGATGCGGCGCAAGGCCGAGCTGGACGCGGCGAAGGCGCAGGTCCGGCAGGCGGAGCTGCAGACCGCGCAGCTGGAGGAGGGTGTCCGGCTCGAGTACGACGCCGCGCTGCGCGAGCTGGAGCGTGCGCGCCTGCAGATGCAGGCCGCGGGCAGCACCGTCGCGCAGGCGCAGCGTGTCTACGAGCTGACCGAGCTGCGCTTCCGCGAGGGCCTCGCGACGCAGCTCGATGTCTCCGACGCGCGGCTTTCGCTGCAGCAGGCGCGCCTGAACGAGGTGACGGCATACCACGACTACTCACTGGCGCTGGCGCAGGCGCTGCGCGCCCTCGGCCGGCCGGCCGGGGAGCTGGTGGCGCGGTGAGGCTCGACACAATGACACCGGAAACGGAACGACACGTGACCATACATCGCATCGCCTCGCTGCGCGGCGCCGTCGCTCTCGCCCTCGTGCTGGGGGCGGGCGCCTGTGGCGGCGGCGGCGAATCGGAAGCGACACAGGCGGACGCTGACGTCGTCGTGCTGCAGCCGTCGGATGTCGCGACGGCACAGCTCGAGACCCTCGCGCAG
>DASUUI010000049.1:0-7152 GCA_036374155.1 Gemmatimonadaceae bacterium | reverse complement strand
ATCGAGCGGGAGCTTGGCGCGGGCGGGATGGCGACGGTGTATCTCGCCGAGGACGTGCGGCATCACCGGAAGGTGGCGATCAAGGTGCTGCACCCCGAGCTCTCCGCGGTGCTCGGGCCTGAGCGGTTCCTCAAGGAGATAGAGCTCACCGCCAACCTGCAGCACCCGCACATCCTGCCCCTGTTCGACTCGGGGAACGCCGACGGGCTGCTCTTCTACGTGATGCCGTACGTGGAGGGGGAGACGCTCCGCGGCCGGCTGGAGCGCGAGCAGCAGCTCCCCATCGCAGATGCGCTGCGCATTACGACAGAAGTGGCGGATGCCCTGGAGTACGCGCACAAGCGTGGTGTGGTGCACCGGGACGTGAAGCCGGAGAACATCCTGCTGCACGACGGCCGGCCGCTGGTGGCCGACTTCGGGATCGCGCTCGCGGTGCAGCAGGCCGGTGGGTCGCGGATGACGCAGACCGGGATGAGCCTGGGCACGCCGCAGTACATGGCGCCCGAGCAGGCGATGGGCGACAAGGGTGTGGATCACCGGGCGGACATCTACGCGCTGGGCGCTATCGCCTACGAGATGCTCACGGGCGAGCCGCCGTTCACCGGTCCCAACTCGCAAGCGATCGTGGCCAAGGTGCTCACGACCGATCCGACGGCGCTCACGGTCAAGCGCCGCTCGATCCCACCGCACGTGGAAGAGGCAGTCCTCACCGCGCTCGAAAAGATGCCGGCCGACAGGTTCGGATCGGCAGCCGCATTTGCCGCGGCGATCGCCGGCGCGGACGCGGCATCACCTGCAGGGGCACCCTTTGCAAGGAGAGCCGCAACGGCGGCCCCGCCTGCAGCGGGAGTCGCAGCAATGCTGCGCCGGCCTGTGCCCCTCGTGGCGGCTGCACTCCTCCTTCTCGCAGCCGTCGCGGTTGGATGGCTGGCCCGGTCGGCAACCGCGCCGGACGCGAGGCTCACGCCAGTCCGCTTCGCATTCGCGCTGGGGATACCGGGGGTGGACCGCCCGTACCTGGCAATCTCACCCGACGGCAGCAGGATCCTGCAGGTTGTCGAGGACAGTGCGGGAATCGACCGTGTCGTCGCCCGCGACCTCCATTCGACAGCGCTCGTACCGATCCAGGGGACGGATGGCGCTATGGATCCGGCGTTCTCTCCTGACGGCGGGTGGATCAGCTTCACCTCCGAAGGGAAGCTGCGAAAAGTGCCCGTCGACGGTGGCCCTGCCGTGGATATCGCCGATTCCGCGACCAACGGCGGCGGTACCTGGCTGCCTGAAGGCGACATTGTCTTCACCCGTGAGGGTGCCGGGCTATGGCGCGTGGGCAACTCCGGGGGCAGGCCCATTCAACTCACGCAACTCGATACGGCGCGACGCGAGTTCGCGCACTGGTCACCGCAGGTCCTGCCGAGCGGCAACGCTGTGATCTATACGAGCTATGCCACGCCGATAACGCGTTCCCGCATCGAGGCGTACGATCTGGCCTCGGGGCGCACCAAAGTTCTGGTGGAAGGCGGCGTCTTTGGCCGCTATTCGCACAGCGGTCACCTTCTGTACGTCCGTGACCAGGCGATCTTCGCTGTCCCATTCGATCACAAGGCGCTGGAGACTCGGGGCACGGCTGTCCCGGTTCAGGAAGACGTGGCCTGGGATCCAAGCGACGGACTGGGCGCGTTCGCCGTGTCACCGAATGGGACTCTCGTATACCTCAGCGCCCAGGCATGGAACGTCCCCAGTCGTGTCGTGTGGAGCGATCGCACCGGCCGCGAGGACCCGGCTATCCCCCAGGCCAATGCGTTCGCGGAACCGCGGCTCTCGCCTGACGGCAGGTGGATAGCGGTCACGATCACGCTCCCCAAGCGCGACATCTGGCTGTACGAGATCAGTCGTCGAGTGCTCACCCGGGTCACACGGGCCGGGGCATCGGCGTTCAGTCCGCTCTGGATGCCCGACAGCCGCTCAATCCTGTACATCAACGAGGATCCGGTATATGACATCCATCGTGTCCCGGTGGATGGGAGCGCAGCAGGAACGCCGACCGTCGTCAGTCAGTGGGACAAGGCGCCATCCGCCATTTCCGCGGATGGACGATTCCTGGCCTACAGCGAGTACCGGAACGCAGACCGGATCTTCATCACCGCGCTCGATGGCACGGGTGAGCCGCGACGTTTGACCACCAGCGCGGCCACCCAGTTTGCCCCCGCATTCTCCCCCGACGGCAGGTGGCTCGCGTACGTGGAGCGGGTGCAGGGGCCGTCGAACGTCTACGTCGTGGCGTCGGACGGATCCGGCGGACGACGTCAGGTCTCCGTGGACGGCGGCAGCGCTCCTCAATGGACGAAGGGCGGCCGCGAGATCGTGTACCGCCGAGGCGACTCGATGATGGCGGCGCCAGTCGATCCGGCCACGGGCGACGTCGGACAACCCGTCGAGCTGTTCAGAAAGGCCCAGGTGGTTGGGCTCAACGGTGAGCGCACCCGGCCGTACGATGTCTCCCCGGACGGCAACCGGTTCCTCCTCGCGACCCCGCTCCAGCGTCCCGGAGCACAGCCCGCCATCGTGGTCCTCAACTGGTTCGAGGAGCTGAAGGCCCGAACGAGCCGCTGACTCGGGGTCGCTGATCGTTACCTGACCTCTGATGGCTCGTCACCTAAGCGTCGGTACGAGGTTGCCGGGAAGGCGGAGCCTCGTCCAGCGCCCTGCCTCCACGCCAACAGGACAGTCGAATGATCGAGCGACCGAAATCAGAGATGAAGCGCGTCTCGTTGACGCGACTGTTGCTGTGGACCTGTGCCATCTGCATGCTGACACCCGCGGCGGCACACGCGTACATCGATCCGTTGAGTGGAAGTCTCGTCCTGCAGGCAGTGCTCGCGGGCGTGCTTGGCGCAGCGATGACGATGGGACGCATCGGCTCGATGATGCGCGACGCCCTCGGACGATTCTGGCGGCGGCTCACGGGATGACGCAGGTCCGCGTCGGCAGCTCCTTCAGGGACCCGAGCGGATTTCTCTTCACGCGTGACGGGACGCTCCAGCGGCAGGTTCAGCCGTCCTTCGCGCAGCACTACGACCACCTGAAGAACAGCGGCCTGTACGACGCACTCGTCGCACAGTCGCTTCTGATTCCTCACGACGAGCTCGGGCCCGAAGCCGCGCTGCTTCCCGGTGCGTATCAGGTGCTGCGCCCCGAGCTCATTCCCGTCGTGTCTTTCCCCTACGAATGGTGCTTCGGCCAACTGAAGGCCGCTGCGCTGTTGACGCTGCGCATCCAGGAACTGGCGATCGCGCACGGGATGACCCTGAAAGACGCCAGCGCATTCAACGTGCAGTTCCGCGGCACTGCGCCGGTGTTCGTCGATACGCTGTCCTTTGCGCGATTGAACGAAGGCGAGCCATGGGTGGCGTACCGGCAGTTCTGCCAGCATTTCCTCGGCCCGCTCGCGCTGCAGGCCAGCGTGGACGTGCGGCTGCGCGCGCTGCAGAGGGAATTTCTCGATGGCGTGCCGCTGGACCTCGCATCCCGCCTGCTTCCCGCCTCCAGCTGGCTGCGTCCCTGGACGCTCGCGCACATCCACCTGCATGCCCGTGCGATCTCACGCTTCGCGTCCGCCACCGACGTGAAGGCGCTGCCCGCACGCCGCGTGTCGCGTCACGGGCTATCCGCCCTGGTCGGTCACCTGCGACGCGCCGTCGAATCGCTCGACTGGGTCCCGGCAGCGACGGAATGGGCTGACTACGAGAGCACGCACGGATACTCCGGACACGCGCACCAGACCAAGCACCAGATCGTCGAGCAGTTCCTGCAGCAGATACGCCCGCGTCGGGTGCTCGACCTCGGCGCCAACGCCGGCGAGTACAGCAGGACAGCCCGTGCACTGGGCGCAGAAGTGGTCGCTGTAGATGGCGATCCCTCCGCCGTGGAGCGCGCCTGGCGCCGGCTGGCCGCCGAAGGCGAGACCGGAATACTGCCGCTCTGGGTGGACCTGACCAATCCGGGGCCGTCGCACGGCTGGGCGCATGCCGAGTGGCCTGCGCTCAGTGAGCGGGTACAGTCGGATGCACTGCTCGCGCTCGCCCTTCTCCACCACCTGGCCATAGGGAACAACGTGCCACTGGTGGACATAGCCGACTTTTTCGCGCGGCTCGCCAGACGCGTGATCGTCGAGTGGGTGCCGAAGGACGACCCGCAGGTGCAGCGTCTGCTCGTAAGCCGCGAAGACGTGTTCGGGAATTATTCCGAAGAACACTTCCGCGAAGCGTTCGGACGTCGCTTCACACTGGAGCGGCGCGAGCCCGTCAGTGGCAGCGGCCGCGTTATCTACTCCTTCGTAGCACATCTTCGCACGTGAAACGCCAGGCTGCTGTTCTGGCTGCCGCTGGTATCTGCCTGTTCCTCACGATCACCCTGTGGACTGATCGAACCGGGGGGAGCGCGGTTTACATCGCCGATCTCATCGGCTCCAGCATGCTTGCAGTCGCCACCGTCGGCCTCGGGTGGCTGCTGGCGGCGCGAATGACGAGGGATCAGGACCGGCGCGGACTCGTCGCGCTGGTAGTCGGCATCTGGGCCCTCGCGTTCGGCACGTTCCACATTCTGGCTGCGACCTATCTGGCCGAAGCGCTGACAAACCCCTGGCTCGCGACCGCCATCTGGACGGCGATCTGCGCCCTGACGATCCAT
The DNA here is from genome assembly GCA_036374155.1 of Gemmatimonadaceae bacterium. Classification (GTDB taxonomy): domain Bacteria; phylum Gemmatimonadota; class Gemmatimonadetes; order Gemmatimonadales; family Gemmatimonadaceae; genus DASUUI01. Next base: position 2,463 of record DASUUI010000049.1, on the reverse strand, counting down.
GCCATCGCCCGCGGTACCGGGTCAATGCCATTCCTGGTACGAACCATGTCGATTGCGGCAGTCGTGCTGCTCGCGTCGGAGGCCGTCACGCCGGCGCTCGCCGCAGCGCGTGGCGCCCGTGCTCAGGCCGTCCGATCGCAGCCGCGGACGGACACGCTCCCGAGCGTGTACGTGATCGTGCTCGACAAGTACTCGAGCGGCGCATGGCTGCGCCACTCCTATGACGTCGATCAGGAGCCGTTCGAGAGCGCTCTCCGCGAGCTCGGTTTCGTCGTCCCGCCGGCAGCCCGGGCCAACTACGCGCATACCCAGATCTCCCTCGCGAGCTTCCTCAACTGGCAGTACGTGGACGAGCTGACGGGCGGCTCCGAGCCTGGCTGGGAAACCATGCGCTCCCGCATTACGCGGGCACGCGCGTGGGAGGTGTTCCGCAACCGCGGCTACCGGACCGTGGCGTTCGCGACGACGTTCGCCGGCACGCGCGCGTTCCATGGCATGGATACCGTGCTCACCCCTCCCAACCTGCACGCATCGGGTCTTCCGATGACGTGGTGGTCCAACTCTCCACTCCCGGTACTGTCGGCGATCGGCTGCCGGGTGATGCCGTGCCCGGGGCGAACCGAAGCGGCGGGAACGACCCCCTACCCTGTCGAGTCGCTCGACGTGCTCGAATGGAAGCTCGACGCGCTGGCGTCGCTCGCGGAGTCGGACCGCCCGGTTTTCGTCTTCATGCACCTGCTCGTGCCACACGAGCCCTACCTGTTCAACGCCGACTGCTCGAGCCGGGAGCCGTGGTGGCCGCTCACCGACCAGGGGGAAAACTTCGAGGCTGTCGGTGAGGCGTATGGCAATCAGGTAAGGTGCCTGGCGCCGATACTGCTCGGGACGGTGCGCGCCATACTGGACCGCTCGCGTACGAGGCCGGTGATCGTGCTGCAGTCGGATCACGGCCACGGCCGCATCGCGCTGGATCCGCTGCGCGGCTTCACTCTGTCTTCGGACGAGATGTCCGGAGAGCAGCTCGGCGACCGCCTCGGCGTCTTTGCCGCGTACGCCTTCCCCGGTGCCGACACCCTCGTCCGGGACGACATCTCGCCCGTCAACGTTTTCCCTCTCATACTGCACAGCCTGTTCGCCGACGAGCCGGAACAGCAACCGGACAGGAGCTTCTGGTCGAGTTACCAGGCGGCCTTTTCGTTCACGGAGCTCCCCGCTGAGGCGACCCGCCCTGCTGGTGTAGCGCTGCCCGCGGCTGCGCAAATCCGCGCGGCACAGCCCGGATCCGCGACCCGTTGACTGATTCCCACTCCTGAACTGGCAGGTTCCAGCGGCGCGCCCTAACATTGCTGGTCAGCGAAACCGCCGTCGAATCCCCAGCCGTAGTGAGTGAATGAGCGAGCTCCGCGACCGCCTCCAGGCCAGTCTTGGAGATTCGTACAAGATCGAGCGTGAACTGGGTGGTGGCGGCATGAGTCGCGTCTTCGTCGCCGAGGACGTCTCGCTCGGGCGCCGCGTGGCGCTCAAGGTGCTGCCGCCGGAGCTGGCCGGGCCGATGAATGCGGACCGCTTCCGGCGCGAGATTCTGCTCGCGGCGAAGTTGCAGGATCCCCATATCGTAGCGGTGCTCTCGGCGGGCCAGACGGACGACGGCACGCCCTACTACACGATGCCGCTCGTGGACGGAGAGTCCCTTCGCGCCGCCCTCGCCAGGCGCGGGGCGATGCCGATCAGCAACATCGTCCCGATCCTGAAGGACGTGGCCAAGGCGCTGGCGTACGCGCACGAGCTCGGCGTCGTTCACCGCGACATCAAGCCGGACAACGTGCTGCTCACCCGGCGTGACGCGCTCGTCGCCGACTTCGGCGTGGCCAAGGCGTTGTCCAGCGCACGCGACCAGGGGCCGAATCCCACGCTGACGGTGGCCGGCACCTCACTGGGGACGCCGGCGTACATGGCTCCCGAGCAGGTCGCCGCCGATCCGAACATGGATCACCGCGCGGACATCTACGCGTTCGGCGTGATGGCGTACGAGATGCTCGCGGGCGCTCCCCCGTTCATCGGGAGCGCGCCGCAGAGAATCCTTGCGGCGCACCTGTCCCAGCCGCCAGAGGAGATCCTCAGCCGCCGGGCCGATACGCCCGCGCCTCTCGCGGCGCTCGTAATGCGTTGTCTCGCCAAGGAGCCCGGTGAGCGCCCGCAGACCGCGAGCGCCGTGCTCGAGGAGCTCGATGCGTTGACTACGAGCGGCGGCTATGCGGCCGCGCCGTCGATAACCGTCGCCACCAGGCGATCGCTCGGGCAAGCACTCGCCATCTACGCCGTTGCGTTCGCGGCGGTGGCCATACTTGCGCGCGCCGCGGTGGTCGGCATAGGGCTGCCGGAGTGGGTCTTCCCCGGCGCTCTGATCGTGATGGCAATGGGTCTGCCCGTGCTCCTGTTCACCGGCCTCGTGCACCATCAGTC
>DASUUI010000048.1:0-9454 GCA_036374155.1 Gemmatimonadaceae bacterium | reverse complement strand
GACCACGTCAGCGTCGCTCAGGTAGTGGAACGCGATCCCGTCGATCCCGGTGAGTATGCGCTCGATCTGGATGAGCCCGGACTCCTCCCGGTAGGGCAGGTCTATCTGCGTCTTGTCGCCGGTGATCACCGTCTTCGAGTTAACGCCGAGCCGCGTGAGGAACATCTTCATCTGAGCGGCGGTGGCGTTCTGCGCCTCGTCGAGAATGACATAGGCGTCGGACAGAGTGCGGCCGCGCATGTAGGCCAGCGGCGCGATCTCGATGGTGCGGGTCTCCAGCGCCTTCACCACCCGCTCCTGCGGCATCATGTCCTCGAGCGCGTCGTACAGCGGGCGGAGATACGGATCCACCTTCGCCTGCATGTCGCCGGGAAGAAAGCCGAGCGACTCACCCGCCTCGACGGCAGGGCGCGCGAGCACGATGCGACGGACGCGCTTGCGGGTGAGCGCATCCACCGCGGCAGCCACTGCCAGGTACGTCTTGCCCGTACCGGCCGGCCCGATCCCCACCACGATGTCGTTGTCCGCGATGAGCTTCAGGTACTCGGCCTGCCCGCTGGTCTTGGGCTGGATGACCTTCCGGATCCCGGGCAGCGCAATCCGCTGCTCGCTGCCGGCGCCTTCTCCGTCGCGCGCGGCGTCGAGCGACATGCGCAGGACGTCGTCGGCGGTGAGCGGGACGCGCTGCTTGGCCGCGTCGATCATCCGCTGAGCCACGGGGATCGCGCGATCCACCGCTTCGGGCGTCCCGCTGATCGTGAGCGTATCGCCCCGAAGCGCGATGCGCGCACCGCTCTGCTTCTGAAGCTCGACGAGGTTCTGGTCGTTCACCCCCGCGAGCGTGAGCATGTCGGCGCCCTCGGTCGAGAGACGCTGTGTGGTCAGCTCTTCGGCGATGGTGTCAGAGCGAATTCCATTTGACATCAGAGGCAGCGATTAGCGGTTAGCGGAAAGCAACTGCGGACAGAGGTCATTCGGTTACGCGGAGGTGGAGGTCCTTCAGCTCAGCCTCCGGTACAGCCGTGGGTGCGCCCTCGAACAGAGCCCGGGCGGCGGTGGTTTTCGGGAACGGGATCACGTCGCGCAGCGACTGGGCGCCGGCAAGCAGCATCACGATCCGGTCGAAGCCGAAAGCGATGCCGCCGTGAGGCGGAGCGCCCGCGCGCAATGCCTCGAGGAGGAAGCCGAACCGCTTCTCAGCGGTCTGCTCGTCCAGCCCGAGCAGGCGGAAGATCCGCATCTGCAGAGCCGGGTCTATGATGCGGATGCTGCCGCCACCGAGCTCGGTGCCGTTGAGCACCAGGTCATAGGCCAGTGCGCGTGCCTTCTCCGGCGCAGATCCCAGCAGCATGAGATCGTCCGGGTGCGGCGAGGTGAAGGGGTGATTCATCGGCGTCAGAGCGCCGTGCTCGTCACGATCGAACAACGGGAAGTCCGTCACCCACACCAGCGCGTGGGCACCTTCCGCCGCGAGCGACAGCCGGCGCGCGGCTTCCTGCCGGACGCGGTCGAGCGCCGCGCTGCCGACACGGTGCGGACCCGCCACAAACAGACACAGGTCGCCGTCCCGCATCTCCAGCCGCTCGGCAGCTCCGGACGGAAGGAACTTTGCCAGCGGGCCTTCGAGCTCACTGCCGCTCCGCTTCACCCTCAGCAGGCCCGCGGCACCGGCGCCCTTTGCAAGCGCCTCCAGCTCGTCCACCTGCTTCCGCGACCAGGCGCCGGCCGACGGAATGCGCACTCCCCGCACCCGCCCGCCCGCCGACAGCGCCTGCTGCGTGATCGCGAAATCGGCGCCGGCAAACAGGTCGCTCGCGTCGAACAGCTCGAGGCCATAGCGCAGGTCCGGACGGTCGGTGCCATACCGCTCCATCGCGTCGGCATGCGTCATCCGCTGCAGCGGCGGCATCGCGATCGCCGCCTCCGTGTACAGCGCGGCCGTCATCCCACTCGCGAAGAGAATCACGTCCTCGACGCCCACGAACGACGCTTCGACGTCAATCTGCGTGAACTCGGGCTGCCGGTCCGCCCGCAGGTCCTCGTCCCGGAAGCAGCGCGCGATCTGGAAGTACCGGTCGAAGCCGGAGATCATCAGCAGCTGCTTGTACAGCTGCGGCGACTGCGGCAGCGCGTAGAACTCACCGGCGTGTACGCGGCTCGGCACGAGGTAATCGCGCGCGCCTTCAGGCGTGGGCTTCGTGAGAATCGGCGTCTCGACCTCGAGAAAGCCAAGCGAGTCGAAGTACCTGCGCACCGCCTGCGCGAGGCGATGGCGCAGCACGATGTTGTCGCGCAGTTCCGGGCGCCGCAGGTCGAGGTGCCTGTGGCGGAGCCGCAGCTCTTCCGCCGCCAGCTTCTCGCCGCGTCCGCGGGCCACCGGTATCGCAGGGGTATCCGCCGCGCCAAGCAGTTGCACCAGGCGCGCGCGGACTTCGACGTCACCCGTCTCCAGGTCACTGTTGCGCTGGTCGTCAGGGCGAAGCGCTGCCTCGCCGTCCACGGAGACGACGCTTTCCGTGGTGAGCGCGCGCGCCTGCTCCATTACATCGGGTGGAGTCCAGCGAGGGTCGAAGGAGACCTGAACGATGCCCGCACGGTCGCGCAGGTCCACGAAGACGAGGCCGCCCAGGTCGCGCACACGGTGGACCCAGCCGCCGAGCCGCACCTGCTCGCCCGCGTTGACACCCCTCAGCTCGCCCGCGAGGTGGGACCGCATGGACGTGGCGGAGGTGCCTTCAGGCGGCGCCTCACGCGTCTGCGTGGCTTCCTGGCTCAACTCGCGCGGACGGCAGCCAAACGGTACGTGGCGTGCTGAATCGGTGATGTCATCTGAGGTGGTGTAAATTTAGCTGTTGCAAAGAGTTATTGGAAAGAACCCGAGCCACCCTGGAGCCCCGCCCGCTGCCCCCTCCGATGGAGAATCTCCTCGACCTGACACCCGCCGCCGCGCAGGAACGGCTGCGTGAGTTCGCGGTGGCGCATGGCGAGCCGGCGTATCGGGCCGACCAGGTCGCGCGCCACCTGTGGCAGGTGCCGCTCCCCTCCTTCGCCGACATGACTACCGTCCCGAAGGCGTTCCGCGAGGTTCTCGCGGCGAATTTCGAGCTGCCGCGGCTGGAGATTGCTACGCGCCAGATCTCCTCCGATGGCACGCAGAAGTTCCTGTTCCGGCTGCGGGACGGGGAGATGATTGAGACGGTCGCCATCCCGGAGAGTCACAGGATGACTCTCTGCATCTCGTCGCAGGCAGGGTGCGCGCTGCGTTGCGCCTTCTGCGCCACGGGGGCGATGGGATTCTCGCGCAACCTCACGGTCTCCGAGATTGCGTGCCAGGTGCGCGAGCTGCTGCTCCTGGACGAGCCGATCGCCGCAACGAACATCGTGTTCATGGGGATGGGGGAGCCGCTGATGAACTGGAAGGCGGTGGATCCGGTGCTGACGATCCTGAACGACCCGCATGGCTTCGGGATCGGAGCGCGGCACATCACGGTGTCCACCGTGGGAGTGCTGCCGGGGATAGTCGCCCTCGGTGAGCGGCCGGAGCAGTTCCGGCTGGCGATCTCGATCCACGCACCGTCCGATGAGCTGCGCGCCGAGCTGATGCCCATCAACACCAAGTACCCCCTCGCGGACGTCATAGAGGCGGCGAAGAAGTTCTCCCGTCGCGTGACGTTCGAGTACGTGATGCTCGGCGGGGTGAACGACCAGTCGGAGCACGCCACTCAGCTGGCGGCGCTGGCCCGCGAATGTCGCGCATTCGTCAATCTCATCCCGCTGCACCCGGGCGGTGCGGGTGACTTCACGCCGACGCCGATGCCGCGGATCATCAGCTTCGCGCGGGCGCTTCGCGGGCAGGGGATTCAGACCGCGATCAGAAAGAGCCGCGGACTCGACATCGCCGCGGCATGCGGCCAGCTACGGGTAGAACGGACGCGGCGGCGGGCGCCACTTCGCGCCCACGAGGACGGTCGCGTCGAGGTAGCGTGAGCTGTCGGGGCGGGCCGCCGCTGTCCCGCCCATGGCGGTGGCGATGAGCTCGGCCCAGTCGGGGTGACCTGACCTGTCGAGCACGACAGTGCTGTCGCTGCGCACCGGGCTCGACCCGATGTACACGACGTCGAAGCCGCGGTCGCGCAGGAACGTGGCCGCGCGCCGGGCAAGACCGCGCACGGTGCTTGCGTTGAGCACCTCCACCCTGATGCGGACGCTGTCGGGGGCGCGGACGTTGAGCGCCGGATCCGCGTAGTCACCGGGCTCGTCAGCGACCTGCGCCTGGTGATCGCGCCACGCCTTTCCCGCGGCGGCGCTCGCGAGCGACAGCACGATCACGAGCGCAATCCAGCGGCCGATCTTCACCGCAGGCTATTCCACAGCTCCACCGTCTCGGGGTAGAGATAATTCCCCTCGCGCACCGACCATTCGAGGCGGAAGCGGACCACCTGCCTGAACACGCCGTCGAAGTTGTGCGGCACCTGGGTCGCGAGAAAGAGCCGGTCCTCATGCAGGAACTTGCGTCCGGGCTCTAGATAATCCGCCATGTACAGCGCCTTGCCCACCGAGTCCCATTTCGCCCAGCCGACGGTGTGATACCGCACCGCGTTGAGCACCGACTCGCGCCGCTCGCCGTCTCTTTCAAGCAGCATGGCCGCCGCCGGGCCGTGCAGGATTCCCTCCGGCGCCTTGCGATCGCCGGTGATGCGGCGCAACTCATCGCCAGGTGCGTCCCGCAACGCGTCGTGCCACGCGCCAGCGTCCAGCCAGGCGCGCGCGGTTTCGTGATCCAGACGCATCGCCGCCGCCCACGCGCGCAACAGCGATGCGACGCGATCGATGTGCGCGCGGCGCCGGTCGGAGACCTGCGCCCAGGCGGGGAGACCATGGCTGTTCACGGCTATCGGAGCGGACGTGGGCATCGTTACGGGCTCGGGCTGGTCGTGCTCATGCGTCGAGCAGGACGTTGTCGATCAGTCGCGTCGCCCCGACGCGAATGGCGCCGATGGCGGCACCGTGCGTTGTAAGGGTGGCGGGCCGCCGGAAGGTGTCGCGCTCGACCACCGCGAGATAGTCGATCTTGATCCCCTGAGCGGCAGCGAGCGCGGCACGTCCGACCCGCTCAAGGCTTGCCACCTCGCGCTCGCCCCGCGACCAGGCCGCATGGATTTCCTGCAGCGCGCGCGGCAGCGCCAGCGCCCGGACGCGCTCATCGGGCTGGAGGTACCTGTTCCTGCTCGACAGCGCGAGGCCGTCGGTGTCGCGTATGGTCGGCGCGAGCACGAGCTCCACGGGGATGTTCAGGTCGCGGATCATCGCTTCGACCAGCCGCGCCTGCTGCAGATCCTTCTGCCCGAACACGGCGATGTCGGGCTGGACGATGTTGCACAGCTTGGCCACGACGGTCAGCACTCCGTCAAAGTGACCCGGACGGATGCGCCCTTCCCAGTCGCCCGCGACACGGCCGGCCTTCACCGTCACGTTTGCATCGCCCGGGTACATCTCCGTCGCGCGTGGCGCGAACACGAGGTCCACGCCGCGCGACTCGGCCAGCGAGCCGTCGGCCGCCAGGTCGCGGGGATACCGCTCGAAGTCCTCTTCCGGCCCGAACTGGAGCGGGTTCACGAACACGCTCATCACCACGTAGTCAGTCTGCGCACGCGCAACCTCGACCAGCGAGAGATGACCTTCGTGCAGCGCACCCATCGTCGGAACGAACCCAATGGTCCTGCCGTTGCGGCGCGCCGCAGCCACCGCCGCGCGGCAGTCGGCAATGGTGTCTGCAGTCACCATCTCAGAACTCGTGCTCGGCGGCAGGATAGTCCCCCGCCCGCACATCGCGGGCGAATTTTCCCACCGCGTCGCGCACGTCCCCGGCGAGGTTCGCGTAGCGACGAAGGAACTTCGGAGAGAAGCCGTCGTTCAGGCCCAGCAGGTCGTGCAGCACCAGCACCTGCCCGTCGCATCCGGCCCCCGCGCCGATGCCGATCGTCGGAATCGACACGGCTTCCGTCACCTTCGCCGCCACCGCAGCGGGGACCAGTTCCAGCACGATGGAGAAGGCACCGGCCTCCTCCAGCTGCCGCGCTTCATCCAGCAGCCGCGCCGCGTCTATGTCCTCCCGCCCCTGCACCACGTACCCGCCGAGCGCGTTGACCGACTGCGGCGTGAAACCGATATGCCCCATCACCGGGATGCCGGCTGTCACGACCCGCCGTACGACTTCGGCCATCTCCGGGCCACCGCCTTCCATCTTGACCGCGTTGCAGCCGGTGCGCTGCAGCACGCGGCCGCAGTTCCAGATCGCACGCTCGGCGCCGGTCTGATAGGTGAGGAACGGCATGTCCACGATGAGAAGGGCGCGCGACACCCCGCGCCGCACCATGGAGCCGTGATAGATCATCTGGTGGAGCGACACTGGCAGCGTGGACTCGAAGCCGGCCACCACGTTGCCCAGCGAATCGCCGACGAGAACTGCGTCCACCCCGGCTTCGTCCACCAGGCGGCCGAAGAGCGCGTCGTACGCGGTAACGACGACCAGCTTCTCACGCTTCGCCTTGCTCGCGGCGAAGTCGCGGATGGTCACCGGCTTCACGCGCTCCCTGCCGCCGGCCGGTCCGCTCATTCGCCGCTCACCTGTGCAAGCTCCCTCTGCCAGAAGTCGCGGTTCGGCAACTCCGGGTGCGGCACGACGAGACCAGCTGTGCTGATGCGGCGGTCGCCGTAGCGCACTATGTCCAGATCGAGGGTCCTCTCCGCCCAGCGCGCGCCCCGCACGCGGTCGTTTTCCAGCTCGATCCGCTGCAGCTCCTGCAGCAGCGCTTCGGGCTCGAGACGGGTTTCTATCGCCAGCATCTGGTTGAGGTATCTCTCCTGGCCGGGCGGGCCGATCGGCTCGGTCTCTTCAATCTCCGACGCAGCAATTATGCGCGTGCCGTCGAGCGCTGCGATCGCCGCGCGCGCAGCGGCAAGGTAACCGTCGCGGTCGCCCGTGTTCGAGCCGAGCGCGACATACGCGATCTCAGCCACCACGCCGCCGCTCGACGGTGACTTCGGCGTAGGCGAGGGGACCCGGCAGGGCGACGTGCGGCTTCCGCACGGACACGCGCGCCCGGGCGACGGCGCGGGACTGCAGCGCGCGCGCAGCGATCTGCTCCGCGACGTCCTCCAGATACAGGTGATGCTGCTGGGCCATCACCTCGGCAACGACGTCGTACAGCTCGCGATAGTCCACGATCCCGCGCGGACCCGACGCGCCCGCGGGCCGGGGGACGACCACGGAAAGGTCCACTTCCACGGACTGGGCGATCTCCGCCTCGTGAGGAAGAACGCCAATCCTGGTGTGAAAGCGCATCGCCTTGAGCGTGACAACGTCCTCCACCTGCCTTTTCGCTTCAGCCATCCAGAGCCTCCCGTAGTTCAGCAGTCAACGATAGCGCCTCGCTGACCCCGCGGCCCGCAGCCTCGACCAGCGCGCTGCCGACCACGATCCCGTCTGCCACCGCACGCAGCTCCCGCGCGTGCTGCGCAGTCGAGACGCCGAAGCCGACGCAGACCGGGAGGTCGGTCACATTCCGCACCCGCTGCACCGTCTCGCCGACGCTCGAGGATATGCCCCCACGCACACCTGTCACCCCGAGCCGGCTGATCACGTACACGAAGCCGCCGCCGTGTTCCGCGATGGCGGCGACTCTTTCCTGCGGCGTGGTCGGCGCCACCAGACGAACGAAAGCGAGGCCGCTCCCGGAAATCCACGCCTCGCGGGCCTGATCGGCACCGAGAGGGAGATCGGTCACAAGGATGCCGCTGACCCCGGCGGCCAGCACCCTGCTCAGCACGTCGTCCCCGGCAGCGAGCAGAGGGTTCAGGTAGGTGAACAGCACGGTCGGAACCCCGGGCGCCGCATCCGTGACCAGCGCCAGAGCACCGTCCAGCGTCATGCCGTTCTCCAGAGCGCGCTGTGAGCTGGCCTGGATGGTGGGACCGTCCGCCATCGGGTCGGAGAACGGGACGCCAATCTCTATCACGTCGGCGCCGGCGCCGGGAAGCGCGCTGATCAGCTCACGCGACTCCTCGAGCGTTGGATAGCCTGCCGTCACGTACGTCACGAGCGCGCGCCGTCCGGCGGCGCGCAACGCGGCGAAGCGGAGGGACAGCGCGTTAGACGAAATAGTCGCCGACGCGGATGCCATAGCGGTCGGGGTCCGCGGTCTTGATGATGGTCCGCCTGAATCCCTCGCCTTCCTGTTCGCCGAGGTCCACCTCGATCGGCGGATGCAGCCGCATCCCCTGGGCATCGCTGATGATGATCACCATCGGGCGCGACAGCAGATCGGGGCTGGGATTGGCCGCGCTCACCACAGCCAGCTCGAACGTGTCGAGCACCACCAGCGTCCCGACGGGATAGATGCCGAGGAGGTTGATGAACGCCTTCACGATGGCCGGGTCCATGCCGCGCCTGGGATTGTCGCGCATCTCCTGCAGCACCGCGGGCGGCGGCCACGGCTCCGTCTGATACGTGCGGCGCGACGTGGCCGCGTCGTAGCCGTCGGCGACCGCGACGATCTTGCTGGTCATGCCCAGCACGCGCGGCCGGATCGTCTTCGGATAGCCGGACAGGTCGTACTTCATGTGGTGCTCGTACGCGCACAGCATCGCACGGTAAGGCAGCTCCGACTGGCCGCGCAGCTGGAAGAGCGTGAGTAGCCCCAGCCAGGGGTGGTCCATCATCTCCTTCCACTCTTCCTCGTTCAGATCGTTGGTCTTCTGCAGCAGCGGCAGCGGCACCCGGGACTTGCCGATGTCGTGGAACAGCGCCGCGATGCCGATCTCGTACAGCTGCTTCTTGGTCAGGCCGAGCCGCCGCCCCAGCGCAACCGAGAAGATGCAGACGTTGACGCTGTGGGTGAACGTGTACTCGTCGTAATCACGGATCGTCGTCAGCGCGATCAGCGACGTCTCCTCCGTGAGGATCTGGTCCACGATGCTCTGCACCAGGCGCTTGATGCGGCGGACGCTCGGCGTCTTGCCCAGCCGGAAGGAGCTCATTACGTCCTTGGTGACGGCCACCGACTGCGCGTAGGTGCGCACCGCGGCCTGCCGCACCTGCTCGTGCACCTCGCGCTCCGCCTCGGTCTCGCTCGGCGGCTCTATCTCGAACGGCCCGATGCCGGCCGCATGCAGTCGCTCGAGCAGCCCCTGGTAGCTCGCTTCCGGGTTCCCCGGGGCCGATGGAGCGTCGAGCTGCGACAGCAGCACGAGCCAGTCGCGCGGTCCCGCGGGGCGCGCGCAGTGGATCGCGCCGACTCCCGAGGCGCGGCACAGGCTCAGCAGACGGCTGAAGCTCGCGTAGTTGGTGAGGTCGAGCCGTAGCCTGGTGTCGTTGATGAAGATGTACTCGCCGGAGAAACGGATCTCGAGATCGCCCTCCACGCTGCGGATCTCCTCGGCCACCTCGACCAGG
>DASUUI010000047.1:0-6072 GCA_036374155.1 Gemmatimonadaceae bacterium | reverse complement strand
ACTGCACAGTGCGTATCATCGTGGCCAGGTTGCGACGCGTCTCAGGGAGGTGGGTGCTGAGCCACCGTTGGTCGATTTCGTTGCCTGGGTCTGGCGGGGTCAGCCTTCTGCAAACTGGCCGGCGGTACGGCCGTGACTGCTACGTCGGAGTCGGCGGTCTGACGGTCCGGTGCAGCCGTCGGGCCGGCAAGGCAGCCAGGCAGAGATTGGACGGAGGGTCATGTCACATGGCTGCTGGGTTGGAGCCGGACGGGCCCGCAGCTTACCTCCAGGCGTCAGGCCGTGCTGGACTATGAACCATTTTTTGCACCTGGAACCTGGTGACTGCCATTCCAGCCAACCAGCGCGGATGCCACCGTGGTCCCTCTTCACGTGATACCTGTTCCGACTGACCCGGCGCCACGCGCCGTAGACCGTCAAGGCCTTGTGCCGTTCCTGGCCTTGACCTTCACTACCTCCTGGACGTTGTGGCTACTCGCCGCGATGGCCACCACCGAAACCGTTGGCTTCAACAAAGCCCTGTTTTTCCTGCCCGGAACCGTCGCGCCGGCGGTTGTTGCCTTGTGGCTCAATTCGCGGACAGCTCGTCCTGACGCACTCTGGGCCCGGTTGTTCGAATGGCAGGTAAGCGGCCGCTACTACTTGTTCGCAATAAGCTACATCATTGCGGCGAAGCTGACCGCTGCCATGCTGTATCGCGGGCTTGTTGGCCAATGGCCCGCATTCGGGCCGATGCCGCTCTACCTGCTACTTTTCGCAACACTCGTGTCAACGCCGGTTCAGGCCGGCGAAGAAATCGGTTGGCGTGGCTACGCACTGCCAAGGCTGGCGGCACGGGCGGGGCTGCCGGCAGCCAGTCTGGTACTCGGAGCCATATGGGCATTGTGGCACCTACCGCTCTTTCTGATGTCTGGTACGGATTCAACGGGGCAGCCTTTCCTGCTCTTTACGCTGGCCGTGATCGCCGTGTCCGTGGCAATGACGTGGCTCTACGTGCGCGCCGAGGGGAGCTTGCTCCTCGTCATGCTCATGCATGCCGCGATCAACAACACCACTGGCGTCGTACCATCGTCCCGAACTGTTCCGGGGAGCGTATTTGGATTGACCGCCCCGCTCATGGCCTGGCTGACCATCGTCGTCCTGTGGATCGGCGCCGCGTTTCTTCTCGCACGCCTCGCCCGAACTGGGTCGGTCAACCTGCACAACGGGGGCACGGCATAACGGCATCGTTGAAGCTGGCGAGCTCGCAGTACGATTCCACCACCTGGAAGCAACTCGTGTCGCCGTTCGATTGTGAAGGTGCTGGAGTCGCCGTTCGGTCGCCGTGAGCGTGCGAGTTGACAGGTAGATCGTGGTCGATGAAGTGGTGCTGATGACAACTCGTATAGCGATACAAGTGTCGCGGGCTCTGGACGGGCCTGCAGTTTGACTCTTTGGCGTTGAGCCCATTCGAATCCAGTTCAGCGAACGAGCACATGATCCGCAATACAGTGATCGCAGGCGTCGTTCTATTCTCTCCGGCGGCGCTCCGTGCACAAGAGCCCGCTCTTGTCCAGCCCTTCAGTGAAACCGATTGCCCAGGCTGCGCGGAGTGGAACGAACCCAACAGGCCAGTTCACCTGTTCGGAAATACGTATTATGTGGGCACCCGTGGACTTGCGGCGATCCTCGTGACATCTCAGGACGGCCATATCCTGATAGACGGGGGTCTGCCGAATTCCGCACCGCTGATCCTGAGGAATATCAGATCGCTTGGTTTCCGGCCGTCCGACGTAAGGTACCTACTCAATTCGCACGCCCACTATGACCACGCGGGTGGCCTCGCGGCCCTGCAACACGTCACTGGTGCACGCGTCCTCGCGAGCTACGAGAGCGCCCTCGTCATTCGAAGCGGTCTTCCTGGCAAGAACGATCCGCAACATGACGTCGCGTTACCAATGCCGCCCGTGCAAGACGTGCAAATGCTCGAGCCAGGCGCAGTGGTCAGAGTAGGGGACCTGGCGTTGACCATGCACCTCACGGCTGGCCATACTCCCGGTGGTACGACCTGGTCGTGGCGCTCATGCGAAGGTGAACGGTGTCTGGACTTCGTATACGCCGATAGCCAGACACCGATCTCACAGGATGCGTTCCGATTCTCCGATAGCCCGGACTACCCGACCGCGGTATCGGACTTCGAGCGGGGACATGCACTCCTGGAGCGGATCCCGTGCGACGTACTGATCACGCCGCACCCCGGCGCATCTGCACTGTGGGATCGTGCCCGCACAGCTCCGGATGGTCTGATCGACACCAGCGCGTGTTCACGGTACGCAGCGGCGGCTCGCCGTCAGCTCGACAGCCGACTGGAACGAGAAAGACAATAGACTCAGGGCCTGACGACATAAGCGGTGGCCGCGGTTGACGCGGACGATCCATAGGTGACGTGTCGATTCCACACTGGCATTCAATGAGGAGTCACGGTGACGCGATCGACGTTTGAAGCCGCGACAAAGGCATTTCATCAGGCGCTACGCCATGACGACGCCGATGCGCTGTTCGCATATGTCGCCGACGATGTCCTGCTCATGCCGCCTGGTGAGAGCGCTGTCCGCGGCAAGGCCTCTATGCGCGAATGGTACACCGCCTTCCTGTCGGTGTACCGCACATCATCGCTGACTCTGTCAAATCCCGAGGTGTTCGTCACTGAGGAGTGGGCTATAGAACTCGGCACCTACGAATGGGGCCTCACGCCGGTCGCCGGCGGCGAGGCCTTGTTGGACCATGGCAATTACATGCAGCTGTGGAAGCGGCAATCCGGCGGCGAATGGCGGTTCGCGAGGGAAATCTGGAATAGCTCGGTATCTGCCGGCTTCGAGTCTTCTGAAAGCTAACTCTCAAAACCGCTGGAAAATGGGCACATTCGAATTGACCGCAGTATCGACACGGCGTGCCGCCGAACGGGCGGTGCAGCAGACACGCAGACTCGAAGTGTCGAAGTTGCGCGCTGACCCCCGAACGGCAGCCTCCGCAATGAGCACGGCAACATGAGTCGCTTCAGCGACTTCATCCAGCAGTTGAAGCAGCGACGCGTCTACCGTGCAGCGGTCGTGTACGGCGTCGTCGCGTGGGTCGTCGTCCAGGCGGCGTCGATCCTCGTGCCGGAGCTGATGCTGCCGCCCTGGCTGACGCGCGCGATCATCATCGTGGCGCTGCTCGGCTTCCCGATTGCGCTCGTGCTCGCCTGGGCGTACGACCTCACGCCGGAAGGCGTGCAGCGCGCGGCCCCGCCGGGTGGCCTGCCGTCGACGCCGAACCATGTGTCAGTGTCGCAGACGACCGCGTCGGCGGGTCGCCGTCGCCCACTCCTCTTCCCCCTGCTCGCGCTGGGTGCGGTGATGGTGGCCGCAGGTGGGCTGGCTGCGTACCTGATCGGGAGTGGCCCCGGCATCCGGGTGCCGCGGGGGGACGCCCTGCTCGTGCAGCTCGACTCGCTCGCGGAGCAGGGACTGTACGCGCAGGCATTCGAGCTCGCCGTCCGCGCGCGCGACGCGGGCGAGGTGGTACCTGACTCGGTGGCCGCACGTTACACCGATCATCTGACCGTGCTGAGCGAACCGCCTGGCGCGGTCGTGCGGGCAGTGTACCACGCGGGCGGTGACAGGTTCGACGATGACGACTGGATCGAGCTCGGCACGACGCCGCTACGCGGCGTCGCGGTGGCGCGCGGAGACTACTTCCTGCGCATCAGCGCGGACGGCTACGCGCCCGTCGAGCGGATCGCGTCGAGTCGCGGCTTCCGCTCCCTCCGCACCGAGCGAATCGGCGGCGAAATGCAGATCGACGTGCGGCTCCTGCCCGCGGGTAGGGTGCCCGAGGGGATGGTGTACGTCCCCGGCGGACTGTACCGCGTAGCAAGCCGCGACCTGCAGTCGCTGTCGACGACGCTGCAGGAGTTCTTCATCGATCGTCACGAAGTCACCAGCGACGCCTTCGCGGCGTTCGTCGATGCCGGCGGCTACCTCGACAGGGCGTACTGGCAGGACCTCGCCGCCGTCGAAGGCGCCGCTGCGGACAGCATGCGCGCGCGCTTCGTCGACCGCACCGGCCTGGCCGGCCCGCGCGCGTGGAGTGGCCAGAAGCCGCCGGCAGGCAGCGAAGCGCACCCCGTCACCGAGGTCAGCTGGTACGAGGCCGCCGCCTACTGCCGCTTCCGGCGCGCCCGCCTGCCGACCCTGTTCGAGTGGGAGAAGGCCGCGCGTGATGGCAAGGTCGCCCGCGGCAACGGCATCGAGCTGCCGTGGGGGTACGTCGGCGCACGCGATCCCGCGACCGACCGCGCGAACTTCGACGGCACTGGCCCCACGCCCGTCGGTTCGTACCCGTTCGGTCTGAGTGCATACGGGGCGCACGACATGGCGGGCAACGCCAAGGAGTGGCTGCGCAACCGGTCGGAGTCCGGGCGCGCGGTCACCGGCGGTTCCTGGGCCGATCCCATCTACGTCTTCTCCGAGGTCGGCTCGATCGACCCCACGACGACGTCCCCCACGATCGGCTTCCGCTGCGCCCGGTCGGCGACGGACGGCGAGGACGCGAGCCTGCCCGACGATGCACCGCTGCGACTCGTCGCGGAGACACCCACGTACACGCCCGTCGACGACGCGACCTTCCGCGGCCTGCGCGCGCACTACGAGTACGATCCGATCCCCCTCGAGCCTGTCGTCGAGAGCAGGACCGAAGGCGCGGCGTGGACGCTCGAGCGGATTACCTACAACGGACCGGCCGGCGAGCGCGTGCTCGCCTACCTGTTCCTGCCGCGTACCGGAACGCCGCCCTACCAGACGCTGGTGTACGTTCCCAGCTCGGCGGCCTTCTTCGGCAACAACAGCGCAGCGCTCGCCGAGCGCGATCTCGCCCCGCTCATCCGTGCCGGCCGCGCGGTGTTCACCGTGGTCATGAAGGGGATGACGGAGCGCGAGTATCCGCCGGGGCACGAGTCGCCGCGCACGAACAGTGTCGCCTTCCGCGACGAGATGGTGCTGCGCGCGATCGAGCTACGCCTCGGCCTCGACTACCTCGCGACGCGCGACGACATCGACACCGACGCGCTCGCGTACGTCGCCGTGAGCTGGGGCGCCGGCTCGCGGCTCGTGTTCGCCGCGGTCGACGACCGGTTCCGTGCCACGATTCTTATTGGCGCAGGCATCGACGAGCGCGTGCACCCGACGCTGCCCGAGGCAAGCAACATCAACTTTGCCCCGCGCATCCGCGGCCCCAAGCTCGTGCTCAACGGCCGCGAGGACGAGGAGCACCCGTGGCTCACGCGCGGGCTTCCGCTCTGGAACCTGCTGACCGAGCCGAAGGAGCTGCAGCTCTTCGACGGCGGCGGCCACGTACCTCCCATCGAGCAGCGGGTGCCGGCCATGCTCGACTTCCTCGAACGGCACCTCGGCCGGTAACACTGTCATTGACGCGCGCGGCACGCGCGGGGCAGTTTTTGCCGTCCCTGCCATGACGCCCGATCTGGGCGAGTCGGTCCGCCAGGCGTGTGACTGACGGGGCCAGAGTGTGAGCGGGTGGCGCGGACGCCAGCGCGCGGCTCCTCCCCACGACATGGCTCCACTCCCCCGTATGGACTCGTGCAGTCCTACAGTCCTTTGAAGCAGCACTCCACCGCGTGTACCTTGGAGTACACTGATCCCACCCACGATCCCCCCGGAGACCCCATGTCACGCACCTGCCTCGTTGCCTGCGTCAGCGCCGGGCTCTGCGCCGCTTGTTCCGAGTCGAGTCTGACCGAAGCGGCCGTCCGTTTTCAGGTATCGGCCGAGGTGAGTCGGCCCTTCGGCGGACGCCGCCAACGGTGATCAGCTCTTCGCAAGCTGGACCGGTATCGGAACATTCGATCCGGCGACGCTCACAGTGACGTTCGCAGGTCCCGAGACATACGCCGGCGGGACGGGCCGGTTCATCAACGCCACGGGTTCAACCATGCTGGCTGGATCCGCATCGCTGGCCGCCGCTACCGGTGGATTCACCATAACCGGACGCCTGAACTACTGACCGGAACTTCAGAGAGCCGCCTGACGTGAG
>DASUUI010000046.1:0-10352 GCA_036374155.1 Gemmatimonadaceae bacterium | reverse complement strand
GCCTACGAATGGAAGAAGGGGGCTCTGCAGTGGGATTGACGCGCACTACCGAGCGCGAGGTCGTTTCCTGGCAGCCGAGCGGCGGCGACGCGTGGGTCGCGACGCGCCTGGACTTCCTGGTGAACTGGAGCCGCGCCAACTCCCTGTGGCCGATGCCGTTCGGCACGGCTTGCTGCGCCATCGAATTCATGGCGACCGCCGCGAGCCATTTCGATCTCGCGCGGTTCGGCATGGAGCGGATGAGCTTCTCCCCGCGCCAGGCCGACGTGCTCATCTGCGCCGGCCGCGTGCCGTTCAAGCTCGCGCCGATCATCCGCCGCATCTGGCAGCAGATGCCGCAGCCCAAGTGGTGCATCTCGATGGGCGCGTGCGCCTCGAGCGGCGGGATGTTCGACAACTATGCCGTGGTGCAGGGGATCGACACGATCATTCCCGTGGACGTGTACGTGCCCGGATGCCCGCCGCGCCCCGAGGGGCTGCTGTACGGCATTCGCATGCTGCAGGAGAAGGTGAAGAACGAGCGGATCAGCGATCGCGAGATCCGTGACGAGCTGGAGCCCGATCCTTCGAGCCAGCTGTACATCCCGCCGCCGGTCATCGACGAGCTGTCGGAGCCGTTCGGCAACTCCATCCACCAGACACGCTCCGCGCCGTGACGTCTCCGCAGCCGGAGATCGGGCCCTACACCGTGGTGCGCGCGGGAGCCGCGCTGGGCTCCACGGCATCCACGCCCGTCACCCCGCGCAACGTTCCCCACACGGGCGGTGCTGAGAACCCGTCGGCCGCGGCATTGCGGGAGCGGTTCGGCGATGCGGTCGTGCGAACCGACGTCGTCTGGGGAGAGACTACCGTGTACGTGCAACCGGAGCGGGTTCTGGAAATCGTGCGCTGGCTGCACGACGACCCGTCGCAGCGGTACGAGTATCTCGCGGACGTCACGGCAGTGGAGTACCGGGACGACGGTCGTCCGCTGGAAGTTGTCTGGCACCTCCGCTCGCTCGCGTACCGCCGCTTTCTCCGGCTGAAGGCGATGCTGCCGAAGAACCGGCTGTCCGTGCCGTCGGTGTGGCCGGTGTACCGCGGCGCCGACTGGCTCGAGCGCGAGTGCTTCGACATGTTCGGGATCCAGTTCGAGGGGCACCCCGACCTCCGGCGCATCCTGATGTGGGAGCAGTACCGGGAGGGATACCCGCTGCGGAAGGACTTCCCGCTGCGTGGCCGCTTCAGCCGCTCGGAACAGCTCCGCCAGTCGCTGGCGCAGAACCCGGAGGCGCGCTACTCGATGGAGGAGCTGAGCATCGCCGACGCGTTCGAGGACCTGCCGCGCGACATGCGCGAGCGCCTGCGGCAGGGCGAGGAGACGGGCGAGTAATGGCCGACAGGCGAACCGTGGAGGTCGAGCTCTCGACCAGCGGCCTCGATGCCCATGGCCGGCCGCAGCGCGTGCCGCTCGTGACCGACGATTCGGGCGGCGTGATGACGCTGGAGCCGCCGCTTCCGATGGAGCCGGACTTCGGCGGCCAGCACATGCTGATCAACATGGGCCCGCAGCATCCTGCGACGCACGGCGTGCTGCGCCTGGTGCTGGAGCTCGACGGCGAGACGGTCGTCCGCTGCATCCCGCACATCGGTTACCTGCACTGCGGCTTCGAGAAGATTGGCGAGTACCGGCAATACAACCAGATAATCCCGTGGACCGACCGCGAGGACTATCTCAACTCGCCCGGGAATAACGTCGCCTTCGCGCTGGGCGCGGAGCGGCTGTTCGGCGTGGAGATCACGGAGCGGTGCAAGGTGCTGCGCGTGATCGCGTGCGAGCTGTCGCGGATCATGTCGCACCTCGTCTGGCTGGGCACGACCTGTATAGACATAGGCGCCTTCACACCGTTCCTCTGGGCGTTCCAGGAGCGGGAGAACATCTACAAGATGCTGGAGGACTGGTTCGGCGCGCGGCTCACCACCTCCGCCACCCGCGTGGGCGGGATGATGGCCGACGTCCCGCGTGGCTGGACCGACGGCCTTCGCACCTTCACGCGCGCGTTCCCGAAGACGATAGACGAGATAGACAGCCTGCTTACGCGCAACGCCATCTGGGTCGGCCGCACGGTCGGACTCGGCGTGATGACGCCGGACGAGGCGATCAACTACGGCCTGTCCGGCCCGATGCTGCGTGCGTCCGGGGTGGATTACGACGTGCGCAAGGACTTCCCGTACCTCGACTACGAGACGTACGACTTCGAGGTGCCGGTGGGCGAGCACGGCGACGTGTACGACCGCTACCTGGTCCGCATGGAGGAGATGCGCCAGTCGGTGCGCATCCTGAATCAGGCGCTGGAGCGGCTCCCCGACGGGCCGGTCAACGTGGACGATCCGCGGCTCATCCTCCCGCCGAAGTCGAAGGCGACGAGCGAGATGGAGTCCATGATCCACCACTTCAAGGTCGTGATGGAAGGGCCGCGACCGCCGATCGGCGAGTCGTACGTCGCGGTCGAGAGTCCGAAGGGAGAGAAGGGCTACTACATGGTGTCCGATGGAACGTCGAAGCCGGTCCGCTGGCGCATCCGGCCGCCGTCGTTCGTGAACCTTTCGGCGATCCCGAAGATGGTCGAGGGTCACCTGCTGTCCGACGTGATCGCGATCAACGCAAGCATCGACATCGTCATGGGGGAGATAGACCGATGACGCGCGTGATGACGCGCGCGGGCGGATCGGCGCGACCATCGCCCTCGGCGGCGCGCGGCGGTTCGGCGCAGCCATCGCCTTCGGCAGCTAGCGGCTTACACGCTGCGAGCCCGCGCGCAAACTACCAAAGCGCGCGCGGTCTCTTGCTACGCCGCACGCTGCCTCATGCGATGCCCGCGCCTCCCGCCCTCTCCGGCCTTCTGTATCGGCCAGCAGGCGCGAGGACGAGTCGGTGGCCACAGGCAGCGTGCGGCGTAGCAAGAGACCGTGCGCCCACACGACGGTCGCGGTTCGAGACGATGGGTGCAGCGCACGGGCTCGCAGCGTATAAGCCGCGAGCCGCCGAAGGACACCGGCTCGTCCGAGCGCCGCGCGAAGGAAGCTCGCCGCGGGCGGAGGAGGCAGCGCGATGAGTGCGAGACGAAGCGGTGGGGTCATACTGAGCACGACGGATTCGGTCCCGGGCTACGCGGTCGAGGAAGTGCTCGGCGTCGTGAGTGCCGAGTGGGTCGGCGGCGTGAACGTGTTCCGCGACGTGTTCGCCGGGATCCGCAACATCATAGGCGGCCGCAGCGCGGCGCTGGAGAAGGAGATGAAGGCTGGTCGGGAAGCGGTGCTGGAGGAGCTCCGGCAGCGCGGAGCCGAGCTCGGCGCGGACGCGGTGGTCACGATCCGCCTGGACTCCTCTCCCATGTCCGGCGGCTCCGGCGCGATGCTCATGCTCGGCGGGATCGGAACGGCTGTCCGCCTGAGGCGCGCATGACCGGGCCTGCGCGGGGACTGGAGCAGGCGGCGCACGCCCACCACGAGAGCGCTGCGGAGTACCAGCCGGTGTTCACGGGTGCGCGCCGCGCCGAGCTCGACGAGACGCTCAGGCGCTATCCCACGAAGATGGCTGCGCTGCTTCCCGCGCTGTGGATGGTCCAGGAAGAGCGCGGCTGGATCAGCGAGAATGCGATGGCCGAAGTGGCCGAAGTCCTCGGGCTGACGCCCGCGTACGTCAAGGGCGTGGTGACGTTCTACTACATGTATCACCAGCACCCCGTTGGTAAGTACTTCATCCAGGTGTGCACCACGTCGCCGTGCGGGATCTGCGGCGCGGAGGATGTCGTCCGCGCACTGCTGCGCGAGACGAGGTGCGGCGAGCTCGGCGAGACCTCACCTGACGGCAAGTACACGGTGATCGAGGTCGAATGCCTCGGCGCGTGCGGCTTCGCGACTCCGATAATGGTGAACGACGACTTCGTGGAATCGGTGACGGTGGAAAACGTCTCGCAGCTGCTGGAGCGCTATCAGTGAAACCACGAGACAGCCGCTGCGCCGCCGCGACCCGGCACGCGGCGCGTGCAACTCAATCAACCGGAATCAGCTGATGGGTTTCCCTCACGCCATCCACAAGCGAGAGACACCGGTGCTGTCGAGGCATTTCGGCAACGCGGAGGCCCGCTCGCTTGACGGCTGGCGCAGGCTCGGCGGCTATCAGGCGCTGGAGAACGCGCTGCGTATGCAGCCCACCGAAATCACCGAGATCGTGAAGACCTCCGGCCTCCGCGGTCGCGGTGGGGCAGGGTTCCCGACCGGGCTCAAGTGGTCGTTCATGAAGATCGGCGACGGCAAGCCGCACTACCTCTGCTGCAACGCCGACGAGTCGGAGCCCGGCACCTTCAAGGATCGCGAGATAATGCGGTGGACGCCGCACGCGCTGATCGAAGGGTGCGCGATCGCGTCCTACGCCATCGGCGCGGAGGTGTGCTACATCTACATCCGCGGCGAGTTCACGGAGCCGCTTGTCGAGATGGGGCGCGCGCTCAGGGAAGCGTACGACGGCGGCATACTCGGCGGCAACGCGATGGGCTCCGGCAAGCGCGTGGACATGTACATCCACAAGGGCGCCGGCGCGTACATCTGCGGCGAAGAAACGGCGCTGATGAACTCGATCGAGGGGCGTCGCGGCAATCCGCGCATCAAGCCTCCGTTCCCCGCCGTCTCCGGCGTGTTCGGACAGCCCACGACCATCAACAACGTGGAAACGCTCGCGGCCGTGCCGCACATCCTCAATCGCGGCGGCGACTGGTACAAGGGCATGTCGCTGTCCAACCCGAAGAGCACCGGCACGAAGCTGTTCTCGGTGTGCGGCAACGTCGCGAAGCCGGGGAACTACGAGGTCGTGATGGGCTTCCCGTTCCGCGAGTTTCTGTACGACCTGTGCGGCGGCGCGCTCCCCGGGCGCAAGCTCAAGGCGATCATCCCGGGCGGCGTATCCGTTCCGATCCAGACGATGGAAGAGGCGGAAGCGACGCTGATGGATTACGAGGGGTTCGCGGAGCACGGCTCCATGCTTGGCTCCGGCGGAGTGGTGGTGATAGACGACGCCCAGAACATGGTCCGGGTGATCGCGCGCATCGCCCGCTTTTTCGCGCACGAGTCCTGCGCGCAGTGCACGCAGTGCCGCGAGGGCACGGCGTGGGCGACGCGGATTCTGGAGCGGATCGCCGCGGGCAACGGCACGACCGAAGACCTCGACACGCTGCTGGCGATCTCCGAAGACATGACCGGCAAGACCATTTGCGTGCTGAGCGACTCCTGCGCCACGCCGATCGTGTCCGGGATCAAGAAGTTCCGCGGCGAGTTCGAGGCGATGATCAAGGGCCGGAAGTATCAGGCGCTCGGAGCGCCGCGGCCGGCGGAGCTGGCGGCGGGAGCTGCGGCGTGAACGGCGAGAAGAAGATGATCTCGCTCACGATCGAGGGGCGGCAGGTGACCGTCCCCGAGGGCACGTCGCTCCTCGAGGCGGCCAAGACGGTTGGCGTGCTGATCCCGCACTACTGCTATCACCCCGGGCTACCGGTGGCAGGCGTATGCCGCATGTGCCTCGTGGAAGTGGAGAAGGCGCCGAAGCTCGCGCCGGCGTGTGCCACGGCAGCTGCTGAAGGGCAGGTAGTACACGTGCACTCCGAGCCGTCGCGCAACGCGCGCAAGGGCGTGCTGGAGATGCTCCTCATCAACCACCCGCTCGACTGCCCGATCTGCGACCAGTCCGGCGAGTGCGAGCTGCAGGACTACACGTTCCAGGAGGGGCGCAAGGACTCGCGCTACCGCGAGCCCAAGCGGTTCAACCCGGTCGAGGATTTCGGTGGAGACGTCGTGTACGTGCCGAACCGCTGCATCCTCTGCACGCGCTGCGTGCGGTTCATGGACGACGTGGCCGAGGAGCCTTCGCTCGGCGTCGTGGAGCGGGGCGATCGCGCGCTGATCGGCAAGTTCCCGGACAAGGACCTGACGCACCCGTGGGCCGGAAACGTCATAGATCTGTGTCCCGTCGGAGCGCTGCTCTCGAAGGACTCGCTCAACAAGGCGCGAGCATGGGAGCTGGACCGGACCGCGTCGGTGTGCCCCAACTGCACGCAGGGTTGCAACATCATCATGGAGACGCGCGACGAGGTCGTGATGCGGCTCCGCCCGCGTCCGAATCCGGACGTGAACGCGTACTTCATGTGCGACTACGGCCGGCTGAACTACCGGTGGCTCAACAGGCCCGACCGGCTCGAGCAGCCGATGATGCGGCAGGGCGCGGCGCTGGTGACGGCTGGGTGGGAGTCCGCAATCGCCGCAGCGGCCGGCGCACTGCGCGGGAAGCGCGCGCACGTCGTGGCTTCGCCGATGCTGTCCAACGAGGCGCTGTACCTGCTGTCGCGGCTGATAGAGCGCACGGGCGGCTCCGGCGCGTTCTCGGTGGAGACCGGGCCGGAAGCGCCGCTCCCGGGGGTCGAGGATCTTGCCCTCCGCAGCGAGCGGGCGGCCAACGTGCGCGGCGCAGAGATGCTCGGTTTCCAGAAGACCGACACGCCGCTCGCCGGCCTGCGCGACGGCGACGTCCTGGTGCTGGCCGGCGTGGAGCTGGGCGAGACGGAAGAAGCGGCTCGTGCCGGTGCGGTGGTCGCGATCAGCTCGGTGCTGTCGGATGCGGCTCGCGGCGCAGTGGCCGTGCTCCCCATCGCCAACATGGCTGAGGAGGAGGGGACCTTCACCAACATCCGTGGCCGCGTGCAGCGGTTCAGGCAGGCGAAGGCGCCGCTGGGGCTCACCCGGTCGAGCTGGGGCGTGCTGTCCGATCTGCTGCTCGCCATGGGCGACGACACGCGCTTCTTCACCGCCGCCGAGGTGTTCGATTCACTCGCCGCGTCGCGCGGAGGTTTCTCGGGTCTCAGTTACGACCAGCTTGGTTTCCATGGTCTGCCGGTGCTCGAGGCGCGCGGTGCGAATGCCCGCGCAGGGGCTGTCGCGTGACGCACTCGCTGATCCCGCTCCTCCAGGTGGCGAATCCGCAGCAGGTGTCCGACGATACCGGCTTCTTCCTGCTCACGACCATCGTGAAGATGCTGGTGTTCTTCACGATCTATCTGGTCGGGGTCGCGCTGCTGACGCTCGCCGAGCGAAAGGTGTCGGCGTGGATACAGGACCGGCATGGCCCGAACCGGGTCGGGCCGGGCGGACTGCTGCAGCCCGCGGCGGACGGTCTCAAGAACATCATGAAGGAGGAGACCTATCCGGGCGCGTCGCACAAGACGCTGTTCGTGCTCGCTCCGGTGTTCGCATTCCTTCCTGCGCTGATCACCTGGTCGGTGATCCCGTTCGCGTCGCCGCTGCCCACGCCGTGGGGCCTGGTTCCGATACAGCTCGCCGACCTGCCCATCGGGTTCCTGTTCATCCTCGCGATCTCCTCGCTCGGCGTGTACGGGATCGTGCTCGCGGGCTGGTCGTCGAACAACAAGTACTCGTTGCTGGGCGGGTTGCGCTCCAGCGCGCAGATGATCTCGTACGAGGTGTCGCTGGGCCTGGCGGTGATTCCGGTGCTGCTGCTCGCGGGGAACGTGACGCTGAACGAGGTGATCTGGCAGCAGGCGACGGGGCTGTGGAACGTCCTGAACCTGACGGTGGCGTTCTTCATCTTCATGGTTGCGGCGCTGGCCGAGACGAACCGCCTGCCGTTCGACCTGCCCGAAGCGGAGTCGGAGCTGATCGCGGGCTATCACACGGAGTACAGCGCGATGAAGTTCTCGATGTTCTTCATCGCGGAGTATGCCAACATCGTGACCATCAGCGCGCTGATGGCGGTGCTGTTCTTCGGCGGCTGGGACATCCCGATCACCGGTTGGGAGAACACCCCGCCGTGGAGCGTGGCGAAGACGCTCGCAACGGGCGCGATGTTCGCGGTCAAGGTCCTGTTCTTCATTTTCACCTTCATCTGGATCCGCTGGACATTGCCGCGGTTCCGCTACGATCAGCTGATGTCGCTGGGCTGGAAGTTCATGCTCCCGCTCGCGCTCGCTTATGTCGTGCTGATATCCGGGGTGATGCTCGGCCTCGAGGCTTCGGGGATCCACTACGGGCCGCTGTACGGGCTGGCGCTGTTCGCGGTCAACCTCGCGACGATCATGGTTCTGTTCGTGATGATCGACCACGGCCGCATCATCAGCCCGGCGTACGGAAGACTGGCAACGCGGGATCTCGAGAAGCTGAAGGCTTACAGAGACCACGCGCGCCTCGGCGCTGAACCGCATGAACTTCCCAGCAGTTCACGCGAGCCGCAGTCGCTTTCCGCTGATCGCTAACCGCTAATCGCAGTCTCGAAGTGCTACTTCTCTAACTGTCCATAGCAATGCCACCGACCACCAAGACAGTCACCCGTCCCACCCACGACGTGAGCTACGTCCGCTCGACGCTCAAGGGTCTCGGGATGACCTTCAAACACCTGGTGGATCCGCACAAGGTCACGATCCAGTATCCGGAGGAGAAGTACGCCATCTCGCCGCGCTGGCGTGGCACCCACCGGATGCTCACGACCGAGGACGGCAAGGCGAAGTGCGTGGCGTGCGGGCTGTGCCCGACGGTGTGCCCGGCCAACTGCATCAAGCTCGTGCCGGGTGAGGACGAGCAGGGGAACCGCTATCCGCTGATCTTCGAGATCGACGAGTTCCGCTGCATCTTCTGTGGCTACTGCCAGGAAGTGTGCCCGGAGGAAGCGATCCACCTCGGCAGGCACTACGAGAACTCGGAGTACAGCAGGGAAGGGTTCGTTTACGATCTCGAGCGGCTGATGGCGCAGAGCCATCCGGTCACCGAGCTGTGGGACCCGGAGGACCCCCGGAGCGAATGAACTCCGCACTGCACGTGGGCCCGCTCGCGCTGCTCCAGTCGGTGGTGGAGCCCGCCTACCCGCTCTTCTACACGTTCCACTTCTATCTCTTCGGCGTGATCGCGCTGGCGTCGGCCATTGCGTTCGTCACCCGCCGGAGCCCAGTGGCCGCTGCGCTGTGGCTGGTGAACGTGATGTTCTCACTGGCCGCCCTGTACGTCATGCTGGACGCGCATTTCATCGCCGCCATACAGGTGCTGGTTTATGCGGGCGCAATCATGGTCGTGTTCCTGTTCGTGATAATGCTGCTCAACCTCGGCAGCCCCGACGAGCTCGCCGATGCTCGCGGCAAGTGGGGAATGCTGGGCGCCGGCGCGCTCGCGCTGATCCTGCTGGTGGAGATCGCCGTGCTGGCCAATGCGCAGGTGCCGGTGCGCTTTGCGCTGCCGCGTGGCGCGGTCGAGGAAGCGCTGGCGGAGAAGGGCGCCGTCGGCGTCGTCGCCGAGCCGATGCTGCGGGAGCATCTGCTGGCGTTCGAGCTGGTGAGCATTCTGCTGCTGGTCGCGATCGTCGGCGCAGTCGTCGTCGGAAGGAGGCGGACACATGCTGGCTGAAGCCCTGGCGCTCTCGGCAGCGCTGTTCACCATCGGCGTGATCGGCGTGCTCACGCGCCGGAACGCGATCATCATCTTCCTGTGCGTCGAGCTGATGCTGAACGCGGTGAACCTCACGTTCGTCGCGCTCTCGCGGTACTACGGCGCGACCGGTCAGGTATTCGTGTTCTTCGTGATCTCCGTGGCCGCGGCGGAGGCAGCCGTGGGGCTGGCGATCATCATCGCGATCTTCCGTCACAAGCAGACGGTGAATCTGCAGAACATCAACCTGCTGCGCGGATGAACACGCGTCTTTGTGGCGTGGGTGATAGCGCGGGCGGGGGACGATGATCTTCCTCGCGCAGGTGGCTGCAGCGCCTGAGTTCACGCACGCGCTGAACGGCACGGCCGCGGAGTGGCTGTGGCTCGTGCCGCTGCTGCCGCTGCTCGGGTTCGCGATCAACGGCGGGCTTGCGCTTTGGAGCCGGTACGTGCCGGGACCCGCGGACCCGGACGAGCACCATGGCGAGCCGGGGCACGTCGGCGCGCTGACGGCGGGCGACGCACATGCAGTTGCAGCCGTTTCCCCCGAGCCAATAGGCGACGATCGGGAAAAGGGGCATGAAGCCCATCCGCCAGGGAAACACCGCTACGCCGGCCTCGTGAGCATCGTCGGCCCGGCCGTCCTCGGCCTGTCGTTCCTGCTCACGGTCGCGATCCTGTTCGCCATGCGCGGCGCGCACATGGAGGAGCCGTTCGTCCAGCGCTACTTCACCTGGATGGTGACCGGCCAGCTGCAGATAGACGCCGCGCTCCAGCTCGATCAGCTCTCGATGCTGATGATGCTCGTGGTGACCGGTGTCGGCTTCCTCATCCACGTCTTCAGCGTCGGGTACATGCGCGAGGATCCGGGATATCCCCGCTACTTCGCGTACCTGAAC
>DASUUI010000045.1:0-9074 GCA_036374155.1 Gemmatimonadaceae bacterium | reverse complement strand
TGCCTGCGTCCGGATCGACGATCGTGATGAACGCGCTGTCCGGTGGTCCGGCCACGAACCAGAATCGATCGTCGGCCGAGCCGAGAAATTCTGCCGGGGACGGCCCCGCCAGCATCTGCTGCATGACACGGAGATATTCCGACCCTGGTGGCGGGCCCTGCGTCTGTGCAGTCACTGCGGCTGGAACCGTCCCGGTCACAGCCGCCATGAGCAGCGTATTCAAGGCTCGCACGCACACCTCACCTTTCGGATCGCCTCTCGGTCATGCCCGGCACGCCCGTCGTGAATGGCATGCCACCTCATGAACATGCGCTGTGCCGCCTCGCAGAGTGCAAAACGGCAATCAGATGACGCCGGCGTGCAGCTCCACCGTCCAACCACGCGCAGGCCCGGGGTGCGGTCGATCAGGTCGGCGAGGACCTCGCGCTTCGGACGTCGTCCTCGACCAGGGCGACATCGACGCAGGCGGGGGCGTTGGGGGTCCTATCGGGCACGATGAATGTCCAGTCCCTGGGCGTCTGGGGTGCGCGGTACTTCTGGACTACGCGCCGTGGGCGCCGGCCGTTCCCGGGCATCGCCGGAAAACGGCGCCGGGGTTCTCCGGCCGCGCGATTCCCCTCGGCTCCAAACCTGCGTACTGCGCAGCGCGCCGCCCGCCCCTGCCTGGACCAGAGGGCCGGGCAGACAGACCAGGGCGCGAACCTGCGCGCGTCAATCGCAAGCGGTGCGAGGGGAGGCACATTGGGCGCGAACACCGGTCGTCTCGTCGTCTGCGGCATCGCCGGTAGCCTGCGGCGCGGCTCCTACAACCGGGCGCTGCTGCGCGCGGCGCAGGAGCTGGCGCCGCCGGACGTCGAGATCCGCGTCTTCGATCGCATGGCGGACATCCCGCTCTACAATCACGACGTCGAAGTTGAGGGCGACCCGGAGCCCGTGCAGGCGCTGAAGCGTGCGATCGGCGAGGCCGATGCCCTGCTCTTCGCGACGCCCGAGTACAACCACGGCGTTCCGGGCGTGCTGAAGAACGCCATCGACTGGGCTTCGCGCCCGGCACGCGATTCCGTTCTGTCCGGCAAGCCCGCCGCCATCCTGGGCGCGAGCACCGGCATCACGGGCACCGCACGGGCCCAGTCGCAGCTGCGCCAGGCCTTCGTCTTCACGAATACGCCCGCGTTACTGCAGCCGGAGATCCTCGTCTACCGTGCGAAAGAGAAATTCGATGCGGACGGCCGGCTCACGGACGACAGGACGCGCGAGTTCGTCGGCAAGCTGCTGCATGCGCTGGCCGACTGGACGCGGCGACTCATCACGAAAGGTCCATCATGAAGTCATTCGACGGAAAAATCGCGATCGTCACCGGCGCAGGGTCGGGTCTGGGCGAAGCCATCGCGAAAGACCTGGCTGCACACGGCGCCGCCGTGGTGCTGACCGACATCAACCTGGAAGGTGCCGAGCGCGTGGCCGACGAGATCGGCAGGAGCGGCGGCACCGCGAGCGCGATCAGGCAGGATACGGCGAACCCGGACGATTCCGACAAGGTCGTCCGCTTCGCGGTGGACAGCTTCGGCACCCTGCACTACGCGGTCAACAACGCCGGTATCGGTGGCGCGCAGGCGCCGGTCGGTGATGCGGACCTCGAGGACTGGAATCGCGTCATTGACATCAACCTGAACGGCGTGCTGTACGGCATGCGCTACCAGATTCCCGCCATGCTGAAGGCGGGCGCGAAGCAGTCCGCGATCGTGAACATGGCGTCCATCCACGGAACCGTCGCGGCCATCGGCAACGCTGCATACACCGCCGCGAAGCACGGCGTGGTCGGCCTCACGAAGAACGCGGCTGCCGAGTACGGGCCGCAGGGTTTGCGCATCAACTGCGTGGGTCCTGCATACATCGAAACGCCGCTGCTCGAGAATCTGCCGAGCGATGTCCGCAAACAGCTGGTGGCGCGCCATCCGCTGGGACGGCTTGGCCAGCCCGGGGAGGTCGCACCGCTCGTCCGCTTCCTCCTCTCCGACGAGGCGTCGTTCATCACGGGTGGTTACTACCTGGTCGACGGAGGCTATACGGCGGTGTGAGCAGACGATCAGCCGGCTTTCCACCGCCGGCGCGGTATTATAGGTCCACCCCGGAGTCCGCATTATACTGGCTCGACCCCTCATCGGCAGCGACCATGGGCGACCTCGAGCAGTCCGTCGACAATGCTGAACACGGATCGCGCGGAGGTGACGTGCTGGTGTTGGCGGCCGCCGTACTCTCCCTGTTCGGATCCTGCATTCTGATCTCGCCAGGCAAGTCCCTCTGGCACGACGAGCTGTATTCCTGGTACCTGCTCGCTGATCCCTCTTTGTCCAGCATGTGGACGGCATTCCACGACAAGCTCAACGTCACCCCGCCGCTCTACTTCGTACTCGGTTGGCTGTGGGCGCAGCTCGTCGGCGCGTCGGAGCTGTCGCTGCGGTTGTTCTCTGCGCTCGGGATTGCCGCCGCGCTGATCCTGGTCTGGGCGACTCTTCGCAAGGTCTACGGCTTCTGGCCCACATGCATCGGTACACTGACGGTGTTCCTGACGTCGGAGATCGTGCTGAGCCAGAATGTCGAGGCGCGGATGTATGGTCTCTTCCTCGCGCTGTGTGCCGCGGCCGTCTACCAGTACGCATCGCTCGATGCGCGCGGCACCTTCAGCTTCAGGGATCTCGCCGGGCTAGCGGTCATCCACGCCGCCATCGTCAACACGCATCTGTTCGGACTGTTCTACAGCGGCGCAATCCTCGCGGCTTTCGTCGTGGCGGACGTGCTGCGCGGACGGTTCAGAAAGGGGATCTATTTCGCGGTGGTGGGGGGATGGATGAGCTTTCTCTTCTACCTGCCCGCGTTCCTGGTCCAATCGGACGTGGCGAGGCCGAGAGGCTGGCTGCCGAGCCCACGCCTGAGCGATTTCTTCGAGCTCGTAGGGCTGGTATCCCCCGCATTCGCAAACGTGGCATTCGTCGCGGCACTGGTATTGTGCCTCGTACTGATCCACACAGTGCGTGGGCGCTGGCAGGAGGTGTCAGGGGAGCAAGATGCACCGGTCGCTGGGAAGCGGTCACTGCTCGTGATGGCATTGGCGCTGATCATACCGACCGCCGCGACCTGGCTACTCTCGCGTACCGTCAAGCCGATCTTCTGGGACCGCTACCTGTTGCCAAGCATCATCGGCTACTGCATCGCCATCGCGCATCTTGCTTCACACTTCCTGTCCGCCTACTCCCATGGCGTGCGCGATCTGCTTTCGCCCGGAACGTCGCGCACTGACGGCAGACAGATCTTCGCAGGCGCCGTGTTATCTGCATTTGTTCTCGTTCTGCTCGCTAACCCGCTCTGGTATGCCGCGCAGCATGACGGGCGTGCCTTCGCGGGCCGCTTCGATCTTCGATTCGGTTACGAGGATCTCCCCGTTGTCGTGGAATTTCCCGGCGGCTTTCTGGAGCGCTGGCACTACTCGACCGACCGGGAACGCTACTACTTCATTCTCGACGAAGCCGCGGCGATGAAGCAAGAGAGTGGGCTGTTCGGACTCCAGGCACACAAGCACATGGATGCGTTCCGGCGGAATTGCCCGCAGCTTCGCGATAACGTCGTGCAGAGCGATGATTTCCTCGCACGGTTCGACAGATTCATCGTGATCGACTACACGGATTACGATGCCGCCTGCCCCACCCGCGTCGTCGGCCTGCAGTACGCCCGCGACTGGCAGGACATCCACTGCCCCCAGTGGGTGGAGACGAGGCTGCTCGCGAACTCCGATTATGCAGTCACGCACCTCGGAAACACCCCGGACTGGCAGGCTATGCTGCTCGTCGAGCGCAAGGCGCCGCAGGGAACGACCGGCAGCGTACTCAGGTGACGGTGGCAGGAACGCGTCCGGGAACGCTCGATGCGACACGTCCGCAGCGATGATCGTGTGCGTGAATGGGAGGTGCAGGGTCGGGGAAGACTACGGTCGGCACAAGGACCTCGCGACGGCAGGCCGCGTGTTCGGACAGGTCCCTCTTCCGAAGTGGCAGATCGTGCAGGCAGCCTGGGAGCACGGCATATGGACACTTGGGGCAACGGTACCGTGCGTGCGTCTGCAGGGCGGGACGCCGCACTCGTTCAGCATCGTCCCGGCCGCGAACTGATCCAGGAGCACGGCGAACGAACGACGGCTGCACCGATGTTGGCCGTTCGGCTGCACGAGCATAGTCAGCTCCGAGCAGGAGAGCCGAGCTTGAGCCCGATGCTGCGGACGTACAAGCCCGGCTCCCCGACAGGAACGACGCGCCTACTCCACCACAAAACGCGTGAGCATCCCGGCGTTGATGTGGTCGTTCACATGACAATGAAACAGCCAGATTCCGGGGTTGTCCGGTTCCATGTCGAACACCTTCATGCTGGCCGGGAGTAGCTCGACGATATCCGTACGCATCCCGCCCACGAGTCCTGTCTGCCCGTGCCAGTGAGGCGTGTGCAGGTCCACCTCAGTACCCATCCCCATGACGTACCAACGGACCCGCTCGCCCTGGCGCATTGTCATTGAGCGCAGTGGCTGGTAACCGTACACCCAGCCATTGATGGCATGCATCAGGTTGCTTTCGACGAATTCGTCGTCGTCAGGGTCCACGCTTCCCGCGTCGCCGGCGAACGCATCGATGTTTGCCCCCAGCAGCCAGCTCTCGTTCTCATCGAAGACCACGAAGAGAACGACGAACTCGCGATCGACATTGATGGGCTGCCCGCTTTCAGTGATCTTGCCACGTTTCACAACGATAATCGTTCCGATCAGGCCGGCATTCGTATCCTTCACCTCGTCGGTGTGCGAGTGGTACATCCACATGATCGAGGTGCCGTCGGCGGGCCCCGGACCGGCCCGGTCGGGCACCGGCCAAGTGTATACCACTGTCTCCCCCGGCGGCACCGCGTCATCGACGCCCCCGATGCACTGGCCGCTGTCAGGATCGCGCGGGCCGCCGTCGCAGTACGGCGCACCCTCGGAGTCCTTGTCATAGAAGACGCCGTGGGGATGTACGCTTACGTGCTGCTCGGCATGATTGCGAAAGACCACTTCGATCGTGTCACCGACCTGGGCCTGGATCGTCGGGCCCAGCGTGCCCAGATGCTCCCAACGCGCGCGGTACTCGGGATCCACGTCCATCCTGAGGGTGCTGAACGTCGCATCCGTATACTCGCGGTAGAGAATCTTCCTGTATTTGCTGCCGATGCGCTCCGGTCCCGGGAGCACGAACGTGCCGGCATGCGGGTGCTCGGTGAACAGCAGGCCGGAGATCGAGTCGCGCGTGCCCGGAGATGCCCCTACTCCGGGCGCGACGTAATCCCAGTCCACGACATCGGCGGCGATGTAGTATGTGCGGGTCCGCGGCTTGGCGGGGGCCTTGCTGGCGTCTTGACCGGTTGCACGGAGCCCATCCGACACAGGATCAGTAACCTGATCGCCAATACACCCGCCCAGGGCGCCGGCAGCGAGCGCGAGAGCGGGAAGGGCGGCGCGCAGACGTATGAAGGAAGTCATAGAGGCCTCCTGAGCCGAGCGGCTCGGGTGGAAGGGATTACAGGAGGACCGCCTGATGGGAACCAATGAATACGAGCTGCAGGCATGGATAGTAGCGGCGGATATCGCTAACTCGGTGGGGAGAACCCCGACGGCTCGTCAGTTGGACGCGCGCACGTCACCCGGCGCGCGCGCGTCCCTCGAATCAACGTGAGGTCGAGGCGGTGGCCCCAGCGTGCGGCGACACGCTGCGTCGCCATGGTGGACCGCCTGCTGGGGGCGTCCGGCGTTTACCTGGCCGACACGAGCCCTCGAGGTGGACCATGACGACCTGATATTCCTGACGGCCTACGATTGACTGACGGTCGAGCCGAGCTGGTCCGCGACCGCCTGGCCTCGACGAGCGCGCCCCTTGCCGCTGGCGTTCGTTGCGTGGCAACGGATGCCGATATAGCGTGAATCCGCTGCGGTACCACCCAGGCAGCGACATCCCGCCGGGGGCTCCCATGATCAGGATCACGTTGCTGGGGAACGTCTCGGTCCAGGTGGAGGGCGTTCCCGTGGGCGGGGAGGCGGCGCAGCGACGCCGCCTGGCGCTGCTCGCGATCCTGGCGGCCCCCCCGGTTCGCCCCCACACCCGTGATCGCCTGATCGGCCAGCTCTGGCCGGAGCAGGGTACCGAATCGGCACGTCACCTCCTTTCCGCGTCGATCCACGTGCTGCGCAAAGCGCTGGGCCCCGACGTGCTGGTCACGTCCGGAGACGAGATCGGGCTGCGTGCGGATGCCGCGGAGGTGGACGCGGCCGAGTTTCGGGAGGCATACGCGGCCGCCGAATACGAGCGTGCGGTCGATCTGTATCGGGGCGCGTTCCTGGAAGGCTTCTACATCAGCGACACGCCGGAATTCGAGCAGTGGGTCGACGAGGAGCGGCAGGAGTATGCGGCGCTCTACGGGCGCGCGCTGGAAAGCCTGGCGGAGCTGCGGGCCGCGGCGGGCGACGCCGACGGCGCGGTGGCGGCATGGCGCCGACTGGCGGCGCTCGATCCGTACAGTGCGCGCACGGCTATCGGGCTCATGCAGGCGCTGGTACGGCTCGGAAACCGGCCGGCCGCGATCCAGCACGCGCGCGTCCATGCGCAGCTGCTCGCGCAGGAATTCGAGACGGCGGCGGATCCCGAAGTGACTGCACTGGCGGAAAGTCTCCGCGCGCAGACTGGCGCGGAACCGTCCTCCGGGGTCGCGCCCCGGCCACCCCTCCGGGCAGCAGCGCCGCCCGAGCCGCCGGCTTCGGCGGACGCGTCGATCATCCCCACCGTATCGGCCTCGCCATCCGTACCGGCGCCCCCGGAGATATCCGCAGCGCACGTATCCGCAGCGCCGCCGGAGCCCGCATCGACGGAGATGTCGGCGCCCGAGGCCACCGCGTCGGCCGCGCGGCCGTCGCCCCCCGGTATTACCGGCAAACAATCGGTGGCGATCGCGTCGCGTCGCGGGTTCCGCTGGACGCTGCCGGCCGGGCTTGCCGGCGCGGCGCTGCTGGTGATCGTCGCGTTCCTGCTGCGGGAGCGCACCCAGCCGGTCACGGTGGCGTTGCTGCCGATCGCCAGCGATACGATCAACGAGCACTGGGCGGACATCGCGGAGCACATCATCGATCGACTCGCGCAGACCGACCGGATTCACGTGGTGCCGAGCAGCTCGACGCTGCCGCTGCTCGGCCAGGGGATGGAGGCGCGGGCGATCGGTCGGCACCTCGGCGCCCGCTACGTAGTATCGGTCGCGACCGCGCTGCTCCGCGGTGCGGACTCACTGCGGGTGCGGGTCGAGCTGGTCGACGTGGAGGCGAACGACATCGCGTGGAGCGCTGCGTACCGCTTTCCGCTCGTTGGCGTGTTTCGCGTGCAGGACGAGATCGCGCGCGCCGTCGCGAGCGCCCTGGAAGTGGATGCGGGTGGCAGCCCGGCGCTCCGCAGCACCGAGGACGTGGGCGCGTACGAACATTATCTGCGGGGCACGACCGCGCTGGCGCAGCGCACGCGCGAGTCTCTGCTGAGCGCGCGCGAGCATTTCCTGAGAGCCGTGGAGCGTGACTCGACGTATGCCCTGGCGTACGCGCGGCTGGCGGAGACCTACGGCATGCTCGGGAGCTACGATTACGGAGTGATGGAGCCGCGTTACGCGTACGAGCAGGCGCGCACCGCGGTGGCCCGGGCGTCCGTGCTGGAGCCGGAGCTGGACGCCGCGTACGCCATGTCGGGCAACATACACGCCAATTACGACTGGGATGTCGGCGCCGCTGAGCGTGAGCTCCGGCACGCGCTGCAGCTCAACTCGCGCTGCTCATCGTGCCGCCAATGGCTCGGGCTGCTGTATGCTACGCAGGAGCGTCACGCCGACGCAGCAGCCCAGCTGGACACCGCGGTGAGCATCGATCCGGCGTCGCCGATCGCGTACGTCAACGCCGCCAATGTGCATTACTATGCCAAGCAGTACGACGCCGCCGCAGCCGCAGCCGACCGTGCGCTGCAGGTCGATGAGACCTTCGGCCGTGCCCACCTGATGCGTGCGCTGATCGACTTCCAGCGCGGGCGGCGGAGCGAGGCGCTGCAGCGAGTGGAGATGCTGCAGCAGACCGCCGGGGAGCCGGCGCTGCTGGCGGTGCTCACGTACCAGTACGGTATGACGGGAGACACGGCCCGGGCGCTGGCGTACTTCCGGAATCTCGAGGCGGTCGCCGCCGAGCGATACGTGCCAGCCGAGTACCGTGCGCTCAGCTATCTCGGCATCGGGGACAAGGACGGTGCGTTCGCGCAGCTGGACGAGGCTATGGCCCGGCGCTCCAATGGCATGATCTACCTGAGTGTCGAGCCGATGCTTTCCCCCCTGCATGCGGATCCGCGGTACGCGACGCTCGTTCGCGCGCTGCGTGCGGGTGGCTAGCGCCTTCGTTCCGCGGTTTCCGCCTGCCGTTGGATACTGCTTCTCAGCCCTGCAGGATGAACCAGTCCATGCTCACGCCCACCAGCCAGTGCAGCACCGCGATGTACCAGATCGAGCGCAGCCGCAGCGTGAGCCAGCCAAAGAGCAGGCCGGCGGGCAGCGCGGAAAACGTCTCGTTCAGCGCACGGCCGAAGTGCGCAGTGACCGATAGCCCGGTCTGCGTCAGGTTTGCAGGTCCAGCACCGATCCGCCGGTGGAGCCCGAATAGCAGCACGCCGCGGAAGAGGACTTCCCATGCGCCGTAATATAGGAACTCGAGCGCGGCATAGGGTGCGAAGTGCGCGAGGTCTGGAGTGACCATGGTGTCGAGCGGATAGACGGCGCGCATGGGCGCCGCAGCGGCGCCGATGCGTCCTGCAAGCACGGCGATTGGAACACCGATCGCCAGCCAGCGCAGCCCAGCCCGCCAGTCGCCCAGGCCAAGCCCGAGCTGCGCCGGGCCGAGCCCGGTCAGCACGCGCGCGGCAAGCACAGGAATGAGGCCGAGGACGAGCGCCGCTGCGATGAAATGCAGGGGCGGCGCCAGCGTGCCGGGCGTGAGC
>DASUUI010000044.1:0-8063 GCA_036374155.1 Gemmatimonadaceae bacterium | reverse complement strand
CGAACGAAATCGAGGACTGTTCGCGCCACGCCGGCGGAGAGTGGCGATCCGCCCGCTATCACCGTGCGCAGTTGCGCGAGCAGTCGATCGGCCGGAGTCCGCTTCAGCAGGTAGCCGTCCGCGCCGGCGCAGATCGCCCTGAGTATCGTTGCACGATCCTCGAACACGGTCAGGACCACGACCTGTGTCTGGGGCGCGAGCGCCTTCATCCTCCGCGTGCACTCAATCCCGCTTACTGCCGGAAGATCGAGGTCCATGAGAACCAGCTGCCAGCCCGGGGTGCCAGCGTTGTGGACCGTGCTCTCCAGCTCGTCGAGCGCCGGGAGCGGCGAGGAGTAGCAGCGCAGCAGCTGAAACTCGGGTGAATGCTCCAGCAGGGCCTGGAGGCTGGCACGATATCGGTCGTCGTCCTCGATGGCGACGACGCGGACCCGCTCCTCGGTAGCATTCACTGCCTCCATATAATGCGGGCCCGGCTCGGAAGCAGGTCGCATATTGATGCGACCAGTGCGCGGGTCAGGTCTCACGTGAGGGGGAAGCGCAGTCGGACGCTGGTGCCGCCCGTGCTGCGGCTCTGCACTGTAAGCTCGGCGCCGATCGTGGCCGCGCGCTGCTGCATTCCTGGCAGGCCCCGTCCACCGTTCCACGACGGACGACCATTGTCATTGACGTGACTGCCCGCAGTCTCGATTCCGCGCCCGTCGTCTTCGATCTGCAACCACCACCGTCCGCCGTCGGGCTGCAGACGAAGAACCACATTCTTCGCTCGTGAGTGCCGTACTGCGTTGTGCAGCGCCTCGAGCCCGATCGTGAGGACGGTCCGCCGAACCGCAGCGGACAGCTGACGCGACGGCCACTGATCGGGCAGCTGCGCGGCGAACTCGGGGCCGTCATCCGATGCGCACAGGCGGTAGCCGTGCTCCGTAAGTCGCAGGGCGAGGTCCTGCAGGGATGCCGTCTTCGGGTCGAGCGACCACACGATGTCAGAGAGTGCCTCGCCCAACTGCTCGGAAGTCGTCGCAATCTCCCGGGCGAGGCGCTGCTTGCGGTCGCCAGAAGGTGCGCCGTCGCCCGGACTCGACAGGACTCCCGCAAGAATCCCGATGCTCCCGAGGCCCGAGCCGATTTCGTCGTGCAGATCCATCGCAATGCGTGTACGCTGGCGCTCCAGGCCGAGCAGCACGCCCACACGCGCCCGGTAGATCAGATAAGCCACTGCCGCTGCCAGCAGCAGGAAAAGGGTGCTCGCCCACCACTGCATGTACCATGGCGACTGCACACTGAACCTGACCGCAGCAGGGAACTCAGACCATTCGCGGCCGTCGAGCGAAGCGCGAAACTGAACTTCGTAGCGTCCGGGTCGCAGATCGGACCAGCGGAACGAAGCATCCCCACGCGTGCGCTGCCAGCTGTTCGCGCCCGGCACCCGGACTTCGTAACGAATCAGCGTCGGATCGCGAAATGACAGGGCTGCGAACCGCAGCTCCAGCCGGTTCTGATCGTACGGCAGAGTGAAGCTGCGCGCTGCGTCGAGCGGCCTGCCGTCAACGGCCGCCTCGATCAATGCGACGGCCGGCGCGCCGGCTCTGCCGAACCGTGCCGAAGGAGGGACCTCGGCCACTCCGTAGGCCGTCGTGATCCACAGCCTGCCGTCCTCATCTTCCAGCAGGTCGGAGCCGCCCATGGCCGGCAGACCGATCCACGGCCCGAGTCGCTCCACCGTTTCCCAGCCGTCGCCTGTCTCGGCGACGCGCTGAGCAACTCCGTGTCCCAGGATCCACACACTTCCGTCAGCCGAGGGAACCAACCCGAAGATCGCGGCCGTCGGCAGTTCACGGCTCGGCGCAAGCTGCTCCCACCGACCGTTGATGTGTCGCAGCACCCCGCCTTTCATCGTGGAGGCCCAGATCGAGCCGCTCGGCAGCTCCACCAGCGACGTGACCTTGCCAGTCTCGCCGAGAGGGTAACAGACCCACTCTGCGTCGGCGGTTGCTGCGTTGCAGGCAGTTCCGTCACGCGCGAGCCACAGCCTGCCGCGGCGATCCTCGAGGACCGCTTCCCACGAAGCGGAACTATCTACAGACGGTCGAGAGTGCTCGCGCGGGGCGCGGCCGCCCGTGACATGGAGCAGGCCGGCTGTGGAGGAGACCCACACACCTCCCGCGCGCGCATCAGCACAGCCAAGTATTCTCCCCGGTCGCGCATGCAGGCGACTGCGTCCGCCGGCTCCGATTTCGACCAGACCGCGGCGCGAGGACATCCACATCGTGTCATGCCGCGAATCTCTGCAGATCTTCTCCTGCGTGAACCACTCGCTTACGGTAGAAGCCGTAGTCCGGTCGGGCCCGGCGCTGATGCGTCCCAATCCCTGCCAGGTCGAGACCCACACCGTGTTTCCCGCGCGAGCGAGGAAGCGCACATGCCGCGAGGGCAGGCCGTCGCGCTCGTTCCAGACTCGTGTATCCGGTTCGGGAAATTGCAGCAGCGCCGAGAAGCTTCCCATCCAAAGGCTGCCCTCGTGATCCACGAACAGGGGCCCGCCACCATCTATCTCGTCCTGCGAGGAGAGAACCTCGATCGATCCACCATCGCGCACCGCGACGAGGAATCTGTCGAACGCCACCCAGGTTGCGTCTTTTCGACGCGCCAGGGCAACGGGTCGCGCGCCGCGAACGTCCGGCGCCTCGACTGCAATGGAAACCGTGTCCACGCTGCCGTGCTCGCGCGACCAGGTGATGAGAAGCGCCGTTCCGTGCAGCGCAATGACGCGATCCTCGAGCGAAAGTATGTCTGCGATGCCGCTGGTCTGCAGGACTCGCCGCGCGCGAGCATCGCTGCCAACGTGCCAAACGCTGCGGTTGGTAGAGATGAGCACACCGTCGCGCACGTCGCGTCGCACCAGGAGCGGCCGCTCATCCGGCTCGCCGGACAACGGTACGCGGGCCCACTCTCCGGCAGTGTTGCGACGCCATAGCCCCCGTTCCCGAACGGCCCATAATGCGCCGTCCGTGGCGTATGCGACCATGTGGAGCATCCGTGGTCCCGGCTCACCCGGCGCCTTCAACGCATGGATGACTGTGCCCCTGATCTCGAAGATCTCACCCGTCTCCGAGACGGCAGCCACGGTCCCATCGGAGTGAAAGTCGAGCGAGACGATGGCGACGGGTCCGCTTTGCGTGTTCCAGCGCTGGAGGCTGCTCCCGTCGTAGCGCAGGAGACCACCCTGCGTGCCGATCCAGAGAAATCCGCTGCGGTCCTGGCCGATCGCCCATACAGGCGGAATCAGTTCCTTCTCTTCGGCGATACGTCGGACGAGCCTGCCCTGTGACTGCGCTTCAGCGAACGGCGCCAGCAGAAGCGCCACCAGGGTCAATCGGCAGTTGAAGGTGGCCATCAGACGTCAGAGGCAGCGGCCGGAGACTTTGGAAAGCTCACATCATCATGCTATACCAGCCCAGCGGGGCGCCACCCCAACCTTCTGGAAATCCGCATTCGGAGGAGTGAGTGAGCATCAGACGGCCTTTGTCAGTGATGCTGACACCGTTGTTGATCATCCTGGCGGCGCGGTGCGCAGAATCCCCCGCCGGACCGGGCGCTGCTTCCGCAGATCCTGCCCGGAGAGACAACCCGCTTGCGGGCGAGTCGGGGGGAGGAATAACGGTGCCGGTCAGCGGGACGGCTCCGGGTGCAAAGTTCCAGGGCCTGCTGACGATCACGGGATCCAGATTCAACGCGGTTGTCGGCCCGGTGGTGGTCGGGGACATGAAGGGCACCATGACAGTGAGCACTCCCGGGGCTCAGGTGCCGCTCGAATCCATCAGTATTTCCTACGGTGACATCGAGTTCAGTTACAAGGAGCACGTGAAGACGGACGAGGACTGCATCACAATCGAGTTCAGTCCGCCTGCTGTCACGCACGAAGAGACGAAGACCACGATCGAACTCGACCCGGCAATCGTGCAGACGTTTACGATTCCCGGACCGCGAAACCTGATCGCGGACCTGATCTGCGCGCCTGACCAGGCGGTGGAATTCGGCTGGTCAATGGAGAAGTCAGGGGAGGTATAGGGAAGGCGGCGGCCGTCGCAGAAACGTGACTACGC
This sequence comes from Gemmatimonadaceae bacterium, assembly GCA_036374155.1. Classification (GTDB taxonomy): domain Bacteria; phylum Gemmatimonadota; class Gemmatimonadetes; order Gemmatimonadales; family Gemmatimonadaceae; genus DASUUI01. Next base: position 3,960 of record DASUUI010000044.1, on the reverse strand, counting down.
GTTTCGATCCGGGAGGAAGATCGAATCGGCTGTGAGGGTCGGCGGCGAGCAGGTCACGCAATGTGGCGAGCGGGCGCACGATGGTCAGGAACGACCGGCCGAGCCGCTTCTGCACTGCCGCTTCGGCACGTCGTTCCAGCGCAACGGCAGAGGCGGCACGGGTGCTGAAGACCACGTTGCCGCTGGACAGCAGTGTCGCGTTGGCGGGGCCCTCATCAGGACCGCGGGCCGTCTCACGATGCGCTAAAAACGACGCAAACGCGTCATACCGTGCGGGCCGCGCCCCGGCAGAATGGAAGCTCACGCCAATACGGCTGCGAAGCAGTACGCCGAACAGACGGAGCGACCGATGCCCCCGAAGCCTGGGACCTCTACGCATACTTCCGCCTCCCCTGATCAATCTCCTGTTGCCTCCTCTCGGGGACCGGGGGGACGAAACCGCCTGCGATCCATGGTCGTGACGGTGGTGATGATGCTGGCGGCGTGCAGTGATAGCACTGGCCCCGGGGACGAGCAGCCTCGCGCTGGTGACCGGCTGGCGGGCGCGGCGGGCGATCCCGCCGTACTGGCGATTCCCCGGAAGCCGTTCGTGGCGCGGCCGGAAGACTATTCCACCACCCATCCACAGCTGCCCGGCCTCCCGATCTCGTTCAACACGTTTCTGGTCACGATCGATCCAAATGCCACGGTCGGTGAAGTCAACGCTGTCCTGGAAGAGGTCGAGGCGACGATCGCGGGCGGAATTCCCGGCGTGCCGGGGCAGGCGGGTGGAATACTGATCCTGCGTGCGCCAATAACGAGTCACGCGCAGATGGAGACGCTGCTGACGTCGGTGCGGGCGCAGGGACCCGTGCTGCGCGCGACGCAGGACGTCCTGCTCGGCACGACTGCGCTGACGAAGCCCAATGGGGGGACGCCACCATGGACCTGGAACCTGCAGGCAACTGGTGACAACTGGGGGCTGGAGGCCAGCCGTGTTCCGCAGATGTGGAACCTGAACGCGGCAGTCCGAAAGTCCGGCGCGACGACAACGGTGGGCGTCATCGACGCCGGTTTTGCACCGCACGACGACCTCGCGTACGATGCGAACGCAACTCCTGCCATCCAGAGCAGCCACGGTACGCACGTAGCCGGCACAATAGCCGCCACTGTCGACAACGGCAAAGGCGTAGACGGCGTCTCACCGTTCGCCAGGCTTGCAGTCTGGGGCAACCTCGCACTGAGCTGGGCACAGATCACGACCGCGATCGACTCGCTCATACGTGCCCGGCCTGACATACGCGTCATCAACATGAGCGTTGGCTACAACTGGTATCGCATGACTCCGCAGATCAACCCGACGACCTCCGTTCCCGCACAGAACATTGCCAGCGTGGACGGGGCATTCGTCGCGGACGCGATGCGGACGCTCACCGCCAGCGGCGTTGCACTTCCGGTAATCGTTGCGGCGGCTGGAAACGACTCCAACTCCGGCATGGGCGACGTGGATGCGAGGTTCGCCAGCCCATTTGCCGCCGCGGCGCTGCAGCATGGCATTGCTGCCTTCATCGTCGTCGAAAGCGACAGCCTGCCGAGCCCTGGAACATTCTCGATCACGCGCTCGGGCTTTTCGAATTTGAACGGACACGTGTCCGCTCCGGGATCGCAGATCCTCAGCACGGATCTCTCGAACGGGTACGGCACCAAGAGCGGCACTTCGATGGCGACCCCACTTGTCACGGGCCTGGTGAGCTACATCTACGCACTCGATCCGACCTTTCCCCGTCCGACGCTCACCGCCAATCCGATGCGTGAGCTGCTGACCGTGACGGCTGTGCCTGTTAACGGCGGCGCACAGCCACGGGTGGATGCGTTTGCCGCAGCGCTGAGGGTGGATGTCGTACTAGGCGGCACCAAAGTGCTGCGGAAGCTCGTTGACATCGATGACGGAACGGTGGACGGCAACACTCGTCTCGATGCCGCTGGCGCGGCGAACGTGAGCGAGGATGCGGACGGAGATGGCGGACCGGGTGATGGCGACGTCGATATGAGCGACTTCAGGCGTTGGCGCGACTGGCTGTTGCAGGCCGAGGACGCGAGCGCACTAGCGCTCGACGGCGCAGCCACTCACCCCAAGAAGGATTTGAACGGTGACACGCTTGTGGAGGCCGCGGCCGATGAAAACATCTACCCGCGCGGTGACTTCAACGGCGATGGTCTGATTCATCGCACGATCACGCGCGCAGTTCCCGGCGCGCTGGCAAATGCGGCACTCACGGACCTGCAGGTCCTCCAGCAGCTGTTCAGCGACGCGGATTATCAGAGCGCGGACCTGCCCGGTCTCATCAACTCCGCGGACCTCGAGGTGAGGGCCGCAACGTGTCTCGCGCTGCCCGGCGTGACGAGCGTGCAATCCTCTATTCGCGTGAAGGGCACCCCTCCCACGTCGCCCGTTCAGCCGGCGCGCACGCATACGACCGCGACTGCGAACCGTCTATTCACACTGCCGCTGCAACCTGCCGGCTACACAGCGCTTGTGGAGGCACGCAATTCGGATGGAATAGTCGTTGGTGCTTCCGAGCAGGATTTCTCGCTGGCACTGGGCAGCGATGCGCGCTGGACGCCGGTATGCGGCTCGCTTCAACTCAGCATCGTGTTCCCCGCCACGGTGAGCCCCGGTGTGCCCGTCCCGCTCGACATTCTGGTGGAGAAGCGGGATCCGGCCACCGGGAATGTCTCCCCGGCCGCCGGCGCGCAGGTGAGCGTGATTGCGGCCGGCGGTACCGTGTCTCCGGCGAGCGGGGTCGCGGACGGAACGGGGAAATTCCTGACAAACGCAACGCTGGCTGCTGGAAATACGCTGATTACCCTGCTTGTCACCGCCACCCTCGATGGCGCGACCGTGACGCAGAACGTCAGTGCGGCATCGAGTCCGCCACCCTCAGGCCCCCTCGAGTGGCGCTTCGATACGGACCTGGAGGGGTGGAGCTGTAGCTCGTCCAGCAACTGCAAGTGGCAGCTACTCACCTCCAACCAGAACCCGGAGACCAGCGGGTGGGTCGCCCTTCAGAGCAACGGCGCGGCGGTTTCCCGAACGATCGCGATCCCGTCCACCGCGCGCTTCCTTCGATTCGGCGCGGCGACGCACAATGTCCCAGGGGACATCAGTCGCGTCCAGGTTCAGGTCGGCGGGGTGGTGGTGCTCGATTCGGTCTTCGTGAATCCGGGGAGCAATACGGCCTTCAACTTCGTGACCATGACCGTCGATATCAGCTCGCGGGCGGGCCAGACCGTGAATATCCGGTTCGTCCAGCTCGACGATGGTGCCGGCGATCCCACGACACTCAAGATCGACAACATTCGCATCGAGCCGGACTGAAGTCGCCGGACAGCCCGGCCAGACGGAGGTCAGGAGGTACTGAGCGCTCCACCGGATGGGGAGCTGGCTGACGTCACCCCTTGCCTGGTGTGCCGGGCGGACGGCAATTTCGCGCCTTCTCCCGGCTCGGCGCTTTAATGACGGCGCGACTCATTCGTACCCTGCACTTCAGCCGACGCAGCGCGACAAGGGCCGCGGTCCGCGTTCGCGCGCCGGCGATCGCCGGTCTGGCCATGCTTTGCGCGGTTCCCGGGTTTCCCGCCGCGGCACAGCGGCCGGCGGCACACGTGGACCGGTTCACCGTGAACGACGGACTCGTTCAGAACTGGGTGGACGCAATCGCGCAGGACAGCGGGGGGTTCATCTGGACCGGAACAGCGCGCGGACTGCAGCGCTTCGACGGCTACACTTTCCTCTCCTATTCAGCAATCGATACTGCCGCTCCTCCGGAACTGGACGGTGCGATCAGGGCGCTGGTCGTGGACGGTGCCGGCAATCTGTGGGTCGCGACCGATCGCGCGATCTTCAGGCTTGAACGAAGCCGTCTCGCGCTCACGTCCGTACGGCTCGCGCGTCCGTTCAGAGCCTGGGCGCTGAGCCCG
>DASUUI010000043.1:0-3685 GCA_036374155.1 Gemmatimonadaceae bacterium | reverse complement strand
GGGGGTTGACCCCGTCTGGGGCGGTTCTATATTTCAAGGCTCGGCGAACGAGCCGCCGAGCCTGCGCCCCCATCGTCTAGTGGCCTAGGACATCTGGTTCTCAGCCAGAAAACCGGGGTTCGATTCCCCGTGGGGGTATTGAACGGAGTCGGAAGCGGAAGCGGTAACCGGAAGCGGGGTCGGAAGCGGAAGCGGTGAGCCGCAGGGCACGTTTGGTCGAGGTCGCATAGCTCAGTTGTCTGCGGCGACTTCGCAGGGCATCAGGAGTACGGGTGCTCTGGTCTGATGGGAGCGCAGGGCACGTTTGGTCGAGGTCGCATAGCTCAGTTGCCTGCGGCGACTTCGCAGGGCATCAGGAGTACGGGTGCTCTGGTCTGATGGGAGCGCAGGGCACGTCTGGTCGAGGTCGCATAGCTCAGTTGGTTAGAGCGCACGGTTCACATCCGTGAGGTCGTAGGTTCGAGTCCTACTGCGACCATGAGGTTAATGAAATCCCCACAACGGTTCAGCCGCTGTGGGGATTCGTGCATCCGAGCCAGTCGCAGCGCGACGCGCGACTACGCGGCGCTGCCCCCGCCGGTTGCCGCGGTACATCAATCGGAAGCGATGAGAGATCATGCGGATCAGATACGCACTGCTCAGCGATGCTGACGCGAATCTTCCGGCGCTCATCGGGCAACAACTTCGAGCTGGCAATCGCCGTCGCGGTCGCCGTGTCCCGCGCGGTGGCGCTGCGTCAACCGCCGGCGCACCGAACGCAGTTCGGCAGTCCTGCTGCGACCACGGAAGCGCAGGGCTGGGTGCTTCGAGGTCATCCGCCGGTACGGCCTCACCGGCGAAGCACCATGACCTGCCAGGTTATCGACCTCTCACCCGGGTGCGTGTAGCGTTGAGCCGGACTGATGGAGCCATTATCACTGCAAAGGAGCTCAGGATGGGGAACCAGAATCGCGCCGCTCAGTTTCGCGAACTCCACGACCGTCGTCCGCTCGTGCTCCCCAATGCCTGGGACGCAGCGAGTGCCCGTGTCCTGGAGCTCGCTGGCGCGGCGGCGATCGGCACGACCAGCGCAGGCGTGTCCTGGACCCTCGGCCGCGCCGACGGTGAGCAGCTCCGGCGTGACGAAATGCTTGAGGCCATTGCCCGGATCGTGCGCGCCGTAGGAGTTCCGGTAACGGCGGACGTGGAGGGCGGCTACGGAGACGGTTCAGCTGATGCGGTTGACGAAACAGTCCGTGCACTCGTGAACCTGGGCGCAGCAGGCATCAACCTGGAGGATTCCTCGTCGCTGACGAAGCAGCTCCTCTCGCCGAGCGTACACGCGCAGCGTCTGGCCGCAGCCCGGGCTGCCGGTGGGGATCTGGTCATCAATGCCCGGATCGACGTGTTCCTGTTCGCCGTCGGCACACCGGAGACACGTATCGGGGAGACCGTTCGCCGCGCCGCTTCCTACCGGGCGGCAGGCGCGGACTGCATCTTCGTACCGGGCGTCACTGACCCTGCAACCATTGCTGCACTGGTGCGCGCGATCGAGTTGCCAGTCAATATCATGGCGCAACCCGGCGCGCCGAGCGTTTCGGAGCTGGGAAGGCTCGGCGTAGCGCGAGTGAGCGTCGGGCCGTTGATTGCGCAGGCGGCACTCGCTGCCACCCTTGGCGTCGCGCGTACGCTCCTCGAACAAGGGACATACGGACGACCGGAGGAACTTCTGTCCTTCGACATTGCGAACGCCCTGTTCGATCCCGAGCTCGCAAGCGGCGCGGGGACCCTTGAACACGCGGCCGCTCACGATTCCGACGCGCAGGCCCGTTCAGCAGCTGTGCACTGAGCGGCCGAAGCATGCAACCGCTGAGGCCTGCCGGGAGCTCGCCTGTCTTGTTCTCCATCGTGAGTCCGGCATGTTGCCGCGACGCTGCCGGTCCCCTGGCCGGCCCGTACGGAGTGCCGACGCCCGGCCACGTTCGTAAGATCTCCGGCTTCCGCGACGCTAACCCGTGCAGGCCGGCCAGGTGAATGACGGCCAGCTCACGTTCGGCTGCAGGCATTCACCGTCGTCGACCCCGGAGCGAGGGAATCGCCGCATGAAAGTGTGTGGTTACCGGGGCAGGACGGGAGACCTGTTGTTCTCGGCGACACGAAACTGCGGGTTTTGATGGCGAGGTGAGGATGCGGATCGTTTCCGTCAACGTTTCCTCCGGCAGGATGGTCGAATGGCGAGGCAGGCTGGTCGAGACCGGTATCTTCAAGGAGCCGGTGGCGAATCGCGTGCGTGTGCGTCGGCTGAATCTGGACGGTGACCGACAGGTGGACCGCCGCGTCCATGGAGGCGAGTTCAAGGCCGTCTACGCCTACTCAGCCGGGCATTACGCATGGTGGCAGGCGGAGCTCGCCCGGCCGCTGCCCTATGGAATGTTCGGCGAGAATCTCACCATCGAGGGGTTGATCGAGGAAGAGGTTTGCATCGGCGACGAGTTTCGCGTGGGCAGCGCCCTGCTGCAGGCCGTCCAGCCACGAATGCCGTGCTTCAAGTTGGGGATCCGCTTCGGCGATGCCGGCATGGTGAAGCGGTTCATGGAGGCACGTCGTTTCGGTGTGTACTTCCGTGTAGTCGAGGAGGGCGCGGTCGGTGCAGGGGATGCCGTAACCGCGGAGCGACGCGATCCGGTGGGATTTCCGGTGACAGCGCTCGCGGACCTGCTTGCCCGCGCCCCGTTCGATCCGATGATGCTGCGACGCGCGCTGCAGCTTTCCGCGCTGCCGCCGGAATGGGCAGCGCGACTTCGCGAGGTCCAGGCATCGCTCCGCGGCGCCGACTTCTGAGAGACGTGATCCCACCCGCGTTGTGATTCACGTATAATCCCCTCGATCGCGTTCCTGCACCGGATCGCGTCGCTCCCTGGTTGTCGCCGCGTCCCACGACCCGCCTGCATGACAGCAAGTCGTTCCAGGGAGCATGCGGGGGATTCCCGGTCAGCCCGGATCATGGGAACCGCGGGTCAGCCCGCTGCGACCGGGCAGTCGCCGGAGCGCGCGGGTCCCGCCAGGCGTAGCCAGGTTGGGTCGGGAACCCGTTTCGTTCCGGTACCATCCCGCGCGACCCGGCGGGCGGCCTCACTTGGGGGCCAGGCCCGCAGCAACCGTAACCGGCCGGCTCGCGCAAACGGAATACTGTTTGCCGCTCGCGAAGTGGCCCAACTTTCACGGCACCGACGCGCAGCAGCCAGCGGCAGCAGAAGGCCGCAGTGCAGAGCGCAGGCGGGTGTCTCTCGGCTGACCGGAGAACGCGCATGAACACGACGGATGAGGCGAGCAATCGTGGCGCTACGGCCGCGACGCGGACTACGCGGGAGATGGCGCTGCGCAACGCCGGGGCAACGCGCTGATGCGGGAGCCCGGGACGGACCAGGCAAGCGCGTGGCCGGCGCTGCCATACGCCGAGTGGCGCGACACCCTGGCGACGATGCACATGTGGTCGCAGATCGTCGGCAAAATCCGGCTCGCGCTCGCGCCGCCGGTCAACCACGGCTGGCACGTGACGCTGCCGGTGACGGCGCGAGGCTTCACGACGGGCTCTCTGTCGCACGGCGCGCGCTTCTTCCAGATCGACTTCGATTTCGTGGCCCACGTCTGCCGCATCATCGTCTCGGACGGACGCGAGGAAGAGATCGCGTTGCGGCCGATGGCC
>DASUUI010000042.1:0-24326 GCA_036374155.1 Gemmatimonadaceae bacterium | reverse complement strand
CATGTGCACGACGCCGCTGCCATCCTCGGCACTGACGAAGTCCTCGGCGACGATCACACCGTGGTCGCCTTCGGTGATCGGGACCCAGTCGAGCGGACGCTCGTATCGAACGCCGGCGAGCTCCGCGCCACGCATCGCGCGCACCCTGGTCCACCTGTCGGTGTAATCCTCGCCGAGCACGGCAGTGACACGTGCCTGCGCGATCAGCACGCTGCCACCCTCGCCCGAGCGCGGCTGGAGCTCGAGATACTCGAGATCGGGGTGCACTGCGAGCGCAACGTTCGACACCAGGGTCCACGGAGTGGTGGTCCACACCATGATCCTGCGATCGTCCGCCCCTTCGAGTCGCAGCGCCACATACACGCTCGGGTCGCGCACCGTCTCATACCCCTGCGCAACCTCGTGGGAGGACAGCGACGTGCCGCACCGTGGGCAGTACGGCAGGATCTTGTGGCCGAGATACAGCAGGCCGCGCTCGTACAGCGTGCTGAGCGCCCACCACACGCTCTCGACGTAGTCGTTGCTGAACGTCACGTACGGGTTGGCGTAGTCGAGCCAGAACGCGATCCGCTCGCTCAGCCGCTCCCACTCGTCCTTGTACGTGAAGACGCTTTCGCGGCACAGCTGGTTGAACCGCTCGACGCCGATCTCCTCGATCTGCTGCTTGCCGCTGATCCCGAGCTGGCGCTCGACCTCGATCTCCACCGGCAGCCCGTGCGTATCCCACCCCGCCTTCCGCTGGACGTGGAATCCCTGCATGGCGCGATGGCGGCAGAAGAGATCCTTGATGGTGCGGGCGAAGACGTGGTGAATCCCCGGCCGGCCGTTCGCCGTGGGCGGGCCCTCGAAAAACACGTAGCGCGGGCCCGCGGCGGTGTTCTCCAGCGTACGCGCGAACAGCCCCTCGTCCTTCCACAGCCCGAGAAGCTCCCGCTCCAGATCATCCGCCGCACGCTCGACCGGAAGCGGGCGGTACCTGACGCCCGCGGACTGGGCAGCGGACACGTCGGGGTTCTCGACTGCGGTCACTCTGCTCCGGGAGCAGCCGGCGAGGCCGCGTCCACGACGTCGAGTTCGGCGAGCTGGCGCGTGATGAGCGATCGCATCTGCACGACGAAGGCGCGCCTCGATCGCTCGAGCGACTCGAGCTCGCTGTGCAGCCGGCGCAGATCGGCGCGCGCGGCGTCGATAAGCCGCTCGCCTTCCTGCTGCGCTTCGCGGACGATCAGCTGCCCCTCGCGATCGGCCTGCTCGCGGATGTCGTTCCGCAACTCCTGCGCGGAGACGAGCGCCTCGTTCAGCGCCTTGTCCCGCTCGCGATAGGCCCGGAGCTGTTCGTGAAAGCTTCTCGCCTTCGCCTCCAGCTCCTGATTGACGCGAGCCAGCCGCTCCATCTCAGCGGCGACCTGTTCCCGGAACTGGTCAACCCGCACCGGATCGTACCCGCGCATGGCCCTGCCGAAGTCATAGCGCCGTACGTCCAGCGGAGTCAGATGGAAGACATCGTCTTCGATCATCAATCGCCCCTCGGGCCAAATAGTGTCGTTCCCAGGCGAACCATCGTCGCCCCTTCCTCGACCGCAATCTCGTAGTCCTGCGACATCCCCATCGAAAGCTCGATCGCCGGGTGCCCCGCCCGTGCAAGATCCCGGAGCGCATCCCGCGCGACACCAAAGGTACGCCGTAACTCGTTTTCTGCCGCATCAAATGCAGCCATGGTCATGACTCCGCGCACCCGGATGCCGCGAAGGGCCAGAAGCCGCTCGGCGTCACCGGCGACTGCTGACGGCTCGAATCCGCCCTTGCTGGCCTCCCGCGACGCGTTCACCTGCAGCAGTACGTCGAGCGGCCGTCCCTCGCGCGATCCGATCGCGTCCAGCGCGCCGGCGAGGCGCAGGCTGTCGAGCGAATGGATCAGCGCGAACTTCGTGGCCTCCCGCACCTTGTTCCGCTGCAGGTGTCCGATCAGATGCCAGGCCACCGGTGCGTTCACCTGCGGCATCTTGCGGAGGGCCTCCTGGACGCGGTTTTCGCCGACATCCGGCACCCCGGCCTCGAACGCCGCGACCACGGCATCAGCGCCATGGGTCTTGGTCACCGCTACGAGGGTAACGTCCTGGCCGTGTCCCCCGCGGCCGCGGGCCGCAGCTATCCGCTCCCGGACCTCCGCGACTCTCCCGGCGAGGTCCGAATAGGCCATAACCTGTTAATTTAAAGCAGTTAGCGATTAGCGGGTTAGCGGAAAGCGACTGCGGTTCCCGTCCTTCCGCCTTGCTTTCCGTTAATCGCCAACCGCTAATCGCAGCCTGACTGCACCCACTTGACCGCTCCGAGACAATGACTGCTGTCGCTCCAGATATGACCAAGCCGTTCACCGCCGCGCGTGAGTCCGACCGCCCGGCCTTCAAGGTCGCCGACCTGTCGCTCGCCGACTGGGGACGCCGCGAGATCCGGCTTGCCGAACAGGAAATGCCCGGACTGATGGCCCTGCGCGCCGAGTACGGCGCCACGAAACCGCTCGCCGGCGCGCGCATCATGGGCTCGCTGCACATGACTGTGCAGACCGCCGTGCTCATCGAGACGCTCACTGAGCTTGGGGCGGACGTCCGCTGGGTGTCGTGCAACATCTTCTCGACCCAGGACCACGCGGCCGCCGCGGTCGTCGTCGGAAAGAATGGCACGCCCGAGGACCCGCAGGGCACCCCCGTTTTCGCATGGAAGGGAGAGACGCTTGAGGAGTACTGGTGGTGCACCGATCAGGCGCTGATGTGGCCCGACGGTGGCGGCCCCACGCTCATCCTCGACGATGGCGGCGACGCGACGCTGCTGGTTCACAAGGGGCTCGAGTTCGAGCGTGCCGGCCGCGTCCCCGCGTTCAATGAAGGTGCAGACAGTGAGGAGTACGGCGTCATCCTCGATCTCCTCCGCAGCGAGCTGAAGCGTGATCCCAAGCGGTGGACGCGAGTCACCGCTGGCATCCGCGGCGTGTCTGAGGAGACGACCACGGGTGTGCATCGGCTGTATCAGATGATGGAAGCGGGATCCCTCCTCTTCCCCGCGATCAACGTCAACGACTCGGTGACCAAGAGCAAGTTCGACAACATTTACGGGTGCAGGCACTCGGTCATCGACGGACTGAACCGCGCCACCGACGTGATGATCGGCGGCAAGGTCGCCGTCGTGTTCGGTTTCGGTGAAGTGGGCAAGGGCTGCGCTCAGGCGCTTCGCGGCCAGGGCGCGCGCGTGATCGTGACGGAGATCGATCCCATCTGCGCGCTGCAGGCCGCGATGGAGGGGTACCAGGTCACGACCCTGGAGGACGTGATCGACACCGCCGACATCTTCATCACTGCGACGGGCAACAAGGACGTGATCACCGCCGAGCACATGTCGCGGATGAAGGACAAGGCGATCGTAGGCAACATCGGCCACTTCGACAACGAGATCGACATGGCCGGCCTGAAGCGGTTCGGCGGGGTAAAGCGGGTCAACATCAAGCCGCAGTACGATGAGTTCGTCTTCCCCGACGGGCACAGCGTGCTCGTTCTGGCCGAGGGCCGCCTGATGAATCTCGGCTGTGCCACCGGTCACCCCAGCTTCGTGATGTCAACGAGCTTCACGAACCAGGTGATGGCGCAGATCGAGCTTCACGAGAACGCCGACAAGTACGAGAAGAAAGTGTACCGGCTGCCGAAGACGCTCGACGAGAAGGTGGCTCGCCTGCACCTCGACAAGCTCGGCGTGAAACTCACCGAGATGACGCCCGAACAGGCGGCCTACCTCGGCGTTCCCGTCGAGGGACCGTACAAGCCGGAGCACTACAGGTACTAGAGCGCGCTACAGTCCGAGGCGCGTCCTCGTCCAGATGACGACGACCTCACAGCTGTCGATGCCAAGGAACAGGGCCGGCGCCAGACCGCGCGGATAAACCTCGATCGCAGCGACCTCATCCGGATTCAGGTGCTCGTCCGGATGAGGTCCCGTCCAGCGCTGGCCATCAATGGCGTACGTGACGCAACCCGATTGCGTGCCCTGCCGCCGGCCAGTCACCCGCCGGTTGGACCCGCTGCCGGTCACGTTCAGCATGGGCGCATCCACCAGGTAGTCCGACAGGCGCGGGGCGCGCCGCCGGGCCAGGTCTTCCGGACGCACGTAGAACCCGCCGCCGATTCGCGCCCGGTGCCCGAATCCGACACGCTCGAGCGCGGCGTCCCTGCTCGCCCGAACTATGACTTCCTCCAGCAGCGGTACGAAGTCGTCCATCACTATCTCCAGCTCCACCGGCTCGCCCGGTCTGAGCACCAGCGGCACCTCTCTGATCTCGTAGCCGACCCGCCGCACGGTTAGCGTCTGTGATCCGATCGGGCGCTCCACCAGGGTGAAGCGGCCGGCGCTGTCGGTCGAAACGACGTTCCCCGGCTCGCCAAGCCATGCGCTCGCACCGGCCACGGGCCCCCCGCGGCGGTTGAGCACGCGTCCACTCACGATCACTCCGGGCCTCGCAGACGTGGCCGCATCCCGTACCGCCGCGGTTCCCGACCCGCCCTCGCCCCCACCCTGATCCGGCGCGGGAAGCACTAGCTCCGCAACGCCAAGCCCGGTGAGCGCGATGCGCACGGGGATGGTGCCGCTGGTGTCGGCTCCCATCGCAACACGGGCCTGCGCTGCGAGATCGTCCGGCAGTCCGCAGATCGCGAACGTCCCGTCCGGCAGAGTCACGGCTGCGCGGTGCTGCTCGTTCTCGTGCAGCCCGTCGTCGCGGCTCACGGTGAGCTGCCTCCAGCTCAGCAGCACGGTCGCGTTTCCTCCCGGCGCGCCGTGGGCGTCACTCACCACGCCGAACAGCGCCGCGCTGTCGGGCCCGGCCATCTGGTCGTGGCAGCGCGACCGCACAATTGTCGAGGGAGACGGTACCGACAGCACCAGGTGAAGCGTGTCCCCGCCAGCCACAGTGAAGTCAGCCGTCCGAACCGAGACTCGGAGAAAATCGAGGAGATCGTGCAGCAGAACTGCGCGATACCGACCGGGTGGAACGTCGCCGATGACGAATCGGCCGGACGCGTCAGACGCCGCGCTGAGTGAGCTCCCCTCCAGAACCACGAACGCATTGCTGAGGGCGCCGCCGCTGATGCTGTCCAGGGCGATCCCGGCGATCGTCCCGGGAGGCGACTGCGCATGTCCGGAAGCAGGGGCCCCGACAGCGAGCAGCCCCATCGCCGACAACAGTGACGCAAGACGGAAGCGGGACATCAACGAGAAAATAGCCCTCCCGTTTCGCGCGTCCAGCGGAGGGATGCCTAACGCAGGATCCCCAGTTTGTGGCGCGTCCAGATCACCACGGTCTCGCATGCGGTCAGCGAGCGGGCAAACTCAACCGGAGTAGATCCGGCGGAATACACCTCGATCGCGCCGATCTCCTGCGGGTGCATGAAGTCGGTGGGCGAGTCGTCGCCCATCCACACCATGCCGTCCACGTAGAAATTCACGCAGTTCGTGCTCAGTCCGCGCGACCGTCCGGTGATCTGCCGGTTGGTCCCGCCGGTCGAGACTGCGCGAAGCATGGGAAAGTCGGCCAGGAGATCCACCAGTCGCAGCGCCCCGCGCCGATCGATGTCCTCCAGCATCATGTAACGACCCTGCCCCGCCTTCTTCCGCTGCGAGAATCCCACCCGGTCGAGCGCAACGTCCATCTGCGCCCTGACGACGACCGTTGAGAGGACCGGAACGAACTCCGGCAGCTCGACGGAGACTTCCGTTGGGCGCGACGCGCTGAGGTTGACGGCGAACTCGGCGGGCTCGAATCCGAGCCTCCGGACGAGCACGCTCTGCGTTCCCGCGGGCTGGCCGCCGAGCACGAACTCGCCGCGCTCGTTCGTCAGCGCCAGCCCTTCCGCGCCGGCCAGGGACACCCGCGCGCCAACGATCGGCGTGCCGCCGAGCGTTGTTACGCGACCACTGATGGTCGAGCGGCCACGGCGTCCTCGGGGGGCGGCCTGCACCCCGGCTGCTCCGGTCTCCGGCCCAGTGGCAGGCTGAGGCGCTGTCGTGTCAGCCGCCCGCGCAGCGCCGCCGCCCGGAAGAGCCAGCGTGCGCATCGCAAGCTGTGGATGTACGAAGGAAAACGGCACGGCGGCCGTTGTGTCCGCACCGCTCCAGGCCATCAGCTCGGCGCGCACTTCGTTCGAAAGCCCGCAGATCTTGAAGGACCCGTCCGCCGCTGTGCGCGTGGACCGCTGTCTCGGTATGGTCCTCACCCCAACCTCGCGGTTCGCCTGCACGTCGGACCAGGCGAGGACGACGTCGGCTCCGGCGACCCGCTGCTCCGTCTCCGCATTGATCACCACGCCCACGAGAGCGGCGGTGCCCCCCGGATACGGACCAGGGCCGCACTTGGCGTTGACGATCGTCTCGGGGGACGGCAGCGCCATCACGAGAAACGTCGTATCCCCCGCCGTAACGCGGAGGTTCGGACTCACGACCGAGAGAGAAAGCGTATCCAGCAGGTCGTCGAGGAGAGCGAGCCGGTACTCGCCCGGCGGCACGCTGTCGATGAGAAACGCGCCTACGGAATCCGTCACCGCGTGCCGGGCAAGTCCGTCCACCGCGACTATTGCGCCGATCAGCAGACCGCCCCTCACGCTGTCTATCACTGCCCCGCTGATCGCGCCGTGCTGCGCAGGCCGCGCAGGCGCTGGCCCCTGCTGGGCGGACGCGCTCGCCGCGGACAAGGCGATGAGAGCGGCCAGCGCGCGGTATCGATGCATCGAATTCATCTCGGGTTCAGAGGCACGCTCGCGGGCGCGAGCTGCGGACATTGGGCGCTCAATCTACCTGCCTGGGCGTAGGGCGTCAGCAATACGGGTCTCGACGCGACCGCGGCATCCTTACATACCGCCAGGACACCGTCCGAAGTTCCCGCCGCCGACGCAACGCTGCGGAATCCGTGGCGGCGCGCGACCTCCTCACGATTCCACCGGGTCGCGAGCAGGGGCACCGTGACAACGGCAACGTCGGGCCGCACGGCTTCCACGACCTGGGCATACCACAGTGGATAGGTGTCGTTGTCTCCGAGAGCGAGGAACACCGCGCCGGCGGGCAGCGATTGGAGGATCTGGACGGCCTCGGCGTGGGTCGCCCGGCCGGCGGCCACGCGCTGGACGTGGACATAACGGAAATTCAGCAGGAACGGCAGGGCACTGACGAGGAGTGCGCCAGCCAGCCACGGTCCTGCCCCGCGCGCACTTGCGCGTGCCGGCTTCTCCCGCGGCACGCCGGCCATGCGACTCGCGAGGTGCACGGCGCCGAGGCCGGCCCACGCTCCCCAGAGGACGAATGCGGCGATGAAGAAATAGTCCCGTTCGCGCGCTTCGCGCAGCGCTCCCGCGGGAAGGAAGTCCCCGCCGAAGGACGGCCCCAGTCGCATGTTGAGATAGAGCACCAGCCCGACCGTCGCCGCAAGAAAGGCAAGCAGCATGGCGCGCCAGCTTCTCCGGTCTGTCCGGCGGTGCGCGGCGAGTCCGGCAACGCCGAGCACAGCGAACAGCACGGTTATCGGCGTACGCAGCCATGACGGCGGAGCCCCGGGCGAGAGCCCGAGTGCGAACTGCCAGTCTGCGTACTCGAACCAGTTCCCCAGCTGCAGCCAAAGCGGCGCCTGTCGTGGCCAGAATCCGTATGACGGATACTGCTCGCGCATGAGCACGTCGCGCAGCGCGCCGAGCGTAACCGGGTTCCCCTGATTGATCGCCGGATCATGTTGTGCGCGAATCAGGAGGAAAAGCACGACCGAGATTCCCAGCAGAACCGCAACGACTGGCGCGGCAAGGTCCCGAAAGTGGCGGACGGATGCGGGGCGCGTTTCGGCCCGGCCCCGGTCCAGTGCCAGCAGCATCGCCGCGGGAAGCGTGACGAGTGCAACCGGATGCAGTGTCCAAGCGAGCGCGGCGGCGAAAGCGAGGAGTGTCCACGTCCGGTGGGAATCACGGACCCACTCCGGAATCGCGAGCAGGAGTACCGCAGCGAGGAGCGCGGGAGCGTACACCTCCGCCTCGGTCGCAGAGAGCCACAGTGTGGCGGTGCCCCCGGCGCACAGAGTCGCTGCCACGCCCGCGATCGTGTCGCCGCTCCACCGGCGGACGAGGAGACCAAGCAGAGTGACGGCAGCCGCTCCGCAGGCCGCGGAGAAGAGATTCACCCGCAACGCGAACGGAAACGGAGCCGGGAGCATGGCCCACACCCGCGCGGCGAGCACGTACAGCGGCGTGCCGGGTGGGTGCGGGATGCCCAGGGAGTGCACCGCTGCGAGGAATTCGCCGGAGTCCCAGCGGGTCACCGTCCTCGCTGCGGTGAGGGCGTAGGCGCTCGCCACAGCAAATCCGGCTGCGACGACCGGCCACGCGCGCGATGAACGGATCATGGGGACCCGCTCGCCACGCCGGCTACGCCTCCGAAGACCGGACGGAAGCGCCGTCTCCCGGCTCGCTTCGCAGCAGCGCCCACGCCGTGTCGAGCGCGTGCCGCGCGACGCGCACGTCGTGCACACGGAAGAGCATGGCGCCGCGGGTGAGCGCGTACACGTTGGCGCCGGCGGTGGCTGCGTCGCGCTCCGATGCAGCTGCGACGCCGGCGAGCTCACCGATCACGCGCTTGCGCGAGACGCCAACCATTACCGGGTATCCGAGATCCACGATGCGAGGCAGCTCGCGCAGCACGCTCACCGAATGCGCGCTCCGCTTGGAGAATCCGATTCCCGGATCCAGCACGATCGCCTCCACGGCAATGCCGACGCCTCGCGCGTTGTCGGCTGCGGCGCGGAGCTCCGCGCTCACCTCCCCCGTGACGTCCGGCCCGTATGTCGCGAGCTCGTAGCTGGCCATGTCAGCCACCGATCCGCGCGAATGCATCAGCACCACGCCACAACCCGCCGACGCGCAGACCCCGCCCATGCGTGGGTCGAGGCGGTGTCCCGATACGTCATTCACAATGTCGGCCCCGGCCGCGACCGCGGCCTCCGCCGTAGCAGCCTTGACCGTGTCCACCGAGATCACCGCCGCGGGCACTCTCCGCCTGACGGCCTCGATAATGGGAATCACCCGACGCTGCTCCTCTGCGGCTTCAACCGGCGCGGCCCCCGGCCGGGTCGATTCTCCGCCGATGTCCAGCACATCGGCGCCGTCGCCAAGCAGCTCGAGCGCGCGGGCCACCGCGGAGTCGAAGGAAAACGACTGACCCCCGTCGCTGAAGCTGTCGGGGGTCACGTTGAGAATGCCGATCACGACCGGCCTGTCCAGCGCGATCGACTTGTCACCGGCGCGCCAGATGCGCGCGCCGTCGCTCACGCCGGCGCAACCTCCGGTCCGCCCAGCATCGGCGGTTTCGCGGGTTTCGCCAGCGCGCTCGGAACGGGCGAAGCGAGCTGCGGCGCCGATGGCGGCGGCACGCGCGGCGGCAGCTCTTCTCCGCGCGCGAGCTTCATCACTTCCTCACCAGTAAGCGTCTCGCGCTCGAGCAGCGCACCGGCGACGGCGTGCAGCAGCTCCAGGTGCTCCGTCAGCGTTTCCTTCGCGCGCGTGTACGCGTTCTTGATCACGCGTGCTACCTCCGCGTCCACCAGCTGCGCCGTCTTCTCCGACACCTCGCGGCGGTGCTGGATCTCGCGGCCGAGGAAAAGCTCATGCTCATTGTCGCCCACGAGTATCGGCCCGATCTCATCGGACAGCCCCCACTGCGTCACGTACCGCCGGGCGAGTGCTGTCGCCTGGCTGATGTCGCTGGACGCGCCCGTCGTGACGTGATCGCGGCCGAACACCAGCTCCTCGGCCACGCGCCCGCCATACGCCTTCACGAGATTCGCCTCCAGCTGCTCCCGTGTCACCGACACGCGGTCGTCCTCCGGCAGCGTGAACGCGATGCCGAGCGCGCGTCCGCGCGGCACGATCGTGACTTTGTGGAGCGGGTCGTTTCCCTTCACCTTCACCGCGCACACGGCATGGCCTGCCTCGTGATACGCCGTGAGCCGCTTCTCCTCGTCTCGCATGACGAGCGATTTGCGCTCGGCGCCGAGCATGACCTTGTCCTTCGCATCCTCGAACTCGGCCATGTGGATCTTGTCCTGATTCCGCCGGGCGGCGAGCAGGGCTGCCTCGTTCACCAGGTTTGCGAGATCCGCGCCCGCCATTCCCGGCGTGCCGCGCGCGATCGTCGTCACGTCAACGTCGTCGGCGATCGGCTTGTTGCGCAGGTGAACCTTGAGAATCCCCTCGCGACCGCGGAGATCGGGAGAATCCACCACTATCTGGCGGTCGAACCGCCCCGGGCGGAGCAGCGCCGGGTCGAGCACGTCGGGCCTGTTCGTGGCGGCGATGAGAATGACGCCGTCGTTCGACTCGAATCCGTCCATCTCGACGAGCAGCTGGTTCAGCGTCTGCTCGCGCTCGTCGTGCCCGCCGCCAAGTCCGGCGCCGCGATGCCTGCCCACGGCGTCGATCTCGTCGATGAAGATGATGCACGGCGCGTGTGCCTTGCCCTGCTCGAACAGGTCACGCACGCGGCTCGCCCCCACGCCGACGAACATCTCGACGAAGTCCGAGCCTGACATCGAGAAGAACGGGCGTCCGGCCTCGCCGGCCACTGCGCGCGCGAGCAGGGTTTTGCCCGTCCCCGGCGGCCCCACGAGGAGCGCGCCCTTGGGCAGCCGCCCGCCGAGGCGCGTGAACTTCTGCGGGTCCTTGAGGAACTCGATGATCTCCTCGAGTTCCACCTTCGCTTCGTCAGCGCCGGCCACGTCTGCGAAGGTGACCTTCGGCGTGTCGCCCGTCAGCAGCTTCGCCTTGGACTTGCCGAAGCTGAACGCCTTGGCGCCACCGGCCTGCATCTGCCTGAACAGGATGATCCAGAAGGCGACGATGAGTATCAGCGGAAGCGACGAGAGCAGAATGCCGCCGATCGACGGCCGCGCGCCCTCGGCGTGGATCTCCACGTTCTGCGCGCGGAGCCGGGCCACCTCGTCCTCGGAGTTCTCCACGGGGAGGCGCACGTGGAACTTGGCCACCTCCCGGCCCTTCACGGATACTCTGTTCCGGAAGTCGCCGCTGACGGCGCGGCCCGCTTCTATGCTCACGCGCGCGATGTTGTTGGCGCGCAGCTCCCGGTCGTACTGCGTGTACGAGATCGTCGGCGCCTGTTCCGCGCCGCGTCCGCTGAACTGGATGAACGCGACAGGAATCAGGATCACGAGGATCCAGAAGGAGACAGTCTTCGAGAAACTGCCCCAGTTTACGGGCTTTTTCGGTTGCTTTGCGGCCATTTCACTCCAGACTCGCTATGTACGGCAGGTGCCTGAAGTCTTCGGCATGATCCAGACCGTATCCGACGAGAAACTCGTTCGGCGCATCGAAGCCGACGAACTTCGGCTCCAGGCGCAGTGAATCAGCGACGTTCTTGTGCAACAGCGCGCAGATCTCCAGCGATCGTATCCCGCGCTCCGACAGCAGTTCCACCAGCCGGTTGAGCGTCCGGCCCGAATCGACGATGTCTTCCACCAGCAGGATGTGCTTCCCCGCGAGCTCCATCTCCGGCTTGTAAAGCAGCCGAACCAGTCCGCTGGAGACCATCGCGTCTCCATAGCTCGCGGCGACCACGAAATCCACCTTGATCGGACGCTCGATGTGCCGGACCAGATCGCTCAGGAAGATGAAGCTCCCCTTGAGCAGTCCAAGGACGAGCAACTCACCGTCCGGATACGCAGCCGTGATCTCGGCGCCCATCTCGCGCACGCGCGCCGCGATCTCGTGCTCCTCGTAGGCGATGTGTCGGACGGCACGACCGAGCAGCCGCGGGTCATCGACCCGCGCGCCGGTCACCTACGCCTCAGGACGAAAGCCCCGGCGACGTTCCGGATCTCTGCACCGCCGGAAAGCTGGATCACTCGCCCACGCCCCCCCGCCCCTCCACCGGGGCGATTCGCAGCCGCGCGTCCATTTTCCGACGCGAGCACATCAATAGTAAACGCCGCGGCCCTGTCTGTTCCGCGCCGGTCCATCGTAACCCCCACGCGCGCCGCGACTTCCGGCCAGATGACCCGCAGCGATGCCGGAGAATACCCCTGCAGAGTCGCGGCGGCAATCCGGAGCGTCGCCGGGTCGAGCTGCTCCACCCCCAGCGAGTCAACGATCCGTGCGAGCGCCTCGCGCCAGCGGGTGGCGCGACGGGCGACGTCCAGCATTGCATCCTCGAACCCGGGGTCAACGGCGCGGATCGCCGGCAGCAGGTCCAGGCGCAGACGGTTCCTGAGGTGACGGCGCGAAAGGTTGGAAGGATCCTCCGCATAGCTCACAGACTGGGCGGCCGCGTACCCGGCAACCTCGGCGCGGGTCAGGTCAACCAGCGGCCGCAGCACCGACGTGGGAGTGTAGAGGCCGGCGAGCCCCCTGGCACCAGCGCCGCGGAGCACCCGTATCACGGCCGTCTCCACCTGGTCGTCGCGGGTGTGCGCCGTCGCAACACGTGCCCCCTCACTCTGGGCGACTTCGCGGAGAAACCGCCAGCGGGCGTCGCGCCACTCGGCTTCCCGCCGGAGACCCGGTTCCGCGTGTCCAATGACGCATGCGACGCCGCGTGCAGCCGATTCCCGCGCCACCAGCTCGACCGCTCGCGACGCGGCAGCACCCGTACCGTGGTCGAACGTGGCAACCCGCAGGCGGGGACGGATTAACGGCACGCGGGCCGCGGCGTCCAACAGCACCATCGAATCGCGCCCGCCTGACACTGCGAGCACCAGCGGTCCGGCTGACGAGAGTTCAGCCTCCACCACGGCCCTTACGCGGCTTACTGCCGGGATACTTGTCGGCATGATACCTTTCGAATCTACCACCGCCGCCCATTCCAAACGTGGAATCACAAGGCCCGCTCGCAACGCTCTGGGTGTCGTTCGGACTCATTGCGTTCTACATCGCGCTCATCTGGATCAACACGCTGCTAGGCGTCTTCCTGACGCCTCTTTTCATCATCCCGGGGACCTGGCTCATGGATCGCATCCAGGCACGGCGACGCGAAAAGGAGCAGCATTCGGATCAGCCCGAGAGCTGACGCCGCCGGGATCCGTGCAGTGATTCCCGCGAGCGTCCTCGCGGCGGTTGTCGCTGCGGCTGTCGTGACGCTCGCCCCCGTCGCAGGTGCCGCGCAATCCGACACGGTGAGCCTCTCCCTGGAGACGGCCGTCGGTCGCGCCATGCGCCTGGGCGACGAGGTGCGCATCGCGTCTGCCGGTACCGACATCGCCGAGGCGCAGGTCGTCGTGGCACGCGCCGGCGGCCTGCCGCAGCTGCGCTTCAATGCGACTCAATCGCACGTGATGGAGAGCGCCCGCGCGCAGGCGGTCGGACAGGTCTTCAACCAGCCGAACACGTACTTCACCAATCTCACGCTGAGCCAGCCGATCTTTCAGGGCGGCCGCGTCGTGGCCGCTTCGCGCGGCGCGAGCCGTGTGCGCGCCGCGTCCCGGCTCGAGGAGAGCGAAGCCCGCGACCAGCTCGCGTTCGACGTGCAGTGGGCCTATCTCCAGGCGCTCTTCGCGGCCCGGGTAGCCGAGATTCAGCAGGAGAGCTACCGCCTCGCGGGCGAGCGGCTCACGCTCGCTGAGCAGATGCTCACAGCCGGTCGCTCCGCGCGGTATGACGTGCTGCGCGCGCGGGTCGAACAGGCGAACATCGAGCCGTTGCTCATTCAGGCGCGCAGCGACGCGGACCAGGCGCAGCTCGAGCTGAAGCGCCTGGTAAACCTTCCTGCGGGCCAGCCGCTGCGGCTGACGACGGCGATAGACAGCGCGATGATCGCGCGGATGGTCGCGCGGGCGGATGCGGTCCTTGCTGTGGAGCCGCAGCAGGCGGCGGAGCGCAGGCCCGTGGTGCAGGCGGCCGAGCTGACGGCACAGGCGCGGCGTGATGCCATATCCGTCGCGCGCGCCGATCATCTGCCGACGATCGGCTTCACCGGCCAGCTGGGCTACGGCGCATTCCCGCGAACGGGCTTCCCCTCCGAGCGTGGACGGCTGGTGCCGGTGCCCTGTCCCGAGGGAACTCCGGAAGAGAGGATCTGCACGCAGCAGAATGGTGGCTGGTTTCCGGATCGCTCGCTCGGAATCACCGTGAGCTGGCCGATCTTTCAGGGAATGCGGACTCGGGGCAACGTGGCGCTGGCCCGGGCGCAGGCCGACCTCGCCCAGCTGCAGCTGGCGCAGACCCGGGAGCGCGCAACGATCGAGTTCGCGCGTGCCCGCGATGAGCTCGCCCGCGCACGCGCGGTGTACGAGGCGCGGCGCGAGACGGTGAACGAAGCAGAAGAGGCGTTCCGGCTCGCCTCACTCAGATTCACGCGCGGCCTTGCCACGCAACTCGAGGTTTCCGACGCGCAGCTCGCGCTCACAAGCGCACAGACCACCGAGGCTCGCGCGCGCTACGATCTCTACCTGGCAGCTGCGGCCGTCGCCCGCGCTGCCGGTCAGCCACCGGTTCCCGATGAAACGTTTCTCCGCCCTCAGTAGCGCGGTACTCGCGGGGCTCCTCGTCGCACTCGCCGGCTGCGGGGGGAGCGGCAGCGCGCCCGCTGGAGCACAGGGTGGCGGGCGGGCGCCGCGCACACTCATGCTGTCCGAGTCCGACGTCGCAGTGGTGATGACCGGACGGATGGAGGAGGGCGTCCCGATCACCGGCGTGCTGCAGCCGAGCCAGACGATCTCGGTGAGAGCGCGCATTGAGGGCGATATCAACGCCGTTTACGCCCGCGAAGGGGAGCCGGTGCGTGCCGGCCAGGTACTCGCGCGCTTCGAGGCGTCCGAGCAGGTAAGCGACCAGCAGAGCGCCCGGGCTGAACGCGTAGCTGCACAGGGAGAGCTCGCAACCGCACAGTGGAACCTGGAACAGACGCAGGAGCTGTTCAGAGCGGGCGCAGTCGCCGAGCGCGACCTGCGATCGGCGCAACAGGCGGTAACGACGGCACGGGCGCGCGTCGCGGCGGCGGCCGCGCGGGAACAGGCAACCGGGAGCACGGTGCGGGACACCCGCGTCGTCGCCCCGGCGAGCGCTGTCGTCGAGCGGCGCCTCGTCGAGCCGGGTGAGCGCGTGGCGCCCGGTGCCGAGTTGTTCACGCTGGTGCGGAACGAGACGCTCGAGCTGAACGCCGCGGTCCCGGAGCGACTGGCCACGCGACTCGCGCCGGGACAGACCGTTCGCTTCGACGCCGCCGGCCGCACGTTCGAGGGCCGCGTGGCGCGCGTAAGCCCGACGATAGATCCCAATACCCGCTCTGTCACCGTGTACGTGCAGGTTCCGAATGCCCGCGGCGAGCTGCGCGGCGGCACTTTCGCCAGCGGAGTCGTTGTTGCTCGCACGGTCGAGAGCACGACCGTCGTCCCGCTTCCTGCGGTGCGGCAGACCGCGGAAGGTGATCAGTTCGTGTATCGGATCGCGGGGAGGGTGGTCGAGCAGGTGCCGGTGACCCTCGGCGTGGTCAACGCAGCCGGCGCTCAGGCAGAGGTCACGAGCGGGCTCGCGGCAGGCGACCGCGTGATCGTCGGCAACGTGGGCGCCGTCGGTCGCGGCATGGAAGTGCAGGTCATCGGTGGTGATCGCCCGCCTGTCGGCAGCGCGCCGGCGCCCGCCGGGGGCGCGGCCGCGCCGGGAACAACGACGGCACCACCGCAACGGGAGCGCTGAGCCATGTTTCTCTCTGACGTTTCCATCCGTCGTCCGGTCTTCGCGACCATGATGATGGTCGCCCTCGTTGTCCTCGGACTCGTCGCCTACCAGCGGCTCGGGGTGGACGAGTACCCGGATGTCACCTACCCGGTCGTCATTGCGCAGGTGGCCTACCCTGGCGCGAGCCCGCAGGTGATGGAGCGCGACGTCGCGCGCCCGATCGAGGAAGCGCTCAACACCGTGCAGGGCGTGCGGGAGATCACGTCCACGTCGTACAACGGTGGCGCGATAGTCCGGCTGCAGTTGAACCTGGGTGAGGACATCCTCACGGCGCAGCAGGACGTGCAATCGAAGATCGCGCGCATCCGACGGCAACTGCCGCCGGACATCGAGGAGCCGATAGTCAACCGGTTCGATCCCAACTCGCGCCCGATCATATCGCTCGGACTGCAGAGCGCGGAGCGGCCGCTGCGCGAGCTCACCAGCATGGCCGACGACATCGTGGCCACGCGGCTGGGGGCCGTCCCTGGCGTGGGTGACGTGAACCGCGTTGGCGGGGCCACGCGGGAGATACGGGCCGAGCTGGACCCGGAGGCGTTGCGCGCGTACGCAATCAGTCCCGGCATGATCGCGGCAGCGCTGCAGCGGGAGAACCAGGAGGTGCCGGCGGGCCGCGTGGAACAGGGTGGACGCGAGCAGCTCGTGCGCGTCACCGGCAGGATCACCGAGCCGCGCGAGTTCGGCGACGTCACCGTTGCCGTGCGCGACGGCGTTCCGATCCGGGTGCGCGACCTGGCGCGGGTGGTGGACGGGATCCAGGACCCGCGATCGGCAGCGCTGCTCAACGACACGCCTGCGGTCGCGGTCAACATCATCAAGCTCTCCGGCGCGAACACCGTCGAGGTCTCAGACTCGGTCGCTGTCGCGGTCGAAGAGCTCCGTGGCCGGCTGCCCTCGGACGTGTCACTGCGCGTGATACGGGACGACTCGTGGCGCATCCGCGACTCGCTGCACGACGTCCAGCTGACCCTGATCCTCGGCGCCGTCCTGACGATCGCGATCATCTACCTGTTCCTGAACTCCTGGCGCTCGACCGTGATCACAGGCCTCACGCTGCCGGTGAGCATCATCTCCGCGTTCTTCGTGATGTGGCTGTTCGACTTCACGATCAACAACATGACACTGCTGGCGCTGTCGCTTTCCATCGGCCTGCTGATAGACGACGCCATTGTCGTTCGCGAGAACATCGTGCGGCACGTACAGATGGGGAAGGATCACGTCCGCGCGTCGCGGGAAGGGACCAGTGAGATCGGGCTGGCAGTGGTCTCCACGACGCTGGCCATCATCGCGGTCTTCATACCGGTCGCATTCATGGGCGGCATGATCGGCCGGATCTTCATGCAGTTCGGCGTCACGGTGGCCTTCGCAGTGCTCGTGTCGCTGTTCGTCTCCTTCACGCTCGATCCGATGCTTTCCAGCGTGTGGCGCGACCCGGAAGCGGAAGCGCACGGCACGGGAACGAAGGGGCGCGGTATCCGTCGCATCGCCGTTGCGTTCAACGAGCGATTCGAGCGGATCGCCGACAGGTACCCCGGTTGGTTGCGCTGGTCACTGGCCAATCGTGGCAAGGTGATGCTCGGCGCCGCCGCCTCGGTCGTGCTTGCGCTGGTCATTCTGCCGCGGCTCGGTTTTGCCTGGCTTCCGGAAGTGGACGGCGGTGAGTTCAATGTCCAGCTCCGGACCCCGCCCGGCTCTTCCCTTTCCTATACGACGAACAAGGCGCGCGAGGTCGCGGACCTGCTGCAGTCGAAACCGGAGGTCGCGCTGACGTACGTGACCATAGGAGGCGGCTTCCGCGGCACGCCCAACAGCGGGTCCATCTACGTGAAGATGGTCCCGAAGGGCCAGCGCGGCATCTCGCAGGAAGAGCTGCAGACACAGCTGCGCAGCGAGCTGCGCAGCATCGCTGGCGTTCAGCCGGCCATCACGGGAACCCCGTCGATCTTCGGCGGCTTCCGCCAGCCGATCATCGTGAACGTGCAGGGCCCCGAAGAGACGCGCCTCCAGATCGCGGCAGACCAGGTGCTCACCGGCATTCGCGACGTGTCGGGAGTCGCCGAGCCGAATTCCAGCTTCGAGGGGCAGATCCCGCAGCTGGACGTGGACGTTGACAGGCAGCAGGCGTGGGCGGCCGGGCTCGGCATTGGCAGCATTGCCGGCACCCTGTCGCCGCTGTTCGGCGGCCAGCGCGCGACGCGCTGGGAGGATCCGGACGGCTACTCGCACGACGTGGTCGTGATCTACCCGGACTCCCTGCGGGCGTCGGCCGCGAACGTGTCGAGCATTCCGATCGTGAGCGGGGGAGACGGCGGGTCGCGCGGCTCGATCATTCCGCTCGCACAGGTTGCCGACGTGCGCTCCGGAGTCGGACCGCAGCAGATCGAGCGACGCAGTCTCGAGCGCATGGTATCGATCTCCGCGGGAGTGCTCCCCGGACACTCCATGGGATCGGTCGCTGACGCCGTCCGCATCCGCATTGACTCCATCGGCCTCCCGGTTGGCTACCAGGCGGTCTTCACGGGCGACGTGCAGAACCTGCAGGAGACGAAGGGCTACGTCGGCGAGGCGCTGATCCTGGCGGTCGTGTTTATCTACCTGATCCTCGCGTCGCTGTTCGGCTCATTTACCCAGCCGCTGGCGATCCTGGTGGCGCTGCCGCTCAGTCTCATCGGTGTCGCGCTGGCGCTCCTGGTCACGAAGGGCAACCTGAACGTGATGACGATGATCGGCATGGTGATGCTGATGGGGCTCGTCACCAAGAACGGCATCCTGCTCGTGGATTTCACGAACCACGAGCGCGCCGCGGGCAAGAATCGGATGGACGCGCTGCTGTCCGCCGGCCGCATACGCCTGCGGCCGATCATCATGACCACCGCAGCAATGATCGGCGGGATGCTTCCCCTCGCGCTCGCGATCGGTTCGGGCGCCGAGCAGCGGGCGCCGATGGCAAGAGCGGTGATCGGAGGACTGATCACCTCCACGCTCCTGACGCTGTTCGCCGTGCCGGTGGTCTATTCGCTGCTGGAGGATGCGATCGAGTTCACCAGGAATAAAGCGCCTGGTAGAATGCGCGATTTCGGACGATCGCTCGGACGTATCCGCGCGTTTCGACGAACGGTATCCGCTCCGTAAAGACCTCCGGATCGCCCGCGCCCGCCTTCGCCGCCCAGCGTCGCACGCGCGAGCCGCCGGCGTTATAGGCCGCGAGCGCGCGTTCCACGTTCGGGTACTCCGCCATCATGTTGCGCAGGTGGAGCGTGCCGAGCGCCACGTTGACCGCCGGATTGTACAGCGTGTCCGGGTTGAACTCCGCAATTCCCTTTCGCGCAGCGAGCTGCTGTCCGACCCGCGGCATGATCTGCATCAGCCCGCGCGCACCGACCGGAGAGGTCGCGCGCGGGTTGAAGCTCGACTCCTGCCTTATCAGCGCCGCCACGAGCGCGGGATCCAGCCCGTGGGCGCGTGACTCGATGCCGATCCGCTCGCGCTCGACCACCGGATAGACCACGCGATAAGTACGCGGGTTCCGCCCGACGTCGATTAGCAGCCGGCTGCCGAGAGACATCGCCCGCGAGGCGTTGGCCGTTCCAGCGAACGCCTCGCCCGTCGCCAGCATCCGCTCGCCGCTCTCGGTTGCGTCCCTGAAAACCCGGTCGTACTCATGCCGTGCCTCGGTGTCCATCCCAAGCAGCTCCAGGACTGCGCCCCGCGTAATCGCGGACTCGAGCGCCGGTTGCCTCCCCACCGTGACGGTCCCGCTGTCGCCCACGGACAAGGGAACCTTGAGCCGCCTCGTCGCGAGCACCGTGTAGTACGATCCCGGCTCCGTGGCGATAACGCGTCGCCACGCTGAATCGGCGGCGGCGCGGTCGTCGGCCTCGAACAGCGCCCTGCCACTCCAGTACCTGGCCGCGATCGCGTCATCGCTGCGCGGGTACCTGTCAGCGGCCTCGCGGAACTCGGTCGCCGCCGTGCGGAACTCCCGCCGGATGTACGAGATCATACCGGCGCGGAACAGCGCCGCCGGCGCGTGCCGCGCGCCGGGGAATCGGCGGGCTGCGTCCCGCAGTGCGGCGCGCGCGTCCAGGTCCCGATTGTCGTCGGTCGCCAGGTCCGCGAGCAGCAGCAGCGCAGAGGCGGCACTCGTGTCCTGCGGCCATTCCCGGGTGATCGCGCGAAGGGTGGAGCGGGCACTGCCGACGCTGCCGGACGCTATCTGCATCCTGGCAAGCTGGTACTGTGCGGCAGCGGCAAGCGGCGATGGCGACCGTATTGCCCGGTATTGAGCGATCGCTTCCCTGTGGCGGTTCAGGCGTGCGAGCATCGATCCGTACGTGAACCTGTCGCGTGCCTCGAGAAGACCGGCGCGCGACGCCGCCGCGAAACCGGCGACAGCCCGCGCGGCCCTGCCCGACGCCGCGGCCGTCCGCGCCAGCGCCAGCTCCTCCCGTGCCGTCCGTGCGGTGAAGCTCTGATCGAACAGCGCCTGGATGTCGCGCGCGGCTTCCGAGCCCCGGTGCGTCGCCATGTAGGCAACCATCTCCCGCCGCACGGCCGTCCTGGTCGCGCTATCGGACGCCCGGGCAATCCTGAGCCGGAACGCGCTGAGCGGCACGCGCGCGCCCTCGAACGCGCGGATCGCGCCCGCGATGTCACCGGTGCGCTCGCGCGCCAGCGCTTCCGTCAGTGGGATCCGGTCGCGCGCGACGGGGGTGCGCACCCGCTCGTACAGATCGGAGCGCCGCGCGCTGTCCGCGATCACCCCCGCCGCACGGAGCAGCAGCCAGTCCGATATCGCCGGTATCCGCTCGGCAGCGTCCAGATAGCCGGCAGCGGCGCTGTCCAGCTGATTGGCCCGGTCATGCTCCCGCGCGCGCAGGACGATCCCCCGCGCCACGGTGTCCAGGGCCGACTCCACGCTGTCGGCGGCGGACTCGACCGCCGTCGTATCGCGAGGCAGTCCCGCATCCGCACTGCTCTTGTCGCATCCAGTCGCGCACCACGCCGCCACGAGCAGCGTGCTCGCGAGAGGAAGGGGCATCAGTCTCCTGCGTGCATCAGAAGCTGCGCTCACCGGCGCTCGCGTTCAGCGTGAAGCGCGGTATCCGCGCCGTGAACTCGCTGCCGTCGGCGCGAATGAACACGTAGTGCCCCTCCATGAACCCGTCGGCGGACTTGAGCACGCAGAAGCTGTGATACTCGTGCACCCGGCCCGGCGGAATCAGCGGCTGCTGCCCGACCACACCCTCTCCGATCACCTCGGTGTCCTCACCGATGGAGTCGTGGATGAGCCACCTGCGGGAAAGCAGCTGAACTGGCTGTGCTCCGATGTTCTCGATCCTGACGAAGTACGCGAAGACGTAGTGATTGCGCGACGGTTCCGAGTTGTCCCGCAGGTATACGGGCCTGACCGTGATCCTGATGCCTTCGGATTCGTGGTAGAAGAACGGGAGTGCAGGCATGGCTGAGCTCGTGAGTGTTTCAACTGTGGTGGGTGACAACGCTTCTATGCAGACAGCGTGCGCGCCTCCAAGGTCACAATACAGTTCAAACGCTCCGATGTTCGGCCACCGTCCCCCGGCACTCGCCGAACGAGAGTGCTGCAACGCCAGGGCGCCGGCACCAGCCTCGCAGGACCACCTCGTCACCGTCCTCCAGGAACGACCGCTCCTCGCCGCCGGGAAGCAGCACCGGCTCCGCACCGCGGCGGGTGATCTCCAGGAGGCAGCCGCGCTCTTCACGCGTCGGGCCCGACACGGTGCCGCTCGCCAGCAGATCGCCCGGAACCAGGTTGCAGCCGTTGCTCGCGTGATGCGCCAGCATCTGCGCTGGCGTCCAGTACATGCGGGAGAAGTCCCCGCTGCTGAGGCGATGGGCAGGCGCTCCCGCCTCCCGCATCCGCACCGTGCTGAGCCAGACCTCGATCGTGATCGCGAATGCGCCGCGCTGGGAGTCGCCCGCGCTGCTGAGATAAGCCAGCGGCTCCGGGTCTCCCGCGCTCCGCGCCCGGGCCGGAACTCTGAACGGCTCGAGCGCGTCGGTGAGAACCACCCAGGGCGAGACTGTCGTCGCGAAGTTCTTGGCGAGAAACGGGCCCAGCGGCTGGTACTCCCAGCTCTGGATGTCGCGGGCAGACCAGTCGTTCACCAGGCAGAACCCGAAGATTCGCTCGTCCGCAGCATCGATCGGCACCGGCTCACCGAGCGCGTTTCCCCGCGCCACGTAGAATCCGATCTCCGCCTCGTAGTCCAGCGCGCGCGACGGTCCGAACCGCGGCTCGGTAGCGTCCGCCGGGCGCGTCTGCCCGAGAGGGCGCGTGACGCGTGTGCCGGACGGCACGATGGATGACGCGCGCCCGTGGTAGCCGATGGGGATGTACTTGTAGTTCGGCAGCAGTGGATTGTCGGGACGGAACATGCTCCCGACGTTGGTCGCGTGCTCGATGGAAGCGTAGAAATCGGTGTAGTCTCCGATCTGCGCGGGGACGTGCAGCGTAGCTTCGCTGCCCCGAACGAGCAGCCCGCTCACCTTCTCCCGGACCGCAGTCGAGGCCTCTTCGGCGAGCAGTTGCCGCACACCTTCCCTCAACTCACGGGCGGCACCGCGGCCAAGCCGCATCAGCAGGTTGAGGTCGCCGGCGGTCGCCGCTATGAGTGCCGCCGGGCGCACGTTCGGGAGCAGCTCATCCTCCACACAGGCTCTGACGTCGAGAATCTCCTTCCCGACTGCGACCCCGATCCGCGCAGCAGCCACGTCGCCGCCGCTGAACACGCCCAACGGGAGGTTGCTCAGCGAGAAGCCGCCTTCCTCGTCGTTGGCTGACTCGATCCACGAGCGCATCTCCGCACCGTCGCTCACTTGAGAATCCCCGCAGCGACCAGCTCGTCCACCGGCTCGCGGAAAGAGCATGAGCCGAATGAGATGGCGAGCTCCCGCGCGCGCTGGATGGACTCAGTGCTGATCTGGTGCGGGCCCCAGGTCGCGTTCCCGGAATCAAAGCGCAGTGTCTCAAGCCGCGATTCCGTGAGGACCTCCGTTGCAGCGGTCATCCCGTGCCCGGCCGCCAGCGCAGAAGCGGCGAGAAACACGTTGAGGAAGCCGAGCATGGTCCCGCACGGAGCGTCCTTCTCGTACGTGAGGCGGTACTCGCCGCGCACGGGGTGATGCAGCCCGGCCGTGACCTTGAACGGAACCGCGGCAGTGACGCACTCTGCGAGGAATCGCGCCACGACGCCGCTCGCGGGGAAAGCCTCCGCGCTCGTTCCCCCGGTCCGTGCCTTCGCTGCCGCTCCTGCCCGCCCGACCGCAGCGACAAGCGACTCAGGATCGCGCTCGACAGGGATCTCGACGAAACAGCGGAAATTGCGCGGCAGCTGTGCCGTCACCGATGCGATCCCGCTTTCCGTTGCAGCCCTCACCTCGGCTGCATCGATCACCGCGTGGCCGGTCTCCGACCCTGCCCAGTGCGAGCAGTTGAACTCGAGCATCCGCTCCACGTCGGAGCGAAGATCTCCGCCGACAAGCGCGCTCAGCTGCCACGGTCGCGATTCCTCCCCTCGCGGAAGATGGCGCGCCGCCGCCGACTCGAACTCGTCCAGGCGGGAAGCAGGCACCACGAACCTGCCGAGCATCCACGCGTGCGGTCCGGCCAGGTACTCCGCGTAATTGCCGACGGCCTCTTCCATCCCGAGTTGAGCGGGAGGAAAGAGGCCGGCGTAATCCACGATGTGCGTCAGAAGAGCGCGCAGGCTCGCGGGATCAGAGGGCTTGTCCATCGGCGCGAAAGGTAATCAGCGGAGCGCGCCCTCCGACCGCCCGCTACATGCCGCGCAGGGCCAGCGAGCCGTTGACCGTCGTCATGTGCAGGTCCGGCCCGCCCGCGCCGATCCTACCCGAGGCAGTACGGGGGCCCCACCGGCCCTGAATCGTGATGGGGAAGTCCGTGGTGATCCCGCCGTTCACCGTCGTCATGTGCACGTCGGCAGCGAACTCGCGCGGGACCGCGAGGTCGATTCCGCCGTTCACGGTCGTGAACTTCATGTCGCTGGACGACTGTGCCGCGAAGCTCGCGCGGATGCTCCCGTTCACCGTGGTGGCTGAAACGGGACCGCCGGTGGTGCCGATCTCGATGCCGCCGTTCACCGTCGTTGCCCTCACTTCATGCCGGGCTCCCGCAACGGTGATCGCGCCGTTCACGGTCGTCGGCGCGACATTCGCTGTGGCCGGCAGCCGGACGCGGAAGTGGACCTGGGTGTCGTTGTTGTTGTTGCCGCTGTTCCGGCCGCGGGAGGTCATCCCATTCTCGGTGCACGTGGCGTTCTCGTTCCATAGAGCACAGATGGTGACGTTGCCGGCGCTCTCGACGACCTCGAAGCGGACGCGCTGCGGATCGCCGTTCCGCCATGTCTTCTCGGCGGTGACGTGCACGCGGCCGTCCGGGCTCGCTTCCACGTCGATAGGCCCGTTGATGGATGCGACGCGGACCCACTTGCCGGATTCCACGGCTCCCGACCAGGACCAGCTGTTGTCAGTGCCCTGCGCGCCGACAGCGACTGGCAGCGCCAGGGCGGCGAG
>DASUUI010000041.1:0-30370 GCA_036374155.1 Gemmatimonadaceae bacterium | reverse complement strand
GGTGGGCTGTTTCACGTGAAACGCCCGCTGGAGCTACCGGCCTGGCAGGTACCGCCAGCGCGTCTGGACGTCGACCGCGACTGTCTGCTGCCCTGGGTTGATCGGGGTGTCCATCGGGGCGGCGGCCTGGGCCTCCATTCGGGCCATCGGCGGAGGCGGTGGCGGCGGCGCATAGTAGGCGCCGACGTGAGCTTCCATCAGCGGTCCCAGCGTCCCGCCGGCGGCCCTGGCCATGGCCTCCGCATCGCCGCGGGCCGTCTGGATGGCCCTTGCTATCGCCTCTCGCCGCGCCGTCTCGGTGTTCGAGGCGTAGAACTGGAGGCTTGTGATCATGTTCGCACCAGCTCCCAGTGCTGCGTCCAGGACCGGGCCCACCCGGTCCAGTTGGCGCAGCTCCACGACCACGGTATTCGTGACCCTGTAACCGACCAGGCGCGGCTCCCGGTCCCGCTCGTAGCGGTAATCCGGAAAGACGTTGTACTGAATGGTCGAGATCTGGTCGTTCGGAACGCCCACACCGCGGATTGCGGCTATAACGCGCTGCTGTATGCGGGCGTTCTCCGAGGCCGCCGCCGCCGCGTTCTCCGCCTTGGTCTCGACGGCGATGTGCACCGTCGCGCGATCCGGCGAGACCTTGATCTCGCCTCGAGCCCCAACATTCAGCGATGGAGGGGG
The DNA here is from genome assembly GCA_036374155.1 of Gemmatimonadaceae bacterium. Taxonomy (GTDB): domain Bacteria; phylum Gemmatimonadota; class Gemmatimonadetes; order Gemmatimonadales; family Gemmatimonadaceae; genus DASUUI01. The sequence continues at coordinate 29,695 of DASUUI010000041.1, read as the reverse complement.
AACTGGTGGTATAATGGCGCTATCCTGAGCCATTGCTGTCGTAGAAACAAGGAACATCCCAACGTAGGCCAATCGCATACTACCTCCGATACAAGAGTTGCGTTTCGGGCTGCCAAGTGGCGCAACCAAGCCCTGACCAGCTTGAAACACACTACTGCGCATGGGGCGTTCCCGTTCCAGCCGCCCCACGCCGAAGCCCTAGCGCCTGCGCCGCGCGACCTCGATGGCCAGGTTCTGCAGGTCGCTGGGACTCACCCCCGGAATCCGCGCGGCGTGCGCAATCGATTGCGGCCGGATGCGCGCCAGCTTCTGTCTCGCTTCGTATGACAGCATCGTCATCGTCTCATAGGGCGCGTCAGGATCGAGCGGCATCTCCTGCATGCGGCGCAGCCTGTCCGCTTCCTGCCGCTCGCGCGCGAAGTAGCCCTCGTACTTGAGCTCGAGCTCCGCACTCAGGACTGCCTCGGCGTCGAGTCCGCCACCGACGCCCACGGCCGCGAAAGCTTCGCTGAGAGATACGCGAGCACGACGCGCCACCTCCGCGATCTTCACCGAGTGCGCGAGCGGAGCACTCTCTGCGTGCTGCAGCATCTCCGCCGCGCTATCCGGCGTGATGCTGGTTCTTGCAGCCAGCTGCAGCGCCTCCTCCACGCTGCGCAATCGTCTGGCCGCTGTCTCCTCCTCGTACGCGTCATACGCGCCCAGCTGCATCATCACGGGCGCGAGGCGCTGAAGCGCGTTGTCCTGCCGCACCGTGAGCCGGAACTCCGACCGCGAAGTGAACAGCCGGTACGGCTCGTCCACTCCCTTGGTAGTGAGGTCGTCGACCAGTACGCCGATGTAGGAGCTCTCGCGTCCGAGCACGAGGGGCTCGCGGCCAGCGATCGCGAGGCCGGCGTTCATTCCCGCGAACACCCCCTGCCCCGCCGCCTCCTCATAGCCAGTTGTGCCGTTGATCTGTCCCGCGAAGTACAGCCCGGGAATGCTTCGCACCTGCAGGGTACGATCGAGCTGCGTCGGTTCGTAGTAGTCGTACTCGATGGCGTAGCCCGCACGCGTCATGTGAACGTTCTCGAGTCCGCGGATGCTTCTGAGCGCCCGGAGCTGCACGGGCGCGGGGAGCGACGTGGACAGCCCGTTCACATACAACTCAGTAGTGTCGTGACCTTCGGGCTCGAGAAAGATCTGATGCCGCTCCGCGCCCGCGAACTTCACGACCTTGTCCTCGACCGATGGACAGTAGCGTGGTCCCTGGGACGCGATCGCTCCGCCGTACATCGCCGACAGCGAGATGTGCTCGCGTATGATCTCCTGTCCCTCGCGCTCGAGGAACGTGATCCAGCACGGCAGTTGCGCGGGATGGCGCGTCGAGTGGTCGCTGCGGCGTGGCTCCTTCCAGAAGTGCGACCACGAGTAGTCGAACCGCTCGATCTCGCTGTCCTGTGCCTCGAGCGCGCCGACGTTCACCGATCGACCGTCTATGCGCGGCGGAGTCCCCGTCTTGAAGCGCGCGACCGCGAGCCCCGCCTCATCCAACTGCTCGGCGAGATGAGTTGCCGCCGCGTCGCCGGCCCGCCCGCCGGAAATCTGCGTCGTCGTTCCGATGTGAATGCGTCCGCGGAGAAACGTGCCGGTCGTGATTATCACGGCACGTGCCTCGAAGCGGCGCCCCTCGAGGGTCTCGACTCCTCCCGCCCGGCCGCCGTCGAGTATCAGGCGCGCGACGGTCCCCTGGATAGTCTGGACGCGCGGATGCGCTTCGATCAGCGAGCGAACCGCGCGGCGGTACAGGCCACGGTCGCACTGCGCCCGCGGCGCCCACACGGCAGGCCCCTTGCCGCGATTGAGCATGCGGAACTGCACGGTGGAGAGATCGGTCGCCCGCCCCATTATTCCGCCGAGCGCATCGACCTCGCGGACGACCGTTCCCTTGGCGACTCCGCCGATGGCCGGATTGCACGACATCTGGCCGATCGTCTCGAGCGCGCTGGTGACGAGCCCCACACGCGCGCCGGTTCGCGCCGCGCCGACCGCGGCCTCGGTACCGGCGTGCCCCGCACCGACGACGATGACGTCGAATTCCTGCTCCGGGGCGCCGCGCATGCCCTGCGATGACGAGCTCACGATCCAATGTATATTGCCGCCGGTACGCCTGTCTCCGGAGCAAGATGCCGATAACCGTTGCGGCAGGTCAGCCGATCGTGTGCATCCGGCGCGCTGCGTTCGAGGCTGCCGGGCTGACTCGAAGCGCGCTGGACGAGCGGTTCAACCTCACGCCGGACGAGTTCGCGGTGGAGGCCGCGCTGATAGTCATCGGTCCCCTGGCGAACGACGACCTGCTTACGGAAGTGATCGTGGCGCTGGAATCAGCCGGGCTCACCTACTTCGATGACTTCTTCGAGCTGAGTGGAAACTGGCCGGAGTGGCTTCGCCTCTACGTGATGGTCGCGGATCGTTAGAGCGAAGCACACCATCCCACTCGCACTCGTAGCACCAGCTCGGCCGCAGCCACGGAAGCATCCTCATCAGACCGCGTGACTCGAGGCGCAACGTAGGAGAATCACAGTTCGGGCAGCGGCCGTCGTCGGGCAGGATCCAGAAGAAGACGATGGTGGCGATCACCGCGCGCAGGATGAAGAAGCCCACGAAGACAACGGCGAACCACACTCCTTCGTTCATGCTTCCTGTTCGCCGCCACGCATCTCAGAGGCGCCTCTCGACGAGCGACCAGGGTTCGACGTAGGCCACGTCACCGTCCAGGCGCTCGATGACCACATCCGTACCTTCTGCTATGGGCCGCCCGTCCAGGCTCAGTGCGGTCACCACGTGGGTCTCGCCGTGAAGGCGATACGTGATGCGACCCGGATGTTCGCCGATTCCTGCCGTCACGACGGCAACGTGCCCCTGGATCGCCTCCGCCAGTTCATGCGGATCTTCCAACGGCGCACGAAGCGCCCACTTCGCGAGCAGCGCACCGATCCCGATCCAGGCAGCAGCAGCCGCAGCCGACGCGATCACGATCGTCCACAGCAGGCCGGCGCCGCCCCGCGTGAGCAGGTAGCCCACCGCGCCCCACGCGGTCATGGCGGCGGCGACGGCCGGAAGGTTTATCGCCGGGTGGGGCCGACGGATCTCCCGTCCGCGCCGCCGCTCGACTCCAAAGAACGTCACCATCACACCGAGCGCGATCCCCGCAATGAGCAGCAGCGCGCTGACTACCCGGAGGATCATTGCAGTAAGCTCATGAGCCGGGACGCTCCAGGTGGGTCCGGAACCAGGCGATCGTCTCCGGCCACGCCGCGTTCGCCGCGGCGCGGTTCGCGCCCTCGCGACCATCCAGCTGCCGCAGGAACCCGTGACCGGCACCTTCGTATGTGACGACGCGGAATGTCTTGCCGAGCGCCCGCATCGCTGAATCCATTGGCGGGACGGTGTTGTTCACCCGCGCATCGACGCCGCCGTACAGGCCAAGCACCGGAGCCCTCACGCTCGCGGCCTCTGACGGAGGTGGTGAGGAGCCGTAATAGACGACCGCCGCGCCAAGCTCAGGAACCCGGACCGCGTGCTCGAACGATCGCTGTCCGCCCCAGCAGAAGCCGACGATTCCGTACCGTGGCAGCGCAGCAGGGTGTTGCATCATGTGCGCGGCGATCGCGCTCAGCTGGCGATGGACGTCGTCAACGTTCAGCGTGCGTATCGCGGCCGTGGCTGCCTGTGGGTCGGGGTTGAGCGGCGAGCCCGGAATTGCGTGAGCCGTGAGCAGGTCGGGCGCGACGGCTATGAAGCCCGCTGCCGCAAGCTGGTCAGCCACGCCGCGGATCCACGGGCTCAGCCCGAAGATCTCGTGCACCACCAGAACTACCGGTGCTCGCCCGGAGCGCTCGGGGAACACGACCCACGTCCGCACGGAATCGCCCTGCGGCGTGCGGATCATCATCCACTCGCCGTGCCGCGGCGAATCAGCCGAGGCGGTCGCCGCCGGTGGCGTCGTCGCTGCGGCCTGGGCGGCGGACCCCTGCACCTCGGACTGGTTCATCCCGGTGGAGCAGGCGAGGGGAGCGATCAGAGCGGAGAGCGCCAACAGTCTGCTTCTCTTCATCCAACACCTCCGGAAACTGGCGGCAGTGTGACTTGCTCCCGGCGTTCGGCGATGCGCTGGGCAAGAAACTCGAACGCGCGGACTTCGGCCCAGTAGGTCTGTCGCCAGGGAGGTCCCGAAATGAAACCTACGTGCCCGCCGTGCGGCACGAACTCCAGCTGAAGGTGAGCATTGCCACGTGCGGCCTGCCGCACGTCCTGCAGCACTTCGGGTGGAAGGAACGGGTCGTCCTCGGCGCTGAGGAGGATCGTCGGTACGCGAATGCGATCGAGAACGGGCAGCGAGCTCGAGCGTGTGTAGTAGTCGTCCGCGCTGGCGAAGCCGTGCAAGGGTGCGGTGACGCTGTTGTCGAAGTCGTACAGCGTTGCGGCGCGCACGATCGCATCACGGTTGAAATGGCTTTCGAACAGCTTGAGCTTCGCGAGCGCCTTCCGTTTGAGGGAGCGGACGAAGTGGCGCTGGTACACTCTCGCGAATCCGCGCTGGATATGCCGCGCAGAGCGCGCGAGATCGAAGGGAACCGAGATAGCAGCCGCGGCGACCAGCCTGGCTGGCGCGTTGTCACCTTCTTCGGCCAGCAGCCGGAGAAGGACGTTGCCGCCGAGGGATACGCCTACCATCACCACCAGCCGGTCGCGCTGCTCGCGCAGAATCCACTCGAGGGCCATGCGCGCATCGGAAGTGTCGCCGGAGTGGTAGAAGCGGGGCAGCAGATTCAGCTCCGGACCGCAGGAGCGAAAGATTAGAAACGTCGCATGCCAGCCGCGGCGCGCCGCTTCGGACAGCATCCCACGGGCATAGTGCGAGTGCAGGCCTCCCTCCAGGCCGTGAAGCAGGAGCAGGTGCGGTGCGTCGTCCTCGCCCGCCAGGCGGTAGACGTCCACGATGTCCGAGTCGTGGGTCTCCCATCGCTCGTGGCGCAGCTTCAGACGAGGCACCCGCCGGAAGAAACGACCCCACAGCGTCTGTCCATGCGGTCCGGGGAGCCAGGGCGCGGGGGTGTACATGCGTCCGCTCATTGCTCAGCCTTCTTCACACGCAGCTTACGCGCCTCTGCGAACTCATCGAAATTGCCTTGACTCACCCTTCATCGTAATCAGGTGTCCTTCCGGGTTCTCGTCACCGACGACATAGACGCAGAAGGCGTCGCCCTGCTCTCAGCCGAGCCCGCGCTGCGGGTGGATGAAAGTCCAACGCTGTCGCCGGACGTGCTTCTGGCCCGCATAGGGGAATATGACGCGCTGGTGGGGAGAAGTGCGACGCGCATCACACCGGAGCTGCTGAGAGCCGGTCCGCGGCTGCGAGTCGTCGGACGTGCAGGAGTCGGGATCGACAACATAGCACTGGACGTGGCAACCGAGCTTGGCGTAGCCGTTATCAACGCGCCTGCGGGGAACACGGTAGCCGTCGCCGAGCTGTTCTTCGGAGGAGTGCTGGGTCTGCTGCGGCACATACCTCAGGCGGACGGCGCCATGCATGCCGGGCGCTGGGACCGGGCACGGTTTCTCGGGCGGGAGCTTCGCGGCCGGCGTTTGGGGATCATCGGCCTCGGCCGCATCGGCAGCGAAGTGGCCCGCCGGGCCACAGCCTTCGAGATGGAGGTAGCGGCGTACGACCCGTACGTCGCCGACACGCGGTTCCAGGGATTGCGCGTGCGGCGCGCCTCCGGCCTGAACGAGTTGCTCGCTGAAGCGGACATCCTCACGATGCACGTGCCGCTCACGGAAGAGACCCGGGGGATGGTCGGACGGAGAGAGATCGCGCGGCTGCCGCAAGGCGCCATTGTCGCGAACCTGGCGCGCGGCGGGATCGTTGACGAGGACGCCCTGGCCGACGCGCTGGGAAGCGGTCGCCTGAGCGGTGCGGTGATCGACGTGTTCGTGCGCGAGCCGCTCGCCGAGGAACACCCCCTGAGGCGGCAGGAGAACGTGGTACTGACACCGCACATCGGCGCTTCAACCCTGGAAGCTCAGCGCAACGTGTCGGTCGAGGTGTGCGCAGCGGTGCGCGACGCGCTGCTGAGCGGCGAGCTGTCGCGCTCCGTCAACATCGCGACGCTGGAAGGAGTCACGTGGTCCGAGGTCGCTGGCCCGCTGCAGATTGCTGAGCGTTCTGCCGCGGTGGCCCGCGCGCTGCTGGCGACGCAGGGGGATCTCGCCGTGCGGCGCGTCTCGCTGCGGGTCGGGCCAAAGCAGTCCGGCGCATCCGCCGCGCTTCTTTCGGCGGCTGCGGCCGGTGTGCTGCGCGGCGTGGTCGCCACGGAGCGGCTCAACCTCATCAATGCGAGACCACTGGCAGAGGCACGCGGCATCGAGCTCGCCGTGACGACCGGCTCCGCACTCGAAGACGAGTGGTCTGTGGAGGTCTCGGTGGGTGGCGGCATGCACGAGGTCGCGGTTGCCGGATCCGCGCCCGCCGGCGCCCCGCCGCGTCTCACGCGCATCGGCGCCTTTCATGTCGATGTTCAGCCCCGTGGCACTCTGCTGATTCTCACCAACAGGGACGTACCCGGCGTGATTGGCCGGGTGGGCACTCTGCTCGGCGACGCCAGCGTGAACATCGCCGAATATCATCAGGCGCGGCTGGCGCAGGGCGGCGACGCGCTTGCGGCGATCTCCGTCGATGGCGAAGTGGGCACCGAGCTGCGCGACCAGCTGCTGGCACATCCCGACATCCGCTCGGCGACGGTCGTGACTCTCGGACCGGCTGGAGTCAGACAGTGACCGCGCGATTCGCGACCGTGGTGCTGGATGTCGATTCCACGGTCTCGGGGATGGAAGGCATCGACTGGCTGGCGTCGCTGCGTGATCCGGACGTGGCGAAGCGCATTGCGGATCTCACCGCGGATGCGATGTCGGGCCGGCGTACGCTGGGGGAGGTGTACGCCGCGCGGCTGGACATGGTCCGCCCGACACGAGCCGAAGTGGACCGGCTGGCGGATGCGTACCAGGCGGCAATCGCGCCCCGTGCCGCAGAGGTGGTGCGGCACCTGATCACCGCGGGGGTTCGCGTGCTGCTGGTGACCGGCGGCGTGCGGGAGGCGGTGCTGCCGCTCGCGGCGCGGCTGGGAGTTCCCGATCACGACGTCCACGCGGTTCCGCTGGAGTACGATCCGGAGGGCGCCTATCTGCGCTTCGACCCCGGCGCGCTCACCGCAGCGGAACAGGGAAAGCGCCTGCTGGTCGAGCGCCTCGCACCGCAGCGCCCGATCCTCGCAGTCGGCGACGGGATCACCGATGCGGAGCTCAAGCCCGTGGTGGATGCATTCGGCGCGTTCGTGGGATTCGTGCGGAGGGAGGAAGTCGTGCAGCACGCTGACTTCATACTCGAGAGCTTTGCGGACCTGGAGGACCTGGTGCTGTCCGCGCCGGTCAGCGCTCCCTGATGCCACGCTTCGGCAGGTTCTTCCTTCCCGGCCCGACGGAGGTGAGGCCCGAGATCGCGCGCGCCATGACCCAGCCGATGATCGCTCACCGCGGTCCGGAATTCCGTGAGCTGTTCGAGCGGCTGCAGTCGGGGCTGCGATACGTGTTCCGCACCACGCGCCCGGTTTTCATCAGCACCTCATCGGCAACCGGGCTGATGGAGGCCGGAGTGAGGTGCGCACCGCAGGGGCGGATGCTTGCGCTGGTGAACGGCGCCTTCTCGGCCCGGTTCGCAGACATCGCAGCGCTGACGGGGCGGGAGTGCGACCGGTACGAGGTGCCCGCCGGGGAAGTGCACGATCCTGACGAGCTGGGGCGCCGGCTTGTCGCGCAGCGCTACGCGGTGATCACGATAGTCCACTGCGAGACGTCCACGGGCGCGCTGAACGACGTGCAGGCACTGGCGCGAGTGGCGCGGGAGCACGATGTGCCGTGCGTGGTCGATAGTGTCAGCGGCATAGCGGGTACCGGATTCCATTTCGACGAATGGGGGCTCGACTTCGCGCTCACCGGGTCGCAGAAGGCTCTGGCACTGCCTCCGGGTCTCGCATTCGGCGTGGCCACTCCGGCGTTCGTCGCGGGTGCCGCGGCTGCGCCGCAGCGCGGGATGTACTTCGACCTGCTGGAGCACGAAGCGATGGCCGCGCGAAGCGAGACGCCCAACACGCCCGCCCTACCGCTGCTGTTCGCACTCGATGCGCAACTCCAGGCGATCCGTCACGAGGGGCTCGACGCGCGGTGGGAGAGACATGTGAAGATGCAGGAGTGCACCGAGGCCTGGGTCGAGAACCTCCGCAGCGAACACGGGCTGGATGTTGCGATCACCGTCCGTCCCGGATACCGCTCGCCGACCGTTACGTCGGTGCGGCTGCCGCCGGGGGTCTCGGGGAACGAGCTGGTGAAGAGAGTTGCTGAGCAGGGATACGTCGTCGGGACCGGCTACCGGGCGCTGGGCGATGGCTCGTTCCGCGTCGGGCACATGGGCGACCACACGGTGCCGAGGCTGCGTGAATGCCTCGGTGCGTGCGAGGACGTGCTGCTGGGAATGGTCAATCGGTGATGGAGGTGCAGGTCTTCGGGACGCGCAAGAGCGCTGAGACGCGCAAGGCGCTGCGCTTCTTCGCCGAGCGCCGGATCAGGACGCATTTCGTGGATCTCGATGAGCGGGCCGCATCGCGCGGCGAGCTGCTGCGGTTCGCGCAGAAATTCGGCGTGCAGCGACTCGTGGATCGCGGGTCCCGCCGCTTTCAGGAGCTGGGACTCGCCGCAGCGCGCCTGTCGGATGAGCACTGGCTGGAAAAGCTGCAGAACGAGCCGCTGCTGCTCGTCATGCCGCTGACGCGCTGGCAGCACAAGGTCACGGTCGGCGAGGATCAGACGGCGTGGAAGGAGTGGATCGCCGCCGCTCAGAACTCTCCGATGAAGCCCACCTCGGGTTCGAGCCGGTAGCCAAGCCGCTCCTCGACGGTGCGTTGTGCGATCTCCGTCAATTCGCGAACGTCCTTCGCGGTGGCGTTCCCGAGATTGATCATGATGTTCGCGTGGATGTGCGAGATCTGCGCGCCACCGTGGCGGAAGCCCTTGAGTCCGCACTGATCCACGAGCCGGCCTGCGCCGATTCCCTCGATCTTCTTGAAGATCGAGCCGGCGCTGGGGTGAATCTCCAGCCAGGGATGGCGCGAGCCGCGCCAGCTGAGGTTCTCCTGGATTATCCGGTGCATGGTCGCCGGCTCCTCCGCGGCCAGCTGGAACGTGGCGGACAGCACGACATCGCGCCGGTGATGAAATACGCTGTCATCGTAGCCGAACTGCACGTAGTCGGAGCCGACTTCCCGCCTGTCTCCTTCCTCGCTCAGGATCTCGCAGGAGGAGAACACTTCGGAGATGAACATCGTCCGCTCACGTGCCGGCGCCGGCGACAGGAAATGGAGGTTCTGCCACAGCGCGCCGCCGACCGTGCTTGGAATGCCTATGTAGTGCTCGAGCCCCGACCAGCCGCGTTCCACGGCCAGGGGTATGAGATGCCCCACGATGGCGCCGCTCTCGACCCAGAGCCGGCCGTCGTCGTGGAACCTGAAATGCTTTGCGGAGTTTCTAATAATCAGGCCGCGAAAGCCCCGGTCGCCGACGAGGATGTTGGCGCCGAGCCCCAGGACGAACCAGGGGATCTCCAGCTCACGGGCCGTGGTGACGGCTGTCGCCAGATCGTCGGCGGATTCAGCGGTGTAGAAAAGATCGGCGGGGCCGCCGATCCTGAAAGTCGTATAGGGTGCCAGCGGCTCATCGCGACGCAATCTTGCCGGCTCCAGCCGGCGTTCCAGGTGCGTGAGCCTGTCTTCCGTTATCATCGAGGGCGTGATCACAGTATGCGTTCTGTAAGAAACCGACGCGTCCTCCGCGGCGCCACTCTCATCGTCGCTGCCGCGGCACTGGCGTTGACTGCCGCGCCTGCGAGCGCGCAGCGTGCCGAGCTCGAGAAGATCATCCACCGCCGGGTTCTGGCAAACGGCCTGGAGGTGATCGTCGTGGAGAACCACGGCGTTCCCATCGTGACGCTGGAGCTCGATGTCAGGAACGGGGCCTTCACGCAGACCCCGGAGTTCGCGGGACTGGCGCACATGTACGAGCACATGTTCTTCCGGGCGAACCGCGACAACCCGGCTCCCGACCAGTATGTCGAGCGATTGAGCACGCTCGGGGCGGTGTACAATGCCACCGCGCGCGAGGAGAACGTGAACTACTTCCTCAGCGTCTCCGCCGACAGCCTGGCGCCGGCGCTCCGACTGCTTGCCGCAGGCTACAAGGCGCCGCTCTTCCGCCAGGACGAGCTGGAGCGGGAGCGCGAGGTCGTGCTCGGCGAGTACGACAGGCAGGAATCCAACCCCTTCTTCCGCCTGACGACCGAGCTGGACCGCAAACTGTATCCGGGACATTTCAGCCGGAAGAACACCATCGGCGACAGGGACGTGCTGCGCAACGTCACGCCTGAGCAGATGCGTTTCATCCAGCGGACTTACTACGTCCCGAACAACACCGTGCTGATCATCTCGGGGAGCGTGCAGGTGCCGAGAGCGTTCGAGCTTGCCGAGCGCGAGTTCGGGAGCATCCCGCGCGGAGAGGACCCATTCGTTGCCCACCCGATTCCGCCGATCCCCGCGCTCACCGGAAACTCGGCGGTGATCGTGGAGGAGGATGTCGGCGCGGTCACGGTATTCGTTCAATGGCAGGGGCCGAGCGTCGGAGCCGACCCTGCGGCCACCTACGCGGCCGACGTGTTCTCCGACGTGCTCAACGATCCGGGGTCGGGGATGCAGCAGCGGCTGGTTGACAGCGGCCTGTGGCATGGCGTGATCGTGAACTACTACACGCTGAACAACGTCGGGCCGATAACAATCAGCGGCCAGACTACCCCGACACGGCTGCGCGAAGCGCTGGCCGCGCTGTTCGCCGAGATCGCGCGTTTCGACACCGACGGGTATTTCAACCCCGAGGACGTCGAAGCCACCAAGGCGCAGCGTGCCGTGTCGTCCGCATTCGATCGCGAGCGCGCGTCGGGCTTTGCTCACACGCTCGGCTTCTGGTGGAGCGTGGCCAGTCTCGAGTACTACATGGGGTACGTGGACAACATGGCGGCCCAGACGGTGAACGACCTGCGGTCGTATGCGCGCAGGTACATAGTCAACAAGCCGCATGTCGTGGGGGTGTTGATCGCACCCGCCGCGCGGCAGCAGTTGAATCTCACGGAAGCGGAGCTCACGCGCGCCGGTGGCGTGGTCCGCACCAGTGGAGGCCGCTGATGCGCGTGCTCACCCTGCTGGCAGCGGTTCTTCCTGCGGCCGTCATCGCGGTCCCGGCGGCGATGTCCCCGGCAGACGCGATGGCGATCGCGCCGTCCGGCGCTCGCGCCGATCTCCAGCGTGCCAACACCACCAGCTTCGATGCCGGCGGCGTGAAGGTCATTCACCGCCGCTCGGACGTCGCTGGAGTGGTTGCCGCAAACCTCTATCTTCTTGGCGGGACTCGTCAGGTCACTCCCGAGACAGCGGGGATCGAGCTGCTGCTGCTCGACGCCTCGGAGCACGGCACGCGGAGCTATCCGCGGGACGTGCTGCGCAGGAAGATGTCGCGGCTTGGCGGATCCATCGTCGTGGAGACGTCGGCCGACTGGTCGATGATCGGCCTTCGCACGACCACCGACCGGTTCGACTCAACCTGGGCGATACTTGCCGATCGCGTGATGCACCCGACGCTTCCCGAACGGGAGGTGGAGCTGGTGCGCCAGCGATTGCTGGCGGCGCTGGCGCAGCGGCGCGACAACCCGGACGCGCTGGCCAACTACCTCGCGGACAGCATCGCCTTCGCCGGTCATCCATACGCGCTGCCGGTCGCGGGGACGGAAAGGTCCGTAGGTGCGCTGACGGCTGCTGATCTGCGCCGGTACCACGAGACCCAGATGGTGACCTCGCGGATGCTGCTCGTTGTGGTCGGCGACGTGGATCGCGATCACCTGGAGGCGCTCGTCAGGCGGACGATCGCGACTCTGCCCAGGGGTGATTATCAGTGGACGCTCCCGGCTGCAATCCCGCGCACGGGATCGGCTGCGGTGCTCGAACACCGGCGTCTCCCGACGAACTACATCCTGGGCTACTTCCCCGGCCCGCTGGCGAACGATCGGGACGCGGTCGTGATGCGAATCGCGACGACCGCGCTGACCGGCCGGCTGTTCTCCGAGATACGCACGCGGCGGAACCTGACGTACGACGTTCACTCGCCGTATCTGGAGCGGGCCGCGACCGCAGGCGGTTTGTACGTCTCGACCGCATCGCCGACGCTGGTGCTGCAGCTGATGCGGGAGGCGGTCCGTGAGCTCAAGCAGGAGATGCTCGATCCGAACGGGCTCAAGCGGATGGAGGCGCACTACATCACCGACTACTTCCTGGACAACGAGACGCACGCAGCACAGGCGCACTTCCTGGCGCGGGCGGAGATCTACCGTGGCGACTGGCGGGCGGCGGAGCGGTTCGTGGACGAGCTGCGGACGGTGACGCCGGAGCAGGTGCAGAGAGCAGCCAGGCGGTACATCCAGGACATCCGGTTTGCGTACGTGGGGGATACGGCCCAGGTGGATCGGCGGCTACTCACGGGGTTCTGATGGCCACGGGGACGGGCGGCTAACGCCAAGCTGTCAGTCGTGAGTGTGTCAGTGGTGAGTTGGGAGTAAAGGCGGTTAGCCGGGCGCGTTGCGTGCAGGGGCGCCTTGTGAATAAATTCACAAGGTCCGCGAGTGCGGACAGCTCACCTGTCATGACCCCTGGAGGTATTTCCAAGATGCGAGTTTCCCGCATGGCCGCCCTGATCGGCCTTGCCGCGATTGTGAGCGCTTGTGGCAGCGCCGACCAGCAGGAATCCGGCACCACGCAGGATACCGCCGCCGTGGCGGTCAACACCCCGGCGCCTGCCGTCGGTACCGCGACTGCAGCGCCGATTACCGGCACGACGCACGACGTGCGCATGGTCGGCGACGCGTCCGGCTATCGGTACGAGCCGGCGAATCTCACGATCAAGGCCGGCGACGGCGTCCGCTTCATCAACGTGAACGGTTTCCCGCACGACATCACGTTCGACCCGAATGCCATTCCGGCGGCCGGTCGCGCCCAGCTCACCGCGAACATGCCCAACCAGCGCGCCGAGCTGACGAGCCAGCTGTTCGTCACGCCGGATGAGACCTATACCATCTCGTTCGCCAACGTGGCGCCAGGCAACTATCCGTTCATCTGCACGCCCCACATTGCGATGGGGATGCGCGGATCGATCACGGTAGAGTAGCCCGAGGCCGGCCCGCGCAGCGCGGGCACGATGCTGGCACGAGGCGGAAGCGCATGACAGCGCTTCCGCTTTGTGTATCAGCCTGTAGCGTTCCGCTCACATGAGACGCATTGCCGCGCGCGCCTCCTGGATGAGAGCGCGCACGACGAACGCCCTGCGCCGGCCAGCCGCGATCGTGCTGATCGGGGGGACGCTGGCGATGCTTGCCCTGCTCCTGCTGCTGCTGGTACCGGGTCGCGCGACTCGCGCGTCCACCGCGGTGCGGGCCCGGATCCCGGACAGGCCGGACTCGACCACCGCGCTCGGCGTGCGAGCGCAGGCGATGCGGCAGGTGGCGACTGCGGATTCCCTGCTCCAGCTCGCGCGGAGCGATGCCGCGGCTCCGGAACCCGAGATCATCGATACGCTGCCACCGCACCTCCGTCCGCGCAGGGAGGAGCTCGTGGCGCAGGTCAACACGCTGAGCGCGCTGATCAGCCGCGCGAACAGCGTCCCCCTTCCCTCCTCCTACCGAACGCTCGGCGAATCTCCCGTCATGGCCGGCGTTCCCGGCGTACGGGAGCTTCTGGACTCGCTGGCCGCAGTCGAGCGGGAGCGGGAGTCGCTCGGCGCTATGACCGGCGCCGATCCGATGTACATATCACTGACCGCGCGTGCTGGCGCCATCGGGCGCTCGATCGCGGCCGCCGCGGTGCAGCGTCGCGCGAGCCTTCGCGCCGAGCTCGCGCCGATGATGCCTGCGCGGCCGCCCCCGCGTCCGGTGCTCGTGATCGACACGCTGCAGGCGCTGGCGCAGCGGGAGGAGGCGCGCGGGCTGCTGCTCGGAGCAGACGAGGAGCTCACACGCATACGCGAGCGCAACGAGGAGATCGACGAGCTGGAGCAGCGTGCGCGGGAGCTGCGTGAGGTTGGCGCGCCCCTATCGGCGACGCTCGCCGCGGCTGCGGTGATCGGGCTCTCACTGGGGTTCTGGATCGTTCTTCTCCTGGAGATGCGATCACCCCGGGTGGCCGACGTCCGTGAAGCGGAGCAGACGGCGGGGGTTCGCGTGATGGCAGTGGCCCGGCCCAGGGTCGTCGTGCCGGAACGCGACCGGCGCCGCAGCGACATCGCCGTGCCGGACAATCTCGATCCATTCGCCGAGCATTACCGCAGCATCTACCTGCACATCACCACGCGGGAAGAACCGCTCACCAACCTGACGATCACAGGTGACGAGCCGGAGATCGCGGCGCTGGTCGGGGTCAACGTCGCTGCATTCGACGTGCGCGAGGCGCGGAGCGCGATCGTCGTGGACACCGACCCCCTGACCGCGGGTGTCGCGCGCGCTCTCGAGGTGCCGAACGAGCCGGGACTGAGGGACGTTCTCTCCGGGGTCACGGGCTGGACCGATGCCATTCAATACGTTCCAATCGGTCGTGATCAGGTGCTGGCCGTCATGCCGGCGGGGAAACGCGGTGGGCAGCCGTCGGCCGAGCTCGCGGGCAGGGTCCGCGCGGATCTGACGCGTCTCGCCTCCCGGCACGACCTGATCGTTTTCGTGGCAGCGGTGGACCAGGCCAGGGTCGATCCTGCTACCGTGCTGCTGTCGCCGGACGTCGTGCTCTGCGCGCGGCTGGGGCACACTCGTATCAGGCGCCTGCGGGAGATGGTCAAGCAGCTTCGCGCAGCGGAGATGACGGTTCATGGCCTGCTGCTGTGGCACGCCGACCCGCCGAAACTCGGGAAAGCCTTCGGCGCTACAAGTGTGCAGCGTCGTGCTCCGGAGCCTGCTGCCGTTTAGCTCAGTTCAAGGCTGAGTTGGGTGGCTCGAGAACGGGGGCTGACCGCGGCGGCCTGATCCCGCGGTTCTGGCGAAACCGCAGCTGCAGCTCCTCCGCCGCTCCCCAGGTGCCGGGCGTCGTACCCTCTGGACCTGAGATACGCCGCAAATCCCGGTGCGCCGTGCACGGTGTAGATCTTCCGCGCGCCGCTTTCGGCTGCAGTCCGCTCCAGTTCGGCGAAGTCGGCATGGCCCGAGAAGGGCAACGCGAAGTCCCGTCCGGTGAACCGTGCGGGATTTCTGCTGCACGCCCAGCCTGTGAGGTGGACACATCTGTAGCGCCGGCTGCTTCCTGGCAGGGAATCGCGCCCGCGCGGGGTCATCAGAAGCACCTGAGGTCGGGAGGTGGCATTGGGCCAGGTGCTCCAGCTCCCGGGCCCCGGGAAATGGTAGCCGAGATCGACGTGGGCCTGGCAGAGAGCTGCGCCAGGACCGTGCACCCCGACGTGATACCCGCGCATGGTCAGGTGGTACAGCGCGTCCTGGGTTTTCCCGAACGCATACGCGAGCACCACCGGGACGTCGCCAGCTGCGAGCGCGGCGTCGATGAAGGCGAACAGCCGCTCCAGTACCTCAGTCTCGGGGGGGAACCGATAGCGCGGCTGCCCGAAGGTGCACTCCATGACGAGCGTGTCGCAGCGCGGGACGGTCACGCCCGCGGAGAACGGACCTGGCCGGAGCTTGTAGTCCCCGGTGTAGGCGAGCACGCCCTCCTCGGAGCGCACGATCGCCATCGCAGACCCGAGCGTGTGGCCTGCCGGCGTCAGTTGCAGCGTCGAGTTCCGCAGAGGAAGCTGCTCGCCAAAGGCCAGCGTCACCACTTCCTTGACGCCGCGGCGGCGCCGGTGCAGCTCGGCGGTTTCCTTCGTACAGACGATACGGGGAGCGCTGGAGCAGTGATCGGAGTGCGCGTGCGAAACGAACGTCAGCCCGGGTGCGCGGCGCGCGTCGAGGTGCAGGTCGGCGGCCGGCACGTAAAGGCCGAAGCGGTCCCGTATTATTGCTGGCAGCGCGCTCATCGATCCGCTCCGCCGACGCCGCTCGTGAACCGGGGTGGGTACGTCACGTGCAGGGGGTTCGGGCGCCCTTCGTCAACTGAGGAAAACACGTGAGCAAACTATTACGCGGACTCGCCGCCGGGTACGGTGCAAAGAAACTCGGCGGAGGATGCTTCTCCACCGTCATCATCTTTCTGCTGCTCTGGTGGCTGCTGGGCCAGTTCGGGATGTTCCAGTAGGTGGCTGAAGAGCTGCTGGATTTTCGCGGAGTCCCCCGCGAACAGGCTTACGATGCGCTCCGCGGTCACGTTGCCGCGGCGCTGGAGGGCGTGACCGACCAGACGGCCGCCATGGCGACCATCGGCTCACTGGTGCACCACTCACTGGGATTCCTGTGGACCGGTTTCTACCGGGTCGTGGCGCCGCGGAAGCTGCTGATCGGGCCATATCAGGGGACTCTCGGTTGCATGGAGATCGAGTTCGGCCGCGGCGTGTGCGGCACCGCCGCGGCAACCGGCCGCACCGTGATCGTGAACGATGTGCTGCGGCACGACAACCACATCACCTGCGACCCGCGCGCGCGCTCGGAGATCGTCGTACCGGTGTTCGATTCCGACGGCGAGTTGATCGCTGTGTTCGACGTGGACTCCGACGAGCCGGGAAACTTCAGCGAGGTGGACAGGGTCGGGCTCGAGAGCATCGTCGCCTGGTTCGCCCGGGCGAATACCGTTTCGGGGGAGTATGCCGCCCGGGAGCACTGAACTACATTCGAAGCAGCACGCTGTTTCCGGGACACAATGACCGTCGGCTACTCAGACAGGATCAATCACGCCTTCGCGTTCGCCGCGAAGCACCATGACCAGCAGGTTCGGAAGGGCACTCGCCTTCCCTACCTCACGCACCCGGCCAACGTCGCTGTGATCCTGACGCGCTACGGGCGCGACGAGGACACGGTACTGGCCGGGATCCTGCACGACGTGATCGAGGATTGCGTGCGGTCGGCGTACACCCGCCACTCTCTCGAACAGCGGATTCGCGACAAATTCGGCGACACCGTCGTGGAAACGGTGTTGCAGGTGTCGAAGCGCGAGGTGGACGATGCCGGCACCCCCCTCTCACCCGATGAGCAGCGAGAGGATTACATCCAGCGTCTGACGGAGGCGAGCGAATCGGCGCGCTGGGTGTGTGCGGCCGACAAGATCCACAACGCCGGATCGATACTCGCCGACCTGAGGAGAACGGCCGACGCCGAAGACCGCGAAACGATCTGGCGCAGATTCCGGCTCGGAAAGGCGGGGACCGCGGCGTACTACAGGGCAGTTTACCAGCGGCTCCGCGACACCGCCTTCGACGCGCCCATAATGGCGGAGCTGGAGCGGTTCGTGCTCGACCTGGAAGACTGGGCGCAGGAGAAGCCGCGCGCTTACGATTCCGGGAGAACCGTTCCTGTCGCGGAGAGCGCTGCTTCCGCCCGATCGCCGTCGCCGTAGGTCCGCTCCACGTAGTCGTCCAGCAGGCGCAGGAACTCAGCGACGATCCTGTCGCCGCGCAGAGTGACGGCAAGGTGGCCGTCTATGTACACGGGCGCTCTCGGCTCTTCGGCCGTTCCAGGGAGTGAGATGCCGATGTTGGCGTGCCTCGACTCGCCCGGCCCGTTTACGACGCAACCCATCACGGCCACACGCATCTCCTCCACTCCGCGATAGCGCGTGCGCCACTCCGGCATTCGATCGCGGATGTAGCCCTGGATGTCCTCGGCCATGCTCTGAAAGAACGTGGAGGTCGTGCGACCGCACCCGGGACATGCGGTGACCTGCGGCGTGAAGCTGCGCATGCCGAGCGACTGCAGGATCTGCTGTGCGACACGCACCTCTTCCGTGCGGTCGCCGCTGGGGCGCGGCGTGAGCGATACGCGAATCGTGTCACCGATGCCCTCCTCCAGCAGAATCGACAACCCGGCCGTGCTGGCGACGACGCCCTTGGTGCCCATACCGGCCTCGGTGAGCCCGAGGTGCAGCGGGAAATCACAGCGGCGGGCAACTCTGCGATACACGTCAACCAGGTCCGCGACCCCGGAGACCTTGGTCGAGATGATGATCCTGTCATGCGGCAGGCCTGTCTCTTCTGCCAGCTCCGCCGAGCGCAGCGCGCTCTCGACCATCGCGTCTATGTACACGTCGTGCGCGTCGCGTGGAGTGCCGCTCGCTGCGTTGGCATCCATCATCGCTGTCAGCAGGTCCTGGTCGAGCGACCCCCAGTTGACTCCGATCCGCACTGGCTTCCCTTCCTCGATCGCGATCTGAACGATCGCCCGGAAGTTCTCGTCGCGGCGCTTGCTGCCGACGTTGCCGGGATTGATGCGATACTTCGCGAGGGCGCGCGCACACTCCCGGTGCCGCGCGAGGAGCAGATGCCCGTTGTAGTGAAAGTCGCCGACGATCGGCACGTCCGAACCCTGATCGCGAATCCGCGCAACGATCTCGGGAACTGCCGCGGCCGCTGCATCGTTGTTCACGGTCACGCGAACGAGCTCGGAGCCGGCCTGCGCAAGGGCGAGCACCTGTTCAGCGGTGCCGGCGGCATCGGCGGTGTCCGTATTGGTCATCGACTGAACGACCACGGGATGCCCCGACCCGATGGGAACGCCGCCCACGACCGCGGTCACTGTCGCGCGGCGGGACGGAGAGCGGGAGTCTTCGGAGGTGTGCGAGGGCACTGCTGTACCAGTCGGGGTTGACAGCAAATTAACGGCTCCGGCCGGTGAGACGCGTCGCTGGGATGCCGGCGTCGGGGGCGACGAGAAGCTGCCCACGACATGCCGCAGCGCGAGGGTGGCCACGGTATGCGACGACGCGAGGGTGGCCACGGTGTGCGGTGAGGCGATTATGGGTGCGCGGGATGTTCTTGTCCGTTTTCCATGGGGCGCATATTTTCTGCGCGGCAGTTTCAGACATTAACCATTGAAGGAGCAGGGATGCGCACCACCGGCAAAGTGAAGTGGTTCAACGACGCGAAAGGATTTGGTTTCATCACCCCGGACGACGGCAGCAAGGATTGCTTCGTTCACTACAGCGCGATCCAGGGGTCGGGCTTCAAGTCACTCGGTGAGGGTGATGCAGTGGAGTTCGATCTCGTGCAGGGCGAGAAGGGCCCGGCCGCGGAGAATGTGACGAAGACGGCCACGGCCGCAGCCCGTTAGCAGCAGCGCGGTTCCGAAGGTCGGAGGGGCACCGGACCGGTGCCCCTTTTTTCTTACCCGCCCGAGCTCCGCGCGGTACCGGCTGGCCGGCCGCGCCGGGGGCGGGGGCTCACCTCGATCGCCTCGGCCAGCGCGGCGACCAGGTCGCGCTCCAGCGCCGCGACGTCAACCGTCAGGGTGAACGGTCCGCGGTGGAGCGAGGCGGGCGCGTCTGGCTGGAGGTGCGGAGCGACGTTGCCTCGGGCAGCCCCCGACCTGGTTCCGCCCCAGGTGGCCCAGGCTGAGAGGAGCTCGACGGCGCGGGGCGCAGGAATCCCGAACTCGTCCTGAAGCCGGACCACGACTGCCAGGGCCAGAAGGGAGGTGCGGGAGAGGCGCCGAGCCCGTCCCTGCCTGCCGCGGAACGTCCCAGGTACCCGGTGCCGGAGGAGGAGGTTTTCCAGCCTCTTCCGATCTATTCCCAAGGCGATCGCGGCGGTTATGGTTGAATAGGAGGCCATAACCTAAATATCCTAATCGAAGAGGATATTAATTGCACGCGTTTCCCGGAAACCTCGACAGGATCTCGCGGTACTCATTGGATGCACGTGGGGCGTGGCCGAGGGGCCCGCCTTTTTTAAGCAGGTATCCAGCAATCGGAGGGTATCTCAGGTGATCAATAGAATTCTGACCGGCGCCGCTCTGGCGGCAGTCCTGATGGTTTCTGCACAGAGCGCTGAAGCGCAGCGGCCCGTTACCGTGGGCCTGGCGGCCGGGCTGTCGGCCCCGATCGGCGATTTCGCCGACAGCTACAAGATGGGATGGAATGCCACGGGTAGCCTGGGCTTCAATTTCCCGGCGAGCGCCGTAGGCGTCCGCTTCGAGGGCTTCTACAACAGCTTCGAGGGCGAGGACGACGGGGTGTTCAGCAACCCGAAGGCAACGATCGCAGGTGCCACCGCCAACGCGCTGTACCACCTCGGCGGCCAGGGTGTCCGTCCGTATGTGATCGGCGGTGTCGGCGTGTACAACTCGAAGGTGGAGGGAGGCTCGTCGGAGACCGACTTCGGCATCAACGCCGGCCTCGGCTTCAAGTTCGGGCTCGGTACGCTGACGACGTTCGCGGAAGCGCGACTGCACACGGTTTCGGCCGACCCGGAGGATTTCCAGTTCATTCCGGTGACGTTCGGAATCGAGTTCTAATCCTCGGGCTCACTGCATGAGCGAAAAACCCCGCGGCGAGCAGCTGCGGGGTTTTTTGCAGGATCTTACGAGAAACAGCGAAACGGAAGAGCGGCCAGCTGGCAGCTACCAGCTGGCAGCTTTCAGCTGGTCGTTGTTTGGGTTTTTCGCAGCCTACCCCACCTCCAGCTCGACCTCGTTCGCTCTTCGCCGCTCCGGCTGCGGTTGCAGGACGCGGGCTGCAGCTTCGAGCTGCGCGCGCAGCGCACCAGGACCGGTGCCTCCTGCCGCCTCACGACGACTGACCGACCACTCCGGCTTGAGCCACTCGAGGACGTCGTCGCCGAATGACGCATGCGCCGACGTGTAGTCCTTGATCGCGAGCCCGTCGAGACCGCATTTGCGCTCGTCAGCCAGGCGGACAAGTGAGCCGACGACCTGGTGTGCCTCGCGGAAGGTGGTTCCCTTGAGCACCAGGTAATCCGCCAGGTCCGTGGCCATCATCGAGCTGCTGATCGCCGCGCGCATCCGTGATGCGTCAAACTCCAGCTCGGCGATCGCTCCCGAGAGGGCAGGGAGCACCAGCGACATGCTGTCGGTTGCATCGAACAGGGCGCGCTTGTCATCCTGCAGATCCTTGTTGTAGCCGCTCGGCAATCCCTTGAGCACGGTCATCAGCGCGGTGAGATCGCCGAGCATTCGCGCGGCGCTGCCGCGCGTGATCTCCAGCGCGTCCGGATTCCGTTTCTGCGGCATCATGCTCGAGCCGGTGGTGAAGCTCTCGCCGAAGCGAACGAAGCCGAACTCACTCGAGCCGTAGATGATCAGGTCTTCAGCGAAGCGGGACACGTGCGTGCCGAGCAGCGTGAGGGCGAACAACAGCTCGGCGACGAAGTCGCGGTCGGATACGGCGTCGATGCTGTTTGGCGACAGGGAAGAGAAGCCGAGCGATCCCTGCAGGAGCACGCGCGACACCGGGAAAGCGCACCCGGCCACGGCGCCCGAGCCGAGCGGCAGCACGGAAGCAGAGCGGGCTGCCTGCGCGAGACGCATCCGGTCGCGCTCGAGAGGCCAGAAGTGAGACAGCAGCCAGTGCGCCGCGGAGACGGGTTGCGCACGCTGCAGGTGGGTGTACGCCGGCATCAGCACGTCCTCGACGGTGCGTGCCTGCTCGAGAATGGCGTGCTGCAGAGCGCGCACGTGCGCATCGAGCTCAGTGCACGCGTCCATGGTCCACAGCCGCGTGGCCGTGGCGACCTGATCGTTGCGACTGCGACCGGTGTGCAGTTTGGACGCGACCTCGCCGGCTTCCTCGTGCAGCAGCCGGTCGATCATCGTGTGCACGTCCTCGTCCGCAGGGTGCGGCTCTTCACCCGCGGCGAGGCGCGCCGCCACGGCATCCAGCCCGGATTCGAGCTTGCGGCTCTCCGCCAGAGTCAGCACGCCGGCGTTCCACAGTCCCACGGCCCACGCCTTCGACAGACGGATGTCGAAAGGCCAGAGTCGGATGTCGGTCCCTATCGACCGGTTCAGCGCATGCAGCGCCTGCGCCGTGGCTGAGGCGAACCGTCCGCCCCAGAGCCGGTGCGCGGGGGAGGTCACGCCACCGCCAGCTTCTTGGCGGCTGCGGCCTCCTCGCTCGCAGCGCGCTCGCGGTCGCGCAGCGCCTGCACCCTGGTCGAGAGCCCGAACAGGCGGATGAACCCCTCTGCGTCTGCCTGCGTGTACACGTCGTCGGCGCCGAACGTGACGAACCGCTCGTCGTACAGCGCGTAGGCGCTGCTGCGTGATGCCACCGTGACGGTCCCCTTGTAGAGGCGCAGAGTCACCGCTCCGGTCACCCGCTCCTGGGTGACGTCCACGAACGCGTCGTATGCGTCGCGCTCAGCCGTCCACCAGCGACCCTCGTATACGAGATCAGCGTAGCGCGGCGCGATCATGTCCTTCGCGGCCAGCGTGCGCCGATCCAGCACGAGCTGCTCCAGCTCGCTGTGTGCCGCATACAGGAGGGTGCCGCCCGGCGTCTCGTACACGCCGCGCGACTTCATGCCCACGAGACGATCCTCGACGAGATCGATGCGGCCGACGCCGTGCCGTCCCGCGATCACGTTCAGCTGCGTGAGAAGCTCTACGGCGCCGAGCTCCTCGCCGTTAACGGTCACCGGCCGGCCGCGCTCGAAGCCGATGCTGACTTCCTCGGGCGAGTCCGGCGCCTGAGCCGGGTCGGTGGTGAGCATGAACAGGTCGTCCGGGGCTGCGTTGGCGGGATCCTCCAGGGCGCCGCCCTCGTGCGACAGGTGCCAGATATTGCGATCGCGCGAGTAGATCTTCTCCCGCGTCGCGTGGATCGGAATGTTGCGCGACTCGGCGTAGGCGATCGCATCCTCGCGGCTGCGGATGTCCCACTCCCGCCACGGGGCGATGATGGGGAGCTCCGGCGCGAACGCGAAGTAGGTGAGCTCGAAGCGGACCTGATCGTTGCCCTTGCCGGTGCAGCCGTGCGCCAGCGCGTCAGCGCCCACGCGATGGGCGATCTCCACCTGGCGGCGCGCGATCAGCGGGCGTCCCATGGCGGTGCCAAGGAGATACTTCCGGTTGTAGATGGCGCCGGCACGCAGCGTGGGCCACACGAAGTCCTCGACGAACTCCTGCCGGAGGTCTTCGACGTAACACTCGTCGGCGCCTGAGGCGATCGCTTTCTGGCGCACGCCCTCCAGTTCGGCGCCCTGGCCGATGTCGGCGGCGACGCAGACGATGCGGGCGCCGTACTTCTCCTTGAGCCACGGCACGATGATCGAGGTGTCGAGCCCACCGGAGTAGGCGAGTGCTATTGTCTTGGGCATGGGGGTGTCCGTAGATTTATGCAGCATTATTGCATAAATAAGCGTAGTTGAGCCCGCCGAGTCAACCTCTGGCCGGGGGGCAGCGCAAAAGGGAGCCATGGCCAACAAGCGGGAACGACAGTCCACCATCCTCGACCTCGTCAAATCGCGGGAGGTTGCCAGCCAGGAGGAGCTCCGGCGGCTGCTGCTCCAGCGCGGGTGGGACGTGACGCAGGCCACGCTGTCGCGCGACCTGCGGGAGCTGCGGATAGGGCGCGTTCCGACCCCGTCCGGGGCGCGCTACGCTCCGGCCAATGGGTCGGCGGAGGAGTCGCGGGCCGCCCTGCCGGCGCTGATGCCCCAGCTGTTCACCGACGTGGACGGGGTAAGGGAGCTGGCGGTGCTGCGGACGGTCCGGGGCGGGGCCCAGCCCATAGCGGAGGCATTGGACTCGGAGCAGTGGCCCGAGATCCTGGGGACTATCGCCGGAGACGACGCCATCCTGGTGGTCTGCCGGTCCTCTGCCGCGCGCGAGCGGGTGATGCGGCGGCTGCGGACGCTGGCCGACGGCAAGGCAGCTCGTTGACCGGCGGTAAATGCAATGTTATGCATTAATAGTGCATAAAATTGCCGTAGGGGTCCTCGGAGCCAGTGGTTACACCGGCCGGGAGCTGTGCGCACTGGTGGCGCGGCATCCGGAGATGGAGCTCGTCTTCGCGGCCGCGAACGAGCAGCGGGGGAAGAGCGCCCGTTTCGGTGGCCGCGACGTGACGTTCGTCGCGTCGGACGATGCGCCGCTGCAGAAGGCCGGGCTGGTGTTCAGCGCGCTGCCGCACGGCGCATCGGCGGACTGGGTGGGGCGCGCCCGCGAAGCGGGCGCGCGCGTGGTGGATCTCTCCTCCGACTTCAGGCCGGGGAATGCGGCCGCGTCGCAGAACGGGGCGACGGTCCCGTATGGGCTCACCGAGCTCAGCCGCAGCTCGCTGTTCGACGCGGCGCTGGTGGCGAATCCGGGCTGCTATCCGACGGCAGTGCTCATCGCGCTCGCGCCGCTGCTTGCGGGCGGGCTGGTGCTGCCAGGCGCGACGATAACCGTCAACGCGGCGAGCGGGGTGACCGGCGCGGGGTTCACTCCGCGGCCGGAGCTGATGTTCGCGCAGGTCGCCGAAGACTTTCGGGCGTACGCGGTGGGCAACGCGCACCGGCATCTGGCCGAGATGAGATCGTTCGCGGCGAACCTCGGAGGGGACGCCGACATCCTGTTCACGCCGCACCTGCTGCCGGTATCCCGCGGCATCCTCGCGACGATCACGGTGCCCGTGGTGCGGACGCCCGACAGCGTCCTGTCGCCGTGGCTCGAGGCCTACGGCGGGGAGCCGTTCGTCGAGATCGTGGCCGAACCTCCGACGCTGAAGGACGTGGTGCACCGCAACGTGGTGCGCATCAGCGCGGTGGCGGCCGCCGGCGTGCGGCAGCCGACGCTCGTGGTGTTCGCAGCGATCGACAACCTGATGAAGGGCGCCGCGGGGCAGGCGGTGCAGAACGCGAACGCAATGCTGGGGCTGCCGGAACCGACGGGGCTGCCCGCATGACGCGAGTGCTCAAGCTCGGCGGCCGGGCGCAGGGATCCACGCAGCTGCTGGACGCGCTGACCGCTGCGTGGACTGCGCGGCCCGCGGATCTCTGCCTGGTACACGGGGGTGGCGACGAGATCTCGGCGCTGCAGCGGGCGCTCGGCATCGAGCCGGTGTTCGTCGGCGGACGGCGAGCGACCACGCCGCGCGACCTGGAGCTCGTGCGGATGGCGCTTTCCGGCGCCGCGAACAAGCGACTGGTGACCGCGCTGGTGGATCGCGGCGTCGCGGCCTGGGGCATCTCGGGCGAGGACGCAGGGCTGCTCGAGGCAACACCGTTTGAGACGCCGGAGTTCGGGCTGGCCGGCACGCCGACACGCGTGAACGTCGCGCCGCTGCAGCTGCTCCTGGAGCGCGGCTACCTCCCCGTCGTGTCGCCGGTCGCGCGGAACGGGGCCGGGACCGGTGCGCTCAACGTGAACGGTGACGACGCAGCGGCCGCGCTCGCCGCCGCACTCGAAGCAGACGAGCTGGTGTTCGTGTCCGACGTCGCCGGCGTGAATGGCGCTGCAGGCGGAATCCAGTCGCAGCTGAGCATCTCCGACGCGCGCGACCTCATCGCGTCCGGAGTAGCGAGCGGGGGAATGGCCGCAAAGCTGGAAGCCGCCGAGCGTGCGCTTGGCGGTGGTGTCAGGCGCGTCCGCATCGCGGGCGTCGCGGCGATCAACGATCCAACCGCCGGCACCGTCATCACGGTCACGGCGCCCGGAGCTCTCGTCTAGATGGCATCTCTCGCGATTCCGCTCCCCGTCGAGCAGCAGTCCGGCGCTCTGCCGCTTCCCTCGATCCTGGGCACGTACGCACGCGCCCCCATGGAGCTGGTGCGCGGCGAGGGCGTCGAGCTGGAGGACGCCCATGGCCGCCGCTACCTGGATTTCACCAGCGGCATCGGCGTCAATGCCCTTGGCTATGGCGATCCTGGTTTCCGTGCGGCGGTGGTCGCCGCTCTGGATACCGGCCTGGTGCACGTGTCGAATCTGTTCCGCACGCGTCCCGGGGAAGAGCTGGCCGATCTGCTCGTCGCCAACTCGTTCGCGTCGTCGGTGTTCTTCAGCAACTCCGGGGCGGAAGCCAACGAGGGCGCGTTCAAGTTCGCGCGCCGGTGGGCGAGGACCGTGCACGGTCCGGACAAGACCGAGATCGTGGCGCTGCGCGGCAGCTTCCACGGGCGATTGTTCGCCACTCTTGCCGCGACCGACCGACCGCAGTATCGCACGCCGTTCAAGCCCGTCGCGCCCGGCGTGTCGATCTCCGAGCGCGACCTGGAGAGCCTGGCCCGGGCGCTCCACTCCGACACCACGGCCGCGCTCATACTCGAGCCGCTGCAGGGGGAAGGCGGGGTGCGGGTGCTCGATTCCGGTTTTCTCCGCGAGCTGCGGGCGCTGACGATCGAGCGCGGGATAGCCCTGATCCTGGACGAGGTGCAGTGCGGGCTCGGCCGGACGGGGCGGCTGTTCGCGCACGAGCATTCCGGGATAATCCCGGACATGGTGACGCTGGCCAAGCCGCTGGCGGGCGGGCTCCCGATGGGGGCGATTCTTGTTGCCGAGCACGTGGCGCAGACGATCAAGCCGGGCGATCACGCGACGACGTTCGGTGGCGGGCCGCTGGTGGCGTCTGCTGCACGCTACGTCCTCAGCCGCGTGTCGGATCCGGCGCTGCTCGCCTCGGTGCGCGCCAACGGCGAATGGCTGGGAACGAGGCTGTGCGAGATTGCGCACGCCAGCGGCCGGGCGCGCGGAGTGCGCGGGCAGGGTTACATGTGGGGCGTGGATGTGGTGGAGCCGGCCGGCGCGATCGTGCGCCGCGGCTGGGACGCCGGGATCCTGATGCTGACCGCGGGGGAGCACACGCTGAGGTTGCTGCCGCCACTCATCATGACCCGAGAGCAGCTTGGGAAAGGGCTGGAGCTTATCGAACAGGTCCTGTAGTTACGGATCGGGCCGCCTCACGCCAAGCTGTCAGTCATGAGTTGCGTCAGTCGTCAGTAGGAAGTAACTGCGGTTCCGCCGTCACTACCAACTGAGTACTGACCGACTCAGTACTGAGAGCTTGGCGTTAGGCGGCCCGATCCGTAGCCAGCCAGACGGCTGGCACACCGCCAGCCCCTCCTCTACAATGCTTCCGTGCGCCTTCCCCAATACCTGATCCTGCTGCTGTGTGCGGCCTGCGCTCCGGCTGCTGTCCCGCCGGCGTCTGCGCCGGCGACCGCTGGCGACAGCGTCGCGGCACTGGCGCTCTTTCGTGAGAACATCGACGCCATCCACAAGCGCGACTCGCAGCGGTACCTGGCCACGTACCTGCAGTCGCCGCGGCTGGTACGCAACGGCCCGCAGGGCCCGGACTTCGGCTACGATGACTGGGCTGCCCGCCGCGACTCGACCTGGCCCGACACGCTGATAGCCACCGATTTCACCGTCGTTCCCATCGCACCGGGCGTCGTGTACGGCACGTATCGCTACGACGTGCGGTACGGGGATTCGACAAGCACGGGGATCTCCGAGCGCGTCTTCGTTCGTACGACCGCTGGCTGGCGGATCGCGGTCACGACCGCTTTCGGCTCCGCGCTCCGTTATGTCCCCCGCAATCCCAGATGATGAGACCACGTTTCGCCTTCATTCCCGCAGCCGCGCTGTTCGCCTGCGCTCCAGCCGCAGTCACGCCACCGCGCGACGCGGCGCCGGATCAGGCGCGGGATCCAGCGTTGATCGTGCTGATCACGGTTGACCAGTTGCGCGGCGACTACATCGACAAGTGGGGCGCGCAGCTCAACGGCGGTCTCGCGCGGCTCGCGCGGACCGGAGCGTACTATCCGAACGCGATGCACGACCACGCGATCACGGAAACTGCACCGGGCCATGCCAGCGTCGGTTCCGGGCGGTTCCCGGTGAACACCGGCATCGCGGCCAACTCCGTCGGCGTCTTCGACCAGACGACGCAGCTGCTCGAGCGGGGCGGTCCCGGGGCATCGCCGCGCAGGTTCCAGGGAACCAGCATTGCGGACTGGCTGGCGGCCCGTCACCCGTCTGCGAGGATGGTGTCCGTCTCGGGCAAGGACCGCGGCGCGATCCTCCCGCTCGGCCGGCGCGTGGCCGACGTGTACTGGTACACGCCGAACGGCCGGTTCACGACGAGCACGTACTATCGGACGGAACTCCCCTCCTGGGTGCGTGACTTCAACGCTCTGCAGGTTCCGCAGTCGTGGGCGGGGCGCGAGTGGACGCTTCTCCTCGACGACGCGGCGTATCCGGAAGCCGACAGCGTGCCTGCGGAGAGCAACGGTCAGCTCTTCACGTTTCCGCATGAGCTGTCGCTCGATCCGGCAGCCGCCGCGCAGATGCTGCCGTCGTTCCCCTGGCTCGATGACCTGACGCTGGGCTTCGCACTGGCGGCGGCGCGATCGATGGAGCTCGGACGCGGCGCGCGCACGGACCTGCTTGCGGTAAGTCTCTCGGCCACGGATTACGTCGGTCACCGCTTCGGTCCGGACTCGCGCGAGCTGCACGACAACATCCTCCGCCTCGACCGCTCACTTGGCGCCTTCCTCGACACGCTGTTCACGATGGTGGACCAGCGGCGAGTCGTGATCGCGCTCAGTTCCGATCATGGCGTCGCCCCGATGCCGGAGCTCGCGGGACGGCATGGCGCATCCGCCGCGCGGCGTGTCACGATGGCGCCAGTCATGGCGGAGATGAGACGCGGACTTGCCGCGGCGGGTGCCGATTCCCTGGACGTCTTCTTCGGAAGTGGTGCGCTGTCGGTGAACCGTGCTTCGTTGACCGCGGCTCGGGTGAACGTGGACTCGCTCATCAGGGCATTCTCCGTCGCAGCCGCGCGGGTGACAGGTGTAGCGTCGGTGTCCACTCTCGAAGAGCTGGCGCGGCGGGACACGACCACCGATCACATTGCCCGCAGATGGCTGCACATGTTCAGACCCGGTGGGGAAGTGCCGCTAGTGGTGACCCTCGAGCCGTTCAACATCTGGAACTCGCTCCCGGCCACTCACGGCAGTCCTCACGACTACGACGCGCACGTGCCGGTGATCTTCTGGGGCGAGCCGTTCGCGCCGGGGAGGCACGATACGCGTGTGCGTGTCGTGGACCTCGCGCCGACGCTTGCGCGCGCGGCCGGACTGCAACCTCAGGAAAGGCTCGACGGGCGCATCCTCAGCGAAGCACTTCGCTGAGGGCTCAGCGGAGTGAGCGGAGTGACGAACGTCTGGCGGGCGTTCGATGAAGCCAGCTTCGGCCGCACCCGGACTCTGAACCTCCGGGCATCGCTCCCGTCTGCGCGTGAAGCGGTGGAGCGGGTCGAGCGATGGCTTCGTGAGCAGCAGGTGGCCAAAGCGGGCAGCGTCCTTGTCATAACCGGCCGCGGCAACAACAGCCCCGATGGGGTCTCCGCCGTCCGCGAAGCCGTCCTCAGGCACCTCTTTTCACTGCGCCGTCGCGGAGTGGTGAAATCGTGGCGCGAGCACTCACCGGGGTCCGTCGTCATCGAGCTCAACCCTGTCAGCGCTCTCTTCGAGCAGCTGCCGCGAAAGCGGGACCCGCGTCCGGCGACAGTGGCGGATCCCGAATCGCTGCAGGCGCTCTCACCCGAATCGCGCGTGCTGCTGCGGCGCCTTGCCGTCCGCTCGCTGGAGAGCCTCGGCGTGCGCCATCCGGGGAGGTACGTGGAGGCGGAGATGATCAAGCAGTTCGCGGCGC
>DASUUI010000040.1:0-8610 GCA_036374155.1 Gemmatimonadaceae bacterium | reverse complement strand
GACGATCCTCGTCACGACGCACTACATGGACGAAGCCGAGCGATGCGGCCGTGTCGGGTTTCTCTCGCGCGGGCATCTGATCGGACTGGGGGCGCCGGGCGAGATCCCACGGGCTTTCGGGCTGAACACGATCGAGGACGTCTTCGTCGAGCTGCAGCGGCGCGACGAGGGGGTGACAGTCTAGGTGGTCGCGACGGCGCAGCGCCGCGGCGCGATGAATGGCTTCCTGGCGATGGTGCGGAAGGAGTTCATCCAGATGCGCCGGGACCGGCTCACGCTGGGTATGATGGTCGGGCTGCCCGCGCTCCAGCTGCTGCTTTTCGGCTACGCCATACGCACTGAAGTGAGAGTCCTTCCCGCGGCAGTGCTGGACGAGTCCCGCACCGCGGAGAGCCGCGCTCTCATACAGGTACTGGAGAACACGGGCAGCTTCCGCATCACGGGAGAGGCAGCGTCGCGGCAGGTACTGGATCGTCAGATCGAGTCGGGTAATGCGAGGGCCGCAATCGTGATTCCCCCGGACTACGCCCGTCGCCTCAAGCGTCGCGACGGCGCGCAGGTGCAGGTCGTGGTGGATGCGGCCGATCCACTTGCCTCGCAATCGGCGATGAGCGCCGCCGCACTTGCCGGCGCCTCGTACAGCAGTGCGCTTGCCGGTGGCGCGCGCCCGCCGCTGGAAGTGCGCGTCAGACCGCGCTACAACCCAGGACTGCGCAGCGAGGCCTACATCGTCCCCGGGATAATCGGCGTGCTCCTGTCCATCACCATGCTGGTCATCACGAGCATGGCCGTCGTGCGCGAGAGGGAGCGGGGCACGCTGGAGCAGCTCATCGTGACGCCGCTGGGCAAGGGCGCGTTGATGCTGGGCAAGGTCCTGCCTTTCGTGCTCGTGGGGTACGTGCAGATGACTGTGATACTGCTGCTCGGCAGGCTCGTGTTCGACGTGCCCGTTCGGGGCAGCGTCCCGCTGCTGTACCTCATCGTCTCGTCGTTCATCATGGCCAACCTCGGAATCGGCCTGTTCATCTCCACGCTCGCCCGGTCGCAGGCCCAGGCGATGCAGATGGCCTTCTTCGTATTGCTGCCGAACATCCTCCTCTCCGGATTCATGTTCCCGCGTGAGGCGATGCCTGTTCTCGCGCAGTGGATCGGCCTCGCCCTGCCGCTGACCTATTTCCTGGAGATCCTGCGCGGGATCCTGCTGAAGGACGTGGGGCTGGCGGTGCTGTGGCCGGAAACGCTCGTTTTATCGCTCTTCGCGGCCGGATTGCTCGCGCTGAGCGCCTACAGGTTCTCCAAGACCCTGGAGTAGCCTGCAGTAAGAGGCAGCCGTGATGACCCGGTGCCTAACATCCGGCCCGATCGGGCATCTAACATTAGAGCGGTTTGCCCGGCGCCAGCCGGGGAGCCCGGGGTTTGCGTATGGAGAGGGCGGTCGCAACCGCTTCCGCTTATGGAGCAGGGAAGCGCACCAATTCCGAGCAATAGAGGATTCATGATGAGCAGAGGGCGAATAATCGCCGTCGGCGCGGCGCTGCTTGTACTGGTCGTGGTGGCCGTCGCATATGCGCGCGGGCGCGATGATTCGGCTGGCGAATACAGGTTTGCGACCGTCGAGCGCGGTGATCTGGAGGCTTCTGTCTCCGCAACCGGCAAACTGGACGCGGTCACCGCCGTTCAGGTGGGCACGCAGGTGTCCGGGCAGGTTGCGGCAATTCTCGTGGACTTCAACGACCGCGTGCGGAAGGGGCAGCTGATAGCGCGCATCGACCCCACTCTGCAGCAGCAGACGGTGCGTGACGCCGCCGCAGGACTGGAGCGCGCACAGGCCGAGCTTGCCCAGGCGCGCCGCGAGTACGACCGGAACAAGCAGCTGTTCGACCGCAAGGTTCTGACGGAAGCGGAGTTCAACGACACGCAGTACCGGCTCGCCGTCGCGCAGGCCAGCGTCAAGTCGGCGCAGGTTACGCTCGACCGGGCGCGGCAGAACCTCGCCTACACGTCCATCTACGCCCCGATCGACGGCATCGTCGTCGAGCGCAACGTGGACGTGGGACAGACGGTCGCTGCGAGCCTGTCGGCTCCGCAGCTGTTCCTGATCGCGAACGACCTCTCCCAGATGCAGATCCTCGCCGCGGTGGACGAGAGCGACATCGGGCTGATCCGCGAGGGCCAGCCGGTGCGGTTCACGGTGCAGGCGTACCCCAACGAGAGCTTTGACGGCCGGGTCCGGCAGGTCCGTCTCCAATCGACCGTTCAGGAAAACGTCGTCAACTACACAGCGGTCGTCGAAGTCGCGAACACCGCCGGCAAGCTGCTTCCGGGGATGACTGCGACCGTTGATTTCCTCACCGGCTCGGCATCGAACGTTCTGCTCGTTCCGAACGCCGCCCTGCGATTCCGCCCGACGGAGGCGATGCTGGCGGAGGTGCGCGACCAGCGCGGCGCCGGCAACGGCGATACCGGCCGGCAGGCCGGTCGTGACAGCTCGCAGCCGGGCGACACCACTCAGCGCCGGCGGGCCCGCGGTGGAGCGGGCGCCGGGCCCGGTGGTCAGGGCGGTCCCGGGGGCCCCGGCGGTGCGCGCCCCGGTGGACGCGGCGCGGGGCGTGGACAGAACGCCGCCGTTCTCTGGTACCTCGATGCGAACGGGAAGCCCGCGATCGCCCGCGTGCGCACCGGCCTGAGCGACGGCCAGCGGACGCAGGTCGAGGGGCCTGAGATTCGTGAAGGGATGGAGGTGATCGTCGGCGCGACGATGACCGCGGACGGCGGCGGTGGGAACCCGTTCCAGTCGGGCCAGCAGCGTGGCCCTCGCGGTCCGGGAGGCTTCTGATGGCTGCGGCCGGCGACACGCCGGTCATCCTGGTCAAGGGAGTGACCAAGGTTTACTCGATGGGGCACAACGAGGTGCGCGCGCTTCGCGGCGTGGATCTCACCGTCTATCCAGGCGAGATGCTCGCGGTGATCGGCGCGTCGGGGTCGGGGAAATCAACCCTGATGAACATCCTCGGCTGCCTGGATGCGCCGACCTCGGGGAGCTACCACCTCGACGGCGTGCGCGTCGAGACGCTCGACAAGAACCAGCTGGCCGACCTGCGGAATCACAAGATCGGTTTCGTCTTCCAGGGGTTCAACCTGCTCGCGCGCACCAGTGCGCTGGAGAACGTCGAGCTGCCGCTGCTGTATGACCGCAGCGGACGCAGCCGCGACACGAAGGCGATGGCCATGCGCGCCCTCGAGCGCGTGGGACTCGGCGAGCGCGCCGACCACCACCCGAGCGAGCTTTCCGGCGGTCAGCAGCAGCGTGTCGCCATCGCGCGGGCGCTGGTCACGGAGCCCAAGCTGCTCCTCGCCGACGAGCCCACTGGCAACCTCGACAGCCGCACGTCGGTCGAGATCATGGCGCTGTTCCAGGAGCTCAACGACCAGGGGATAACGATCCTGCTGGTGACGCACGAGCACGACATCGTGAGCTATGCGAAGCGTTCGGTGGAAGTGCGCGATGGGCGCATCATCCACGACGACGGCGTGACCGACCGGCACATCGCCAGTGACGACCTCGCGAAAGTGGAAGATCTCGAGCTGGCGGTGACCGCATGAGAAAAGCCGTTCTGGTGAAGGTTGCCGCCCAGAGCATCCTGAAGAACAAGATGCGCACGCTGCTCACGATGCTCGGCATCGTCATCGGTGTCGGCGCCGTCATCGTGATGGTGGCAGTCGGCCACGGCGCGCGGACGAGCATCCAGCAGCAGATACAGAACCTCGGCACCAACATGATCATCATCACCCCCGGTGCCACGCAGCAGGGGGGTGCCAGTCAGGGCGCGGGCAGCTTCAACCGCCTGTCGCTGGCCGACGCCGAGAAGCTGAAGCGCGAGGGGCTGCTTTTTGCCGGCGTCACGCCGGTAATCTTCACCCGCACCCAGGCCATCGCCGGGAACAGCAACTGGCGCGCGCCGATCAACGGCGTGGACACCGACTTCCAGTCCATTCGCGACTGGCCGGTCACGTCAGGCGTGTTCTTCAACGAGGGAGATGTGCGCGCCGTCCGCAGGGTTGCGGTGCTGGGTACGACCGTCGCCGAGAACCTGTTTCCCGGCTCGGACCCTGTGGGGCAGACCGTGCAGCTCCGCAACGTGCCGTTCACCGTCATCGGCGTGCTCGCGTCCAAGGGGCAGACCGCCAACGGCAACGACATGGACGACGTGATCATCGTCCCTTACACGACGGCGCAGAACCGGCTGAGCGGCTGGGTGCGGATCGGTCAGATTCTGGTCAGCACGTTTTCACCGTCCGACCTGCCGGCGGCACAGGCCGAGATCCGCGCGATCATGCGCGAGTCGCACCGGATCCCCGAAGGGGAGGATGATGACTTCACGATCCGGAACCAGGCCGATCTCGCTGAAGCGGCGCAGGGAACGGCAGAGGTGATGTCGCTGCTGCTCGCGGCCATCGCTTCCATCTCGCTGCTCGTGGGCGGCATCGGGATCATGAACATCATGCTCGTGTCGGTGACCGAGCGCACGCGCGAGATCGGGATCAGGCTCGCCATCGGTGCGCGTGGATCCGACGTGCTGACGCAGTTCCTGATCGAGAGCGTGGTGATGAGCCTGGTTGGTGGTCTCATCGGCCTCGGTGTGGGGCTCGGCGGCGCCGCGATTCTCGGTCAGATCACCGGCTGGAGCACGGCCACCCCGCCGCAGGCGGTCGCGATCGCGGTCGCGTTCTCCGCGGCTGTGGGTGTGTTTTTCGGTTTCTATCCGGCGCGCAAGGCGGCGGCGCTGAATCCGATAGAGGCGTTGCGATACGAATGAGGAGCTCGAGGATGTTTTCCGCGGTGGGTATGTATGATGGCGCGCGCGGGTTGCGCGCCGTGACCTGGACGGCGCTTGCCGTTGCTGGTCTTCTCGCCGTGCAGGACGCGTCGGCGCAGGAAGCGCGCACGATCACATTCAGGGATGCCGTGCGCATCGGCCTCGAGCGCAACACCACGCTCCGAACGGCGCGCAACGTGACCGCGCTCGATGCGACGACGGTGAGTCAGGCACGCGCGCAGTTCCTCCCGGATCTCCGGTGGAACGCGCAGGGCGCGGAGAACTATGGGCGCAGCTTCAGCCAGAGCGAGGGCCGGATCCTCGATCAGCGAACGCAGACGTTCAACACCGGCGTCTCCACGGGAGTGACGCTGTTCAACGGCTTCGCCAACTCCGCGACGCTGCGGGAAGCGCGCCTAGAGCTGGACGCCAGCGAGATGAGCCTCGAGCGGGCGCGGCAGACGGTCGTGTTCACCGTTGCCTCCAACTTTCTCACGCTGGTCCAGGAGCGCGAGCAGCTCGCCGTCCGCCGCGATGCGCTCGCCGCCGAGGAGGCACTGGAGCGGCAGATCAACGAGTACGTGGAGGCTGGCGTTCGTCCGATAGCCGATCTGTACCAGCAGCAGGCGAGCGTGGCGAGCGCGCGGTTCACGCTGGTGCAGGCTGAGCGGGCCTCAGAGCTGGCCGAGGTGGATCTGGTGCAGACGCTGCAGCTGGACCCGCGCGTGGAGTACGAGTTCGTGCCGCCCGATTTTGGCGCCACGCTGCCGAGTGCCCCCGAGCACGACCTGGACGAACTGCTGCGTCAGGCATACGCGCAGCGTGTTGACATCGAGGCGGAGCAGAACCGCGTGCGCGCGGCGGAGCAGGGGGTGCGCGTCGCGAGGGCGAGCCGGCTGCCGGCGCTGTCGCTCAACGTCGGGTACAACACCGCCTACACCAGCGCGGCGGAGCTGGGCTTCATGGACCAGCTGGACCAGCGGCGGGGCGGGTCTGTGGGGCTCGGCGTCTCGCTCCCCGTTTTCGACCGGGCCAGCACCCGGGTGGCATCGGAGCGGGCCCGGATTGCGCTGGACAATGCCCGCCTGTCGGCCGAGACCCGGCAGCAGGAGGTCGGCGTGCAGGTGCGCCGGGCCTACCTGGACTATCAGGCGGCGAGGGCGCAGCTGGCCGCGGCCGAGGCGCAGCAGCGGGCGGCCGAACTGGCCCTGGAGACGTCCCGGGAGCGCTACGAGGTCGGGGCAGCCACCCTGGTCGAGCTGACCCAGGCCCGCGCGACGCTCACCCAGGCCGCCAGCGCGCTGGTCAGCTCGAGGTACAACCTGCTGTTTCAGCAGACACTGATGGACTACTACGTCGGGACGCTGGACCCCGCCCGATTTACGGCAGGGGTTAGCGATTAGCGGTTAGCGGAAAGCCACCGCGGTGACTGCGGTTCCGCCGTTGCTTTCCGCTAACAGCTAACCGCTAACCGCAGCCCCCTCCGTTGACACAAGTTACTGCCACACTTAAGCTTATAGGCTGGCCTGCGCCCGCTCAGACGGGCGCGTTCTGTCTGTCCCGTACCTCTCGTAATGCCCACGATCAATCAGCTCGTCCGGCAGAGTCGCCGCGACGTTGAGAAGAAAGAGAAGGCCCCGGCGCTCAAGGGAAACCCGCAGAAGCGCGGCGTCTGCACGCGCGTGTACACCACGACTCCCAAGAAGCCCAACTCGGCGCTGCGCAAGGTCGCGCGCGTGCGTCTGACCAACGGGTTCGAGGTGACGGCGTACATCCCGGGTGAAGGGCACAATCTGCAGGAGCACTCGATCGTGCTCATCCGCGGCGGCCGTGTGAAGGATCTTCCCGGCGTGCGCTATCACATCGTGCGCGGGACGCTCGATGCGTCGGGCGTCGGCGGCCGGAACAAGAGCCGCTCGAAGTACGGAACCAAGAAGCCGAAGGGCGGCGCTGCCGCCGGAGGAAAGAGGTAAGTGAGCCGTCGCAAGAAATCAGTCAAGCGCACGATCCTCCCCGACGCGCGCTACGACAGCCAGACAGTGTCGAAGTTCATCAACACTCTGATGTACGAGGGGAAGAAGTCCACCGCCGAGCGCATCTTCTACGGCGCGATGGACCTGGTGGAGAACCGCACCGGCCAGCCTGGCGTGACGGTGTTCAAGCAGGCGCTGACCAACCTGAAGCCGGTCGTCGAGGTGAAGAGCCGCCGTGTCGGTGGCGCGACGTATCAGGTGCCGGTCGAGGTTCGTCCCGAGCGTCGCACCGCGCTCGCGATGCGCTGGCTCACCGAGTACTCCCGTGGACGGAACGAGAAGTCCATGGAGGAGAAGCTCGCGGCCGAGGTGATCTCCGCTTCGAAGAACGAAGGCAACGCGATCAAGAAGAAGGAAGACACGCACCGGATGGCCGAAGCCAACAAGGCGTTCGCACACTACCGCTGGTAGCGTAAGTCTTTTCGCGATGCAGAAAGCCCCGCCGGCAGCGCCGGCGGGGCTTCTTCGTGCTGAGAACCCCGCCGGCGATGGCCGGCGGGGTTCTTTGGTTTATGGTGTAATCTTCAACGCTTCCGCGTCGTCAATCAGGTCATCAGCCTCTGCCGTGGTCAGGTCGCCCTTGCCGCTCTGGGCTGACACCACGTTGATGAACGAGTCGATCGCGCCGTTGTAGCAAGCGGTATCGCCCTCAGCGCACTCCTCTGCGCGATCGAGATGCCGGCACGCGGCGTTAGCGGTGGACGGGCTGTAGTTCGTCGTCTTGGCGCAAAGCGCCGCGAGGTCCGGGTCCTCTGGGACCGACGGCGGAACGACCGCCAGCCAGTGCGGGCTCGCAGCGGTGCTCGTGCCACCGAATGTTCTCGGAGGCGAGTACGCATCGAGCGCCTTCGGGAACAACGGCAGGCCAGCAAGAAGCTTATACGCGCTGTTCAGGAGGCTTGCCTGCGCCTGATACTGAGTGCATGTGCCGAAGCCCCAGTCCTCGACGATGGTGGGAAGGTAATCCAGCGTCTCGTCGGCATTCTCGCGGACCACGACGATGTATGTTGGATCCACGTCCCCCTCGTCGGCGCCAGCGACGTCTCCCTCCCAGCAGATATACCGCGTCCATGGGAAATTCGCAGTGGCTACCGGAAGAACGTCGAACTTCCAGCTGTTACCCACCTGCCTCTCCGGGCCAGGGAACGCTCCGCCGTTCGGCTGAACCATCACAATCACGGGGTTATTGAAAGCACCGTTCGGGATGTTCACTTTCCACCCCGGCCCGGTTTCCGTGCAGCCACCGGTGGGGCACACGAAGGCTGTGATGTCGTTGTCGGTGAACTCACCCCCCGTCTGGTTCGCGAACAGGTTGATCAGGAAGCTGAGTTCCTCAACCAGTGCCGCGTCGGCGCCGCCACAAACTTTCCCGGCGGCGAGATTGGCCTCGTTGTTCGCGATCATCTTGGCCGCTATGTACGCGACGTTCTCGTGGCTTGCTGCGCCGTCGGCAAGGCCGTCAGCCTCCGTCCACCAGCCCCACTCGGCGTACGTCCTCAGCTTACTCCCATCCTTGTTCGCGTTGTCCAAAAGCTTGGCGGAGCAGTACAGCTCCGTGTTCTTGGCCATGATCTCGGACCATAACGCAAGCTGAGCGGGAGTGAGCGCCGTGAACGTTGATCCCTTGGCCAGTGAGATTCCCTCTGGCCCGGTGATTGGGTCTCGCGCCGAATCGGCGCATGCAGTGAACGCGAACGCGACTGCTACGAGTGCTGCGAACTTCAATGGACGGCGCATACAACTCCTCCGGCGGGGGGGGG
>DASUUI010000039.1:0-4192 GCA_036374155.1 Gemmatimonadaceae bacterium | reverse complement strand
CGTCACATTCATATGGTAGAACGCGGTCGCGTGATCGCGCTCGGCAGCTGTCATCCGGT
This sequence comes from Gemmatimonadaceae bacterium, assembly GCA_036374155.1. Taxonomy (GTDB): domain Bacteria; phylum Gemmatimonadota; class Gemmatimonadetes; order Gemmatimonadales; family Gemmatimonadaceae; genus DASUUI01. The sequence continues at coordinate 4,133 of DASUUI010000039.1, read as the reverse complement.
CACGCAGGCGGTACGCGCGTGTAGCCGCCTCGACCACACGGTCGCGACCGACACCGCTGTTATTGTACGCGACCGCGAGTTTTCGCCAGGCCATGCCGAAGGTGCTGTCGATCGCGATGGCCTCCTGCAGCAACGCAATGCCCAGCTCATCGTCGACCTCGCGGTCCAGCGCTTCCAGTCCGTGCGTGTAGCGACGGAGCGCCTCGAGCGACGGTGTGGTGACTGCGGCCAGTGGCGGGTTCGACCGGATCGTCCGCAACGACTCGCCGATCCGTTCGCGCAGCTTCTTCGACAGCCGGTCCACCGCAGCCAGCACCTCTGTCGAGTCGGCGGCGTTCTCCCTGAACGTCGCCAGCACCGCGCCGTCGCCGGCCGCGACGAGGCTGGCCGACAGCAGGTAGCCGGCTCCGACGCGGTTGACCTCGCCGACGACGACCGCCTTGATGCCTTCCCGCAGCGCGAGCTCGCGTGCGAGCTCCGCGTCAAGCCGCTCGCTCGGATCGCGCCCCATGCGTTCGAGCGCGTCGCGCACACTGCGCGCTTCGACGACGGTGAGTACTGTCGACTGCGCGAAATCGACCCGGAACGCCTGCGTGAGCGTGCCGGCAAGGTCGGCGTCCGCGGCGCCAGCAGCGAACTCGCTGACGAGGATGCGGTCGCGCTCCGCGATCGCGCCCTTCCCGACCAGGCTGCCAAACGGGCCTATGCCGGCCTGATGCAGACCCACATAACCGCTGGCGGTGATGCCGAGCAGAAGGAATGCGACGATGCCGCCGAGTATCGCGCGCTGCCACGTGAACAGGAAGTGCGGCCGGGCGGGCCGGCTCTCGTCCGGCTCGCGATTCTCCGCGGCTGCGCGGCGCGGCGTATCCCCACCGCCTTCGCCGTCGATGAGCGTGATCCCAAGGCGTTCCAGCGCGTCGGCCTCGAAGGTGGAAGGTCCGGTGCGACGCGCCCCGGGCAGGCCTTCCTGCACGAATGCGGTCGCGAGCACGATCGGCAGCCCGATCACGAACAGTACGACGGCGAAACCCGGCACCCAGCCCGGCAGGCCGAGCCCCTCGGTCAGACCCTGCACGACCTCATAGCCGATCCATGATCCGACCAGATAGATACTGAGCACTTGCCAGAGGGAGCGGCGGTGTGCCTCGTGAATGATTCTGCGGATCAAGTCCATTCGGCTCCTGTCCGGATCATCGGTCGGGTTGCAGCCGCACCAGCCGAGTGCGCACCTCGGCGACGATCGGCTGCAGTTGTCGTCCGCGCGGCTCCACAGCTCGACTGAAGCGGGCGCAGTACTGGGCTGCTGTGCCCGTATCGCCACGCTCATGGATGATTGACCTGAGCGCCTGTATGCGCGCTACGCCTGTATCATCGATCGGGGGGGTGATGCGGTCGGATGACCTATCCATGATGGCATGCCCAACGGCTGCGGTGCAAGGACCTCAAACCCGCCTCGAGCTGCTGAACGCACACGTCGCGGTCGCTGAGTGGGCACACCCTACGCCACTGCGGTAGCCTCGAGCTCGACCATGAGCTCCACCTCGAACAGACTGCTCACCTCGACGAGGGTGCATGCCGGTGAGCACCCATCCTCCGCCCATATGGGGACGAGTTGTTCGGCGGCGGCCATGAACGCGCTCATGTCCGTCGTGTACATGTTCAGCCTCACGACATGCTCCGGCGTCATGTCAGCTGCAGCCAGAGCGTCCTTCAGGTTCTGCCATGCGAGCCTGAATTGCGCAACCAGATCCCCGACGTGCATGGGCGCTCCGTCGGGACCATTGGATGTCTGTCCGGAGAGGTAGAGGACTCGCTGCCCTTCGGTGACCTCCACGGCGTGATTCAATCCGAACCCCTGGAGCCAGTCGGTCGGGTTGATGCTGCGCCTCTTCATGATTGCCTCATGTCTCGCAGGTGGTCGAGTGGGGGTGCAGGAGCCCGAGCGAATCGAGATCTGCCAGGTGGGCAAGGGTATCATACGTTCCTGCAGCCTTTTCGGCACCCGCATTCGCCCGGGTCATCGCTCGCATCGCTGAGCCGGGCGAGAACGCATCCCACGCCACAGGCGCGGCATCGCGAGGCGGCCGGACGCCTGGTGCACTCGCAAGCGACGTCCTTATCCGCGTGCCGCACGCACGACTCTGTCTCGCACGGCATGCTTGACCGCATCACGGACTGCGGCGCATGTTCGTTGGACTTCCTCTCCCCTCCTGATCCTATCGCCATGAATCGCATCATCGAGCTCGTTCTCGAGGCACACCGCCGTTCTCTCTGGCAAGTGCTGGGCGTATATGCCGTGGGTTCCTGGATAGCGTACGACGTCATCTTCTCCCTCACTGAAGGACTCGGCCTACCCGACTGGGAGCCCTCATTTGCGCTGGGAAAGGGCCACTGAGGTGCCGGGGGAGCCGCCCGACAGGCCAGCCATCCGCTCCGCGCGGAGAGGATGGAGCTGGCGGCCGAGCCTCCGCTGGTTCGCCGCGGAGATCGCCGTCATCGTGGCGGGCGTGCTCATCGCCCTCACGCTGGACTCCTGGTGGCAGGGACGGCAGGACGCCGCCAGTGAGCGGAGCTACCTGGTCCTCGTCGGTCGCGATCTGGACCAGATGGAAGCCGACCTCGAGGAGCTCGTCGAATTCGAGTCCCAGATGGTGGAGCACGGCCTGCGCGCGTACCGGATCCTTTCGGCGAAGGTCGCTTCCGACGAAGCGCGCGCGCAGGTCTCCGAGTCGCTCGCGCAGCTGCTGAACCGCAGGACGATGAGCGTCACGGACGCCACCTACCGGGACCTCCTGAGCACGGGCGGCCTCAGGCTGGTCCGCGACCGCGAGCTGCGCGACCGGCTGGTGGGGTTCTACGAGGAGGCCGAGCGGTCCTTCGACATCCACGATAAGAACAACGCCGTCTTCGTGGACGGCCTCTTCGTTCACGAGCTCCTGGGGCGGGGGCTCCTCTATTCCCGGGGAGGCGCGATCATCGCGAGCCGGTCGCGGACCGACTCCATACTCCGAGCCGAGTTTGCCGGGGGATACGTCGACGGGGCGGATCCGCTCTGGTCCCTTCCTGAGTCTGCGGCGGAGTGGGACACGGTGCGCTCGGTGCTCCTCCAGCGGGTGAGGACCGCGGCCTACGCCCGGGCATTCGCGGAGGAGCAGCTCGAAAGCGTCCGCGAGCTCCAGGGGGCGGTGGCGGCCGCCCTGGGAAAGGGCTGAGCGGCGCCCTGCTCCTTCTCGAACCTCCGTTAGAGCGCCCGCGTGGCGCCGCCGGCCACCACCGGCAGCACCGTCGGGACCACGCGGTGGTGTTCCGCACTGCGCCGAACGACCCGAAGTTCTTCGCGCTCGACCGTCAGGTGGCCATCGCCGCTGACAACTCCTCCAGCACGCACGCGTCGGTTTCCACCGACGCGTGCACCGACAACGCTGACCTGGCCTCGGCAGAGCCCACTCTGCCGAGCGCCCAGGCGGCGTGCGCGCGTACCGACGCGTCCGGGTCGGACAACGCCCGCGAGAGCACTCGCACGGCTTCCTCCGAGCTCCAGTTGCCGAGGGCAACGCAAACGTTGCGCGCGAAACCCGCTCGGCCGGCTCGCCGTATCGCGGAGCCCCGCGAGAACGAGTCCCACGCCACCTCGTCCAATGCCGTTTCGAGCAACGCGATGAGCGACGGCGATGCCGTTCCCGGGTGCGACGTCGAGGCACCCGCCTCGTGCTGCACCCCGGACGGCGCTTCGCCCGCCGCACGCGCGGCGAACCCCGACTCACCCGCGAGCTGCACGAGCTTCGGACCGTTCCACGGACACACCTCCTGGCAGATGTCGCAGCCGAATACGCGGTTGCCCATGAGCGGCCGCAGCTCGCGCGGGATCGCACCCCGGTTCTCGATCGTCAGGTAGGAGATGCAGCGCGTCGCATCGATTACCGGCGCACCGTGCTCGTCGCGGCCGAGCAGTGCGCCGGTCGGACACGCCGTCACGCAGGCGTTACACGTGCCGCAGTGGTCGCGTGTGAACGGTGGCGATGGTGCGAGGTCGATCTCCAGCAGCAGCGTGCCGAGGAAGAACCAGGAGCCGCGTCGCGGATGCAGCAGCATGGTGTTGCGGCCGAACCAGCCGAGGCCCGCGCGCTGCG
>DASUUI010000038.1:0-5793 GCA_036374155.1 Gemmatimonadaceae bacterium | reverse complement strand
AGGTATTCCTTCTGCTTCCCCGTCATCGGTCCCGCGACCTCCAGGTCCAGGAGATCCGTATACCCGACGATCGCGTTTATGGGAGTGCGGATCTCGTGGCTGAGGGTTGCCAGGAACTGCGATTTTGCCCGGTTCGCCTCGCGCGCCTCATCGGCGAGTTCCTGTTGCAGGACACTGGTGACCACCAGCTGCTCATTCAGCTGGACGCCGAGGGCTCGCGCCTCTTCAACGTCCCGGTAAAGCCGCGCGTTGTCCAGGGCCAGAGCGCAGCGAGCGGCGAGATCCTCGGCGAGTTTCAGCTCCCTCTCTGTATACTCGTGCCCGATGTCTGCGCTCACGAACGTGATGGCACCGAGAACATTGCTGCGAGCGAGCAGGGGCACGACCATGACTGACCCGATACCGAGCGCACGCAGGTCGCTCAGATTCGCCTCGCTCCCCGCCACTGCGATGAGCGATGCATCAGAGACGTGCGACAAGACCTCGGTCACGGGCGAGCGCACGGCGTGAGGCAGGCCGAGGCAGTCGTTACGTCGCGGCGGCCAGCTCTCTTCGAGCCGGCGCGCATGTTCCTTTTTCCGGGGATCGGAGTGCACGATGCCGAGACGACGCATGCGCTGCCCCGGCTCGACGACGTCCACGATGCACCACGAGCCAAGATACGGGAGCGCCGTTCCTGCGACCTGCAGGACAGTGGCCTCGTAGTCAGTCGATTCCGCCAGCAGTCGGCTCGTACGGGATAGCAGTTGCAGTATGGCTAGCAGGTCATCGGGAACCGCCATCGGAACCATCCAGGTTCATGAATTTCCGCCGTGCCACGGTCGGCCTGCGTTCGTTCGAACTTCGACCGAGAGTGGTTGCCTGTCGATGACCGGACTCCTACGTTCGCAAGTGCGATACCGTAGCAGTATCAGGTCTCTGTAACAGGAGCCCGGCGTGGTCCAACCGGCCGTAGCTGACCGCCATGAGTGGTCCTGACCGTCCTGTCTGCACTGCCCCCGGCGCCATGAGCGCAGATCGCGCGCGTACCCTCTAAGAGTAATGAAGGGCGAATCCTCCCGCTGAGGCCGTCGACGTAGCGCGCCGCGTGCTCGAGCACGAGGCCGATGGCTCTGATCCGGCTGACCGGGCGCAAGCCGTGCAGACGGTCTTCCTCAGACTGGGCGACCACATGCGCGATCTCCTGGGCTCCCGCGGTGTCCTCGCCCTTTTCGGCCGCGCGCTCAACCTGGCCAGACGTCAGCATCGCGGCCTGGCCGACGTGACGCTCGGCACCGAGCTGCCTGCGACCTTCACGGGCCTCGCCGAGGCGCTGGCAAAGGAAACCCCGGAAAACGCGACCGAAGCCGGCAACGCCATCCTGGCCCACTTCCTCCACCTGCTCATCATCCTCCTCGGCTATGAGCTGGCCATGCACCCCGTCCGCAAACTCTGGCCCCAAGCGACGTCCAGTGTCACGGAGATTGACGAATGAGTCGGAAATCCAAAGTAGCAGTCAGGAAGTTGCCTTCCGGAGTTCCGGGACTCGATCTCGTCCTCGGCGGCGGCATTCCGGAATACTCCTTCAACCTGATTGCGGGCGAGCCGGGCACCGGCAAGACGACGCTGGCGCATCAGATCGTATTCGAGAACGCTGCGCCGGACTGCAAGGCACTCTACTTCACGGTTCTGGGCGAGCCGGCGGTGAAGATGCTGCGGTATCAGCAACAGTACTCGTTCTTCGATCTGACAAAGGCGCGCGACAGCATCCGGTTCGTGAACCTGAGCGACGAGGCCATCGAGAAAGGGCTCGAGGGCGTGCTGGAACGCATCGTTCGTGAGGTGGAAGAAAGCGACGCGCGCATCGTGGTGGTCGACTCGTTCCGTTCCCTGATGGGCGCTGTCGCAGGCACCGAACCGCATGCCCACCTGCAATCGTTCGTGCAGCGGCTCGCGTTGCACCTGACCACGTGGCAGGTCACCTCGTTCCTGGTGGGCGAGTTCAAGGACGAAGACCGCTCGGGCAACCCGGTTTTCACCATCGCCGATACCGTCACCTGGCTCGCAATGGTGCCGGACAACAACTCCATCGTCCGGAAGGTGCAGATCGTGAAGGTGCGCGGGCAGGCGCAGATGCCGGGCTTTCACACGTTTCGTATCACCACGGCAGGGCTCCAGATATTTCCCCGCCTCGCCCTCGCCGTGGACGAACACGAACGGGCAACGCCCAGCGGTCGCGCTTCCACGGGTGTTGCCGGCCTCGACGAAATGATGGGCGGGGGTATTCCAACCGGCGATTCGGTGCTCATCGCAGGGCCCTCGGGATCCGGCAAATCGGTGCTCGCGACTCAATTCATCAACGAAGGCGGCAGGCAGGGCGAGCCAGGCGTACTCGTCGTCTTCGAGGAGCACCCCAAGGAGTATCTCCATCGCGCACAGGGACTCGGCTTCGATCTCCTCGGGATGGTTCGCGAGGGCAGGCTGGAAGCGCTCTATCTGCGACCGCTCGACCTCTCGCCGGACGAGACGCTCTACGAGATCCGGGAAGCCGTCAGGCGCGTTGGAGCCAGGCGCGTCGTCATCGATTCCATGTCCGGCTTCGAGCTCGCACTGGCGCCCACCTTCCGCGCGGACTTTCGTGAGTCGCTCTACCGCCTCGTCGGGGCTCTCACGGGAGTCGGCATCACGGTGCTCACCACGATGGAGATCACGCAAGGCCGGGACGAGCTTCGCTTCACACCGAATGTCATCTCCTTCCTCGCCGACGATCTCATCTCCCTTCGCTACATCGAGGTCGACAAACACCTGAGGAAGGTGGTCGCAGTCACCAAGATGCGCGGCAGCGAGCACAGCAAGGAATTTCGCGAGTACGAGATCACCGGCGAGGGCTTTGTGGTGCGCGGGAGTCTGGCCGAATATACCGGCCAGATCAGCGGTGCCGCGCACCTCACGAAGCCGGACGGGTGATCTCCGGGGTGAAGCAGAACTGAACGGGTGCGCATTCCGAGGTGGGGAGATGGAACCCGCTCGCCCCGGTGAGAGCTACTCTCTCAGAAGTCGGCGCCGCGGACCGCTGCCTGGAGCTCGCGAAGTCGCTCTGCCCATTCCGGCGGCAGCGCGGAAAGCTGGAGCGCGCGTCGCAGCATCATCGGATCGAACCGTGCGCGGGCATGCAGGTTCGCGAGCGCTTTCACAGGAAATCGCGCCGGATCGCGCCGCTCTCGGGTGATGACATCCCCCGCTGCGACCGCACCTTCCTCGACTACACGGAAGTACACCCCGAAACGACCCGCCTCCATGAACCGCTTCACCATGCCGGCATCGCCGAAACGGATCCCCAGCTTGAAGCACGGCAGTCGTGGCTGGACGGCCTGCAGCAGAGCGCTGCCCGCGCGGAACTCGTCGCCGATGCACACCTCTTCCTCGGTGAACTCCTCGACGGTGAGGTTCTCGCCGAACATGCCATAGGGCAGCGGGCGAGCGAGCTCCGCCTGCCACCACGGGTAATGCCCGGCTGAGTAAGCGTAGACAGCCTTGAACTCGCCTCCATGGACGCGGCGGTCCGCCTGTCGGTCACCGTCCAGATTCAGACGCCGCACACGCACGCGATTCGCCACGGGCTCCTTGAAGATGCCGGTCTCGACCAGCCTGCCACGCCATTCTACCACTCTGCCAGCCGAAACGTTGACGGAAACGATCCGCAATCTCACCTCGCCGTCAGGCCGCGCGTCTCGCTGGCACGGGCGCGATGCTCAGCCTCATGAGGAAGTGTTCCGTCAGGAGCCACACACGGTCATGCGCCGATTCCCCCGCTCCGAGGTCGACGATGCCGCCGTAGTGGTCCGGGTGCGCGTGTGTGACCAGGGCGCCCAGTGGTCCCGCCGAATATCGATGGATCTCGTTCATGTGCCACGTGTCTCTGGTCAGCGATGCAGCCACTGGTCTCTGGAGGTGGTGGCTGGCGGTCGGAGCGGTTGCCCACCCCGACCGGCCACCACCGCCACTCACGGATTCGGCCGCCCCGGTGGGAGCAGCGGACACAGGAAGAATCTGTCGCCTGCGTCCTGGGAGCCGTTTCCGTTCACATCCGCCCACCACCGGCCGCCCTTGTACTCCGGGTCACCGGGACCGTATTCGGTGACGCCGTTTTCGATCTGCTGGAATTCCCCCTCCATCGGGAGCGCTTCGGCCGACACGAACGTGTCGTAATAGAGACCCTGGCTGCGGACGTACACGACACCCAGTGCTCCGGCACGGCCACCCGCTGCACTATTCGCGAGCCGCGTGGCGTCCGCCTGCACTGCCAGCGGACTCGTAGAGTCACCGTCGCATGCAACGAGCACGGCGGCCACGGTCAGCACTGCTGCGATTCTGCTGATGATCATCATTGTCATCTCGCTGTTCGTTGAGGTTCAAGCCGACACGGCGACGTGCTGTCTGTCCGTGTGGGGTTTCCGTGGCGGACGTACCGCGGGAAAGTCCACGTCCGTGTCCGCAAGGCTGTTGAAGTAGTTGGTGAATACGTTCAGAGCGACATGTGCGACGACCTCACCGATCTCGCCATCGGCCAGCCCGGCCTTGCGGGCCGCAGTGATGTCGGCGTCGGCGACGTGCCCCCGCGTCTCGATCACGGCGCGGGCGAGCGCCAGCGCGGCGGCCGCTTTGGCGTCGCTAGCGCGCCCCGAACGGGCTGCGTCGATGTCCGCGTCCGAGAGCCCGCCGCCCTTGCCGAGCGCGGTGTGAGCCGCCGCACAGTACGCACAGCCGTTCTGCTCGGCTGTGAGCAGTGCGATCTGCTCGCCGACCCTGCCACCCAGCTGTCCCCTGGCAAGGGCTGCGTTCAGGGCGAGGTAGCCGTCCAGAACTGCGGCACTCTGCGCCATGGTGCGCATCATGTTGGGGACCATGCCGAGCTTCTGCTTGACGGCGTCGAGAAGAGCCCCGGCGCGCGGCGCGACGTGTTCGCGGTCGAGGGCTGTGATCCGAGCCATAGACATTCTCCTCCGTGCGTTGTGTTCCCGTGGCGGCGCAGCGCCGGCTCGAGTGAAGAGGTCGCTGGGCCGCCTGCCTGCACGGGGTTAGCGTCACGGAGGCCGGAGATCTTACGAACGCGGCCGGCGTCGGCTCACCACGCGCCGGCCGGGCCAGGCAACGACTCTGGCGAAGTCGGCGCGCAGTTCCCACCATTGGAGGATGGCAGACGCCCTGCCGGACCAGGACTCGGAGATCTGGATGCGCGAGCTCGATGAGCGCGCGCCGACACGTGAAACGGCTGTCGCCAGACTTCACGAGATGCTCCTCCGTGTCACGCGCGCCGAAGCGGCCCGGCGGCGCAGCAACATGCCGGAGCGGGCATGGGAGGAGCTGGATGACCTGTGTCGTGAGGCGGCGAGCGACGCGGTGCTGGCGGTGCTGCGGAAGCTCCGCGACTTCCGGGGCGAAGCGCGCTTCACCACATGGGCATTCAAGTTCGCGATCCTCGAGATCTCCACACGGCTCCGGCGCCACGCCTGGCGCCAGCGTCAGATCGAGTCCGACGAGCGTGTGTGGGACCGTCTGGCCGATTCGACGCCGTCGATGCTCGGCCACCTTCAGTGGGCCGAGACGATGGAGCTCATCAGGCGAGCGGTTCGCGAGCAGCTGAGCGAACGCCAGCGAATGGTCTTCGAAGCGGCAGTTCTACGGGAAGTCCCGATCGACGTGCTGGCCGACCAACTCGGCAGCACGCGCGGCGCGGTCTACAAGGTCCTGCATGATGCACGAACCAAGCTTCGCAGTGCGCTCGCACAGGCGGAAAAGGAACGTTCATGACTG
>DASUUI010000037.1:0-8316 GCA_036374155.1 Gemmatimonadaceae bacterium | reverse complement strand
CAGGGCGATCTGCGCCGGCGCGGACGGCTACCTGCTGAAGCGGACTCCGGCCGATCGACTGCTCGCGCAACTGCGCACGGTGATAGCGGGCGGATCGCCACTCTCCGCCGGCGTGGCGCGAACAGTCCTCGATTTCGTTCGCCTTGGCGAAGCTGGGCGGTTGAGCAGTCCGCCCCACGCTGATTCCGCCGCGATGCCAGGGCATCTCCAGTTAACCGACCGGGAACGCGATGTGCTCGCCTGTCTGGTGGACGGAAGGAGCTACAAGGCATGCGCGACGCACCTCGGGATCAGCATCGACACGGTCCGGTCGCACATCCGCAGCGTCTATGGCAAGCTGCAGGTGCACAGCGTCGCGGAAGCCGTCGGTCGCGCTCTCAAGGAGCATCTCGTGTAGTCTGCGTGGCAGAGAGTATTAGCATCTGCTGTTGCCCCATGTGTCGCACGATCATGCGATACCGTCTCCGGGTTCGTCCTGCTGATACTGCGGCGTGACAACGGAAGTCCACGACTGCAGATCAGGAGATGCGCATGATGCCCGCCTTCACCGCTCCCTCGTTCGCGCCACTCAGTTTCGCGCCGCTTCGTAGCGGTCTCGCCTTGGCCGTTGCGTCGCTGCTCTCTGTGGGTTGCGCTGATAGTCCCGTCGCTCCCCTGACAGCAGACGCAGAAGCCGCACTCCAGCGGCAGGCCGGGCTGAAGGGGCAGCTGCTGTTCGCGAGCAACCGCACCGGGAACAGCGAGATCTATGTGATGAACGCCGACGGCACGCAGCTGACGCAGCTGACCTATGACCCTGCCGGCGATCACCTTCCCGACTGGCTCGGCAACAGCAAGGCGATCGTGTTCGAGAGCACGCGCTCCGGCAACTTCGACGTCTTCACGATGAACTCGGACGGCACCGGCCTGACGCAACTCACCGCCGATCCCGCCTTCGATGGGCATCCGGCGGCGAGCGGCAACGGCAAGCTCATCGCTTTCGTGAGCGAGAGAGACGGCCAGGGCGAGATATACGTGATGAGCGCCGACGGCACCGGGCTCACCAACATCACCAACCATCCGGCTCCGGACCAGCGGCCGGGTTGGTGCGGCAACAGTCTCATCGTCTTTCAGAGCTTCCGCAACGGCGGCAACTGGGAGGTCTACACGATGAACGCGGACGGCAGCAGCGTCACCCGCGTCACGTTTGACGCAGGCAGCGACACGCAGCCGGCATGCTCGCCGAACGGCAAGCAGATCGCCTTTCAGAGCAATCGCGATGGCGACGCGGAGATCTACGTCATGAACGTGGACGGGACCGGCCTCACGCAGCTCACGTTCAATACCGTCTTCGACGGCGCACCTGCGTGGTCACCCGACGGGAAGCAGATGGCGTTCGAGAGCAGGCGTGACGTCGATCTCGAGATCTACATCATGAATGCCGACGGCACGGGGCTGACGAACGTGACGCGGAACGCCGCGGACGACCTCTCCCCTGACTGGTACTGACTGCAACGAAGCATCGCCTACGGATCTCCTGGAGCGCGTCGCGCGACATCGTACCGCTCCAGGCGATCGCCACTGTCGGATCCAGCGACCAGCCGCTCGAACCGGATCTGCAGGTGGGACCGTCGGGCACGCGAACAGTACCCCGCGCGAAGGTCGCGGCTCTTACCAGAGCCCAAACCGTTCAATGTCCGAGGGTCTGAATTCGTAACGCTGGAGCGCGTCACAAGCGGACCTGTCAACAGAAACGTCATCTTTGACGCGCAGCATGAAGGTGCTCCGGTCGAAGCTGCTGACAAGCTCCAGGCGGTCACACACGTCCGTCAGGTGGCGGGCAAACACCGGATCGCCCTTCAATAGATGCGTTACGACGACATACCGAACCCCGGCCTGGTCCAGGTTTGCCAGCGTTTGTGAGGCATCGTCGCCGGCAACGAGTGACAGCGGTATCACTTCCCTTCGGGCGTAGTACGCAAAGGTCGGCCACTTGCTCCCCAGCACGAAACGCTCACGCTCATCCGTGGTCGCGCGCGCGAAGCGTGCTGCGTTGAAGAGCGCAACCTGATCTCTGGTGAAGCATTCCGGTGAGCCTGTCGCGCGTGCCCGATCGCACCGCGCGATGGCCCGTGCTCGCCCCACATCCTGGGCGGCCGCCCTGCCGGCAATCGCTGCGACAAGCACGACAGGCAGTAAGTGAGGCGCGGCTCGCATGCGCGCACCGATCGCACGCGCGCCAAGCAACAGCACCAGCAGAATGAACGGCAGGACAGGCAGCAGGAAACGACCGAACGCCAGCGGCCAGACGAGCAGGATGCCGCCATAACTTGTCAGCAGCAGTGCCGCCGCTCGCCAGCGACGCCACAGCTGAACGAATCCTGCACCTCCCAGGAGCACGATCAAGGCAGCCCACAGCCAGTCATCGACGTCGGTTGCGTCCGAGGTGGCAGCCGGGAGTAGCCAGCCCAGATCACGTGTCAGATAAACGCGGGCGTTGTTCACGACTCTCTTTGCCAGCGCGACAGGAATGGTGCTGCGGGGCTGTGCTTCCTGCTCACGGGCGGCGCTGCTCGGGGGCGACTCTGTCCGGCCGTCCTGCAGGTAGGGGGAATCAGCCGACTCCGAGAACAACCCGGCTGCAGTACCGGAGTACGACCAGTCGGGGGGCCGCCCGGGCGCTGTGAATGTCCAGGCCAGCCACGCACCGACAGTGAGTGCTGTGCACAGCGCCAGCACTGCGCTCGCCCGCCAGCGCCTGGCGAGCAGCCACGTGATGAGGACTGCGAGAATGACAGCAATTCCGACCGCGCGCGTCAGCCCGGCACCGACGGCCGCAGCGACCGCCACACCGGTCCACCGAGCGGTCGGTCTGGATGCCGCCCAGATCGCGAGAGCGGTGAGCGCGAAGAAGGGAGCTTCGCTCATCAGAAGCCCCGCGGTCTCTATCAGCGCCGGGTTGAGCGCCGCGAGGACGAGCGCGGCTGCCGCCATGACCGCGCCGAAGAACGCGCGAACCCCGACCCAGAAGACCAGCAGTCCGCCGGCGGCGGCGGCGATTCCGACAAGCGCCAGGTGGTCGGGCCGATTCCCGAGAAGAAAGGAGCCCAGCGCCAGCAGCGCGGGATACAGCGGTGGATAGTGTGCGTGAACGGGGTGACCGGGGGTGTACGTCTCGCGATAGCTGAAATCGCGAATGGAATCACTGAGGAGCAGATACACCGCATCGTCGCCAAGCAGCGTGATGTCCGGCGCTCTGAACGCCCACGCCAGGAGCATGAAGACCGGTATCGCAACCCAGGGAGCGAACGGTGCCGCGACTGCTGCGTGGGAACGGACCGCAGCGAGGGCTGCGCGTGTCCGATTATGGAAGTTCATTCCGCGCCAACCTTCGTCACCCGGCCCCGTCAAGTGAGCAGATCGTCACCCTCCTCCGGGACTCTCGCGGCGCGCGCCTGCTGTTCCAGCTCGCCGGCGTCGGAGCGAAGACCGGCTTCGCTCTCGGTCGCGACGTCCTTCGGCTCGGGCGGCGCCGCCTCCGCCTCCGCGCGCGGCCCGACCGGCGCGACGGCTTCGCCAGTCTGCCTCAATGTCACCGGTACTCCCTGTGGGAATACGATCTCACGCGATTCATCCGGCATGGAGATGCCGTTGTCCTGGAACGCGCGCTTCACCAGCCTGATCACGGATGACCTGACCTTCAGCCAGCTATGCCTCGACCCATCGAGCCAGTAATAGACCCGCATCCTGACGGTGGCGTCGCCCAGGCTGTCGACCAGCACCCATGGCTCCGGGTCCTTCAGCACAGCCGGATGATCGGCGAGCACACGAAGCGCGATCTCCTGCGCCCGTGAGACCTCGTCTTCATACCCGATGCCAACCGCGAAATCGTCACGCCTGTTCGGGTTGCTCGTGTAGTTGCGAATGATGCTCTTGTAAACGGTGGAGTTCGGAACCTGCACGTGGTTCCCATCGAGTGTCATCAGCACCGTGGCGCGAACTGTGAGGCGCTGGACGTAACCCGTGACATCTTCGATCTCTATCAGATCTCCGCTTCGGAACGGCCGCTGGACGCTCAGGAATACGCTGGCGAGGAGGTTCTCCGATATGTCCCTGAAGGCAATTCCCAGGATGATTCCGAGGATTCCAGTACCACCGACCACCGTGAGCGCCACCGTAGTGAGGCCGGCGACGCGAAGCGCTATGAAGAGACCGACCAGTACGATCAGAAGCCCCATGCCCCGTGCGATCACGTCGCGCAGCAGCACGCTCTGCGTGCGGCGGCGTGCCACGCGCCGTGTCAGCCTCGTACCGAACACCGCGATCGCCAACGCGATCAGCAAGGTGGCAAATGCCAGCGCCAGAGCGGGTAGCAACCGCACGATGCTGCGGGCCATCTCCCGCATGCTCTCCAGCGCGGGCTCGAACTGCCACACCGGTGGAGGCGTCACCCGTATGCGGTTCATCACCGCCGCAACTCCCTCGGTGTTCCGCGCGAGATCTCCAGCCCAGCGCCGATCGTCAGCGGATGCCGTGACGCCGTCGAGGAACACGACTCCGTCGCGCACCTCAACACGGATTTCCGGGAAGCGTCCTGTGGCGGTCAGGATTTCGTGCAGCCGCTCGCCGACCATGCGGTCCGGCGCTGTCTGATCGATATCGATCCGGTCAGTGGCCCTGCCCAGTGTATCGTCCACCTGCTCGTCCGCGACCGAGGCGGTGGCGGGGGGCTGCTGCTGCTGCGCGCCAGCGGCAGGCCCGGAAAGCAGCGCGAGGAGTGCGAAAGTGAGGGCGGGAATCAAACTCATCGTCGTTCGGATCGCCTAAGCGGGACCTTCCGGAACGAACTCCCTGTAATGCTCGAATCGTTCCAGAATCTTCTGCACGTACAGCACGGGCTCGAGGCCACGTGAGAAACCGTGTCTGACTACCGGATCGGTGTAGACTGCACGCTTGGATTTCTGCAGGAGCCAGAACGCCACATCGTCCCAGCGTGCGGGGTCGAGTCCATGCTTCTCCGCGAGACGCTGCGCGTCGAACACGTGACCGGGCCCCGTGTTGTAGGACGCAAGCACGAACTTAAGCCGCTCCGTCGGGTCGGCAACCAGCGGAGTCCAGCGCCTTACCAGTTGTTCCAGATAGCGAACGGCGCCCGCAACGTTCTCGGCCGGATCGCTGGCATTGCGTACGCCGACCTCACGCGCAGTCCCGGGCATCAACTGTAGAATCCCCTGCGCCCCTGCCCACGAGCGTGCGGCTGGCTCAAAGCGCGACTCCTGATATGCCTGCGCAGCCAGCAATCGCCAGTCCCAGCCGATGCGCGGCGCGTGCTGGCGGAACAGCGCGTCGTACGCAGAGAGCCGGCCCGTCGTGGACGTGAGGTAGTCGCTCTCCACACGCTCGCGGTACCCACGGCGGTCTATGAAATATCTGTTATACAGACGTTCGAGCGTGCCATCGGTGGATTTCATCTCGAGCCACTCGTCAAGCCGCCGCCTGAGGTCCGGCGACGACCTGCGCACCGCCCACGCGACGGGGTGAGGCGGTGCGATGGCAGGGACTACTTCGATGTTCTGGAAGTATGACTGCTTGAGCTGCGCGAGGTTCTCCTGCGATACGGCGAGGTCTATCTCGCCTCTGGCGACCTGGCGCACCAGCGTCTCCGTGGCCGAGTCGCCTGCAACCTCGATGATCTCTATGTCGCCGGTCAGTGAATCAGACAGCTCGGCGAGCACGGCCCGGTAAGGCGACCGGGCGACCACGCTCACGGAGGTTCCGGCGAGCTCGGCGGGGGTCGTGATCGGTCTGGCCCGAACCTGCACCGGCGCAGCCGGAGTGCGGTTGCGCCAGTCGAGCAGACTCTCCGCAGCTGCGGGCAAACGCGCTTCCGCAGGCGGTCCGGTTCGCTGAACGAGCGCCGGCCTGGTCGAGTAGAGTGGACGCGTGAAGCCAAATCGCTGTTGCAGCTCCGCAGTCGGGATGACCCGCGCAGCCACAACATCGCCTTCTCCGGCCCGCAGCCTGCTCAGTAGCTCAGACTGGTCGTGCAGCACGGAGATACGCAGCGCGAGATCGTTGTCAGCCGCAAAATCCCGCAACAGCTCGTACTCCAGTCCCATCGGCTCGCCGCGATAGATGAAGTAGCTGGTGGAGTTAAACGTCGTGAGCACCATCAGCGTGTCGCTCTGCTGAATCGCAGCCCAGTCGCGGCTTGCCTCGCCGCTGCGGCACGTCACCAGTGCAGCAGCCGCCAGGGCGGCCAGACTGCGCATCAGTTGCCGACGAATCATGCGTGTTCGCGTCATGGTCGCATGTGTGACGCAGACTTCGGACCGACGCGCCCCGTTGTCCCGGATGCAGCGACCTTCAGATCATCTATTCAGGCAACTCGTGCTAGAGTTGACGTTGGATCCACGCACCGGAAAGCTCATGCCTGCTCTCTCGGCCGAATCACGAGGCCCATTCAACGCGGACTGTTTGAATCCCTTCCTGGACGTCGATCGTGACAACGCGTGGCTCGCTCTGCATCCTGAGGACGCTGACTTCGCCGTTCCGCTCCAGTCTGGCTTCACGCACTCTCTCCGGCCCTTCAACTGATCCGTTTCTTCTCAGTGCTCCGAGAAGATCTTCACGGCTGACGTGACCGCTCCGCATTTCGTCCCAGCGGATCTCTCCATCCTCGACAAGAGTCCGCGAGCTTCCCTTTACCAGCGTCCCGAACCGATCGAAGCGGAAGGAAAGGAACGCAAACAACCAGTGGAGGGCTACGAGGGTGAATCCCGCCACGATTATGGGAGCGAAGGGTGAGCCACCCGTAATGGCCCGGCTCACGACCGAGCCGAGCACGATCCCGAGGATGACGTCGAACGCGGTGTTCTTGCCGAGAAACCGCTTTTCTCCCAGGCGAACCATTGCGATCGCCGCGACGTAGACGATGGTCGCGCGAAGCATCATCTGCCACCAGGTGAGGGAGCTCTGGTCCAGGCCGAGTAGGGAGCTGAAGTCAGGCATGGGAGGTGTTGGTTGAGGTTCGCCGATGGGTCGGTGCGTCTGGTTCACCTGCGCGCGGCCCAGTTCCCCCAGGACCTGCCAGCTGCTGTGCAGGCCGCAAAGCCCGGTCTGAGGTCAATCCGGCATCCGCACGCGCTCGAGCACCTGCCACGAGCCGACCGTAAGATGGGTGATACGCCCTGCAGAGTCTTCGCGGAAGCCGATTCGCCGCAATCCGTCCAGGCTTCGAAAGAACCGCGGGCTCACTTCCATCGAACTTCACCGCGGCTTCATCTCCACAGCACGTTCACGATCTTCCATTCGCCGTTCCACCTGGCCAGGTGCATGTAGTCAATCCACCCGGACATTTCCGCCCGGACGCTGGCCGTGTTGCCGAAGATGTCGAGGATCTGGACGTTCCTGATCTGCTGATCGGCGGGTGTATTTCTCCCGCCGCCTCCGCGCAGGTCACAGCCTTCATCGTCGGTCCGGATGCGTCGGGCATGCCTGGCCTCTCTGCTGTTGGTCAATTCGCGGCGCTGACGGTCGGGTCGGCTGAACTGCCCGTGCCGCCCGCAGCTGCTGCGCGCCTGTCGCTGCGTTCTGAAACAACCCGGGCTTGACAGGCGTAATGGTGTTATAGTTAACTATAGCACCTTGAGGACGCGAGGGCCAGGACGGCCCTCCAGCAGGCTGGATGACCGCAGTTGTGCCCCTGGGCCCGGGGACGCGCGGCGGCGTTCGGATCCGACCACAGTTCGATACCTATGACTCTCAGGAGATAGACAATGAATACCCCCTGGAAACTCTTCACCGCAGCAATCGCATTCCTTCCGCTGACCGCCGCGGCGCAGACTGCAGCGCGCGGCACCCACGCGCACGAGCCCGCCACGCCTGCCCGGGCTGCAGCCCCGGCTCAGCGTGACCTTCTCCAGCCGGCCGCATCCGACGCGCAGAAGTGGTTCGACCGGCTCAAGACGCTCGGCGGTAGCTGGCAGGGCAACGTGACCACCGAACCGGTCATTCCGCAGATGGGCAGCGACGTGATGAATGTGACCATGCGCGTGACATCGCTCGGCAACTCCATAATGCACAACATGACGAGCCCGAGCCGGCCGGACGACCCGATCACGATGCTGTACCTGGAGAATGACCGCCTGCTGCTGACCCACTATTGTGATGCGGGCAATCGACCGCGCATGGAGGGCAGGATATCTCCCGACGGCAACACGATTACGTTCGACTTCATTGACCTTGCCGGGCCCACCACGTATGGCCACATGAACCGCGCCGTGTTCACATTTGTGGATGCCGATCATCACATCGAGGAGTGGACCTATATCCTGC
>DASUUI010000036.1:0-53032 GCA_036374155.1 Gemmatimonadaceae bacterium | reverse complement strand
CGCGCGATGCGTGGCGCGGAGCTCGCCGGCGTTCGATACGAGCGTCCGCTCGACTGGGTCCCGATCACCGAAGGCGACCACGGTGTGATCGTCGCCGAGGACTTCGTCAGTGCCGAGGATGGCAGCGGCGTCGTGCACATGGCGCCCGCGTTCGGCGCCGACGACTACGCGGCAGGCCGCCGGAACGGTCTTGCCTTCCTGCAGCCGGTCGATGCGGCCGGCCGCTTCAACCCCGAAGTCCCCGTCGTCGGTGGCGCGTGGGTCAAGGACGCCGATTCGAAGATCATCGAGGAGCTGCGCGCGGCCGGCGTGCTGTGGAAGGCGAGCACCGTGGAGCACTCCTACCCTCACTGCTGGCGCTGCTCGACGCCGCTGCTGTATTACGCGCGCACGTCCTGGTTCGTCCGCACCACCGGCTTCCGCGAGCAGATGCTGGCGCGCAACGCGCGGGTGAACTGGAACCCGCCGGAGGTCGGTGAGGGTCGTTTTGGCGAATGGCTCAGCAACAACATTGACTGGGCGATCTCCCGTGACCGCTACTGGGGTACTCCGCTCCCGCTGTGGATCTGTGACGCCGAGCAGTCGCACCGGGAAGCGATCGGGAGCTATGCGCAGCTGGCAGAGCGCACCGGCGCGGCGCTCGGCCCGGATTTCGATCCGCACAAGCCGTACGTGGATGCGTACACGTGGCCGTGCCGTTCCTGCGCGGGGACGATGCGACGCGTCTCCGAGGTGATCGACACCTGGTTCGACTCCGGCTCGATGCCATTTGCGCAGTGGCATTTTCCCTTCGAGAACAGCGACCGGCTCGCCGATCAGTATCCCGCCGACTTCATCGCCGAGGGGGTGGACCAGACACGCGGCTGGTTCTACTCGCTGCTGGCGATCGCCACGGGGCTGGGCGACGCGCTGCCGAACAACGTGCTGAACCACGACCGCGGCGACGGGGTGAACACTGCGCCGTACCGCGCAGTCGTGGTCAACGACCTGCTGCTCGACGCGGAAGGCCAGAAGATGTCGAAGAGCCGCGGCAACGTCGTGGATCCGTGGATGCTCATGGAGCGGCATGGAGCCGACGCCGTGCGGCTGTCGCTCCTCGCCGTGAGCCAGGTGTGGATCCCGCGCCGCTTCGACGAAAGCGTAATCCGGGAGCATGCCGGCCGCTTCATCGTCACGCTCAAGAACGTGTACTCGGGCATCTTTGCTCTGTACGCCAACTTCGGCTGGGAGCCGTCAGCGGCGGACCCGCCGCCTGCCGGCCGTCCGCTCATCGACCGCTGGATCCTTTCCCGGCTCCGGTCGGTCGAGCTCGAGGTCAATGGCCGGCTCGAGGGTTACGACGCGACGCTCGCCGCACGCGCCGTGACGGCGTTCGTCGTGGACGACGTCGCCAACTGGTACATCCGGCTCAACCGGCACCGTTTCTACGAAGTGACCGAGGCGGACAACCGCGCCGCCTTCGCCACGCTGCACGAAGTCCTGGCCGTTACCTGCAGGCTGCTCGCTCCGTTCGCCCCGTTCGTGAGCGACTGGATCCACCGTGAGTTGACCGGCGGATCAGTCCATCTTGCGAGCTTCGTTCGGGCAAGCGCCGCGCCGGCCGATCCGCTGCTGGAGAGCGGGATGGACGCGGCCCGCAAGCTGGCGACGCTCGCCCGGGCCGCTCGCGAGGAGGCCGGTGTGCGTGTCCGGCAGCCGCTGTCTCGCATGGTGTGCGTCGTCCCCGAGGGGATGCGCGACGCGGTTCAGCCGCTGACGGAGCTGCTCGCGTCCGAGCTGAACGTGAAGCACGTGGAGCTTGCGACATCGTCCGATGCGCTCGTCAGGCTGGAGGCAAAGGCGAATTTCCGTACGCTCGGCAAGCGCTTTGGCAAGAGCACCCCGCAGGCGGCAGCCGCCGTGGCCGGACTCGATAGTGATGCTCTCCGGGCGCTCGAGCGCGGCGAGCCGGTCTTTATCACTGTGGAAGGCGAAGCGCACGCCCTGTCGTTGGAGGAAGTGACTATCATTCGTCGGGCCGCGGGGGAGCTGGTCGTGGCCGAGGAAGGGGAGTACTTCGCCGCAGTAGACCCGGCCGTCTCGGGGGAGTTGAGGGAGGAGGGGCTGGCCCGGGAGCTCGTCAGCCGGGTCCAGCGTTTGCGAAAGGAGTCCGGGTTCGCCGTCAGCGACCGCATTGCGCTGGGCGTCTGGGGCGATCCGGAGGTGGAGTCTGCGGCGCGGGCGTTCGGCGCGTGGATCTCCGAGGAAGTACTGGCGCGCGAGCTGGTGGTCGGCGAGCGGCGCGAAACGGACAATCCGGTGTACGAGGTGGTGCTGGATGGGCGCACCGTCGCGATCGCCGTAAGGAGGCTTGAATAGATGCCGGGAAGTACGAGTACCAAGAAGCCCAGGAAGATGGGCAAGAAAATGCTCGAGCACTTCGAGAAGCGGCTCCTGGAGGAGCGGCGTCGGGTGCTGCGCGAGCTCGGTCACTACGACGAGACCTTCGGATCCACGCCGCAGGGCGCGGATGGCGACCTGAGCTCCTACTCATTCCACATGGCCGATCAGGGGACGGACGCCATGGAAAGGGAGAAGGCGTTCCTGTTCGCCAGCCAGGAGGGTCGGTTTCTCTGGCACATAGATCAGGCTCTGCGCCGGCTGTACCGGACGCCCGAGACCTTCGGCAAGTGCCACAACTGCGGTAGCGACATCGCGTTCGACAGGCTCGATGCGCTCCCTCACGCGCGCTACTGCATCGACTGCAAGCAGCGCGAAGAAGACGCGAAGCGCGGCGGCTGATTCCGCGGATGAATCAGCCCCCGTCAGCGGGCGCGGACCGCCTGCGGCCCGTCCTTTTCTGGGTGGTCGTGCTCGGTGTGGTGATCGCGGATCTCATCACCAAGGCGATTGCGGAGTACGCGCTCCTGCCGCGTGGCCTGCCGCGCGAGGTGATCGGCGAGTACGTACGCTTCACGCTGGTGTACAATCCGGGAGCCGCCTTCGGGCTGTCGCTCGGTGACCACTCGCGCTGGATCTTCATGGCGCTCACCGTCGGCGCGCTGTTCGTGCTGTCACGCCTGTACCGGACCACGCGCGACGACGACTGGCCACGCACGCTGGCGCTGGGGCTCGTCTGCGCGGGAGCGATCGGAAACCTGATCGATCGCGTCCGCTCGCCCATGGGCGTGGTGGATTTCATTGATGTCGGCATCGGCGACATGCGCTGGCCGACGTTCAACGTCGCCGACATGGCGGTGAGTGTGGGCGCGTTCCTCCTCGCCTGGGTGCTGTGGGGCGAGGACTCGCAGACGCCGGCGACAGCGCCGCAGCCCGCCGCGCGGGAAGCGGCGGAGGTGTAGCCGCGGCTACGCGCCGCGAGTTCACAGTGGGCGCGTCCGCCAGCGATCGCCTGGACGTGCTCGTGGCACGGGAGCTGGACCTGTCCCGGACACAGGCTGCGACGCTGATTGCCCGTGGCGCGGTCGAGGTCGATGGCCGCAGGGAGAAAGCGAGCTACCGCCCGGAGACCGGCGAGAGCGTGACCGTCACGGTCGTCCCCCCTGAAGCCCGGGCGGTGCTCCCCGAGGAGATCGACCTCTCCATCAGCTATGAGGACGAGCACCTTCTCGTCGTGGACAAGCCCGCCGGCATGGTCGTGCACCCGGCGCCGGGCAACTGGAGCGGTACCCTGGTCAACGCGCTGCTCGGTCGCGCCGGGGGAGCACCGGCGGGTGAAGAGGAAAGGGCCGGACTCGTCCATCGGCTCGACAAGGAAACCTCGGGCCTGCTGCTCGTCGCCAAGACGGAACGGGCCCACCGCCGACTGGCTGCGGCGCTGGCTGCGAGGCGGATATCCCGCCGCTATGCAGTGATGATATGGGGCCATCTGAGTGCCGACGAGCTCACGATCGAGAAGCCGCTCGCCCGCTCGCCACGAGACCGGAAGCGAATGGCAGTCGTCACGAGTGGCCGGCCGGCCCGTACGGACGTCGTGCGTCTTGCGCGGTTCGGCGTCGGCGATTTCCTGCGTGCTCACCTGCACACGGGTCGAACACACCAGATACGCGTGCACCTCGCATCCGTGGGTCATCCGGTGATGGGCGACGACACTTACGGCGGCGGCGGCGCGCGCAAGCTGGTGAGTCTGCCGCCGCGGCGGCATTTCCTGCACGCGGCGTGGCTCCGGTTCCACCATCCGGAGACGGGTGAGCTGCTGGACGTTCGTTCGCCGCTGCCTCCGGACCTGCGCATCGCCCTGTCTGCCATAGCCGCGTCGGACGAGATATCGGAGTGCGCCGACCCGCTGGTTGCGCTACGGTTCTACGATGAGCGCTGAACCGCAGAGTCGCGCGCCGGCCGGTTCCGCTGGTTCGCCGGCATCTCTCACGGATGCGTCGCGCTGCATGCTGACACTCGCGGCGAACGTCATCAGCTTCACGGGTCCGGAGCCCTCACCCTCGTTCGCCGCGGCCGCTGCTGCGCTGGCGCGGGACGCCCAGCGGGCGGCGCGTCATCTCGGATTCGAGCCGTGGGAAGGAATCGTGGTCGAGAGCGCGGGTGGCGTGCTGGGCCTGGCTCCCGCCGCGGCCGGCGGCGACCGGCTGGCCGTCGTGATCCTCCCGGCGCATGCCCCCGCCGGCAGCGCACAACGCGCGGCCGCGCGGCATGCAGCGGAAGTGACGGACGGATGACCGCTCTGGAATCGGGCGCGCTGTACGCCGAGCTGGAGCGTCTGTCGCGCGCCGCGGGAGTGCGCGTTGCCGTCGCGACGCAGGAAAACGACGGCCTTGTCCTCCACGCTGCAGGGAGCGATCCCGCCAGGGCGCCGGCTGCAGCTGCGCTGGGCGCTGCGCTCTTCGCGCGAGCGCGTGCGGCAGCTGCCGCACAGGATCACGGGGACGTGCAGTTTCTGCGCGTCCAGTGCGCTGCAGGTCAGTTGCTGGCCGCGTCCGCCGGCGGCGCAATCGTCGTGTTGATCGCTGCCGCCGACTCGAACGCCGGACGGATCCGGCTCGAACTGCTACGCGCCGCCGGAGAGTTTTCGTGACCCGCGGCTCGAGTGAGGCGTGGCTGGCGCCGCCGCTGCGACGGTTCGTCGATGACACCGGCGTGCAGCTGGCCGTCGTCATGCGACCTACCGGGCAGGTGGTTGGACAGCACGGATTCACCCGTGCGGTGGACGTGATGTCCGCCTGCTCCCTCGGCGCAGCGATCCACGCGTCGTCGGATGAGCTGGGACGCCTGGTGAACGGAAGTCCGTTTGCGGATCTGTACCATGCCGGTCAGACGCGTCAGATTTTCCTCGGCCGCTGCGAGTCGCCGCGCGGCCGCTTCCTGCTGCTGGCAATCTTCGACGAGACGAGCTCAATCGGTCTGGTGCAGCTGTTCTTCGACGAATTCCGCCGGGCCGTCAGTGCCGCGGTCGAGAAGACCCCGCCAGCGACGGCGCTGTTCGGGGAGGACTTCGACCTGGCGCTGGCCCGCAGCCTGGACGCGCTGTTCGCCGAGCACCAGCAGCCTGCGGGAGAGTGGAATGACACTCGTTAACCGCGCCACGGGCGAGATTCACTGCAAGCTGGTGTACTACGGCCCCGCTGGCGCCGGCAAATCGCGCAATCTGCGGTACGTGTTCGACGAGCTTCCCGCGGCTCGCCGTGGCGAGGGCGCATCCATCGAGGGCACCGAGGAGCGGCCGCTTCTGTTCGAGTACCTGCCGCTCGAGCTGGGGCCGATCGCCTCGTTCCAGACCCGGCTTCAGCTGTACGCGGCGCCCGCGGCGGAGTTTTTCGGCGCAACGCGGAAGCACGTGCTTCAGAGTGTGGACGGGATGATATTCATCGCGGACAGTCGCCGTGAGGCAGCGGCGGACAATCTCGCGAGCCTCAAGCGGCTTCATTTCGATCTGGCCGACATGGGAATGGACCCGGCGGAGATGCCGACCGTCTTTCAGTACAACAAGCGCGACCTTTCGGAGCGCGAGCTGCTGCCGCTGGATGAACTGGACGACCTGCTGAATTTCAGGAGCTCGCCCGCGTTTCCCGCGTCCGCCATCACGGGCACCGGCGTGTTTCAGACCCTGCGCGGAGCCGCCGAGCTGGTTCTCCGCAACGCCGCGCGGAACGGCTGACATGGCACCCCCGAATCACGACCCCGCGTTCCCCTTCGACGACTTTCTGTCGGAGCTGAGCCAGGTGGTCGGCGAGCGCATCGAGGCGCTGCAGTCCTCGCTGCCTGAAGCGCCGGATCCGGTGTTCTACAACGACGGGAAGGTGATTCATCACTGGCCCGATCTCAGCGGGCTCATCATCGAAGAGCTGCGCTGATGGCGATCCGTGGAAGCCTCAGCGAAGCGGGGTTGCCCGACGTGCTGCAGCTCGTGTCGCTCGGAGGGAAAACGGGCTGCCTTGGCGTGTCCCGCGGGACCGAGTTCGGCTTCATCTACTTCGACGGCGGGCGCATCTCGCACGCGTCGGTCGTGAACCGGCAACTGTCCACCGAGGACTCGGTGTACTTCCTCTTCACCTGGACCGATGGATCCTTCAGCTTCGAGCCGGGCGTCGTCCCGCCGGGCGAAGTCGAGCGCGAGTCAATCGACCCTCAGTCGCTGCTTCTCGAAGGGGCGCGTCGCGTTGACGAGTGGACACTGATCAGGAAGAAGATCTCATCGCTCGACCTTGTCTTCGCGCTCGACAGGCAGAAGCTGCTCAGCACGCGCCTCGAGCTGACACCTGAGCAGCAGCAGTTGCTGCCGCTGATAGACGGGCACCGGGACGTCGCAGCGCTGATCAGGGAGTCGGGATTCGGCGAGTTCACCGTGGCCAAGGAGCTGTATGGGCTGGTGAGCGCGGACTTCGTCATGCCGGTCGGCAAGACCGCGCCCGCAGCGCCGCGCGCGGACCATGCCGACGAGTATCGCAACCTGGCGATCGCCTTCTATCGCGCCGCGATGTATGACGAGGCGATCCGCGAGTTCCAGACGGTTCTCGACCTCAAGCCCGGCGATGCGTCCGCTGGCTTCTATCTCGGGCTCATCGCGCTGCAGCGACGCGACTGGCAGACTGCCGCAGCCTATTTCCAGCGCGCGGTCGCGGTCAGTCCCACCGCCGTCGCCCCGTATCACAACTACATAGTCGCTCTGCTGCGCAACGGTGAGGTGGACCGGGCCGACGCCGCGATGGACGACCTGCTGGCGCGCGGCGGTCGCAACGACCCGACCGTGCTGACGGCTTCGGCAGCGATCGCGCTCATGCGCGGCGATCCGCTGCGCGCCGATGCCGACCTGCATGCGGCCCGGACGCTGATCGGTGCGGCCCGTCCACCGGCAGCCTGGTTCCACTACGCCGGCCTGACGGCCGCACTGCGCGGCGATCTCGAACGCTCGCGCGCGCTGCTGGAGGAGGGCGTGCGCGTTCACCAGAGCGCGGCACCGCTGTTCAACAACCTCGCGGTCGTGTACGAGCGCCTCGGCCATTACGCGGCGGCCCGCGACGCTGCCGAAAGAGGGATCGCGCTGAATGCGAGCATCGCGCAGCTGCACACCAATCTCGGTGACCTGCTGCTGCAGACCGGCGACCACGTCAGCGCACACGCCGCGTACCGCCGCGCGCGCCAGGTCGGCGGCGGGTGAGCGAGGAGCCGCCGGGTGATGAGGCGGCGCTTCACTCGGTGCTGCGGCGCGCCGGGATCGAGTACAGCCACTACAAGCTGAAGTGCATTCAGCGCCGGCTGGCGGCGCGCATGCGAGCCCGGGGCGCAGTCACCTACGATGACTATGCGCGGCTGCTCGACTTGGACCGGAACGAGGCGCGCCTGCTCGAACAGGCGCTCACGATCAACGTCAGCAGGTTCTTCCGCAACTGGCACACCTTCGAGACGATCGCGGAGGTTGTGATTCCCGAGCTGTGGAGTCGGCAGCGGTCCGGTCCCATCCAGGTGTGGAGTGCCGGGTGCGCCGGCGGCGAAGAGGCTTTCTCGCTCGCCGCGCTCTTTCACCGCCACGCGGTCCGGCGCAACGAGCCCTGGCTCGACAGGATCCGTATCACCGGCAGCGACGTGGACGAAGCCAGCCTGCGTGTCGCGCAGCGGGCGGTGTACAGCGAGGCGGCGCTCTCGGAGGCGCCGGAGGAGCTTCGCGAGCGGTACTTCGAGCGGCGAGGCACCGAAGTGATGGTCGCCCCCGAGTTGCGGGCGCTGGTGCGCTTCGAGCGGCGCGACCTGGTACTCGATCCGGATCCGGAGGAGCGCTTCGACCTCGTCGTGTGCCGCAACGTCATCATCTACTTCGAGCAGCGGGCTCAGCGCGCCCTGCTGCAGCGCTTCTACAGGTGCACGCGCCCCGACGCTTTCCTCGTGCTCGGCCGGGTCGAGGCTATTCTCGGACCGGCGCGCCGGTGGTTCGAGCCCGCGGTCATCCGGGCACGAACCTACCGGCGCCTTGCTTCGTGATCCGGTTCAGGACCGCAGAATCGCGATCGGAACCAGGACGATGTAGCCGAGGACGAGGAGAATCGGTGCGAGCGTGATACCGCCGCGCGCCAGATCGGCGTAGCCCAGCAGCAGCGCGGCCGCTGCCGCGCTCCACCAGAAGGCGGGCCTGTCGAAGCGGCGCATTCCGGTCGGTTCCGATCCGGTGGTCGTCATGGCAGCTGCGCCCGGCCGATCGTGTTCGCGTCGGTTCCGAACCAGATCGACCGCGTCCCGGGATGGAACACCATGTGGCGCACCGCGCCGGCGCCGCTCGGAATGTCGGCAGTCGCGACGACGGATTTCGTCGCGGGATCGAAGCCGACGAACCGGTTCGGCTTGACCCCCGTTTCCACGTACCAGAGCCGGCCCTTGTCGTCCTGCGCCAGGGCGTAGGGAAGCGACGATGCGCCACCGGGCGCGTCGAATTCCTCGACCGAGCGCGTCGCGGGGTCGAGCCGCGCGAGCTTGCCGCGCACGTAGTCCACGTACCAGACGCCGCCATCGCGGGTCACTTCGATCCGCCGTCCACGAGAGCGCTGGTGCGGCAGCTCGAAGTCCGTTACCGCGAATGACGCCGGGTCGAGCGATCCGACCTTGGTGGTTCCGAACTGATTGAACCACACCTTGCCGCCGGCGACGACGATCCCGTAGGGCCGCGAGTCCTGCGTCGCCATTCTGGCCACGCGCACATCGCCGGTCGAGGGCACGAAGCGGCCCACGACGCCCGCTCGCTGCGCTGTGAACCAGATGTT
The DNA here is from genome assembly GCA_036374155.1 of Gemmatimonadaceae bacterium. Classification (GTDB taxonomy): domain Bacteria; phylum Gemmatimonadota; class Gemmatimonadetes; order Gemmatimonadales; family Gemmatimonadaceae; genus DASUUI01. The sequence goes on along the minus strand of DASUUI010000036.1, from coordinate 43,832 downwards.
GCCGCTCCCGTCGAACACCAGGGTGTGCGGGTCAGGCACCGACTCCGGCATGGGGTACTTCCTGATCGCTCCAGTGGCGGGATCCAGCCGGCCTATGTGTGCCGCCCTGTTGCCTGCGTACCACACGATGCCGGCGTCGTCCACGATCAGGTTGTGCGGCCCCGTGCCGGGCTCGAGATCGAACTTGCGGAACTCAGCCGTGGAGGGGTCGAACCGTCCCACGTAGTGACCGGTCTGGCCGACGAACCAGACGATGCCCTGACGATCCACGAACGGATCCCGGGGTCTCGTGTTTTCCCACGGGACGGGCCATTCCTGAATCGACACGGCAGCCTGCGCTTCGGCCACTACAGGCAGCGTGACTGCGGCTGCCAGGGCGATTGTGATTCTGGACATCAACGCTCCTCTCTGCAGGGTCCATCCGCCCGAATCTTTCGACTCACGGCAGGGTAATACCGTAAAGGGAAAACGCGCGGCGCGCGGCTTGCAAATGCACCAGTCCGTGGCGAGCTTTCCCGGCTTCCCCGCTGCGGTCGTTGAGCACGTCAGTCGGCGAGGGCGAATAGCTCAGTTGGTTAGAGCGCCTGCCTTACACGCAGGAAGTCGGGGGTTCGAGTCCCTCTTCGCCCATTGGGGCACCGCCGGAACCAGCCGCTGCTCCGCAGGGTACACCTGTTTTCAATGAGTTCAATGAATACGGCATTGGAGGTTACGCCATTGATCACCGCACGTGCAAGTGGGCCGCGCATCATGCAGGCTGTACTGGCGCTTATCCTGGTGGCCGGTGCGAGCGTTCCAGCGCTCGCGCAGCGTCGTCCGGAGCAGCTGCCGCGCCTGATGATTGCGACATTCCAGGCCGCCGACGGCGAACTGGGTCAGCAGGTGGCCGAGGCGCTGCGCGTCCGGCTCACCCGGGACCAGTCGCGCAACCTGTACGTTCTGCCCAAGGCCGACATCGTCAACACGCTGACGGCGTCGGGCTATTCGGTCACCGAGGCCCTGGCGCCGAGCGATGCACGGCAGCTGGCCAACCTGCTTCGCGCCGACGAGTACATCGACGCGGTCGTGACGCGGACACCGGCGGGCGTGCGGATCGAGTCGAAGCTCGTCCTGACCCGCGACTACACCATCACGCAGGTGCTGCCGCCGGCCGAGGCCGGCCGCGCGGACCAGGCGGTCGCGCAGGTTGCGCGCGACTACCTCGAGGCGCGACGGCAGACCGAGCACGAGCGGTCCTGCAATGCGGCCCTGCGACGGGGCGACATCCCCGCGGCGATCCGCGAGGGTGAGCGGGGACTGCAGCAGCACCCCCGCTACAACAACATGATTCGCGTCTGCCTGGCGCAGGCCTACGTCCGTCGCGACACGGGCACCGATACAACGGCGACTGCCGTCGTTTCGCCGGCGACGCTCGAGATGGTTCAGAAGGTCCTCGAGACGGACCCGCGAAACATCACCTCTCTTCGTCTGGCCGCGCTTGGCTACCGCGCCGCTGGAAACGAGGATAAGTACGTCGAGACCCTGACTTCTCTCGTCGCGGCGGATCCGAGCGATCTCCGCCTGCAGGAACAGGTCGTGAACGAGCTCGCGGCCAGTGGACGCGCCTCCGTTGCTGTCCCGATCATCCTCGACGCGTTGCAGAACAACCCCGGCGATCCGCGGATGATGCGCACCGGCTGGCTGGTGCTGCTCGCCGCACAGGACTTCGAGCGCGCCGTTGGAGTCGGTGAAGAGATGGTCCGGATTGACACCGCAGCGGCCACCGCGGACTACTTCCGCCGGCTTGGTGCGGCGTACGTCAGCCTGGCGCAGACCAGGCTTCGTACGGCGACGACGGCCGCGGATACGCAGGCAGCGTTGGGGTACCGGCGGCAGGGCGTGGAAGTCTTCCAGCGCGCGACCGCCCGGTTCCCGCAGGATGCAACCCTGTTGACCTTCTACGCGCAGGCACTGCGCGAGGCCGGTCAGCCGCAGCAGGCGGTCGAGACGGCTCGCCGGGCCCTGAGCATCGAGCCCAACAACAACGACGCGCGCGTGCAGCTTGTTCAGTCGGCGGTGGCGGCTGGCATGCTGGATGTCGCGGCTACCTCGATCAGGGATGCCGCGACCGCCGGCGTCGATGCCGCGCTTCTGTCGCAGCTCGCGCTCAGCGTTGGGAATACGGCGTACCGCGCCGGACAGGCGTCGCGCGCCAGGTCCGACTACGAGACCGCGATGCGGTTCCTCCGGCTGTCGAACGAACTGAGCGCCAACCTCGACGCGCAGTTCCTGCTGGGCGCGTCCGCTTTCTCGATGGGCGACCTGCTCACCCGGCAGGCGCAGGAGAACCGGGATTGCAGCGCGGCCCGCGGCGCGCAGGAAGCGTTCGCGACTGCGCGTACGAATCTCGTGGCCGGCCAGTCGCAATACCCGGAGCCAGCGGCGCAGCTGCTGGACGCCATCGGACAGTTCACCACACCGCTCCAGCAGATGGTGCGCGCGTACTGCCGATAGCGGGACGCGCAGTCCTCGTCAGGTACAGGCCGCCCGCCGTCGCCGATGCGATGGCGGGCGGTCTTGCTTTCGCCTCCTTCGCCGCAGCGCGCCCCGAGCAACCCGCGTATCGGGTCAAATAGCGCATTTCCGCGGCGGCCCTCGCTTCTTATACTGTGCGTCCGATGCGAATGACCGCCGCCGAGACGACGTCCGACAACGCGGACCGGCCCGGCCGGTGGGCCAGCGACTATCACGCCCCGGTGATGGCAGCCGAGGTGGTTCGCCTGCTCGGCGGTGGCGGCAGGATTCTCGATGGCACGCTCGGTGGCGGCGGACATAGTGCCGCGCTCCTCGAGGCCGGCTGCGCCGTCGCTGCGCTCGACCGGGACCCCGAAGCGGTTCGAATCGCCTGCGGTCGTCTGGCCACGGAGCAGAGCGCCGGACGGTTCCGGGCGTACGTCGCCAACTACGCGGAGATCGACAGCATAAAGGCGCTGAGGGGCGAGCGGTTCACCGGGATCCTGCTCGACCTCGGCGTTTCATCCCACCAGCTGGACGATCCGCACCGCGGGTTCTCCTTTCGCCCCGGCGCTCCGCTCGACATGCGGATGGGATCGGACGCGACAGGGACTGCGGCCGAGCTGTTGAACGAGGCCGACGAGCGGCAGCTGATCCGAGTTTTTCGGGACTATGCCGACGAGCCGCGCGCGGCGCGGCTCGCGCGGGAGGTAGTGCGCCGCAGAGCGACACGGCCGTTCGTAATCAGCGACGACCTGGTCGGCGCCATCCGCGCGGTGCTCGGGCCCCGCTCGGGCCCTGCGGACTTCGCGAGACTGTTCCAGGCGGTGCGGATCGAGGTCAATGAAGAGCTCACCGGGCTGGGTCGCGCGCTTCCGCTGCTGCGCGGCCGGCTCGAGCCGGGCGGGACTCTCGCTGTCATCGCCTACCATTCGGGCGAGGATCGGCTGGTAAAGCAGACGTTCAGGGGATGGAGCACTGCTTGCACCTGCCCCCCGAAGCTGCCGCAATGCGTGTGCGGCGGTGTCGCGCTCGGCGAGACCGTGACGCGTCGCGCTATGACCGCGTCATCCGCAGAGGTGGAACGAAACCCACGTGCGAGAAGCGCACGCCTGCGCGCATGGCGAAGCGCCGAGTAAGGCGGAAGCGCGGGCGAACCATCTTCGCTCTCGTTCTCGCCGGTTTCGTCATCGTCACGGGTTCAGTGGTGTGGCGGCGCAGTGTCGGGATAAACCAGGCGCGCGCGCTACGCGAGCTGGAGCGGGTGCGCCTGCAGCTGGAGGGGGACAGAGCCCGGCTCGCCAGAGATCTGCAGGAGGCGACCAGCAGGTCCCGGCTGGTACCGATTGCGGAGCGCCGTCTGGGGATGAACGTCCCGTCCGACCGGCAGGTTGTGATCCTCCGGAGACCGGAAAGCGATGCGCCTTGACCGGCTGACGCTCGTCCACGCGGGTCTCGCCCTGTTCGCGGGGGCGCTCGTCTGGAAGACCGCGAAGCTTCAGCTGGTGGAGCGCGATGAATGGGTCGCGCAGGCGACGAGGCAGCACTTCAGCCCGTCCGCGCTTCCGGCAGTGCGGGGGCCGATCCTGGATGCGGCGGGGGCAATGCTCGTGGAGAGCCGGGAGCTCACCCGCCTCAGCGTCGCGCCGCACGAGGTGAAGAACCTGGACGCGGTCGTGCGCGAGCTGCGCAAAGCCGGCGTTCCGCGTGCGGCGCTTGCGCGCCTGAGGGAGCCGGGACGGAAGTGGGTTGATCTGCCCGGTGCGTTCCCGCCGGTTGACGTTGCCGGGCTGAGCGGCACGCGTGGCGTGTATCCGAAGCCGGTGGTCGATCGGGTGTACGCGCCTTCCGGCGGGGTGCGGCGCATCGTCGGCCGGCTCGATGCGGACGGCCGCCCTCTCGATGGGCTCGAGCTGGCGCTGGACAGTCTGCTCCGCGGAGACAGCGCGCGCATGCGTCTCCCGCGGGACCGGTTTGGCCGGCCGATGGCGGGGCCGGACGGCGCCGCAACGCTGCCCCGCCCGGGCGCGACCGTCACGCTGACGCTCAACCGCGCTCTGCAGGACATCTGCGAGCGCGCGCTCGCGGTCGCGGTAGATACGCTTGGCGCTTCAGGCGGCGACATCGTCGTGCTCAATCCACATTCCGGGGAGATCCTGGCGATGGCGAGCAGGCGAGCGGATCCGCGCGCGACCGCGAACACGGCCATCAGCGAGCCGTTCGAGCCGGGCTCGACGCTCAAGCCGTTCATCGCTGCTGCGCTGCTGGCGCGGGGCAGGGCGCGGCCGGACGAGGTGATCGGCACGTACAACGGCGTGATGCAGCTCGAGCGGCGCACGATTCGCGACGTGCACAAGGCGCCCGAGATGACGCTGGCGGACGTGATTCGCCACTCGAGCAACATCGGGATCGTTCGCTTCTCCGACAGGCTCAGCCAGCGCGAGAAGTACGAGCTGCTTCGTGACCTCGGCTTCGGGACGCCGACTGGGGTGCCGCTTCCGGCGGAGGCGTCCGGCACTCTGCGGGAGCCGAAGCACTGGTCGCGGCAGACGCCGGCATCGCTGATGATGGGCTACGAGATCGCGGTGACGCCGCTGCAGCTCGCCGCAGCGTACGCGACCCTGGCCAACGGCGGCGTGCTGATGGAGCCGCAGCTGATCAGGGAAGTGCGTTCCGCTGGTGGCGAGGTGCTGTACCGTGCCGAGCCGCGCGCGCTGCGCCGCATTTTCACCCCCGGGTCTGCCGACGCTGTGCGCTCGATGCTGTTGAGCGTGGTGGACAGTGGAACCGCGATGCAGGCCGAGCTGGCCAACTATCGGGTGGGCGGCAAGAGCGGCACGGCACGCCGTGTCATCCGCGGGCGCTACGCCCCCGGACGGTACACGGCGTCGTTCGTTGGCGTCTTCCCGGTGGACGCTCCGCAGTACGTGATGGTGGTGAAGCTGGATGACCCGCAGGGGGCCATCTACGGTGGGCAGACGGCTGCCCCGCTCACGCGGGTAGTGCTGCAGGCAGCGCTTGCGGCGCGTGACGCCGCGCTCGACCGGACTTCGCTCGCCGCTGTGAATCGCGGGACGCTGGATTCGTTCGCGCCGATACGACGCACGCCGCTTCCACCGGACAGCGCAGTCGCCGCGCGACCGACCCTTGCCCTGCCAGCTGAACGCGCACCAGCGGAAACACTGATCGCGATCGCTCCCCCGCCGCGTCCGCCGAGAGTGCTGCCGCCCGAGACGACACGCACCTTCGACGTGCCGGTCACCGTCCGGCAGGCGTCGGCGGCCTACGCCGGCGCGCGACCGCGCCCGGTCCCGGACGTGAGCGGCGTATCGGTGCGCGACGCGGTGCGCGCGCTGCACGATGCCGGGTTCCGTGTCGTCGTGCAGCGTGGCATGGCAGGTCGCGTCGAGCCGGCACCCGGAACGCTGCTGCGACCTGGCGCTGTCGTGCGCGTGGGAGCGCCGTGACACCGAGATCGACTGCCGAGCTTATCGCAATGCTCGATCGGGAAGGCCTGCTGCTGGCCGTTCACGGCACGCCTCCGCGGAACGTCACCGGCGTCGCCGACGACAGCAGGACCGTCGCAGGCGGCGAGATCTTCGTGGCGACCCGCGGCGCCGCAGCCGACGGCCATGCGTTCGTGGGAGCCGCCGCCGCTCGTGGCGCGTCGGTGGCGGTGGTGGAGCGCGAGGGCGAGTGGCCCCTTCCGGCGGTCGTCGTCCGCGACCCGAAGCGCGCTGGCGTTCTGCTCGCGGATGCCGTGTACGAGAACCCGTCCGCGGCGCTGCGCCTCGCTGCAGTGACCGGCACCAACGGCAAGAGCACTACCGTGCATCTTGCGCGGGTCGTGCTGAACGACGCGATCGGGGCGGCTGCGTCTGTCGGGACACTCGGTGTGCTTCGAGGGCGTGAGGGAGAAGTGGTTCCCGGCGGGGCGGGGCTCACGACACCCGGCGCGATCGAGCTGCGGCGCGCACTGCGGCAGCTGGCAGACTCCGGCGTCAGATGCGGCGCGATGGAGGTATCCTCCCACAGCCTCGCACAGGGGCGGGTGGCCGGGCTTACGTTCCCGGTTGCGGCGTTCACGACGTTCAGCCGCGATCATCTCGATTACCACGGCAGCATGGAGGAATACTTCGACGCCAAGGCGCGGTTGGTGGACTACGTCACACCGGATGGCGTGCTGGTCGTCAACGGCGACGACCCCGCGTGGCGCCGCCTTCCCGCCGGGCGCAGAGTCGTGACCTACGGGCTCCACGACAGCGCGGCGGTCGGGGCACAACTGCTGCGAGCCGAGCCGCGGGGAACGGCCTTCACTCTGAGGATCGGTGCCGATACTGCCGACGTGCAGCTGCCGCTCGTGGGTGACTTCAACGTCGGCAATGCGCTTGCCGCCGCCGGTATCGCGCACGTGATGGGCGCGGATGTCGGCGCGATCGCGCATGCGCTGAGCACTGCTCCCCAGATGCCCGGGCGACTCGAGGTTCTGGCGGACGCTCCCCTCGTGCTCCGCGACTACGCCCACACCCCCGACGCGCTGGAGCGTTCGCTCGCTTCGGTGCGGCGCCTCGGAAGCGCGCGACTGGTGCTGGTGTTCGGCTGCGGGGGCGACCGTGACCGGGGCAAGCGCCCGCAGATGGGCGCGGTCGCGGCCCGTCTCGCCGATCACGTGATCGTCACCAGCGACAACCCCCGCAACGAGGATCCGGACGCGATCATCGACGATATCGTCGCCGGGATGCCCCCGGGATCCTTCGAGCGTCAGGAGGACAGGCGGGCCGCCATCCAGCTCGCGCTGGAGAGTGCCGCCGCGGACGACGTCGTTCTGATCGCCGGCAAGGGACACGAGACGTATCAGATCCGCGGCTCCGTAGCGCATCCGTTCGACGAAAAGGAGATAGTGGGCGAGCTGATGGCGGTGCGCCGGTGAGCGAAGGCTTCTGGAGGCTGGACCGGATTGCGCAGGCGCTTGGCGGAGGACCCGGCGGGTCGCGCCCTCTTCGGCGGATCGTCACGGACAGCCGGACGCTCGGGCCGGGCGACGCGTTCGTTGCACTCAAAGGCGAGACGTTCGATGGTCACGATTTTCTGGCGGAGGTCGTAGCGCGCGGCGTGGGAGCGGTGGTCGTTTCGTCGCTCAGAAAGGAGGCGCGTCTCGGGGTGCCGGTGTTCCAGGTGCCGGACACGCTGGTCGCTCTCGGCGCGCTCGCCGCGCACTGGCGCGCGGTATGGGGACGGCCCGTGATCGGAGTCGCCGGAAGCAACGGGAAGACGAGCACGAAGGACTTGATTGCAGCGGCGCTCTCGACCCGATTCCACGTGCACGCAACGACGGGCAACCTTAACAATCGGATCGGCGTTCCCGCGACGCTGCTGTCGATCCCTCCAGATGCCGAGCTTGCCGTTGTGGAGCTGGGAACGAGCCTGCCCGGTGAGGTGGCGATCCTCAGGGACATCGCGCGGCCCGAAGTCGCCGTGGTGACGTGCGTCGCCGAGGAGCACCTCGAGGGGCTGGGCGATCTCGCCGGCGTGCTGCGCGAGGAGACGGCCGCTTACGTCGGGGCCGACGTGGCCATCGCACCGGCCGACCAGCCTGAGGTCGGGACGGTCGCGCGAGCGGTGGCCAGGCAGACGGTATCTGCGGGTCTCGAGTCCGGCGACCTGCGCGCCAGCTCCTGGCAGCTCGATGCCGACGGAACCGGATCGGTGGTCGTTGATGGTGTGACGGTGCGGGTGCCGCTGCGCGGAATGCACAATCTGCGGAACGCGATGCTCGCTCTGGCCGTGGCGCGCGCGTGCGGCATCTCGCTCGAGGATTCCGCGCGGGGGATCGAGGCGATGCCGGCGCCGAAGATGCGCAGTGCGTGGCAGGCGCTCGGTCGCGCCGTTCTGATCAACGATGCGTACAACGCAAACCCCGGTTCTACCCGCGCGGCCATCGAGCTGCTTCGCGGTGTGCCGGGAAACCGGCAGCGTGTCGTCGTGCTCGGCACGATGCGCGAGCTGGGGCCCCGCTCGGCGGAGTATCACGACGAGATCGCGCGGCTCGCCCTCGGGTGCGCGAACGTCGTTGCAGGCGTGGGGGATTTCGCCACCGCGTTGCGCCGGATCCCCGCCGGGGACGCGGCAGTCGTGACCGCCGCGGACGTGGAGGGTCTGTGGGACGCGCTCGAGCCTCATCTGTCGCCTGATGCGCTGATACTTCTCAAGGCGTCGAGGGGCGTGCGCCTGGAGCGTCTCGTGCCGCGCCTCGAGGAATGGGCCGCCCGCGCGGCCTGACAATCAACCCGGAGCCACGTGCTTCCACTACTGCTCACACAGTTCACGCCTGATGTAAGCTGGCTGCGGATCTTCAACTACATCAGCTTCCGCGCCGCGGGCGCGGCGGTCACGGCGCTGCTGCTGTCCTTCTTTCTCGGACCGCTCATCATCCGCCGCCTCCGGTTGATGCGGCTCCACCAGGTCGTGCGGGAAGGCACCCCCGATACGCACGCGGGGAAATCCAGCACGCCGACGATGGGGGGGCTGATCATCGTCGCGGCCACCCTCATCCCGACGCTGCTGTGGGCGCGGCTGAACAACCGATACGTGATCCTCTGCGTGATCACGATGCTGTGGATGGGGACGATCGGGTTCCTCGACGATCTGCTCAAGCTCCGCCAGAAGCGCGCGGGGCGGGAGAACAAGGGACTGGTGGAGGGGCAGAAGCTCATCGGCCAGCTCGCTATCGGGCTCGCCCTCGGCTGGTACCTGTGGAAGTTCCCGCTGTCCACGCTGCCTGGCGCGTCCACCACGCTTCCGTTCTACAAGTACATCCTCATAGTGCCATCGTCCATCGCGCTCGCGTGGCTGTACGTGGCCTTCGTGACGTTCGTCATTGCTGGCGTCAGCAACGGCGTGAACATCAGCGATGGGCTGGACGGGCTGGCTGCCGGGCTCGTCGCCATCTCGGCCGCAAGTCTGGCGCTGTTCGCGTATGTGATCGGCCGCATCGACGCCAGCGCCTACCTGCAGATTTTCTACTTGCGCGGAGCGGGAGAACTCACGGTGTTTTGCGCGGCCGTGATGGGGGCGTGTATCGGGTTTCTCTGGTTCAACACCCACCCGGCCGAGGTCTTCATGGGCGATACCGGCTCGCTCGCGCTCGGTGGCGCGCTCGGCGCCGTCGCAGTTCTCCTCAAGTCCGAGTTTCTTCTCCTGCTCATCGGTGGCGTGTTCGTGGCGGAAGTTCTGAGCGTCATTCTCCAGCGTTTCGTGTTCAAGTACAGGCGACGGCGATACGGCCTGGAGTATGCGCGATCCCACAGGGTGCTGCGGCGGGCCCCGCTGCATCACCACTTCGAGGAGAGCGGCTGGTCTGAGCCGCAGGTAGTCGTGCGGTTCTGGATTCTCGGCGTGCTCTGCGCCTTCGTCGCGCTCAGTACGCTGAAGCTCCGGTGAGCCATGGGCACCAGGCTGACGACTCCGTGGCGGTGATCGGTCTCGCGCGGAGTGGGCGTGCTGCCGCGGCGCTGCTCGCGCGCCGCGGGAGGCGTGTGTACGCGTCCGACGCGGGGGACAGCCCCGAGCTGCGGCAGGCCGCCCGGACGCTCCTGGGGCAGGGAATCGAGGTCCAGCTGGGCGGGCACGACCTGAGGCGCATCGCCGGAGCATCGCTTGCGGTCGTCAGCCCGGGTGTTCCGCCGGACGCACCGCCGCTCGAGGCTGCGCGACGTGCCGGAGTTCCCGTGGTGAGCGAAGTGAGGATCGCGCTCGACGCACTCACAGCGACCCGGGTCGTTGCGGTGACGGGCACCAACGGCAAGAGCACCGTTACCGCGCTTGTCGCCGAGCTCTTGAAGGCAGCCGGCCACTCCGCCGTTGCTGCCGGCAACATCGGGCGGGCACTCTCCGAGGTTGCGCTGAGCGACGCTCCGCCCGAATGGGTCGCTCTGGAGATGTCGTCCTTTCAGCTGCACGATACGCCCGGTTTCTCCCCGGCGGTCGGCGTGCTCACCAACCTCGCGCCCGACCACCTCGACAGATACGCGGGAGTTGACGACTACTACGCGGACAAGCGGCTGATGTTCAGCGCGGCGAGCGACGAGTCGCGCTGGGTGACGAACGCGGACGATGCCGCGGTCCAGCGAATGTCCGCCGGTGTCGCCGGGGCGCATTACCGATTCTCGCTGAGCCATGAGGCCGATGCGTGGTACGATGCGGCCCGCGGCGAGCTCCGTCTCTTCGGCGGCGTGCTGTGCGCGAGGCAGGAATTGCTGCTGCTCGGCGATCATAATGTCGCCAACGCGCTTGCGGCCGCGCTCGCCGTCGCCGTTGCGGGCGACCGCCCGCGCGACGAGGAGCTCGCGAGCCGGCTGGCTGATGGGCTGCGCGGGTTCCGCGGACTGCCGCACCGGCTGGAGGTTGTCGGACAGAAAGGCGGCGTATTGTGGGTGAACGACTCCAAGGCGACCAACGTGGAATCAGCACGCGTGGCAATCGAGGCGATGGAGCGACCGACGGTTCTGCTGATGGGCGGACGCCACAAGGGAGAGCCGTACACCTCGCTCGCGGACCCCGTCCGTCGCCACGTGCGTCACGTGATCGCGTTCGGTGAGGCTGCGGCGACGATTGCCGCGGACCTGGGATCGAGCGGGGTCCCGCTGGAGACTGTGCAGGGCGGGCTTGCCGCGGTCGTCGGCCGGGCCGGCGCGGTCGCGCGCCCCGGCGACGCGGTGCTCCTCGCGCCCGCGTGCTCCAGCTTCGACATGTTCCGCGATTATGAGGATCGCGGCTCTCAGTTCCGCGCACTGGTGAGCGCCCCATGACCGACGTCGCGGCCGGCAGCGTTCGGCGCCGGTGGGCGGTGAGCGTCGAGGGGCGTCTGCTCACCCTGATAATGGCGGTGCTCATCGCGTTCGGGCTCGGCACGGTGTACAGCGCCAGCGCGATCGTCGCGGAGCAGATGGGACGCGGACACGCCTCGTTTGCCATCAACCAGTTCACGGGCGTGCTCTTCGGCGGATTGATCTTCTGGCTGGCGTCCCGCTTCGACGCGGACAGGTGGGCCCGGCTTGCGTGGCCGCTCATGGCGCTCACGCTCGTTCTGCTGACGATAGTCATTCTCCCCGGAACGGAAGCGATCGCTCCGCGGATCAACGGCTCGCGCCGCTTTCTCTGGGGAGGCTCCGTGCAACCGTCGGAGCTGGGAAAGCTGGCGCTCATCATCTGGACGGCGATGCTGCTGGTGAAGAAGGGGGAGGCGATGCGCCGGCTGCGGAAGGGACTGCTGCCCTTTCTCGTCGTGCTCGGAGCGATGTGCCTGCTCGTTTACCTCGAGCCCGACCTGTCCGTGGTGATGATGTACGTACTGATCTTTGGCGTAATGCTTTTCGCGGGGGGCGTGCGGATAGGGCACTTCGTCGCGCTCGGGATCATCGCAATTCCACTGCTCTGGAACCGCATGCAGGAGATGAACTACGTATTCCTGCGCATGACGTCGTTCTTCGACCCGGGATCGGCTCCGCAGCAGATCGACTACCAGCTGCGGCAGTCACTTATCGCGATCGGGTCGGGCGGGCCGTTCGGCGTCGGTTTCGGGGAAGGGCGGCAGCAGTACGGGTTCCTGCCGTATGCCTACGACGATTTCATCGCTAGCACCATCGGGGAGGAGTGGGGCTTCGTTGGCATGGTCACGGTCATACTCGCCTTCGCGGCCTATGCGTTCCTCGGGATCAGGATCGCGCGCGCGGCACGTTCGCCCTTCCTCCGGATAGTCGCGCTGGGCATCACCTTCACGGTCGTAGTGACCGCGTACCTCCATCTCGGCGTCGCGATCGGGCTCCTGCCGACCACGGGGCTGACGCTGCCATTCATCTCGTACGGCCGATCGAACCTGGTTCTCAGCATGCTGATGACCGGGATACTCGTGAACATCGGCAGCACGCGGGAGAAGGTCGTCGGTGAAGGAGCAACGGATCCACTGGCGCTGAGCCCCGCGTGAGGGTCTGGTTCGCCGGCGGCGGTACCGGCGGTCACCTGTATCCCGCACTGGGCGTCGCACGCGCTCTCGTTGCGACGCATCCGGAGATCCGCCCGCTGTTCATCGGGGCGCTGCGTGGGATCGAGCGGGATGTGCTCCCGGCGACTGGATTCGACCACGCGCTCCTGCAGCTGCACCCGTTGTACCGTTCGCGGGTATGGCGGAACTGGTTCACGCTCGCCGGCGCGATTCGAGCCTGGGGCGCGCTTCGGGCGCTGGCACGCTCCGATCCGCCCGCGGCTGTCGTCGCAACCGGTGGATACGCGGCGGGACTTGCACTGCTGTATGCGACAGCTCACAGAATTCCCATAGTGCTGCAGGAGCAGAACAGCGTCCCCGGCCTGACCACCCGGTTCTTCAGCAGGTTTGCGCGACAGATCCATCTCGGCTTCCCCGAGGCGGTGAAGGCCCTGCACCCGCCGCGGGACGCCATGGTGGCTGCGTCGGGAAACCCTATCGAGCCACCACCCCCGATCGAGGAACAGGCGTTGAAGGGTGCGCGAACGCGCTGGGGTTTCACAGACCCTGGCACACGCGTGCTGCTCGTGTTCGGTGGAAGCCAGGGTGCGCGCGCCATCAACGCGGTCGTATCCGAGCTGGTCAGGGCTGGGCTCCCCGACGGATTGCGTCTGCTGTGGATCACAGGGAAAGGCGAGTACGCGGAGTATGCGCCGCTGGACGGCGCGACGACCCGGGTGCTGCCATTTCTCACGCCGATGACGGATGCATATGCGGCCGCGGACATCGCGCTCGCTCGCGCCGGCGCGATGTCCACGGCGGAACTGTGTGCGTGGGGGATTCCCGCGGTGCTCATTCCACTGCCCACGGCAGCCGCCGACCATCAGACCACGAACGCGCGCGCGCTCGAGGCGGCGGGTGCGGCAGTGGTGATCACGCAGCGCGAGCTCGCGCCGGGCAGGCTTCGCGAGACGCTGGACGAGCTGCTGCGTGACCAGAACAAGCTTGGCAGCATGGCAGCAGCTGCGCGCGTGCGCGCGCGCCCGGATGCAGCGGCCCGGATCGCGAGGGATGTAGCCACACTGATCATCCCCGATGGACGCTGACGCGCTGGCACGCCTGCTCGGGAGCGATGATCCGCGTCCGATCCACTTCATGGGGGCTGCCGGAGCCGGGATGAGCGCCCTTGCGGAGCTGCTCGCGCGGCGCGGCGTGCGCATCACCGGGTGCGACGCGAGTGCGGCCGGTGCCGCAGAGATGCTCCGTATCGGCGTGGATTTCTCCGCGGGGCATGATCCGCTGCACGTGGAGGCCGTCCGGGCCGTCGTCGTCACCGCTGCCGTTCCACGCGCTCACCCGGAGCTCGAGCGCGCGCGATCGCTGGGTGTGCCGGTGATCCGCCGAGCCGACGCTCTTGCCGCGGCGGTCAGCGCCGCGAGCGTCATCGGCGTTGCGGGAACGCATGGGAAGACCACGACCACGGCCCTGGTGACCGACGCGCTCGCGTCTGCCGGGCTCGACCCGACTGGCGTCGCTGGCGGACGAGTGGCGGCGTGGGGCGGGCATCTGTGGCGCGGCGGCGACGACATCATCATCGTCGAGGCGGATGAATACGATCGCTCGTTCCTCGCGCTCGAGCCGCGGATCGCCGTTGTGACGAACGTCGAGTCCGATCATCTCGACATCTATGCGGATCTCGCGGACATCATCCGCACGTTCGAGCAGTTCACAGCCCGCGCGCGGGTGATCGTTGCCTGCGCGGATGACGACTCCGCCGGCCGTCTGCGAACCCCGAGCACTGCGGAAGTGATACGCTACGGCATCAGCTCACCCGATGCACGGCTCATCGCTTCCGGCTTGAGCGAGGAGGGCGTTGCCCAGCGGTTCGAAGTCACGTTCGACGGTAAGGAGCTTGGCTCCGTCAGGCTCGGAGTTCCCGGCATACACAACGTCCTGAACGCACTGGCCGCCATCGGATGCGGGCTGGCGCTCGGAGCAACCCTCGAGCAGATGCGTCCCGGGCTCGAAGCGTTCGGCGGGGTCGATCGACGCTTCCAGAAAGTCGCGAGCGTAGGCGGTGTCACGATCGTGGACGATTATGCGCACCACCCGACCGAGATTGCCGCGACGCTGCAGGCGGCGCGTGCCGCATTTCCGGGAGCGCGCGTGGTTGCCGCCTTCCAGCCGCATCTGTACAGCCGGACGCGCGATTTCGCCGACGATTTTGCGGGCGCGCTGGCACGCGCCGATGCCGTCTTTCTCGCGGACATATACGCCGCCCGCGAGGCGCCGATTCCCGGCGTCACCTCGGCGGTCATCGCGGATGCTCTGCAGCGTCGCGGCTCCCCGTCTCTCTGGTCGGGTGCGCGCTCTGAGCTCGCGCCCGCGCTGTCGCAGCAGGCCAGGCAGGGGGACGTGATCATTACGATGGGCGCGGGCGACATCACCCTGACCGCGTATGAGCTGCGGGATCTGCTCGCGGGGGAGCGGGCTGCCTGAGCGACGAGAGGCAGGAACCGGCGTCGGGACGCGGTGGCCCCATCACGTTCCGGGAGCGGTTGCGGCGGCCCGGCTGGAAGGTCCTCGGCGGTCTCATCCTCGTCGGCATCGTTGTGACTGCCCCGCGATGGGGCACCGCCGCGCTGGCGCGCCTCGATTTCTTTCGAGTGCGCCACGTCGAGGTTCGCGGAACCCGCTACCTGCCGTCGGCGGAGGTTGCTGCACGACTCCGGCTGGACACGCTCGCGTCCGTGTGGGACGATCTCGCGCCGCTGCGGGCGAGAGTGACTGGCCACCCGCAGATCGCCAGCGCGGAGGTCACCCGCAAACTGCCGGGCAGCATCGTGGTGACCGTGGTCGAGAACCTTCCAGTCGCGCTCGTTGCCACGCGGCGCGGGATGCAGCCGTACGATCAGGCCGGCAGGTCTTTGCCCATAGATCCTGCGGCAACCGCGCTCGACCTGCCTGTGCTGTATTCCCCGGACAGACAGCTTCTCGCCGCGCTCGCCCGCATAGCCGCGGAGCAACCCGCACTGTATGAGAGGATCGACGTGGTCACGAGGGAAGGGCCGGAATCGATGACCCTCCACCTCGATACCATTCGCGTGCGAGCGAAACCAGGGGTGTCGGGCAATCGGCTCGCCGATATCTTTCCCGTCGAATCCGACCTCGCGCGCCGTGGCGCAGACGCCGCGGAGCTCGACCTCCGCTACCGCGATCAGGTAATAGTTCGACTTCAATGAACCTCGACCGCGTCATCGCCGGGCTGGACATCGGTTCGGCGAAGACCACTGCAATCATTGCCGAGGCCACAGGTGATCGCCGTGCCACCATACGCGTGCTTGGCGTGGGGCAGGCGAGGACCACCGGGCTGCGCCGCGGCATAGTCTCCGATATCGAGGAGACCACGCGCTCGATCAAGAAGGCCATGCAGGACGCCGAGCGCATGGCCGGCGCCGAGGTGAAGTCGGTGTTCGCGGGGATCGCCGGCGAGCACGTCCGGGCGATGACCAGCAAGGGAATAGTCGCCATTACCGGCGAAGAGATATCCCGCGCGGACGTTGACCGGGCCCATGCGGTGGCGCGCGCACAGGAGATTCCCGCCGAGCGCGAGCTGCTGCACGCGATCCCGCAGGAGTACACTGTCGATCGGAATCAGGGTGTGCGTGATCCCATCGGAATGATCGGCACGCGCCTCGAGACGGAGATGTACCTGGTCACCATCGGAAGCTCGCCCGCGACCAATCTGCGGAAGTCGGTCGAGCGGGCCGGGTACCGCGTGCGCGAGCTGGTGCTCGAGCCTCTCGCCAGCGCACTCAGCGTTCTCACCGACGATGAGCGCGAGCTGGGCGTGGCGCTCGTGGAGATGGGCGCCGGCACCACCGACGTCGCGGTCTTCCACGAGGGCAAGATCCGTCACCTCGGCACCGTGTCGTACGGCGGAATGAACGTCACGAACGACATTGTGCAGGGGTTGGGCGTCACCCAGGCCGACGCCGAGAAGCTGAAGGAGCGGTACGGCTGCGCATACGAGCCGATGGTCGATCCTGACGATGTCATCTCGCTGCCAAGCACCGTCGCGCAGGGCGAGCGGCAGATCCCGCGCGAACTGCTGTCGCACATCATTCATCAGCGGATGGACGAGATATTCGATCTCGTGCAGCGCGAGATCGCGGGTGCGGGGTTCGCGAAGAGACTGAGTGGAGGAGTGGTCGTCACGGGCGGTGCGTCGCAGATGGCCGGCGTCGTCGAGCTGGCATCCGACGTGTTCGGAACCGGCGTTCGTCGCGGCACCCCAGGAGAGCAGACGGAGGGACTGATCACGGGCTTGAGTGACTCAGTCGAAGCTCCGCGGTTCGCGACCGTGGTCGGGCTCGCCCTGTACGCTTCCAGCCGACTGGCGGTCGGCGCGATCGCGCCGGATTACACACGCCTCCGCGCCCGCGGCGTAAAGCGGATGGCCGACAGAGTCGCTGCCTGGTTCAGCGAATTCTTCTAGTCGGCGGTTAGCGGTTAGCGATAGCGGAAAGCAACTCCGGTTCCGGTGGCCGCAGTTGCTTTCCGGTAACCGCTGATAGCTAATCGCTCTGGCCCCGGTGAAATGGCCACGAGTTCTCCACACGTCTCCAAATGTGGAAAACCGGGCATCCGGGGCGCGCCCCCGGCCACCGGTCGGATCGCAAGAAATTGCATATGGTTGAATCCCGGCGACCGCCTTATATTCGGCCGAACTTTTCCCCACTCCACCAGCCGGAGAGGGCAGTCTGGCAGGCCACCAGCCGCGGAGCAAGGCGCGATGATTTTCGAGTTCGAGGAGGGCGCGTCAGACAACGCCAGGATGAAGGTCGTCGGTGTGGGCGGGGGCGGCGGGAACGCCGTGAACCGCATGATCGACGAGCACCTCCAGGGCGTTGAGTTCATATCGATCAACACCGACGCGCAGGCGCTGACGAACTCGAAATCGGACGTAAAGGTCCAGATTGGAAAGAAGCTGACCAGGGGGCTCGGCGCGGGAGCCCGGCCGGAGATCGGTCGGCAGGCCATCGAGGAGAACAAGGAAGAGGTCGCCCGGATGATCTCCGGCTCCGACCTCGTTTTCGTCACCTGCGGCATGGGTGGCGGTACCGGGACCGGCGCGGCTCCCGTGATATGCGAGCTTGCGCGCTCGGCTGGAGCTTTGACCGTCGGCATCGTAACCAAGCCCTTCATCTTCGAGGGCAAGAAGCGCATGCGGCAGGCGGAACTCGGAATCGCCGAGATGCGCAAGCACGTGGACACCATGATCGTGGTCCCGAATGAGCGCCTGCTCGCCGTCGTGGGGAAGGGAATCCCGTTCCAGGACGCCCTGAAGAAAGCCGACGAGGTCCTGCTGCACGCGACGCAGGGCATCTCATCGCTCATCAGCGTCACCGGACTGGTGAACGTCGATTTCGCGGACGTGAAGACGGTGATGAAGGATGGCGGGTCCGCCCTGATGGGGACCGGCATCGGCCGCGGCGAGAACCGGCAGATCGAGGCTGCGCAGCAGGCTATTGCGAGCCCGCTCCTCGACAACCTCTCGATCGCCGGCGCGACCGGCGTTCTGCTCAACATCACGGGCGGTCCCGACCTCACGCTCGGCGAAGTGACGCAGATAAGCGAGATCATCAACGACGCCGCGGGCGAAGACGCAGAGATCATCTTCGGCGCTGTCACCGAGCCGGCCATGCAGGGCGAGATACGGGTCACGGTCATCGCCACGGGCTTCGACCGGCAGGCGCAGACACAGGCACAGGCCCAGGCCACGATTCAGAACGTCGCGGTCGCCGGCGGCGGCTCGATGCAGCGTGCTGCGGGCGGCGCTCCGGTGCTCTCGTTCCCCGCACAGAGGGTGGCGTCGCAGCGACCCGCCCCTAAGTTGGTGCCCGACGAAAACCCGGCCCGACGTGTGACGCCCCCAGGGGGAATTTCGTCTTCTGGAGGCAAGACCGAGGATCTCAGTGACATGGAGATCCCCACGTTCATTAGGAGACAGATGGATTGAGGGTCTCAGTCGCTCGCGCCGTCAGTTACGCAGTGACGGCCATCATCGGTTCCGCGGCAATTCTTCTCACGCCGCGCCTTCCATCGCCGGGTGCCCAACCCGGCGTTGGCGTCTCAGGGCTGGGCAACTCCGTCGCTTTCACGAAGGAGCCCGTCCTGCGTCCGATCGACCTCACCGGCGGCGCTGCTGCGCATGAGCCGGTGCTGGTGATGGCCAGCACCGCGCCGCGGATCGACACGATAGCGATCGGCGGGACGATACGATCGAGCCTGTACGCCGCGCTCGATCAGTCGGATGCTGCCGACCTTCCGCGCTCTTCGCGCCTGCAGCTGGCGTGGGCGCTCGCCGACATCTTCGAGTATCGCGTGGACATGAGCCGCGATCTGAAGGTCGGCGATCGCTTTGGCGCCCTGGTGGAACGTGTGGAGGACCCGAACGGGCGCGTGTCGTTCCGCCGCATCATCGGGGCAAACCTGGCGTTGTCGGGGCAGGAGATAGAGGCGATCAGGTACGAGAGCCGCCACGCATCGGGCGATTATTTCGACGCTGAAGGGAAATCCCTGCGGGCCGCGTTCCTCCGCGCCCCGCTCAGCTTCCGCCGGATCTCGAGCAACTTCGGAATGCGGCGGCACCCGGTGCTGAATCGGTGGCGGCAGCATGCCGGCACCGATTACGCAGCGGCTTCAGGAACTCCGGTGCGCAGCGTTGGCGACGGGGTGATCGTCTTTGCCGGTCGCAGGGGCGGCTATGGCAACGTGATCGACGTACGCCACCGCAACGGCTTTGTGAGCCGGTATGGTCACCTTCGCAACTTTGCGTCGGGCGTCACGCGTGGCCGGCGCGTCAAGATCGGCGAGACCATCGGATATGTCGGGATGACGGGACTGGCTACAGGTCCGCACCTGCACTTCGAGGTCCTCGTCGGAGGGGTGCAGCGAAATCCTCGCGTGGCTCTGAGCATGCGCAGCGGAGATCCGATCCCGGGATCGGAGCGCAGCGACTTCATGAACACGCGCGAGCGCACCATCGAGGCGCTGCGTTCCTTCTCCAGAGCTGCCGCGGGCGACTAGGAACGCAGTCCTGACCAGCGCGCTGCGGGCGGGCGCGCTGGCGCTCATCCTCGCTCTGCTGCTGAACCCGCCGTGGGGCGCAGTGCGGGCGTCCCGGCCGCTCATCGCGCTCGACGTCTCCATGAGCTGGCTGCGTGCCTCGGACCGGGCGGCATGGATCGAGGCGAGCCGGCTCGCCCAAGACCTGGGCGGCGATTCGGTGCTGCTCGTGGGAACCGCGCTGCGTATCGGGACCCCGCCGCCGCTGCCGCTCGACAGTTCAGCGCACTTCCCCGGCGCCGTCGAGCGCGCTCAGCTTGCGTCACGCCCGATCACGCTCATCACCGACGGGGACTCGCGCGACGACACAGCGCGGCTGCGTTCACGAGTTCCGCGCGGATCCACTGCCCGTGCGATCGCCCCGACACGCCTTGCCGACATCGCCATCACCGCGCTGGAAAGCGTGCCTGCGGCGCTCGCGGGAGACACCATCACGCTGCGTCTGCGGGTTGCCGCTGCCGCTGAAGCGCCGCCGGCCGTGGAGCTCGTGGCGCTCGTGGACGGGCGGGAAGCCGCCCGACGCGCGCTGCCGCCGCTCACTGCGTGGGAGACGCGAACGGAGCTGCTTGCTCTGCGACTTCCGGCAGGACCACCCGGGGCGCGACTGGTGGTCGTGCTCAGGGCTCCGGGTGACGGCGAGCCGCGCAACGACACAGCCACGCGCACGATTCACCGCGGCCGGCGGATGTCCGCCCTCGCCGTCTCCACTGCCCCTGATTTCGATTTCAGGGAGATCGTACGCGTGGCGCGTGGTACGCTCTCGATTCCGATACCGGCGCGCTTTCTCGTGACGCGCGACCGGTGGGTGGACGATTCCGGGCGCGTGCTCACAGAAAGCCGCCTTCGCGCTGAACTGGCTGGGGCGCAGGTGGTGATCCTGCACGGCGACACCAGCTATTTCGGACCGCCTCGCGATGCCGCACGCGGTGCTCTGGCGCTGATCCCGGGCGTGACCGACGACAGCGAGTGGTACCTGGGCCCGCCGCCCCCGTCGCTGCTCGCGCCGGTCCTGGGTGCACTGCCGCTCGACTCGCTTCCGCCCATCAGCGTGGGTGTCGAGCCACGGTCCGGTCTCCCGGTCGCTGCGACACGGGCGGCCGGCGAGCGGCGGCGCGTCGCAGCTACGCTCGAGGACGGCGACCGGCGCGTCATCGTTGCGCCCGTGCGGGGCACGGCGCGCTGGGCGCTCCGCGGCGGCGCTTCCGCCGATGCGTTCGCGACGTTCTGGGGCGCGATGCTGGCTGCGCTCGCCGACCGACCCGGCGCAGGGATCCGCAGCAGCGCAGCCTCGGTCGCGCCGTCCGAGCTGCACCCGCGCCCGCCCATGCCCGATTCGTGGATTGCCGTAACGGGACTGGCCGACGGACGGCGATCGCCGCTGCGGAGCGCGTGGTGGCCGTACGCCCTGGTCGTACTCGTCCTCTGCGCTGAATGGGTGCTGCGGCGACGCGCGGGACTACGTTAAATCAGTAGCCGTACGTTATTTCCGCATCGCAACACATCGCCTCACACACGATTCAATGGCACGTCTTACCGCCCGACGCGGCGAGCTCCCAAGTCGCTCGCTCTGGGAACGAATTCGCGACATCGCGCTGGCCGACGTCTCCGTGCTGGCGCGGGGCGGGGTCGGGCCGGGCTCCATCGAGAAGCTGGAGGAGATCCTCCTCGAGGCCGATTTCGGCGTACCGACGACGCTGCGCCTGGTCGCAGAGATAGAGCGCCTCGCGCAGCGGGGGTTGATCCGCAGCGAGACCGAGTTCAGGACCGCCCTGGAGCGCGAGGTCGCAAAGGCACTCAGCTCCGGCAACAGCGATCCCGCGCTGGCGCGTTCGGCTGAGCCGCCCACGGTGGTGCTCGTGATAGGGGTGAACGGCGCGGGCAAGACCACACTGGTGGCGAAGCTCGCCGCACTGCTGGCCGCGCGCGGGGAGCGGGTGCTCGTGGGAGCCGCCGACACCTTTCGCGCTGGAGCGATAGATCAGCTCCGGCAGTGGTCGCAGCGCGCGGGCGCCGAATTCGTCGGCAGCCGTCCCGGCGCCGATCCAGCCGCGGTCGCGTTCGACGCCGTTGACGCCGGCGTCAGCCGCGGCGCCGACATCGTGCTCGTGGATACGGCCGGGCGCCTCCATACCAGCGACTCGCTCGTGGACGAGCTGCGCAAGATCCACCGGGTCGTGGCGCGCCGCCTCCCGGGCGCGCCGCACGAAACGCTGCTGGTGCTGGACGGTACGATCGGGCAGAACGCGCTGCAGCAGGCGCGCACGTTCTCCGCTGCCGTCCCCGTTACGGGGCTGGCGGTGACGAAGCTTGACGGCACGGCCCGCGGGGGAATCGTCGTCGCCGTGCATGAGGCGCTCGACGTGCCCGTGAAGTTCATCGGCACGGGGGAGGGAATCGGCGACATCGAGTCGTTCGACGCGTCGCGGTTTGCTGCGGCCGCGCTCGCAGGCTGAACCGGCGACGTGGCCGGTCGGGTAACACTCGACACTCCGATCACCTACCTGAAAGGGGTGGGCCCGATGCGCGCCGAGGCATTCAGGCGCGTCGGCGTGCTGACCGCCCGCGATCTGCTCTACCTCGTGCCGCACCGATACGAGGACGCCAGCACAGTCACGCCCATCGCCTCGCTGGACGTAGGCATGGATGCGACTGTCGTCGGGCGTGTCATCTCGAAAGGCGTGCTTCCCACGCGCAGGGGACTGCGAATCTTCCAGGCAGTGATCCGGGATGCCACAGGAATGATCGAGGTTGCGTGGCCCGGGCAGCCGTTCCTCGACCGGGTGATCCACAAGGACAGCATGCTGCTGGTCGCCGGCCCCGTCCGGTTCTTCCACGGCAGGCAGATCCAGCCGCGCGAGTACGTGGACCTCGGCGATGCTGCCGACGACGGATTCGAGAGCGGCCGCGTCCTCGCCGTGTATCCGGCAACCGAAGGGCTCACCTTCAAGACGATCCGCTCCATTGTGCAGACGAACCTGCCGCAGCTGCTGCAGTCGGTGAGCGAGCCGCTTCCCGCGGAGCTGCTCAGTGCAGCAGCGGTTCCCAGGCTGCCGGACGCGCTCCGCATGGTGCACGCGCCGGTTTCACTTTCAGAGGCGGAGAGCGGGCGGGCACGGCTGGCGTACGAAGAGCTGCTGTTCATGCAGATACTCCGTCGCCGCGCGCACGCCATCGCGCGCACGAAGCGGCGTGGTATCACGTTCGAGAACCGCCGGCAACTCACCTCCCAGCTCCGAAGCGAGCTGCCGTTCGAGCTCACCGGAGCGCAGACCCGGGTCATCCGCGAGATCGTTGCCGACATGACGAGCGCGCGGCGCATGCATCGCCTGCTGCAGGGTGACGTCGGCAGCGGCAAGACGATCGTTGCGCTGTTCGCCGCGATGCTGGCCATGGAGAACGGCCATCAGGCGGCGCTGATGGCGCCCACGGAGTTGCTTGCGGAGCAGCACCAGGCGACCGCTGCCCGGCTGCTCGCCCCGCTGGGAATCACGCCGCTGCTGGTCACCGGCGGGCTGGGTGCGCGCGAGCGCGCGGCTGCCGCTGCGCGGATGGCTTCGGAGCAGGCGCTGCTCGTGATCGGGACGCATGCCCTGGTGCAGGAATCCACCGTCTTCACGAGGCTGGGACTGGCGATCATAGACGAGCAGCACCGCTTCGGCGTCGAACAGCGCGCGGCGCTGAGCGCGAAGGGAGAGGCGCCCGACGTCCTGCTGCTGAGCGCCACTCCGATCCCGAGATCGCTTGCCCTCACCATGTACGGCGACCTCGATGTGAGCACGCTCGATGAGCGCCCGCCGGGCAGACAACCGGTGACAACCGTGCTGCGGCCGGAGAGCGCCCGCGAGCGAGTGCTGGGCTTCGTTGACGCGGAGCTGCGCAAGGGGCGCCAGGCCTACATCGTGTATCCCGTGATCGAGGAGTCGGAGAAAACCGATCTCAAGGCGGCAACGACGATGTACGAGCGGCTGTCCACCGGGCCGCTGTCCGCCCACACTCTCGCTCTCCTCCACGGGCGGATGAGCTCCGAGGACCGCGATTCGACGATGCGGCGGTTCCGCGACGGGGAGATCGCGGCGCTCGTGGCCACGACCGTCATCGAAGTCGGCATCGACGTCGCCAATGCGACGGTAATGCTGGTCGAGCATCCGGAGCGGTTCGGGCTTTCCCAGCTCCATCAGCTCCGCGGACGGGTCGGGCGCGGGGCCGAGCAGTCGTGGTGCATTCTGCTGGGGAGCTACGGTCCCGATTCACGCCAGCGGCTGGAGCTGTTCGCAGGCACCGACGACGGGTTCGAGATCGCGAGCGCGGACCTGCGGCTCCGCGGCATGGGCGACCTGTTCGGTCAGCAGCAGAGCGGGGAAGCAGCCTTCCGGGTCGCCGACATGCTGCGCGATGAGCACCTCCTGCTCCCGGCGCGGGATGCCGCCGAGAAGCTTCTGCAGGCTGACCCTGAGCTTCGCGACAGGAAGCATGCTCCCCTGCGAAAGGCGCTCAGCGACCGCTTTCCGCGGGCCCTCGAGCTTTTCCGGGTGGGATGACCCAGCTCAGGGCGTTGACAGCCGCCGCTTGATCCGCTCGAGCTCCTCGTTGAGTCGCGCCACGCGCTCCCGGAGCTGCTGGATCTCTACGTCCTTCTCGGTGATGGTAGCGTCTGCCGCCCGCGTGATCGGCACTGTCGTTCGCGCGGTCGGGGGCCCTGCCGGCACCGAGGCGACCGTCGCCTGCGCGGGGAGCCCGGCCAGCTGTCGAAGAACCCTCGCCTCGGCACGATACCAGTGCACCGAGTCGGACTGGAGGTACACGTCCAGCATCCGGCCTGCTTCCTCCCGCTGACTTGTCGGATTGCGGGGGTCCAGGTGGTACAGTGCCCGCCAGAAGGTGATCTCGCGGGAGAACTGGTTGTTCGAGTTCTGCTCCGCAAAGGCCACGAGCAGGCTGTCAGCGGCCGCGAAACGGCCCTCCTCGGCCATCTGGTCGGCCTCGCGCAGCGTGGTCGTCCACGACGAGGGAGGAGCCGCGCACGGGCATGTGGCCGTGCTCCTGAGCACGTTGGCGCAGCCGCCGACCAGGAGCGCCACGCCGAGCGCGGACAGGGCCCTGGTCATTTCAGCAGCCCGAGATCCGTGGAACGGCTCCGCGACGCCCTCATCGTTGGCATCCTGACGGGGACCTCGATAGTGAACGTCGTTCCGGAATTGAGTCGGCTTTCCACGTTGATCGTTCCCCGGTGGGCTTCCACAATCTGCTTTGCAATCGCCAGGCCGAGGCCGGTGCCTGCGGTCGGCGTCGATTCCTGGTTGTCCGCCTGGTAGAACTTATGAAAAACGTGCTGCAGCTGCTGCGGCGGGATCCCGACGCCCGTGTCGCGAACCCTGATACGCACGGAGTCGTTAATCTGTTCCGCCTCGAGCCGCACCCGCCCGCCCTTCTCGGTGAACTTGAAGGCGTTCGAGAGCAGATTTCCCACCACTTCGTTCATCCGGTCCTCGTCCCAGAAGACCTCCCCGGGGAGCCGGTCGCTGCACTGGATGTCGAAGTTTATCTCCCGCTGCATCGCCAGTACCCGGAACGTGTCCTCGAGGTTCTTGATGAACTTCCGGAGGTTCACGGGTTTGGGCTCGATACGGCCGCCGCCCGCCTCGAACCGGCTGACGTCCAGGAGCTGGGCTACCAGGCGCGTGAGCGTCTGCGCCTGCTTCTGGATGGTCTCGCTCACGTCACGCTGCTTGTCGTTGAGCGGCCCGTACATCCCCTCCCTCAGCAGCTCTACGTACCCCATGATGACGTTGATCGGCGTCTTCAGCTCGTGCGAAGCGACCGAGATGAACTCCGCCTTCAGGCGGTCCAGGTCTGAGAGCTGCAGCGCCATCGATTCGTAGCTCGCCGCAAGCCGGCCGAACTCGTCCTTCCGCCCCGCGCTGAAGGGAAGCCGGTGCTCGAAATCTCCTGCGGCAACGGAAGCCATTCCCCTCTCCAGCTCCTTCACCGGCCGGCTGATTGATCGCATGAGCCAGGCGCCGATCACCATCGCCGTCAACGCGGCCATCAGCAGCGCGATCACCGCGTAGCGCTGCGCGTCTTCAGTTGTCTCAGCGGTGCTGGCAACCCGGTCCTGCGTCCGGTCCCGCAGGACCGCCTCGGCATTCCGGACCGCCTGCTGCAGGGCCTCGAGCCGGGGGAGGACAGTCCCTGCCGAGATGCGCTCAGCCTGCGCCACGTTACCCGCACGCGCGGCTTCCCACTCTTCGGCCGTTGCGCCCCGCAGCTGCTCGGCGCCGGCCTTGAGCACGGCTGCCTGCCCGAGCCCGAAGTACTGCAACGTGTCCGCCAGAGCGTGCAGCCTGTCGAGCTCCCGCACCATTCTCTCGCGGGACGCCGAGTCGTGAACGAAGAGCAGCGCGTTCTCGGCGGCGCGGATATCCTCGAGCCCCTTGCGCACCCGGCCCATGAGGAGCGACGCAGCGAACTCTGCATCCACCAGGTCGCGCGCCGATTCCTCCGCGGTGCGCAGCGCGTTTATCGCCAGCAGCAGCGGAATGAGCAGGACGATGCCCATTCCCAGCATGCCGACGGCCAACCGTGCGCGCAGTGTCATATGCGGTTGACACCCCCGGAGGGGCGCCCTAGGTTGCGGCGCTCCCGCCGCCCCTCACAAGAGTTCATGCAATACGAGTATACGCGGATCGCCGGACTGCGCGATCACGCCGGTGAGACCGTTCGCGTGCGGGGGTGGGTCACCCACGTCCGCTCGTCCGGGAAAATTGCCTTCGTCGTCGTGCGCGACGGTAGTGGCATCGTGCAGACGGTGATCAGCCGCAAGGAAGTGGACGAGGCGAGCTGGACTGAGCTGGGCCGCGCGGTGATCGAAAGTGCCGTGGACGTCACGGGCACAGCGCGACAGGACGACCGTGCGCCGGGGGGCGTCGAGATCACTGTGCAGACTCTTCGCGTGACCGGCGAGAGCTCTCCCGACTACCCCATTCAGCCCAAGGAGCACGGGATCGACTTCCTGCTGGACAACCGCCATCTCTGGCTGCGCAGCCCGCGACAGACGGCCATCGCGAGAATCCGGCACGAGGTCGTTCAGGCGATTCGTGATTTCTTCTATGAGCGCGATTTCATCCTCGTTGATACGCCTGTCCTCACTGCCGCGATCGGCGAGCGCAGTGGTCTCTTTTCGACGGAGTACTTCGACGAAGGTAACGCGTATCTCGCGCAGACCGGCCAGCTCTACGGAGAAGCGGCGGCTGCGGCGCTCGGCAGGATCTACTGTTTCGGCCCCACGTTCCGCGCCGAGAAGTCAAAGACGCGGCGCCACCTGGCCGAGTTCTGGATGGTCGAGCCCGAGGTCGCGTTCAACGACAGCGCAGACAACATGCGGCTGCAGGAAGACTTCGTCTCCTACGTCGTCGCCCGCTGCCTGGAGCGGCGGGCGGGGGAGCTGAAGGAACTGGAGCGCGACGTGGCGAAGCTGGCGAGCGTGGCGCCTCCGTTCCCGCGTATCGACTACACCGAGGCGGTCGAGGTTCTCAAGGGTCGCGGCAGCGCGATCACCTGGGGTGACGACCTCGGCGCCGAGGACGAGACGCTCCTCGCCGAGGGGCACGACCGCCCGATCTTCGTGACGAACTACCCGAAGGAGGCAAAGGCCTTCTACATGAAAGAGAACCCCGCCGACCCGCGCACGGTGCTGTGCAACGACTGCCTGGCACCGGAGGGCTACGGTGAGATCATCGGCGGATCGCAGCGGGAAGACGACTACGACAAGCTCCTCCATCGGATTCAGGAGGAAGGGCTGCCGCTGGACGCGTACGGGTGGTACCTGGACCTTCGGAAGTACGGCACCTTCGTGCACTCCGGCTTCGGGCTCGGCGTCGAGCGGCTGATCGCGTGGATCTGCGGGCTGCCGCACCTGCGTGAAGCAATCGCGTTCCCGCGGATGATGAACCGGCTGCGGCCGTAGCTATTCGCTCCGCTTCACCTCGTCCCAGAGCGCATCGAGCGCCGCGAGCCCCGCGGAGTGAGTGTCCAGGCCACGCTCGGCCGCAAGTCGCTCGATGGCGGCGAACCGGCGCTCGAACTTCCGGTTCGCCGCATCGAGGGCGAGGCCCGCATGGACACCGGCTTTCCTGCACAGGTTCACGCACGCGAACAGCAGATCGCCCAGCTCGTCCTCCAGCTCGGCGTGCACCTCGTCGTAGACCGGCGCGCCGTGGGCTCCGGTACGCACGGGGCTCCTTTCCAGGTGGACTTTCACCTCGCGCAGCTCCTCCTCGACCTTCGCGGCAGGACCCTCGACGTCCGGCCAGTCGAAGCCGACGCCCGCCGCGCGGTCCTGCAGCCGATGAGCGCGGTGCAGAGCAGGGAGCGGCTCGGGAAGCCCTTCTCCTATGGCCGCGCGCCGGCGCGCCTTCATCCGCTCCCAGGGCTCCTTCGCGCCATCCTCGTACAGGTGCGGATGCCGCCCCTTCATCTTGCCGATCAGCCCCGTCGCTACCGCCGCAGCGTCGAACGCACCACGTTCCTCCGCAAGCACGCTGTGGAACAGCACCTGGAGCAGGACGTCGCCAAGCTCTTCCCGGATTCTCTCGTCTGCACCGGAGGCGATCGCCTCATCGAGCTCGTATGCTTCCTCGATCAGATACGGCCGGAGGGAGTCGTGAGTCTGCGCCGCATCCCAGTCGCAACGCAGGCGGAGATCACGCATGAGCGAGAGCGCGTCGTCGAACGCGGAGCGATCGTTCATCAGGTTCCGGGGAGGGGCGGGAGAAATGCGCGGACAGCCGGTGAGAGCGGCTCCGCGGGTTGCCGTGACAACGTAGGCCGGGCGGAGGAGGAGCGTCAACTTGGCGTCTGAGGTGCACCGCGCGTGGATTGAAGTGGACGTTGGCGCCATCCGGCGCAATGCCGAGTCGCTGATCCAGTGGAGCGGCGCACGGCTGCTGCCGATGGTCAAGGCGGATGCCTACGGACTGGGCGTAGCCGCCGCGGTGCGCGCCCTCGAGCCAACGGATCCATGGGGCTACGGGGTGGCGACGGTTTCCGAAGGTGAGGAACTGCGCGCCCTCGGTATCAACCGGCCCGTGCTGGTATTCACGCCCGTGCTGCCGGTCGAGCATGAGCGCGCGCTCGCTGCCCGACTGACGCTGGCGCTGGGGGATGCTGAGGGAATCAGGGCGTGGGCGAGGGCCGGCGGGGAGTGGCATCTCGCGGTGGACACCGGGATGGCGAGAGCAGGCCTCGACTGGCGGGACGTATCCCGGATCCGCGAGCTCATTGCCGGGCACCAGCCGTCCGGCGTGTTCACTCATTTCCATTCGGCGGAGACGAGTGCGCGCTCGGTCGCGGAACAGGAAGCGCGCTTCGAGCAGGCGCTGGCGTCGATGGCTGCCGTCCCGGCGCTGGTGCACAGCGACAACAGCGCGGCGATCGTGCGGCGGGGCCGGTCGAAACTGCCCATCGTGCGCCCGGGGATCTTCCTGTACGGCGCCGGCCGGTGGGCGGGCGCGCCGCTGCTGCCGGACCCGGTTGTCAGCGTGCGCGCCCGGATCGTGGATCTGCGTGACGCGCTCCCTGGCGACACCGTGAGTTACGGCGCGACGTATCAGGTCCCACGCCGCGCGCGGATCGCCACGGTGGCATACGGCCACGCCGATGGGCTCCCCATCGCGATGAGCGAGGGTGGAGCGGCCCTGCTTCATGGCTCGACTGTTCCGGTGATCGGGCGTGTCACCATGGACATGACGATGCTCGACGTGAGCGGAGTGGCGTGCGCGCGCGGAGACGTCGTGACATTCATCGGCTCGGACGGCGATGCGACGCTGAGCGTTGACGATGTCGCTGCCCGGGGGTCCGTCTCACCATACGAGCTGCTGGTCAGGATGCGAAACCGGGTCCCGCGGCTGTACACGGGTGAGTGAGCCGCGGCGGGCCATCATCCTCATCCTCGACGGCGTCGGATGCGGCGCTGCGCCCGACGCTGCCGGGTACGGCGATGCGGGGAGCGACACGCTGGGGAACCTCGCGCGCGCTGTCGGCGGCCTTGACCTCCCCAACCTGGAGCGACTGGGTCTCGGTCGGATAGCTCCGCTGGCTGGAGTGTCGGCCGTCAACGCGCCAGGCGCAGCCTGGGGTCGGATGCTGCCACGGTCGAGTGGAAAGGACAGCACCACCGGGCACTGGGAGATTGCGGGGGTTCTCCTGAAGCATCCTCTCCCGACCTGGCCGGACGGATTCCCGAAGTCGGTGATCGCGGAGTTCGCCCGGCGCACCGGTCGCGACGTGCTGGGGAACATCGCCACCAGCGGCACGGAAGCTCTTCGCCGGTTTGGCGACGAGCACCGGCGCACCGGAGCGTGGATCGTTTACACCTCCGCGGATTCGGTCTTTCAGGTTGCCGCCCACGAGTCGGTCGTCCCGCTCGCGGAGCTGTACGCCGCCTGCGAGGCGGCGCTGGCGATGCGCCTGCCGGTTGACGACGGCGAGGGCCCGCTCGTGGGTCGCGCCATAGCACGCCCATTCGTGGGCGAAGCAGGCGCATACACGCGTACCGCGAATCGGCGCGATTTCTCCCTCGCACCGCCGGGCGAAACGATGCTCGATGCCCTTGCAGCGGCGGGGATCGCACGGGCTGGCGTGGGCAAGGTGGACGACCTGTTCGCCGGGAGGGGGATCCAGTCGAAGCACACCGCATCGAATGCGGAGGGCGTTGCCGAAATTCTTTCCTGGCTTGAGGATAGAGGTGGTGGGTTGCTGTTCGCCAACCTTGTAGATTTCGACCAGCAGTACGGGCACAGAAACGACGCGCCAGGGTTTTATATGGCGTTGCGAGAATTCGACGCCGCCCTCCCCGAGCTCCTCTCCCGCTTGCGCCAGAACGACCTGCTGTTCATCACCGCCGATCACGGCAACGATCCGACCACGCCTTCGACCGACCACGCTCGCGAGTGCGTGCCGCTGCTTGCCGCTGGGCCAGCCGTGGTCCCGATCGACCTTGGGGTGCGGGAGACTTTCGCCGATCTGGGGGCAACGGTAGCGCATTGGCTCGGTTCTGACTTCAGGGGTGCGGGCGTCTCATTCCTGCCGCAGCTGCTTCAGTCGTGAACGGCGCTGCAGGAGCACCCCAGCTGCGGGCGGCGGCGTTCGCGGCGATGGCCAACGCGCACGCGCCATACTCCAGGTTTCGAGTGGGCGCGGCACTGGAGACGGACTCAGGGGTCATAGTGAGTGCGTGCAACGTCGAGAACGCGGCGTACCCCCTCAGTGTCTGCGCGGAGCAGGCGGCTGTGGCGGCGGCCGTGGCGCAGGGCTCGCATCGTTTCGCGGCTCTCGCGATCGCCACGGATGGCGCTCATCCGAGCCCTCCGTGTGGCGCGTGTCGTCAGGTTCTCGCTGAATTCGGAGACATTCCAATAATCAGCTATTCGTCGAACGGGCATTCTGCCCAATGGTCGCTGTCGGAGCTTCTGCCGCATCCTTTTTCAGCCGCTCTCCTGCCGGAGGATTCGCGCTGATGCGGCGACTGCTGCTGCTGTCGTGCGCGCTCGTGACCCTCAGCGCGTGCACCGAGCGGATCGACAACACGGTCGGCTGCCCGTTACTGTGCCCCAGGGGCGCCGTGGACATCCAGACCGCAACCATCGAAGCGGTCGTTTTGGACACGACGGTCTCCGCGCTTCTCGCTCCCGGCGCCGAGGAACTGATGCTCCTGGCAAACCGCGGCGATACGCTGGACACGCGCATCATCATGCGCTTTGACTCGATCTCGCCGGTTTACATCCCGGACCCCACGAACGATCTCACTGAAGTACCCATCACCGAGATCTACGACGCGATCCTCCGGCTCCGGGTCAGCACGCTCGAGGGGATTACTCAGGATCCCACGACGATCGAGGTGTTCAACGTGGACGGCGCTGACCCGGACACGTCCGTGAACGCGCTGCTGCCGCTGTTCACGGCCGATCGGCTGGTAGGCAGCGGGACCTTCTCGGCGGAGGACCTCGACGAGGCCGACAGTCTTCGCGTGCCGCTCGATGGCGCGGCCCTCGTTCCGATCATTCAGGCGACCGAGCGGCTTCGCCTCGGCCTGAGGGTTTCCGGCGGCGGCAGCGTCCAGATCCACGTTTTCTCCGCGGAGTCAGGCCTCCCGGCGCTGCTCTCATTCCGGCCCGATGCCGACACCACCGTGGCCCGGGTGTTTTATGCGCCCTACTCCCGGACGCCGCCAACTCCGGTCGAGCTGCAGGCCAACCTCTCGGACTTCATTCTCTTCGCGACGGTGCCCCCGCTGGGAGCGATAACCGATCTGAACGTCGGCGGCATTCCTGCGCGGCGCTCCTATCTTCGCTTCGTGATTCCGTCGTTCATTCTCGACTCCTCCACGGTGGTGCGGGCCACGCTGCTGCTCACTCAGCGACCCAATCCGGCGTTCGGCCTGGCGGACACGATGGGAGTGACCGTGAATCTCGTGCTCGCCAATGCGACGGTCACCGATATCGCGCGGGCGGCCACGCTGACTGCTGATCCCGGAGTGACGGCGATCGACACGCTGTTCACCGTCCCGGCCGAGAGTGGTGAGAGAGCCGTGGACATCGCGTCGTTCGTCAGGTTCTGGCGCGGTGTCTCTCCCTCCGAGACGCCGCACGCCGTGGTGCTCGCGAGCACCCGCGAGAACGGAACCGCCCTGGAAGCGCGCTTCTACTCGACCGAGGCAGCTCCCGAGCTGAGGCCGAAGTTGCGAATCAGCTACTCACCACGGCAGCCGCCGGGTTTACCATGAGCCGCACGGTCCGTCATTTCGCCCTGGCCTGCCTGGTGTGCACGCTGGCCCCGGGCGTCGCAGCGGGGCAGGGGAACCTCGGCACTCAGGGATTCGGCTATCCGCCGGGCCAGCTGAGCGCGCGAGGGCTTGCGACGGGGGGCGCCGTTGGCGAGATCGACCCGCAGTCGGCGATCAATCCCGCGACTCCGATGCTGTGGGGCGCCACGGTGCTCTTCGGTCAGTACGATCCGGAATTCCGCCGCGTGGACGTACCGGGCACCGGCAGCGCGCGGACGATGATCGCGCGCTTCCCCGGGGCTGGCGTCTCGTTTCTGTTCGGCAGCAGAGTGGCGGCAGGTCTGAACGTCTCCACCTGGCTGGATCGCACCTGGTCAACGCAGTTCGACTACGAGCAGGTGATCGGCACGGACACGGTGACCGGGACGAACGTGATCACCAGCGAGGGATCGATCAGCGACCTGCGGGTGGCGCTGGCGTATGCGATCACGCCGCGGATCAGCTTCGGGCTGGGTGGTCACTTTTTCACTGGTGAGAACAGGTTCATTCACCAGCAGACGTTCCCCGATACGGTTCGTTTCTCGGGAATGCTGGAGACCTCGAACGTGACGTACGGTGGAATTGGCATCTCTGCCGGATTCGAGGCGCGCATCCGGAGGATCTGGCAGATCGCGGCTTCGGCGCGGACCGGCGGTGACATCACATCGCAGTCGGGCGACACGACGTTGACTACCGCGCGCGTCCCGCTGCGCTACGGCGCAGGCGTGACCTACTTCGGACTCCAGGGAGCGCAGCTGTCGGCCCGCGCGGCGTTCGAGGAGTGGTCCTCTCTGCAACCCCTTGGCAGCGATGACGTGACCGCCTTCGACAGCTGGGACTTCGGGATCGGAGCCGACGTGACTGGTCCGCGGATCGGGCGGCGCCTGATCATGGTGCGACTGGGCGCGCGCCACAGGACCCTGCCGTTCGGCGCGCGCGGGCAGAAGGTCGAGGAAACCTCCTTCAGCGGCGGACTCGGAATTCCGATCAGCGTGGATCGCGCGATGCTCGATTTCGGAATCGCGCGTGCCACGCGTGACGCCGGCAGCGTCACGGCTCCCGGTTTCCCCGGCGGCGTGGACGTCGGCGAGAGCGCGTACATTCTGAGTTTCGGGATACGCGTCAGGCCCTGAGCCGATGACAGCGCCGCGGGAGCCGCTGATACTCGTCGCAGACGACATCCCGGCGAACGTCGAGCTCCTGTATGATCAGCTCAGCACGCTCGGCTATCGCACCGTAACGGCCCATGACGGCCCCGGCGCGCTTGCAGCCTGCTTCAGCGAGAATCCCGATCTGTGCATCCTGGACGTGGCGATGCCGGCGGGCGACCTCGGAGTGGACGACCGCAGCACCGGGTTCGAGGTGTGCCGCCGGATCAAGCGCGACCCGCGCACCGCGCGCATACCGGTGATCTTTGTCACCGCGCTGAACGACACGGGCGACCGGGTCAAGGCGATCGAGGCGGGCGGCGACGATTTCCTCACAAAGCCGCACAACCGGCTCGTGCTCGGCGCGCGCGTCCGGAGCCTGCTCAAGCTGAAGGCAGTCACCGACGCACTGGAAGACAGCTATCGCAAGCTGCGTGAGCTGGAGAAGGTTCGCGCGGACCTGATGAAGATGGTGGTGCACGACCTCAAGACGCCGTTGGCTTCTGTGGTCGCGGCGATAGAAATGGTCAGCGACGGCGACGCGGGCCCGGTCACGGACCTGCAGCGCAGCCTCCTCGGCGACGCGCAGTCAAAGACGAACGACCTGCTCGCGCTGATCGAGGATCTGCTCGAAGTCGCCCGCGTCGAGGAGACGGATCTCGAGCTCGAGCTTGGCACGCTCGAACCGAAGGCGTTCCTTGACGCGCTGGTCGAAGACTGGGCGCTCCGACTCAGGCAGGAGAAGACCGTTGTCGAAGTCTCCGTCGCGCCGGACGCTCCGTCCGTCAGCGCGGACGTGCAGATACTCCGGCGCGTGTTCGGGAACCTGGTGCAGAATGCGCTGACCCATTCACCGCATCCCGTTCGTCTCGAGCTGCGCGCCAAGCGCGGCGAGGGAGGGGTGCTGTTCAGTGTCGGGGACGATGGACCGGGGATTCCGGAGGAATACCAGGAAGTGATATTCCACAAGTTCCGCCAGGTGAAAGCGGCAAACCTCCCGCGGGTGCGGAGCTCGGGTCTCGGGCTCGCCTTCTGCAAGCTCGCAGTCGAGGCGCACGGCGGACGCGTCTGGGTGCGCAGCCGTGAAGGAGAGGGAAGCGTCTTCTATGTCGCCCTTCCTCTCGAACCGGGCGGGCGACCCTGAAGCGCTATATTTGAAGGCTATGCCGCAGCAGCCTGCACCCACCGTGTACGTCGAGACGTACGGATGCCAGATGAACGTCAGCGATTCGGAGCTGATGATCGGAAGGCTGCAGGAGCTGGGCTACGCGCAGGTCGCGCAACCCGACGGTGCGGACGTGATTCTCGTCAACACCTGCGCCATCCGCGAGCACGCCGAGCAGCGTGTCATCGGACGGCTTGGCGAGCTGAAGCGGTTCATGAAGCCTACATCCGTGCTGGGCGTTGCCGGCTGCATGGCGCAGCGGCTGGGACCGCGGCTGCTGGAGCGCGCGGCCCACGTCAGCATCGTCGTCGGCCCGGACGGGTACCGCGCGCTTCCCGACCTCATTGAGAGCGCGCGCCGCGGCGAGCGCACGATGGCGACCAGCTTCGATCTCGAGGAGCACTACGAGGATTTCAGCGCGCGGCGCTTCGACGGGGTGAAGGCCTGGATCCCCGTGCAGCGCGGCTGTGACTACCGCTGCACGTACTGCATCGTGCCGTTCACCCGCGGTCCCGAGCGCAGCCGCCGGCTGGCCGACGTCGTCCGCGAGGTCGAGCGCGTGGTGAGCGAAGGAATGAGCGAAGTAGTGCTGCTTGGCCAGACCGTGAATTCCTGGAACGACGGCACGCACGACTTCGGCGCGCTCCTCCGGGCTGTCGGAGGCGTGCGCGGCATCAGGCGCGTACGATTCACCAGCCCCCACCCCAATGACTTCAGCGACTCGGTGATCAGGGCGATGGCTGAAACGCCCGCCGTCTGCGAGCATGTGCATCTCCCCATGCAGTCCGGGTCATCCCGTGTGCTGAAGCGAATGCTCCGACGATATACGCGTGAGCAGTATCTCGCCTGCGTCGAGCGCCTGCGCGCCGCCATCCCCGGCGTGGCGCTGACCACGGATGTGATCGTGGGCTTCCCCGGAGAGACCGAGGAGGATTTCGCAGAGACACTCAGCGCCGTGCGGGCAGGCGGCTTTCAGGACGCGTTTACCTTCAAGTTCTCGCCACGCGAAGGCACGCCCGCGACGCGCATGCCTGCCGACCTCACGGTGCCGGAGGAAGTCGCTGCCGACCGGCTGGCGCGACTGATCAATGCGATGCGCGCTCAGGCGCGCTCGCTCAATCTTCAGTTGCTCGGCACCCGGCACGAAGTGCTGGTGGAGAAGGAAGCGCGGCGCGGCGGTTTGCTGCAGGCTCGCACGCGTGAGTTCCGCACGGTGATCGTTCCCGGCGGACCGGAGCTGATCGGGAGATACCTGCACGTCGAGCTGACGGGAACCACCGGCTCGACCTTCACCGGTCAGGTGATTCGTGAGCGCGAGGCGCTGCCGCTGGCCGGCTGAACCCGGCCAGCAGCAGCGCGGCCGCATTCACCCGGCTGCTACATCAGCCACTGCCTGAGCGCGACCAGCAGCAGGTCGGCTCGATTGTCGCGATTCACGTCCACGATCTCTGCGACAGGCGAGGGACCCGAGTTCACCAGCAGGACACGACGGCCGGTCGGCTCTACGCCCCATACTCCCGTGAGCGGCTCGGTGTAGCCGAGCGTCATCGCGTGCAGCGCGAGCCGGTCGTACGCGGTGTTGCCGATCAGGCCGGGCAGAACGTCGTTCGTGATGTTCCCCGTCGTTCCGGTGCGGCCGAAGATGATGTCGCCGAGCGTCGTCGTTCGGCCCCAGCGAACGTCCTCGTGGTCACCGAGCCCGAAGCCCTTGTCCAGACACCACTGCCGTCCCCAAACCGGATGGCCGGCGCCAGAGCGGCAGAAGCTGGGCGCGCCCGAGCTGAGCTCGGGGTGGAGAACGTTGACATCCCAGCGACCGAGGTTGCGGGCGCGGTCGTCATCGAGGTTGAGCAGCACGTCGCCCTCCCGGTTCAGAATCGACACCCTGTCGCCTGAGGGCACGAGTCGGAACTCGTCATCGGCGCCCCGTGCATGCGCTCGCGCAAGCGCGCCCGCGGCGATCACCTGATGCGGCCGCTTGCTGCCGGCCAACTGACGGGCTGACGCGGGCACATCGGTCAGCGCAACCTGCCGCGCGAATCGTCCGCGCGCGCTCGCCGTCGCCGAACGCACGGTACCTGGCGCGGCCGCTCGCGCCGCCGCCGCGCGCGCCTGACCTGGCGCCTGCTGGCGGCCTGGAGCCTGGCCCTTCGCCTGACCCTGTGACTCGGTCTGGCCCTTCGCCTGTCCCTTGCCCTGGCCCTTGCCCTGACCCTGGCCCTGGCCCAAGGCGACGACTTCACTCCTGCCCCGGGTTTCGCGCCGCGTGGCCGCGTCAGAGTTGCGAGCCTTCCCCTGGCCCTGGGCCACGGCCTCGCCACTCCGGCCCTTTCCCTGGCCCTGAGCTGCTGCAGGGTCGCTCAGCGCGCCCAAAACCAGCGCGAGCGACGCACCCGCAATCACGTTTCCGATCTTCATGGTGTCTGCTCCCGTGTTATGCCCCCGATTCGCGGGGCGAACATCTCTGGATGAGCAAGCGCCCTGCCACAGCGCGTATTCGCGTCGTCCTGCGGCGGTCCGATTGCACGCGGCGCAGCGCCCCCGTGTAAGGGTTCCGCAGTTCCAACCGGGAGCCAGCCATACCCCTCGTTGCGTGGGCATTCGGTGCCTACGCCATCGGTCAGCTTGCGGGGTTTCTGCAAGACGGCGCTCAAGCGCATGCGGCGGTTGCGACGGCACTCGTCGCGGGTGCCGTAGCGGGGTTGCTGCGCCGTACGGTCGTCCTCGCGATCGCTCTGCTATTTCTGAGCGGCTTCGTCGTCGCCGCCACCGCACCGCCACCGCCGCCCCGCTGGGAAGAGCGGCATGGTGCGCTCGAGCCCGTCAGGTCAGGACTGGGGCGACGCATTGATTGGATATTCGGGTCCAACGCACAGACAGCCCGTGCGCTGCTTATCGCCGATCAACGGCAGCTGCCTCTCGAGGTCCGCGACAGGTATGCGACCGCCGGATTGGTGCACATGCTGTCCATCTCCGGATTGCACGTTTCGATCATCGCCAGTTCGCTCGAGCTGCTGCTGCTGGCAGTGCGGTTCAGCAGGCGCATGGCCGTCTGGCTCTCCGTGGCGCTGGTGTTCGCCTACGTCGCCGTGCTCGACTGGCCAGCCCCGGCGTTCCGCGCTGCCGTGATGTACGGGACGATTTCGCTGTCGCGCGGTGTGCAGCGGCCGATATCGCCGTGGGGAGCGCTGGCCGTGGGTGGATGGCTTCCCCTCGTCTCGCCGCGCACCGTACTGGAGCTGGGCTATCAGCTGAGCCTGTGCGGCATGGCGGCGCTCACCGCGGCGGGAATCGTCGCCCGGCGGCTGCGGCTGGAGGAGCTCGGCACGGTCCGCAGCCGTGTCGCCCGCGACCTGCTGACGTCAACGCTCGCGTCGGTGACCACCGCGCCCCTCGTGGCGTGGTATTTCGGCCGGGTGAGTCTCATCGGGCCGCTGGCTAATCTGTTCGCAGGTCCTGTCATCTCGATCCTTCAGCCGACGTTGTTTCTTGCGCTGGCGGTGTCCGCCGTGCCGCGGGCTGCTGTCTTCGTCGGCGATGCGGCACACCCCCTGTTCGTCGCGTTCGACGGCATCGCCGCCGCGGCTGCGGGACCGTCCTCCGCGGCGCTCGACATCGCTCCCACTCTCACGGCCGCAGTCGCGTGCGGCGTCGCAGCAGTGGCGCTCGTCGTCGCAGCGGCTGGCCGCCGGGCCGGGCGCGCACTGCTGGCTGGCTGTGCGGCGGTCGCGCTCGTCGCATGGCTGCCGCTGCTCCCGCGGGCAGCTGGAGACGTGGAGCTGCACGTGCTCGATGTGGGGCAGGGCGACGCCGTGGCGCTCCGCACCGACCGGGGCAACTGGGTGCTCTTCGACGCCGGCCGCGCCTGGCGAAAGGGCGATGCCGGTCGCGCCGTCGTCATTCCGTATGTTCGCCGCCGCGGAGGCAACGTGCTCGGGTTGGTTCTGTCTCACCCGCATGCCGATCACGTCGGGGGCGCGTCGAGCGTCCTGCGCTGGCTCCGGCCGCCGATACTGTGGGACCCAGCGTACGCGGGCCCGACACAGTCGTATCGCGACGCTCTGAAAACGGCCGCGGCAGGCTGGAGCGAATGGAGGCGGGTGACGCCCGGGGACTCGATGGCCGCCGACGGCGTGCGCATCACCTTTCTCGCACCCGATTCGGCCTGGACGGCGGGGCTGGACGATCCCAACGAAGCGAGTGCGATCGCACTCGTGCGATACGGCGCGACTACGATGCTGCTGACCGGCGACGCTGAAAGAGGCGAGGAGGAGTGGCTGTTGCGCCATGCACCGCAGCTGCTCGACGTGGATGTGCTCAAGGTCGCCCACCACGGCAGCAGAACGAGCTCCGGAGCTGCGTTCCTCGATGCGACGAGCCCCCGCATCGCCCTGATTTCGGTGGGCGCGGAGAATGCTTACAATCATCCGAGCGCCGAGGTGCTCGCCCGACTGCGGGAGCGGGGGGTGCGGACGCTCCGTACCGATCTTCACGGGGCCATCGTGGTTCGCACCGATGGAAGGGACATCGGCATTCGTACTGGAGGTGGAGCCTGGCAATTGCTTCCTCGTTAGTCGCCTCGGTCGTCGGCCGGCCCGTTGCCCTGCCGGACGCGCTCGCGCGCCACTACCCGGAGCTGGGTTCCGTGCGTCTGCGGCGCGGGGGACTCCTCCCGCGGATCGGCGGCTGGGCGCTCCGGCGCAGCACCGTGGACGCGATCACGCTCAGGGGCACGGTGTTTCTCGCGCCGCACGCAGCGCTCGATCCTGCGCTGCTGTTGCACGAGCTGCGGCACGTTCAGCAGTTTTTCGAGAGCAGGACCTTTCCCTTGAAGTATCTTTGGGAATCCGTCAGGCGCGGCTACGCCGAGAACGTGTACGAGCGGGATGCGCGCCGCTATGCGGCGAAACGGCTCGCAGCTGCCTCGACTCAATCAACTTCCCGGGAAGTGTAGAGTGGTCAAGCATACCGCCACCTCGGTCGTGACGATCGAGCGGTTCATCATCGAGGAGGAGAAGCTCCACCCGCACGCCACCGGCGAGCTGTCGGGCATCCTGTACGACATCGCACTGGCAGCGAAGATGATCGCGAACAAGGTCCGCAACGCCGGGCTGGCCGACATACTCGGCGCGACCGAGGATACCAACGTCCAGGGCGAGATTCAGCAGAAGCTGGACGTCTTCGCCAACGAGACGATCATCAAGGCGCTGGATCACGGCGGCCGGCTGTGCGCGATGGCGTCGGAAGAGGAGCCGGAGATCATCCCGATTCCCGAGAAGTTCGAGTGCGGGAAGTACTGCCTGCTGTTCGACCCGCTGGACGGCTCATCGAACATCGACGTCAACGTGCCGGTGGGAACGATCTTCTCGGTGCTGCGCAAGGTGACGCCGGGCAAGCGCGGCGAGCTGGCCGACATGCTCCAGCCGGGCAGCGCTCAGGTCGCCGCAGGCTACGTGATCTATGGATCCAGCACGATGCTCGTGTACACGACCGGACAGGGTGTCCACGGCTTCACCCTGGATCCCGCCATCGGTGAGTTCCTGCTGTCGCACGCCAACATCCGGATTCCCGACCCGGGCCGCTTCCTCTCGGTGAACGATTCCTACGAGCGCGTCTGGGAGGAGCCGGTCAGGGCGCTGATCCGGCGGTATCGGGGGATGGACGGTGAAAGGGAGCCGATGAACGTCCGCTACGTGGGCTCGCTCGTGGCCGATTTCCATCGCAACCTCCTCGGCGGAGGCGTGTTCGCGTATCCGTCGAACGCCAAGTCGCCGCGCGGAAAGCTGCGGCTGCTGTACGAGGCGAACCCGCTCGCTTTCATCGTGGAACAGGCGGGTGGAGCGGCGTGCGATGGCGAGCGGCGGGTGATGGACATCGTTCCGACCGAGCTGCACCAGCGCACGCCGTTGTATATCGGCAGCAAGAGCGACGTCGCGACCGCGCGTGAGATGCTCACGGGCGTGAATACCGCCGTTGGCGCGTGATCCGGGCGCGCGGTGACACCGCGCGCGCCTGACTCGAGGAGCACGCCGAGCGGCATCCCGGTCGCGCCCGTGTACCGGCCGGACGACGCCCCACTCGACTACCAGCGTGACCTCGCCGACCCGGGTGAGTGGCCCTTCACCCGGGGCGTGCAGCCGACCAT
Source organism: Gemmatimonadaceae bacterium (assembly GCA_036374155.1). Classification (GTDB taxonomy): domain Bacteria; phylum Gemmatimonadota; class Gemmatimonadetes; order Gemmatimonadales; family Gemmatimonadaceae; genus DASUUI01. Next base: position 2,954 of record DASUUI010000036.1, on the reverse strand, counting down.
GTACCGCGGGCGGCTGTGGACGATGCGGCAGTATGCGGGCTTCGGCACGGCCCAGGAGACCAACGCACGCTTTCGCCACCTCCTGGATGCCGGGCAGACCGGGCTCTCCGTCGCCTTCGACCTGCCGACCCAGATGGGTCTCGACTCGGACTCGCCGCGGGCACACGGTGAGGTAGGGCGTGCGGGAGTCGCGATCGACACCGTGGACGACATGCACGTACTGCTCGACGACATCCCGCTCGACCAGGTCTCGACGTCCATGACCATCAACGCCACGGCGGCCACGCTGCTCGCGATGTACCTGGTGGTCGCCGAAGAGCGTGGAATCGCCCGCGACAAGGTTGGCGGAACGATTCAGAACGACATCCTCAAGGAATACATCGCGCGCGGGACGTACATCTATCCGCCGGAGCCAAGCCTGGCGCTGATCGCGGACGTGTTTCGTTTCTGCGCCGACGAAGTCCCCACCTGGAACCCGATATCGATCTCCGGCTATCACATCCGTGAAGCCGGGGCGACAGCGGTACAGGAGCTCGCGTTCACGCTCGCGAATACGATGGAGTACGTTGGCCGCGCGGTGGACGCGGGACTCTCAGTGGACCGATTCGCTCCGCGGCTGTCGTTCTTCTTCGCGGCCCACAACGACCTGTTCGAGGAAGTCGCCAAGTTCCGCGCCGCTCGGCGGATGTATGCACGGCTGATGCGGGAACGGTTCGGCGCATCCGATGCGAGCTGTCGCTTCCGCTTCCACACCCAGACCGGGGGAGTGACGCTGACCGCGCAGCAGCCGCTGAACAACGTCGTACGGGTTGCCGTGCAGGCGCTGGCTGCGACTCTGGGCGGCACGCAGTCTCTGCACACCAACGGTTACGACGAGGCGCTCGCGCTGCCCACGTCCGACGCGGCTACGCTGGCACTGCGCACGCAGCAGATCGTCGCCTACGAGTCCGGCATCGCGCAGACGGCTGACCCGCTGGCTGGGAGCTACTACGTCGAAGCGCTGACCGGCGAGATCGAACGGAGAGCGCTGGCGCTGATCGGGCGCATAGACGACATGGGCGGCGCGGTAAAGGCGCTCGAGGCGAGGTTCTTCCAGGAGGAGATCGGGCGGAGCGCGTACGAGTTCCAGCAGAGCGTGGAGCGCGGGGAGACCGTGATCGTGGGAGTGAACCGGTTTGCCGACGAACGGGAGGACGTGACGATCCCGGCTCCCGACTACTCGGCGCTGGAGCGCGCGCAGGCCGTTCGCGTTCGCGAGATCCGCGCGAGCCGGGATCCGTCTCGCTGCAGCCAGGCGGTCAACGCTCTCGCGGCTGGCGCGCGGGAATTGACCGGCGGAGCGAGGCACGACCGCGCCGTGCTGGTTCCGGCGATCCTCGAGGCCGTCCGCGCCCGGGCGACGGTCGGTGAGATCTCTGCCGCTCTGGCGCAGGTGTGGGGAACCCACACACCTTCCTGAGGGTTGGGAGTCGAGGCGGTAATGGGCGTTGTGCGCGGGCGGTTAGGTGTGTGTGTGCTGGCGGCGATCACGGCGATCGTCCTGCCGCGCGAGGCCGTCCAGGCGCAGGGCGATACCGCGCAGCTTCGCTTGCGGCTGGTCACGGACGCGGACGTGCCGGTAATGGGCGCGCTGGTCGCGCTCATCTCGCCGAATGACTCTGTCGCGGATGAGGGCCTCACGTATCGGGACGGTGCACGCGTGCTCCGCGCGCCCGCCGGAACCTACCGCGTCCGCGTTCGCCGGATCGGATTCTATCCGTTCATATCGGCCCCGCTGTCGATCCCCCGGGCCGGTGAACTGCTCCTGCATCTCGACACGCAGCGCGTTCTGCTGGATACGGTGCGCGTGACTGTCAGGTCGGAGTGCGGACGGCGGGCACGCGAGGCGGAAACGATCGTGGCGCTGTGGGAGGAGATCGCGAAGGCGCTGCGCTCCAGCCAGCTGACTCTGGGCGACCTCGCCGAAGTCGGGCGGGCACGGGTGTACTGGACGGGGATCGACCCGAGCGGCAAGGTCCTGTGGAGTGACACGCTGTCCGTACCGGTGGAGCAGCGGAAGCCATTCGGCGCGGCGGACCCGGGGGTTCTCGCACGGCGCGGATACGTGCGCGGCGACGAGTACAACGGCTGGACCTACTACGCTCCGGACGAGAGGGTGCTCCTCTCCGAGGAATTCGCGGCGACGCACTGCTTCGCAGTGGTGAGACAGCCTGCACGCCCGGGGCAGGTGGGGCTGGTCTTCGAGCCGGCCCCGGGCAGGCGGCGGTCCGACATACGGGGCGTCCTCTGGGTGGACGAGGAAACCGCCGAGCTGCGGGAAACGGTTTTCAGTTACGTCAACGCCGGAGTCGCCACCAGGTATCAGCCGAGCGGTTTCACGCGCTTTCGGCGCATGCCGTCAGGCGCCTGGCTGGTGAACGAGTGGTGGCTGCGGCTGCCGCGCGTATTCCGCCGTCCCGGCGCCTACTCCAACATCGTGCTCCAGGGCTACCAGGAGAACGGAGGCACGCTCGAGATCGTCGCCGGCGACGGTCGCCGGCAGCGATCCCGCGACAACTGAGCCCCGTGGTCGGCCGTCACCTGATCCGGGAGTGGGAGTCCGCGGCGAACACCTCGCTCCAGCGGATACGGCCGGTGAGCTGCATGGCGACGAACAGCGTCACGATCGAGCCGATGGTGATCGCGAGCCCGGTGAATCCCTCGAAGAAGAACGCGTACGAGAAGAGGACGAGGTAGATGAACTGAGCGGCGGCGGCTTCGCGGAACGCAAAGCGCGGCCCGACGGCGAGCCTCAGGTAGCTCACGACCAGACCGATCGAGACAGCCGACGCGACGAGGAAGGCCAGGTGGATGGAGATGTGATCCACCAGGTAGGACATCAGCAGGTGGAACGCGAAGAACGCTGCCGCCAGGAAAGCGTAGTTCATCGGGTGCAGATCGATGCGCCTGAGCGT
>DASUUI010000035.1:0-21453 GCA_036374155.1 Gemmatimonadaceae bacterium | reverse complement strand
GGTTGCGCCGCTCGCCTACTCGATGATTCGCGTGGCGAGCCTGGTGCTGTTTCCTGCACTCGTGATCATCCTCCTTCAGAACATCACGTTCTGGCAGAGGACTCTCGCCATCATCGGCGCCACGATCGTCGGGCTTGCCGCTCCTGTGTGGTATCTGCTCCGCCTCGTGCGGCTCCGGCAGGAGAAGATCCGGCGCTCGCTGCCCGATGCGCTCGACCTCCTCGTGGTGTGCGTGGAGGCAGGGATCAGCCTCGACGCCGCGATCCTGCGTGTGGCCAAGGACATAGTTTACGCGCATTCCGAGCTGGCTCACGAGCTGCACGTGGTGAACCGGAAGACGAACGCCGGCGTGCCCCGTGAGCAGGCGCTGCGCGGACTCTGGGAAAGGACAGGCGTGGATGAGCTCAGAACGCTTGTGTCGAGCCTCATTCAGAGCGAGAAGTGGGGGACGAGCAGCGCCAGAGTCCTGCGGGTGGCGTCGGAGACGCTGCGGCGGAACCGAAGGCAGAGCGCGGAGAAGCGGGCCGCAACGGCGCCCGTGAAGATGGTCATACCGCTCGCGCTTCTTATATTTCCGGCATTGTTCGTGGTGATCCTCGGTCCAGCCGCGATCGCTATCGCGGCCGCATTCTCGGGCAGATGAAGACACACGTGCGTTCCACCCCTCGTCGCGGCGTCGTTCTCCCGCTGGTCGCATTCTTCATCGTGGTGGCGGCTTTCCTGGCTGCCCTGGTGGTCGATTTCAGCCGCGCCTACGCGCAGAAGAACGAGTTGCAGACGGTGGCCGACGCCGCCGCTCATGCCGGCCTCATCGAGCTGTACCAGGATGAAACCAATGTCGCCGACGCGGGCTACTTCATCGGGTCGCAGAACGAGGTTCTCACCCGCGTGCTGCCCGCGGGAAACGCGGATTTTGAATGCGGCTGGTGGAACGATACGACCGGCACATTCACTCCTGCGGGCACGGCGTGCAGTAACGGTGACAACGCTGTCCGGGCCACGGTCCGGGACACGGTGAACTGGATCTTCCCGCTGCTTACTGGGGTGGCGCCGAAGCAGATCACGGCCACCGCGACGGCGTGGATGGGGTTCGTGAGAAGCGCAAAGTGCGTGAAGCCCTGGGGCCTCAACTGGCAGACGCTGACGCGAGCGCTCGATCCCGGGTGGCCCGACGTTCGCGCGTGCCGGGCCAACCCGAGCGACCCGTACTACGGCAACTGTGATCAGTACCTGCAGAAGGATCCGGACCGCCCGGAGCTGGACGACGAGGACCTTGACCGCCTCCGCGATCTTCCTCCCGAGGACCTGCGGTTCGAGCTTACCGAGCAGGAGCCGCCGGGAGACCCGGGGAACTTCGGAGCGCTTCGCCTGGCGGACCCCGGTCGCAACGAGTACGTGAACAGCATTGCCGAGTGCTTTCCGGAGCCCATCGGGGCGGGCGACACCCTGGACACCCAGCCGGGAGGCATGGGCGTCGCAACCGGCAATGCCGTGCGGGAACTCTGTCGTAATGAGGGGAGTCTGGTGGGCAACCAGTGTCTCGACTCAGAGGGTAATGTCGGCCTGCCTGTGATCGCCGTAGTGTGGGAAGCCCCACCGCCCGTTGGCGCATCCGAGATTGTGGTTCGGCAGCTGGTGACGTTCAAGATCGAGAGCGTTTCAGGGAACCCGAACGCCGTGGTCACGGGGCACTTCAGGCCCTTGAGCACGCCCGGCGGCGTCACCATGGACCCGACAACTCTGCGCCGCCCCCTTCTGGTCCAGTAGTAGTACGCTGGGGCGGTCGCCATGCGACCGCGGGGCCATGACCGGGGAGTGCACGCGGCCGGGCAGGGCCTTTTGCGAATTGGGGAAGTCGGTCTTCAGCGTCTCCGCCGTTTCGCCAGGTTCGCCACGCGGTTGCTCAATCGCTCCAGCAGTTGTGGCACGCTGCCCTCGTTCGGACGCAGCAGCACCAGGAGCATAGCTGGCAGGTAGGCCACCGCTATCAGCAACGCACCGAACCGCTCGTAGTAGGGCAGGATCTCGAGATCCTGCAGGAAGAGAAGGTCCAGCACGAACCCGAGCGAGCTTACGAGCGACAGCATCAGACTCTCTCTGAACGTTCGCGCGACCAGCAGCAACGGAAGTGTGTCGTACCAGAAGAGCGATTGCGGCACGCAGGCCAGCGCCACGATGAGGCGTGCCTCCCAGCGCCGCCACCTGAGAAGTGCGAGCAGCACGAGAAAACCGCCGGGCTGGGTCAGCGGTGCCGCAGTATGACGCGCCGTACCGATCGCGTCGAGCCACTCCCCTGGCCACTGTGGCAGCAGCAGCACGCTCAGCGCCGCCAGCACGAGTCCCCCCGCCACGGCCACGAGCACGGTCCTCCGTGACCGGAAAGCGAGCAGCAGAGCGAGGCCGACGTTCGGTTTGGCGATCAGGACCCACGCAAGCGACGGGAGCTGCATCGCCGCCGTCAGGAGGGGCGCCCATTGCACGCGGCGCACTGAGATCACGAACGCTGCAGAGAGGAAAAGTGGAAGCCGTTGCCATCCATCGGCCGTTATGGCGAAAGCGAGCAGCGCTGTCGTTATCCAGACGAAGGCGACGGCGGCGGGGAGCTCCTGAAGGAACGCCAGCGGGATGATGATCAGGCTGGCGGGGAGCGGATACAGGAATTCGAAGTCGTGGCGGAATTGCCGATCCGGCCCTATGACCTGATAGGGATCGAGTCCCTGCAGCAGGGCGACAGCGCCCATCCAGACCTGCTGCAGGTCGCCGGGATCGCCTCCCGGCCTGCTTGGCTCGAACCAGGCAAGTGGGGCGGCGGCGGTCGCGATGAGAACGGCAACGGCGATGCGCGCGCGCAGACCCGGTTGCCGTGCAACCGTCGGCGATTCCACCGTCAGCGATTCCGTGCGCGCTGCATCGAGCTCGACGGCAGAAGCCGCCTGAATGCGATGAGCCAGGCGGGCCCCTCACCCGTATTCGGGCGTCGCATCACGAGCAATGTGGCCGGAAGAAACGCCGTGGCAACCTCCACGTTCGCGAGCAGGCGGTACAATTCGTCCGCGGTGGGCTGACCGGGAACGAGATACGGATCGGCATAACCGCCCGCCGTCGAGACAAGCACGAGCACGCCCGCCTCCCTGAACGTGCTGGCCACCGTGAGGAGCATGAGCAGACTGTACGACGCGAGTGTCTGTGGCAGGCAGGCGAGCGCGATTATGAGCCAGGCCTCGGGTCGTCGCCAGCGCGTGAGAAGAAGCAGGACGAGAATTCCACCGGGCGCCAGTATGCGCGGGCGCATGTGCTCAGTGGGCCCCTGAATCAGCGCAAGCCAATCCATCGGCCAGGACGGCACGAGGAGCAGGCTCACCAGTAACAGGGCCAGCGTACCGATCCCTGCCGCGACAAGTCCCGGGCGCGTGGTTGATGCCAGAACGGCCGCCCCCGTTTGCGGCTTCACAGCGACCAGCGCCGCGAGCCACGGCAGGAACAGCGCGGCAGTGAGGATGAGCGACCACTGCGCAGCCATGACGGACTGCCGGAACGCTTCTGACGCGAGCAGCGGCAGCAGATGCCAGCTGTCACGGGTGATTCCGTAAGCGAACAGCAGCGACGACACACCCACGAAAGCCACTGACGCCGCGTTCTCCGACAGCCACGCGAACGGAATGCCGGTGACCAGCGCGGTGCCGGGATAGAGCAGGGGATAGACCCAATCGAATTGCAGCCCCGGTCCGACCAGGTCATACGGATTCTGACCAGCCAGCATGGCGCGTGCGCCGAACCACATCATCCCGAAGTCGGTGCGATGGCCACCGCGAAGATGATCCTGCCACGCAACGCCAGCCATCGAAAGGGCGGCGACGCACAGCGCGAGAACCAGGCGCTGCCGCCGCGTGGGGTTGTTCGAGCCCCAGGGGAATACCTTCGCCCGCTCCGGAACGACGTCCCCGCCTGAGGTGGCGCTCATTCAGCGGCAGGAGTTGTTTGTTGCATGACCGCGGATCGCGTGGGATGTGGCTCGCCGACGGCCGCCTGAACCGCGCTGAACATTGCCGCTGCACGCCGAGGACGCAATCACGCAGAAGGGCGGCTTCCGAAGAAGCCGCCCGACGTTCTGCGCGGTACGCAGTCAGCAATCCAGCACAGCAGCTACTCGGTGCCTACCTCGTTCCGCACCCGGTTTCGCCAGGCCTCGCTGGCGTAGATCGCGATCTCCACGCGCCGGTTCTGCTGCCTGCCATTCTCTGTCTCGTTGGAATAGCGCGGCTCGGTCTCGCCCTTGCCTGCGATGTTCAGGCGGGATGCAGCGACGCCCTGGCTCTGCAGGTACTGCGAGGTTGCCAGCGCCCTGCGCTCCGAAAGGCCCTGATTATAAGCCATCGTCCCGACGCTGTCGGTATGGCCTACGATGAGGACCTGTGTATCGGTGTTCTCCTTCAGCGTCTCGGCAAATTTCCGGAGATTCTCACGCGCCGCCGGCATGAGCTGGTCCGAATCGAAGGGGAAGAGCAGTCCGGATGCGAAGGTCACGTGAATGCCCTCCCCGACGCGCTCGACTTCGGCGCCCTCGACCTGCTCGATCTCGCGTGCCTGACGGTCCATTTCCCGGCCGATGAGTGCGCCGGCTGCGCCGCCAACCACGGCGCCAATGATGGCGCCACGAGTCGTGGAGCCACCCGTTGCGCTGGCCACGCCCGCCCCGGCAGCGGCACCGATGCCAGCGCCCACTACGGCGCCCTGCTGCGTGTGGGTCAAGCCCGAACAGCCGCTGAGGACGAGCGCGCCGAATCCCAGCGCGACTACCGCCCTCGCACGAAGCTGATTTCCTGTTGAATTCACCACTTTCTCCTGGTTACAGACAGACGATACAGGTTCAAGAGCGATGCCACCGCCGCCCCGGATCGTGACTTGAAAAGCAAAAGCCCCGCTTTACGGGGCTTTCAGTGGCCTGCACGCAGCCAGGCGCTTTAGCGCGTCGTCAATCCCGTCGTGCGGCCGTCGCGCTCCCGCTTGGCTTCGCGGGCCGTACGCCGCCGGTCTATCGCGTTGAGCGACCGCTTCCGGAGCCGGATTGCGGCCGGCGTGATCTCGATCAGCTCATCCTCCTCGATGTACTCCAGCGCCCCCTCCAGGGTCATCTCGCGCGGTGGCTCGAGCTGGATGTTCTCGTCGCTCGATTTGCTCCGCATGTTGGTGAGCTTCTTCTCCTTGGTCGGATTCACGTCCATGTCGCCCGGCCTGGAGTTCTCGCCGATCAGCATGCCGTCGTACACGGGATCGCCCGGCTTCACGAACAGCGTGGCCCGTTCCGCAAGGTTGGCCAACGCAAACGCCACGATCGTTCCGGCTTCCATCGACACGAGAGCGCCGCGCGTCCGACCGGCGAGCGGGCCCGCCCACGCGCCGTACTCCAGGAACCGGTGGTGCATGATCCCGGTGCCCCGGGTGTCCGTGAGAAACTCGGACCGGTAACCGAACAGGCCGCGTGCCGGAATCCGGTACATCAGGCGAACCATCCCCTGACCTGGATTCTTCATCTCCAGCATCTCGGCGCGGCGCGTGCCGAGCTGCTCGATCACGGCGCCGAGGAACTCTTCCGGAACGTCGATGGACAGCTCCTCGTACGGCTCGAGGCGCTCGCCGCCGGGACCGACGCGCGTGATCACTCGCGGGCGTGAAACCTGGAACTCGTATCCCTCGCGGCGCATCGTCTCCATGAGGATCGCGAGATGCAGCTCGCCGCGACCGGACACGGTCCACGTATCGGTGTTCTCAGTCTCCTCCACGCGCAGCGCGACGTTTCGCTCCAGCTCGCGGAACAGCCGCTCACGCACCTGTCGGGAGGTGACGAACTTTCCCTCCTTCCCGGCGAACGGCGAGTTGTTGACGGAGAAGTCCACCGAGATCGTGGGCTCCTCCACGGAGATCCCCTCGAGCTGCTCGGGGAACTCGGGATCGGTCACCGTGAGCCCGATCTCGACCCCTTCGAGTCCCGCGAGCGCGACGATCTCGCCCGCGGATGCATTCTGCACCTCGACGCGATCGAGGCCATCGAACGTGTACAGCTTCGTCACGCGTGCGTTCTCGACGTGTCCGTCCGCGCCCACCAGCGCCACCGAGTCGCCGACGCGCGCCCTGCCGCGCTCGATCCTGCCGATGCCGAGGCGGCCGAGGTAGGGCGAGAAGTCGATAGTCGAGATCAGCATCTGGAACGGACCTTCGACATCGCTGGGCGGGGCGGGGACGTGCGCGACGATCGCGTCGAACAGCGGAGCGAGGTCGGTGGGGGGAGTGTCCATGTCCAGCGTCGCGACGCCTTCGCGCGCGGAGGCATAAACAACGGGGGCGTCGAGCTGCGCCTCGTTCGCTTCCAGCTCGATGAACAGCCCGAGCACCTCGTCGTGCACGCGGAGCGGGTCCGCTCCCGGCCGGTCGATCTTGTTGATCACGACGATGGGAGTTCGTCCGAGGGCGAGCGCCTTGCGCAGCACGAACCGCGTCTGCGGCATCGGGCCGTCGAACGCATCCACCACGAGGAGAACGCCGTCCACCATGCGGAGGATGCGCTCCACCTCACCGCCGAAATCGGAGTGCCCCGGGGTATCGACGATGTTGATCTTGGTTCCCGCCCAGTTCACCGCGGTGTTCTTCGAGAGGATCGTGATGCCACGCTCCCGCTCCAGCGGGTTGGAATCCATGACCCTCTCCGCCACGATCTGGTTGTCACGGAAGGCGCCGGCCTGTCGGAGCATCTTGTCCACCAGCGTCGTCTTGCCGTGATCCACGTGCGCGATGATGGCGACGTTGCGGATCTGTCCCAGATGTGGCATAGCCTTGAAAGATACCAGGTCCAAGGGCCGAATTGCACCGCCCGGGTCCGGGAGCCAGCCGCGGCAACCGAGTTGCACTGGTGGCCTGGGTCGCACTGACGCACCCAGGAGGGGCGCAATGTCCGAAGTGATCGTGCAATTCAACGAGGCAGTGGAAAGTCCCGGTGGCGCGACTTACGTGGCCCGGGCATGCGGCCGCCCGGTCGGCCACACCTGGGAGGGGTGGGTCGAGTTTCTCCCGGTCGAAGGCGGCAAGGCCGTGAGGACGGAGCGCGAGACCACTCAGTCGAACCGCGAGGACCTTTCCTACTGGGCGTCCGGCCTGTCCGGGGAGTACCTCGAGAGTGCGCTCGAGAGGGCTCTGGAGCTGCCGGTCATTCGCTCCGAGCCCGATATCCCACCGCCGCAGTTGCCGCCCCCTGAGAGTGCGCGACGCCCGTCAGCCGCTGCTCCGCGTGCAGTGCTCGATCCGTTCGCGGTTTACGCTCAGGGGGAAGACGTCCTGCGGAAGGAGCTGCACGCGCTCAACGCAGACCACCTGCGAAACATCATCCGCGCGTACGATCTCGACGATGCTCAGGGCGAGCCGCCATCAACTCAGACAGAGCCTGTGCTGGTCTCGCGGATACTCGAGGCCGTGCGCCGGACCCACGAGGCAGCTTAACGGCGTTCCGGGGGGTGCGAGCTTCGCTACAGCTCCATCGGTCGGCGCGGGACGAACGTGCGGTCAGAGATCTCGAGCTTCACTATCTCATCGAGCGGAACCCGCCGGAACTCGTCCCTGAAATACGAATAGACGTACGCCTGGCCTTCCTCGATGGCGTACGGCTCCCACTCCCGCTGGTAGTGGTGCTCCCCGTCTTCCCCCTTGTAGCAGCCGGTGACGCGCACTCGCCGGCGCAGGCGACCGGCTTCTCTCAGGGTGGCCTCGATGGCCGCCGTGTCCCTGGTTGCGTTCATGCTGGCCTCCGCGATGGGGAATGGATGCACGCGTCGCACGCGGAGTGCGATTCAGCAATATGACCCGAGGGACGGCGCCACCGGAACCCGTTCCGGAAACTTCACGATGGAGGCGGTCCTGAGGTTAGATTTCAGCACGCCCAACAAGGAAAACGCTGTGATTCAGGGTTTCGATTTCGAGCATGAGGGACGCAAGTTCACGTGTACCATCGAGGCACCGTGGACGACGAGCGAGGACGCGTGGTGGTGGTTCCGCGTTTCCAGCGATGACCGGCACCGCTATGCGCCGTTCAAGGCTTCCCCGGCCGATACGAGGGCGTCCGTGCGCTCGCGGATCGTGCAGTACTACGCAGATCTGCAGGAGCGGCGAGCCGCACCGACCCCGAGCTACTGGCGGAGGGGAGCGCCGGACAAGACGGCCGCTGCCGCCCCGCTGAACGGCGCTGCGAAGCCTCAGCCGCAGGCCGAAGCCGCGAAATAGAGCGCTGGCGGCGCTCTCAGGGTTCCCGGAGGAACTCCTGCAGGACTGAGTTGACCTCCGCCGGGTCCTCGCTCTGTATCCAGTGGCCTGCGTGCGGGATGCGGTGCACCCGTATGTGCGGCGCGTAACGCTCCAGACCGTCGAGCAGTTCGATCGTGAGCGCGGGATCCTGCTCACCCCAGATCACGAGCGTCTTCGCATCGGTGCGGGCCCGCCTCCCTATTCGGGAAGCGCCACGGAGCCGCAGCGCCCGATAGTAGTTGAGCGCCGAGGTCAGCGCGCCAGGGCGGGAGATGGCCTCCACGTAACGGGCGATGTCCTCGCGGCTGAACGCGCCCGGCACAGCCGGCTTGTTCCGGAAAAGCGACCGGATCGCAGCGTAATTACGAGCCGCGATGGCGCGCTCCGGGATGCGAGGAAGCTGGAAGAGCAGGATGTACCAGCTGCGGAAGATCTGCGGCGGCCGCCGCACCACCTCGGCGAAGCGCCCGAGGTGGGGCGCGTTCATGACCACCAGCCGGTCAACGAGCTCGCGATGCTGGCTGGCGAATGTCCAGGCGAGAATCCCGCCCCAGTCATGTCCCACTATGTGAACGCGCTGCTGTCCGGTGCTTCTTGCGATCGCCGCAACGTCGCGCACCAGGTGCTCGAGGCGGTACGCCTCCCGTCCACGCGGCTTGTCCGAGAGGTTGTAACCGCGGAGATCCGGAGCGACGACCGAGAACCCCGCGTCAACCAGCGCGGGGATCTGGTGCCGCCACGAATACCAGAACTCGGGGAAACCGTGGAGGAGAACTACGGCGGGACCTGACCCCGAGCGTGCCACGTGGAGGCGGACACCTTCCGCATCCACGAAATCGTACGTGATGGCGGCGGTCAGCCGCCGCCCTCGCCCCGGACGTGGATCGTTTCGGCGTGGATTGGCTGGGGGTCCGGCCTGCGCTGCGGGGCCGCCAGCGCCGACTGCGGCTTGGCCTCCGTCAGGAGACGGGTGAGGAAACGCTGGCCTTCGGTGACGCGCTCCACTTCGATGGCGATCGCATCCACCGACTGCTCGATCCTGTCGAGACGCTGCGTGGTCTCCACTGGAAGCGGCGCCCTCGCCGGCGTCCTCGCCCGTTTCCACATGAGCCGCGTAGCCGCGAGCGCCAGCGGAAACAGGACGAAGATCGTGAACACGATCGAGATCGCCGTCGCCGGACCCTCGGAGAAACCGAGAAAAACAGGCTGCGAGCGGGAGGTGCTGGCGATCAACCCCGCGGGCGCGCTCGTCATCAGCCGCCCCGTCTGTGCGATGTCGTTCTCGAGTTGAACGATGCGATCATCCAGCGTTCGTATCCTGTCCTGAACTCCGGCCCGCGCTTCTGGCGGCAGGGACGCCAGCTCTTCAGCCAGGCGCTCGCGGCGGTTGGCGGCCGATGTGAGCTGGCTCGACAGTTCGCTCCGCATGGCGCGGAGTGCGGCAAGCTCCTCTCGCGAGGTCGGGACGCCCATTGTGGCTCCCGGAGTTCCCTGGAACACGACCGTCGGTACGCCGGGCGGGATGTTCGGCGGCTGCGGAGCTGGCGGTGCCTGAGCGGGCTCTTGCATACGGTCCCTACGGCTATCGAGTGGCGGGGGTTACAACCGCGGCGTCCGGCCGCCTGTCAAAGCAAAGATGCCTGCGGCGACGGGACTCGCAATCGGGCGGCCTGCTCGCCTCTCCGGCTATCGTAGGTGAGCAAGCCGTTGTCCAGACGCGCTGCCGGGGTCCAGGGGTGCTCTCCCGGCTCCGAATCATCCACGATGTGCAGGACCTTCGCGCCGCGGGAGCGGAGCAGATCGGAGATGAGCCCGCGGTGACAGCGCCACCAGACGGCCTCTGAGCACATGAGCGCCGTTGGCCGCGTGCTCGCGATCGCGCACAGCTCGGCGAAAGCGGCGGCGAACTCCCTGGAGCCCATATGATCGGCGTAACCCTGGAAGGCCGCGTTCCGCCAGGCGGTGTTGGGTGAGTCTGGAGCAGGATCGCGCCTGCCGCCGAGCGACTCCATCCATTCGTACCCGATGGCTACTCCGGCGAGCGTGGCTGCCAGCTGTTCGCGATTGAAGTGCGGGTAGCGCCGCGAAGCCGGATAGCGGCGTACGTCCACCAGCGTCTGGATTCCGTGGTGGCGGAGGAGCGATACGAAATCCTCCGCCGACCTCGTGGAATGTCCCACGGTCCAGATCGTGGCCGGAACCGGAGCGACGGTGCGGGCCTCAGCCACCGCCGTGCTCAGGTTTCCCCGGATCGCAGCGCGCGCTGAAATGCGCCGTCGAGGTAGAGCGGCTCCAGTCCGCTCGCCCAGTACTCGATCGCTTGCCGGTTCGGCTGCGAGGTTTCCTGGCCGGTGCGCAACTGGGGTCCATCACCCATTGGCTGGAACTCGATCCACCCCTCCCAGGTGCCGTCACTGCGCTCTTCACCGTAAACGACGGCCTGATACCGCGCTCCCGACGCAGTGACGACGGCTGTGGAATGCCGGTGAATGAGCTCTGCCATGACTGCCGCGGTCAGGCCTTGCGGGCCCTGTTCTGGCGGTTCCGCCGCAGCAGCGCGTCCGCGCTGTCGTGGTTGTGTCTGGCTACGTCGCGGGCGACGCGCGTTTTCTCGCTTCCTTTTTCCGCCTCGTCGTGCTGCACGCGGTCGTCGAACAGCCGGTCCTTCCCGATATCGTCGTGTGCTGCGATCTGATCGGGGTCGTGGCCGGGGCCCTTCTCGTCGGTATCGCGTGATTTCGTGGTTATCTGCTCGCGGCGAATGAACTCACGGGTCTTCGCGCCGTGATCTCCTTCGGCGTGTGCCTGTGCTCCCTGCTGGATTCCGCGGTTCTGCTTTCTGCGCGCCATGTAGTTCCTCCGTTGCGTCCCAACGGGGCAATCGCCGTGCCGACGCGGGCGCTACTGATGCAGCTCGGTGAGAGCGGCGCGAAGGCGCGGGATCATCGCCTGCACGTCGGCGACGGATACGGCGCCCGCCGAGAGGCGGCACCAGCCGCTTCCGTCGGGATAGCCGAACACGGCGAAGGGAATCACCGCGACACCGGCTCGCCGGAGAAGGAACCTGCGGACGTCCTCGTCCGTGTGCAGCATTTCGCCATCCGCCGTGCGCCGGCCGTGCAGCGCGAACCGCGCACTCAGATAGATCGCGCCGCGCGGCTCGATCGCGTCCACCGGCAGCCCTTCCGCCGCCAGCGCCATGCACCCGGAGTACATCGCCTCCAGGCGATCCTGAACCGAGCGCTTCATCCCGGTCACGAACTCGCTGAGTACCGGCCCGCTCTCCAGCAGCTTCGCCGTGGCGACCTGCTCGGCGCGGGGCGCCCAGGCGCCGGCGTGGGAGACGACGTCCGCGATGTTGCCTATGAGGTCAGCCGGGCCGACCCCCCAGCCCACGCGAATACCCGTTGCGGCGAACGGCTTGGACGCGGCGTCGGCCAGGATCGTGTAGGGGCGCATCTCCGGGCGCAGACCTACCGGCGTGACGTGCTCGACCTCGTGGAAGGTGAGCATCCAGTACACCTGGTCGTAAAGAACGAAAAGCGGCCTTTCTCCCGGCCCGCGCCGGGCGTTCTCCTCGAGCACCAGATCGCAAACGGCGGCGAGGTTCTTTGCCGTGAACGCTGTTCCCGTCGGGTTGACCGGCGAGTTCAGCACCAGGAGCCGTGCACCGCGCAGGGCCGCGCGCAGCGCTTTTGGAGTGGGGAGGAAGGCCGTCTCCGGGCCAGCCACCACCGGCACCTCCTCGGCGTTCACCAGCAGGCAGTAGTACGGGTTGTTCCACGACGGAACGGGAAACACGACGCGGTCTCCCGGGTCCACCAGCGCGCGGTATGCCCCGTAGATGATCGGACGGGCGCCCGAGGCGATCATTATCGAAGGGAGCTCGTACTCCAGCCCGAGCTCGCGCGCATACAGCGCGCGCACGGCCTCACGCAGGGGCGTGATTCCGTAGGCGGGCGGGTAGTTGGTCTCGCCGGCGTGGACCGCGTCCGAGATCGCGTCGGCGAGGAACTTCGGAACGCGGAACTCCGCGGGCGAGAAGTCGCCGACGGTCAGGTTCGCGACGCGCTCGCCGCGGGCGACCATTTCGCGGCACTCTGCCGCGATCCGGAGGATCCCGGACGCGGTGAGCGAACGCGAGAGGGCGGACGCGCGCGGGGCTTCGATCTGCGCCGGGGCCGGACGGGTTGCTGCCGCTGTCATGCCAAAAATGTAGCGCTACATCTCGGGCAGCGTGTGCGTGCGCCCGCGGTTCTGTTCCCGGAGCCAGTCGTACAGCGGCGCGAAGTAGTCCATCATCGCCTGGGCGTCGAGCTCCTGGCCGGTCGTCTCGCGCAGCACGTCGCGCCACGGCCGGCTGGAGCCGGGCGCCATCAGCGCGTTCAGGAACTGGCCCACGTTCCGGTTGCCGAAGTAGTCGGTGTCGCGCGGATCCTGACCGAGGATGGTGCGCGCGATGTGGTTGTGCAGCTGGAAGAGGATCGCGAAGGAGAGCGCGTAGTCGTAGTACTGGCCCGGGTCGTCGTTGACGTGCGTCTTGGTCAGGGCGTCGGCGAACTGCTCACCGCGGGTCGCGGGAGGCGCAATTCCCTGGTACTGGCGCTTGAGCTCCCACCAGCGGGCGTTCCACCGGTCGGGCGGGAGGTTGTTCGCGTACAGATCGTGCTCGAACCGGGTCATCACCCCCGCAGACCACGGCATGAACACCACGTAGTTGAGCGCCTCCTTGAGGAGCTGCTGCATCTGATCCGTCTGCTGCGTTCCTGAGATGAGTCCGCGGTTGGCCAGGAACCGCCGCTGGCTCGACGCCAGCCCGATCATGGATCCGATGCCCTCGTGATATGCGCGATTCGCCCCGCGCCGCAGAACCAGCGGCACGTTCGGGTTCGAGTAGGCGATGTAGTAGTAAACGTGTCCCAGCTCGTGGTGCGACGTCTCCCACCAGTACTGGTTCGGCTCGACACTCATGAGCGAGCGCACGTCGTCTGCGAGATCCAGGTGCCAGGCGGAGGCGTGCGTGTTCTTCTTGTACGGAGCGTTCGCGGGCAGAGGGTACAGCGAAGACTGCTGCCAGAAAGACTGCGGCAGTCTGGGGAAACCCAGGCTCACGTAGAAATCCTCGCCAGCGCGTACTACCGACTCGGCCGTTCTGGACTTGAGTGCGTCATCCACGTTCACGCCCTGGACCTGAACCATCGCCGACCAGTCCTGCCCCCAGCGGTTGGGAAGCCACTCGGCGGGAATGAGCGACGGGACCGGCGCGTTATATCGGCGCGCAAGCTCGTAACGCGCCCAGGTGTGCAGCTCCCGATACAGCGGCCGGATCTGCCGGTTCAGGTTTTCCGTCAGAGCGAGCATCTCCGCGGTGCTCATGTCGTAATCGGAGACTTCGTAGGTGAAGAAGTCCGGATAGTCCAGCGCCTGCACGACGCGGTTGCGCAGGTCGCGCAGCTGGATCATTCCGGGCTTGAGCGTCGGGCCAATCGCTTTGGAGGCTTCCCAGTAGGCACGCCTGTCGGCGAGGCTGGTGCTGCTGCGCAGAACGGAGTCGATCTGATTCGGTGTGACGGCGCGGCCACCGATTGTGAACGTGTAGCCGTAGAGTCGCTCCGTCTGGGCGGCCTCTGCTGCGATGCGGGCGCTCACCACCTGCGGGACCGTCTGTGGCTGAGAGGCTGCCCGATACAGCATGGCCTCGAGTTGCCGCGCCTGCAGCGGGGTGAGCAGCGCGCGATTCTGGAGCAGACCTCGTATGCGGTTGATGTTGTCCACGCTGCCGACGAAGCGGGCCAGCGCTTCGTTTGCCGCCCTGGTTCGCGCGGCGTTGGTGGTGTCTCCTTCGACGATCCGCGTGTTCGAATCCCACTCGGCGAGGGATGATGCGTAGTAGAGCTGCTGGAAGTTGCGCTCGTAGTCGTCGAGGTAGCGCTGAGCGTCGGCCTGAACGATGGCGCCTGAAGCGGCCGTGGCGGCCGACTGCACGAGAGGGGAGGAGCATCCGGCCGACGCGATCAACGCGGTGGCGACCGGTGCGATCAGCTGTCTCCTGAGCATCGGGTTGACTCCGTGAATGGGACTCTGCATGCGGTTGGTGCAAAACGCGGGCGAATGGTGACGAGACCTGCCGCGGGGGAACTCATGGCGCGTGAATCACCGCACGAACGCAAGAATTGCGGCGGCGATCGCCAGGACCAGCGCCGTGCCGGCCGTCACGGTGGCTATCACGGCAACTCCCCGCCACCGTTGCTCGGCGGCAGTCACGGCCGCGAGGAGGCGGTCATCGGCGGAGGGCGCCTGCGTGGGAAAGAGCGATTGCTGCATGACCGACCTGCCCGCAACGACTTCCTCGACTGCCTGCTCGAAATGCCGCTGGTGGATGCGCTTGGCGGCATCGGGGCCGGGCTCGCTCGCGGCGGCCGCTGCGGCCTTGATCACAGCATTCTTGATGTCGCCACCGGTGACGGCGTAGCGCTCGGCGAGAGAGGCGAAGTCGACGTCGGCAGCGAGCGGGGTCTTGAGCGGATGGATCTGGACGTGCCAGATCTTCTCCCGTTCAGTCACGCCGGGCGGCTCGAAAAGGACGTGCGCGCGGATGCGGCGCTCGAACGCCGGATCGAAGTTCAC
Source organism: Gemmatimonadaceae bacterium (assembly GCA_036374155.1). Taxonomy (GTDB): domain Bacteria; phylum Gemmatimonadota; class Gemmatimonadetes; order Gemmatimonadales; family Gemmatimonadaceae; genus DASUUI01. The sequence continues at coordinate 6,540 of DASUUI010000035.1, read as the reverse complement.
GGCGAGGTTGGTGGCGAAAATGACGACACCGTTGAATGCCTCCAGCTCACGGAGCAGAACGTTGACCACCGTGTTCGACTCGCGCTGGTGAGGCTGCATTGCGCCGACTGAGCGGCGGGACGCGATGGAGTCGGCTTCGTCGAAGAAAAGGACCGCGTCTTCTTCGGCGGCGGCACGGAACACCGCGGCCACGTTCTTGGGCGTCTCGCCGGCCCACATGGACTCGACTTCCGCGTAGCGCACGACCAGCAGCTTCTTGCCGAGGGCGTGCGCGATCGCTTCGGCGCAGATCGTTTTCCCGGTGCCGGGAGGGCCGGCGAAGTTGAACGCGAGACCGAGCCCGGTGGCATGCCGCTCGCCCAGCCCCCAACGCTCGAAGATCAGTCCGTGACTGCGCACCTGGGACAAGGCCTGCTCCAGCGCGCGCGTGGTGGAGGGTGGAAGGATGACCTCCGAGAGGCTTCGCTGCGGCACGATCGTCTCGACCGCGCGTCGTCCACCAAAGCGGACCGTGAAAAGCTCGCGAAGCGGCGTCGGCATCGAAGCCAACTATTGCTCGATTGTCATAGGGATGGGGTTCTGCAGATATAGCACGTGCTCTTCGCTCCTGAATCGCAAAATGCGCTGGAACCAGCTTTCCGGCTTGGGGTTGCCACCGTGCTCCATCAGCCACTTTGCAACCGACGCAGCTTCGTCCGGGAGCATGCGGAGGCAGCCGTGAGACGCCGCCGATCCGAGAGATTCGAACTCGGAGGTCCCATGTATGTAGTAGTCCGGCTCTCTGAAGAAAATCTTCACGAGCTTCATCGGGTTCTCCGGGTGACCGGGCGGCTTGGAGGTCTTTCCCCGTGCCCATGGACTACGTGGCGGGACCCACCCGGGGTTCCAGACGATCTTCCGGATGCTGAACGTCCCCGTGGGGGTGGGGTGGTCATCCTTGCCGATCGCCACGGGGAAGGTCGCGGCGACGGAATCTCCGAGGCGTACGTACAGGGTGCGCTGGGAGAGGCTGGCGTAGAGGGACAGCGGTCCCTCGCGAGGCGCATCAGTCACAGCCGAGTCGGCGGAGTATGCCGCGATCGGCTCAACCGGGATGCCCGCCGGCAGGATTGCCGGCGTGGAGGCCGCGACGAAGGTGCTGATGAGGACAGGAAGTATGTGAGGCATTTATGGCGTTGGGCATTGAGGTGCAGCAGAGAGGGACAATCTGAAAGCAGCATTTGTTCCGTTATGCGCCGTGTCGTGAGGTGTTCTCGACGTTGGCGGCAGGCTGGCGGACCCTGGAGCGCCCGCCCGTGTACGATTCGGGAGCGAATTGCCTGACCTCATTCAGGTCGGCCACCGAAGAAAGGAGGAAGCGTGAATCACCCCGGGCGCTTTGGCGCTGGTGCGCTGGTATTGGTCGCCGGAGCGCTGCTCGCGGGTTGCGCTTCATCGTTCGACCCGGCGTTGTACGGCGCGGGTGGTCACCTCCAGGCGCGCATCTATCAGCCGACGGCAGGGAGCGTGCAGTTCGCGGTGTCGCAGCCGGCGTACGTAGCGGTCTTCGCGATCGTACCGGGGCGGGGGGCAGCCCTGCTCCATCCGACGACCCAGAGTGAAGCTTTGCGCCGCGTGTCGCCGGGAACGCACTCGTACACTGGCTCGCTTTTCTCTCACAGTCGCCTGTTGTACGCCGCTGGCCCAGGTTCGTACTACGGTTCGGCGATGGACGGACCGACGACTCTGATCCTGATTGCCTCGGAAGCACCGCTGCATGTCACGCGGATGTTGCGGAATCCGATGCTGGGGAACGACCTCATGCTGACGTCGTTCTACTCGCACGCGAGCGAACGCACGGTGCTGCGGCTGGCCGAGCTGATCATCCCGGATCCTGCGGGCACCGAGTGGACATACGACACCTACACGATCTGGCCGAATGAGTCCGACCGTCGCGTCGCGGCGTACCGCGTAAGGTGCGCGGACGGGCAGGTGGTGGTCGTGGCGCGCGGCGCGTACCCGGTCGGTTGCACCCCGCGGGTGGAACAGCCGCCGGAGGATACGTCAGCGGCTCCGTCCGACACTGCGCGCGTTTCGCCGCCGAAGCGGCCGCTGCAGCCGCGCGAGCCGGTGAGGCGGAAGCCCGGCGGCTCGGTCAGCGAGGAGGCCGCAGGCGCGCACAACGGGGACGCGCTGTCGCGGCCGCGAGGCTGGGAGAGTCGGGAGTCGCGGCCGCGGGCGCGTGAATCGCAGCCGCGAGCGCGTGAGTCGCAACCCCGCGCGGGCGAAGCGCCGCCCAGAGCCGCGGCCCCCGCACGAGCTCAGCCCGCGCCGCGTGAGCGGCAGGACGCTCAGCCGTCGCGGGAGAGGCCGGCCGAGAAGTCGGAGCGGGCGGGGCGCGGACGCGGGGCACCGCCCGCAAGCTGACCGCTACCGCCCGAAGTCGATCTCCCTCTCGACCGTGCCGCCGCGGGTGGAAAGCACCCGCACCTTTCCGCGAACTGGCGCCGATCCGTAAACCCGGACAGTGAGAGTGGCATGCTTGCTCTCGCCGGGCTCCGTCCATCCGAGATACACGTCCTTGTCGCGCACGGCAGGCGTGACGATCCGCACTCGCGGCGACGCGCCACGCGTGAGCGCGCTGTCGAACTCCACGCGAACCCGGTCCTCCGGCACGATCTTGACGAGGCGGGCCTGGCGCAGCGCGGTGGGCAGTGAGCCGACGTTGGTGAAACCGACCGAGACGACGTAATCCGCGCTGTCTGCCTTCGAGGCGGTGCGCCGCGCGACAGCACTGTCGAGGCGGACGAGCGGGAGCGCGTACGCCATCTCCAGGTTGAACAGCGCCTGATTGCGGGCGAAGCGCTCGAGTTGGGTCGGTGGGCCGTTCTGGGAGAAGAACTTGGGGTGAAATCCACCGATCTCGACTGCGCCGCGTTGCGGATGATTGAAGGCCACCCATTCGCGGAAGCCGCGTCCGCCGTTCTCCGCGTCGTCCCAGGCGAGAGCGTCAACGGCGTCCAGCCGGCCGTCACCGTTGGCGTCGCGCATGCGACCGCCGTTCCACAGTTCGTCGCCGTACCAGATCGATCCGTAATAGAAGTAGCCGAAGTCCGGCCCGTGTCCGAACAGCGGATTCGGCCGGCTCGGGTCGCCGGTGAAGTAGTCGGAGGAGTCGCGCGTCGCGAACGTCTCGTACACGTCGCCCGCCCACGGGTAGCCCGTGATCCTCACTCCAACCGAATCGAAGTGCCGGTAGTGGCGCAGGTCCTCGGGGAACATGCTCTCGGCGCTGCGCGACGTTGACGGCGGGCGGAGATGCATCGGTACCTGCGTGTCCATCGAGTTCACTACCGACACGTTGGTGTTCGCGAGAAGCCAGAGAACGACTGCCCGCGTCTCCGGCTCGCTGAGCGGGGAGGCGCCTGCACCGAACTGGGTGTAACCACGGCCTGTGCGGTCGCCGCCGGTGTCGTGTCGCCAGTTCTCCGGGTAGTTGCGGTGGAGGTCGAGGCCGCCGATGCCGTCTTCGTTGAAGCTGCCGTCGCCGTCATTGTCGATTCCCTCGGTGACGACGCGCCAGTCGCCCTGGCCTTCGGGGACCGTCAGCATGAGCCGCTGCGTCGGGTCCCTGGGATCGATGATGGCGTTTCCCTTGTCCCTCACCTTGTCGGCGACGCGCCAGCGGAGCGAGTAGATGATGCCGTCGCCGTCCAGGTCCTCGGGTGGATCCTCGTCAAGGAGTCCGTCGCGGTCGGAGTCATGCGGCCGGACGCTGCTGCGATTGTACTGCGCGGTGTTCAGGTACAGCTCGCTGCCGTCCGGGTTGTTCTGCGGCCGCAGGTATATGGCTCGGGTGTCCAGCAGCTGCTTAATCCGGGGATCGCGGGCGTAGCCCTCGATCAGATGCTGCATCAGCCAGAGCACTGACTCGCTGCCGGTGATCTCGCCGCTGTGGCGACCGCCCTCGAAATAGGCGGCGGGCTTGGTGGTGGCCGCGCCGGTCGCCTTGTTCGTGAGGGTCATCTGCAGGATCGGCCTGCCCTCGAAGCTGCGGCCGACCTCGTAGACGTCCACGATGCCGGGATGCCGCTCGGCCCACCGCCGCATCCAGGCGTACATCACGTCCATCGTGTGGTACCGGTCGAACGTGATGCGATCCCCGGCGGTGTACTCGACGCCGGGATGCCGGATCCGCCGGAAGTAACTGATGCCGTGCCTTTCACCGGCGACGGTGTGCCAGGTGGTGTCAGCGCGGGAGCGAGTTGTGTCCTGGGCGATTACGGGGGTGGAGGCGAGCATTCCAGCGATCGCCCCAGCTAGGATGGTGGTCTTCATGACGTGGCCGGGCCGGGTGGGGGGCTGTGTGTCAGCGTCGGGATTTGGCTTCCCGCGGCCGTGACCGCAACCGGTGATGTCGCGGGGCGTCGGCGAGCGCCGCGGCTGGCGGCGAGCCCCGGAGGCAGCCGTCTGCGAGCAGCGGGCTTGTCCCGGGCCGCCCGCCTTGACTGCGGCCAGATAGCCGATACCTTTCTAAGGCTATAGCATTTCGCGTCTTACGCGCGTTTGCCGCAGCACAAAAAAACAATCTGCCGGAGCGTGGAAGCGGCGGGGTCATACCCGCGATCTGCCTACCGGCGCGCCTCGAGTCCCCACCCGTGCAACAGTGGCGGGTGCACCCGGCGGCAGCGGATGGATACCGGCCCGAATGGGTGCATGGTCCACCCGCATTTGTATTGCCGAAACGACATCAACAGCGACCAGCTGACCGCTCTCAGATAAATGCCTCGCGTTACTCCGCTCGAACACTACCGGAACATCGGCATCATGGCCCACATCGATGCCGGGAAGACGACTACTACCGAGCGCATCCTCTACTACACCGGCCGCAGCCACAAGCTCGGTGAAGTCCATGAAGGCACCGCCACCATGGACTGGATGGAGCAGGAGCAGGAGCGCGGCATCACGATCACGTCCGCCGCAACGACGGCGTTCTGGGTCCGCAACGGTATCGACCACCGCATCAACATCATCGATACCCCGGGGCACGTCGATTTCACCGTCGAGGTCGAGCGCTCGCTGCGCGTGCTCGACGGCGCGGTCGCGCTGCTCGACTCGGTCGCGGGCGTGGAGCCACAGACCGAGACGGTGTGGCGCCAGGCCGACCGCTACGGCGTGCCGCGGATCATCTTCGCCAACAAGATGGATCGTATCGGCGCGGACTTCGACCGCTGCGTGACCATGATCCGGGAGCGGTTGTCGCGCGACGCGTATCCTATCCAGCTGCCCGTCGGCTCCGGCGAGCTGTTTACTGGGCACATCGACATCATCGAACGCAAGCAGTTCATCTTCGATGACGAAACGATGGGCAAGAAGTTCGAGGTGGTGGACGTCCCCGAGATCTACCGGGAGCAGGTCGAGGCGGCGCGCAGCGCGGTGATCGAAGCCGCCGTGACGCACGACGAGCTGCTGATCGAGAAGTACCTGAACGGGGAAGAGCTCACCGACGACGAGATCCGGCACGCGATCCGCGCGGCCACCGTCAGCGGCCACCTGGTGCCGATCCTGTGTGGCGCCGCGTTCAAGAACAAGGGCGTGCAGCAGCTGCTCGACGCAGTCATCGACTTTCTGCCGTCACCGCTCGACGTGAAGGCCGTCGAGGGACACCTGCCGCATCACGACACGACGCCGGCCTGCCGCTCCGTATCGGATGAGGAGCCGTTCTCCGGGCTGGCGTTCAAGATCGCCACCGACCCGTTCGTCGGAAAGCTGACGTACATGCGCGTGTACTCGGGTGTGCTCAAGTCGGGCTCGTACGTGTACAACTCGACCAAGGACAAGCGCGAGCGCGTGGGACGCCTGCTGCAGATGCACGCCAACAAGCGTGAGGAGATCGAGGAAGTGCGCGCCGGCGACATCGCCGCGCTGATCGGTCTGAAGGACACGCGCACCGGCGACACGCTGTGCGACGAGAAGGACCCGATCATCCTCGAAGCGATGCGGTTCCCGGCTCCGGTCATCGATCTGTCCATCGAGCCCAAGACCAAGGCCGACCAGGACAAGCTTGCGATCGCGTTGCAGAAGCTGGCCGAGGAGGATCCAACCTTCCGCGTGCACTCCGACGCCGAGACCGGGCAGACGATCATCTCCGGGATGGGCGAGCTGCACCTCGAGATCATCGTGGACCGCATGATGCGCGAGTTCAAGGTTGACGCGAACATCGGCCGTCCGCAGGTGGCTTACCGCGAGACGATCCGTCGTCGCGTGGAGAAGGTCGAGGGCAAGTTCATCCGGCAGTCAGGCGGCCGCGGCCAGTACGGCCACGTCGTGATCAACCTCGAGCCGTCCGAGCAGGGACAGGGCTTCCTGTTCGAGGACAAGATCGTCGGCGGCGTGATTCCGAGGGAGTACATCGGCCCGGTGGAGCAGGGGATCCGCGAGGCGCTGGAGAACGGCGTTCTCGCCGGCTATCCGATGGTGGACGTCAAGGCGGAGCTGATATACGGCTCGTACCACGACGTGGACTCGAGCGAGATGGCGTTCAAGATCGCCGGCTCGATG
>DASUUI010000034.1:0-75775 GCA_036374155.1 Gemmatimonadaceae bacterium | reverse complement strand
AATGCACTGCGCTGATCAGGGGTGTCGTACGCGACCGCCCAGCCTCCCGAGAACTGCGCGATTCTCGGACGGGCGCCCTGTACGCGGACCGCCGCGGGCGCGACCAGTGCGCACGATGAGCGGTTCTCGGCAGCACGCCATACGCGCAGGTATTCGGCTGGCACCTGTTCGGGCCTCAGCGTATCGCGAGACCAGGGCGCCGCAGCTCTCTCGGGGACAGCCGCCGCGACCCGTTCGCCCTGCGGGTGCACACCCGTAAGCGACGGCAGCCACCGCTCCAGCGGGTAGTTCGCATCGGATATCGGTCGCGCGGACCCCGGTCTTCGATACTCGACCACGATCGATCGGGAATGGTGCGGAGTCCGCTCGAGGATCAACACTTCGCGACTCCCGTCAGCATCGGGTGCGCCCACCCCCACCTCGGCAACGCCGTTTGGCAGGAAGCGGGAGTAGAGCAGCGTTCTCTGCGCCGGGTCCACAACGTATATCGCCCAGCGGTGACCGTCCTCCCACAGCGGCTCAGCGTTGGCCGTCAGGCTCACATCGGCCGCGATCACCAGCTGCTCCGTTCGCCCGTCGCCGTCCAGGTCCACGTCCAGCACGGCTCGATGCCTCCAGCCGAGTACTGTGTCGAGGCCCGCATTCACAGTGTCCACCGGCAGTGCCTCGCGCATGGACTCGCGATCGTCCACGGCACCGGGCGAGCACGACAGGAGCGCGACGGCGCCCGTTGTCGCAGTGAACCGCGTCGTCGCCTGCAAGATGGATCGCATCATTCATCCTCCGCTAACGGCCCTGCGCATCGCCGGTGCCACTACACCTGCGGACCGGCATTTGCGCACCCTGACCCCGTGCCGCGACTTCACCAGTTTACCGGCGGGCTCTGCGCAGTGCTGCTCATCGCCGTCAGTGCGTGCGATTTTGGCACACCGGCGCGCGTGGTGACACCGGCAGACAGCACCGCCGGGGAAGCGCCATTCCGGCTTGCTGGTCCCGGCGGGGCGATGCTGCTCGTGTCTGTCTTCATCAACGGCAAGGGGCCGTACGATCTCGTTCTCGACACCGGCGCCACGCTCACCTGCGTCGATCAGCGGGTCGCCAGCGAGCTGCGACTGCCCCGTACCGCAGCTGCGGTGGGTTACGGCGCCGGCGTCGGCGGTTCCGGTGCGGTCAGCCTCGTGCGTGTCGATTCGCTCCGTCTTGGAGAAGCGCGCGCGGAGAGAATGACCGCGTGCGTTCTCGATCTGCAGCATCTCCAGGCGCTGCATGGTATCGGCAGCGCGGGGTCGAGCGTACACGGCCTGCTGGGGCTCAACTTCCTGCGGAATTTCCGCGTGTCACTCGATTTCGACCGGAACGTCGTTTCCCTGCACTAGCAGTTTCGCTGCACCTCGGAGTGCGCGCCCGCTACATCTCCATCACGAGCCTGACGTCCTCGTCGATCTCCGGCCCTCCTTTCGGCGCCGTGGCCCACGATACCGTGAAGAACGCCAGGAACGACAGCACGAGTGAAACGCCTGCAGCGGAGACACCGGCGGGGAACGAGTAGGCCCCGAACCACGCCAGCGCCTCGAGCACGAGTGTCGTGACGAGCCCGGTCGCAATCGAAGCCAGCGCACCGGCGCGCGTCGCGCCCGTCCAGTTCAGACCGATTGCGAGCGCCGGAACGAGCGTCGAGGCGAACAGCCCCCATCCGAAAATTCCGAGGAACGCGACAAGCAGCCCGGAGGTGTGAGCGAGGGCGGCCGCCAGGACCGAGATCACCACGGTGGAAACACGACCCCAGAGCAGCTCGTTGCCGACTCGTCGGCCGAATGCCCTGGGCAGGTCGTGCGTCACGGCCGCGGCGCCGATGCTCATGAACGAGTTCACAGTGCTCATGATCGCGGCAGCCACGCCGGAGAACACGAGCGCCGCCAGCAGGATTGGAGTGAACTGGAGCAGGAACATCGGCGTCGCCTGATCGGGATTCGCCAGCGGCGGAATGCTCCCCCGAACGGACAGCGCTTTCATCGCCACCCCGACTGCGAAATACAGCAGGAGCGTCATCACGAGTGCTACTGACATGATGAGCGGATACCATTTCAGCTTACGCGGATCCCTCAGCATGTAGAACTTGTGCGCCACGTGTGGTTGTGCGAGCGAGCCCATGCCGAACACGAAGAAAAGCGACAGCGCAGCGATGGGCGCGAGTTTGCCCCACGGTCCGAAAAACCCGGGATCGACCGCTCTCACGGTCTCGCTGATCCCCGCCAGCCCCTGACCCGCACCGCCGACCTGCAGCGCGGAGAGGAACACCAGCACGGAAGCGACCGCCATCAGCAGCCCCTGCAGCACGTCGGCGTACACTCCCGCCATGATCCCGCCCGCCACGGAGTATGCGAGCGTCACGATCATCCCCAGCCAGATCCCGGCCGGGAGCCCGGTCTCGAACACCGCGTCTATCACCAGCCCGAGCGCGAGAACGTTGGTCGCCATGTACCCGACGACCCCGACGATTATCGCCACCGCAGCGAGGCCCTGAGCCGCGGGCGAGCGATACCTCACGCGGATGGCATCGGGGATCGTGATGAGCCCGCGAATCTCGCCGAGGAGTCGCAACCGGGTTGCGAGGACGAGCGCGGACATGGAGCTGGTCACGGAAGCTGAGAGCACGAGGAACAGGGCTCCCACCCCCGCCGTATAGACGAACCCCGGTCCGCCGATGAAGGCAAAGCCCGAGACCGTGGCGGCCATGGCTGCCAGTGCGAGCGGCAGCAGTCCGATCCCCCGCCCCGCCACGAAGAAATCGCTCGCCGTGCGCGTGCGGCGCGCCGCCCACCCGCCGATCAGCGCCACACCGGTGAAGTACGCGACTGCGACAGCGATCACCGCCGGCTGCGCCAGCTGCGGCAGCGCGACCGTCTGCAGCGCCGGATACAGCTCAGTCACCGGCTCGACCCTGATCGATCGGGCTCTTTCGCGCGGCAGCTGCCGCCCGGCGCACGCGATCCAGATCCTCCTCGCTCAACGTCATCTCGTCGAAAGTGACTGCATAGGCGACGGGCAGGACGAGAAGGGGCAGCAGTCCGATCCCGTAGAGCACGATCGCAGCACGTCGTGGGAGACCGAGCACCAGAGGTTCCCCCGCGCCCGGGAGGGCCAGCGCCAGCGCGAAGCCGCCGGCAATGAGCACGAATGTGACGAGGAGGGGGAATGCGAGTCCTCCGAGCCCGCCGTTCCTGCGGCCGCGCCGCGCGGCACCGAGAATCATCGTCGCCAGCATCGAGAGCGCGGTGGAGAGAGCAAGCACCCACGGCGCCCAGGGAGTTGCGTGGCCGACAGTCAGCACCTGGAGATAGACGCCGAAGATTGCCGCGATGGACACGAACAGGACATACAGGGCGAGTTTCTTCACGCGCTGATAGCTATCTGGCGGAGGCGGGGCCAGACAGGCCGCGCGCTAACGCGCTTTCACGACAATTGCACAACCTGCCATGCGCCGCGCAGGTTACGGGGCGCGGGAAGTTCCCAGGGACAGTCCAGCTCCAAAACGTGGAGGCATCATGGAAGGCGATCGTCACGCTAGCGTTGGTCGGTGGATCGTGCGTCTGCCGGCTGTTGTTCTGATACCTGCTCTGATGGCGTGCGGCGGGGCGGAGAGGCCGTCGGGCGACACCGAATCCCCCGCTGGCACTCCGGCCGTCGCTTCGGGGCCGGCCCAGGGGAGCGGCGAGCAGTTGTACCAGCAGCGCTGTGTAAGCTGCCATCAGGCGAATGGTGAGGGCCTGGCGGGTGCTTTCCCTCCGCTCGTCGGCTCGGAGTACGCCCTCGCCGCCAACGTGGCCGTCCCGATTCGAATCGTCCTCAACGGAATGCAGGGACCGGTAACGGTGAAGGGCGTACAGTACAACGGAGTCATGCCTCCCGGGGGAGCCGGTATCGCCCTGTCCGATGAGGAGGCAGCGGCCGTGCTGACGTACGTTCGAAGCGCATGGGGCAACAGCGCGAGCGCCATCACGCCGCAGCAGGTTGCAACCGAGCGGGCGGCGCCGCGCTCCGCCACCGGCCCGACGACGGCCGAAGAGCTCGCTCCGCTGCTGAGATAGCCCGCCGGCCCGTTACCGCTGCACTGAACCACCAGTCGTAGCTGGAGTAGCAGAAGCGGTAACGGGCTCGGTCGTGGTGGGGTGTAGGTCAACTGGCAGACCGCCTGACTGTTAATCAGGAAGTTGGAGGTTCGAGTCCTCCCGCCCCAGTCTCGCCGGCGCCGGGCGCTAAGCCCGCACCAGCTTCCGATACGCGATTCTGTGCGGCTGCTCGGCGTCCACTCCCTTCCGCCGCTTGAAGTCCTCCTTGTACGCCTGGTAGTTCCCCTCGAACCAGACGGCTTCGCTTTCGCCTTCGAATGCGAGAATGTGCGTCGCGATGCGGTCCAGAAACCAGCGGTCGTGCGAGATGACCACCGCGCAGCCAGGGAAATCCACCAGCGCGTCCTCCAGCGCACGCAAGGTATCCACGTCGAGATCGTTGGTCGGCTCGTCGAGCAGCAGCAGGTTGCCCCCACTCTTCAGCAGCTTGGCTAGATGGAGCCGGTTCCGTTCGCCCCCGGAAAGCTTGCCGACTTTCTTCTGCTGGTCGGTTCCGCGGAAGCCGAAGGTGGACAGATATGCCCGCGCGTTCATCTCCCGCTTGCCGACGTCGATGAGATCCTGACCGCCGCTGACCTCGTCGTACACGGTCTTCGTGCCGTCGAGCTCGCGCGCCTGGTCCACGTAAGCAAGCGTGACAGTCTCACCGATCTCGAGGACCCCATCGTCCTGTCGCTCCTGGCCCGCGATGATCCGAAAGAGCGTGGTTTTCCCCGCACCGTTCGGTCCGATCACTCCCACTATCCCCCCGCGCGGGAGCGAGAAGGTGAGATCGTCAAACAGAAGCTTCTCGCCATACGCCTTCCGCAACCCGCGGGCGTTGACGACCTCGTTGCCCAGACGCGGCGGTGGGGGAATCACGATCTCGTGCTGGTACAGCTTCTCGCTCCGTGCTTCCTTTTCCAGCTCCTCGAAACGCTGCAGCCGTGCGCGCCCCTTCGCCTGCCTGGCGCGTGGCGCCATCCGGACCCACTCCAGCTCACGCTCGAGAGTGCGCTGCCGCGCCGATTCCTGTTTCTCCTCGGTGGCGAGACGATTCCTCTTCTGCTCCAGCCAGCTGGTGTAGTTCCCCTCGTACGGAATACCGAAACCACGGTCCAGCTCGAGAATCCACTTGGCCACGTTGTCCAGGAAGTATCTGTCGTGTGTCACCGCCACGATCGTTCCGGGGAACTCCGCCAGGTGCCGTTCCAGCCACGCCACGGATTCTGCGTCGAGATGGTTCGTCGGCTCGTCCAGCAGCAGCAGATCGGGCTGCTCCAGCAGGACCCTGCAAAGCGCCACCCGGCGCTTCTCTCCCCCAGAGAGAGTTGTGACGTCTGCATCAGGTGGCGGCAGGCGGAGCGCATCCATCGCGATCTCGATCTTTCTGTCGAGCTCCCAGGCGTTCTTGGCTTCGATCTCGTCCTGCACGCGCGATTGCTCATCGAGGAGCTTCTGCATCGCGGCGTCGTCCATCGGCTCGGCGAACTTCATTGAGATCGCTTCGAAACGCTGCAGCAGCTGCCGCGTTTCCCGCACGGCTTCCTCCACGTTGGCGCGCACGTCCTTCGACTCGTCGAGTCGAGGCTCCTGCGACAGGTAGCCGACGCGCATCCCGTCTGCGAGCCACGCTTCACCCTGATAGTCGTGGTCATCGCCAGCCATGATGCGCAGCAGCGAGGATTTTCCCGCGCCGTTGGCGCCGAGAACGCCTATCTTCGCGCCGTAATAGAAGGACAGCCAGATGCCGCGGAGGATCTCCCGCGACGGTGGGACGACCTTGCGGAGGTCCTTCATTACGTAGATGAACGTCTGTGGAGGCATGATCGAAAACTATCAGTCCGCACCGCCGCTCAGGCATCCGCCAGAATCCGGAAGCGCCAACCGCGTGGCATACGTGGACTGGCTTCGCGTTCTCGCGCTGCTGGGCGTCTTCGTGATCCATGTGGTTTCACCGTTCAATCCGTGGGACCACTGGCATATCCGGAGCCCCGAGCGGAGCCGGGTGCTAGGCGCGGTAGTCGTCCTGATGGCGCCCTGGATCATGCCGCTGTTCATGATGCTCGCCGGGACGAGCGCGTGGTACTCGCTTCGACGACGGAGCAACGCCGCGTATGTTCGCGATCGGGTCAGACGCATTCTGATCCCACTGATCATCGGCATCCTGGTGCTGGTACCGCCGCAGGTCTATGCCGAGCGGCGGCTGTACGACCAGTTCAGCGGGTCCTTCTTCGAGTTCTATCCACGCTTCTTCGAGGGCGGGATCTATCCCGTCGGCAATTTCTCGTGGCACCATCTGTGGTTCCTCGGCTACCTGTTCGTCTATTCTCTGCTCGCACTCCCGCTCTTCCGCTTCTGGCGTGGAGAGCGCGGCCGGCACCAGCTCGAGTGGCTCGCCCGGATCTCGAGCGGACCCATGGGCCTGCTGTGGCTCGCCATTCCGATTCTCGTCGAGAGGTACTTCTTCTGGTTCGCACTCGGCCGGCGGAACCTTCTGCTGTCGGACTGGTCGGGGCGCTCGATTCTGTTCGTGCTGTACGCATACGGTTTCGTGCTCGCAGCCGAGCCGGGATTTGGCCGCAACGTTGACCGGCAGTGGCGGCGGTTCCTCGCTCTTGGGGTGATGGGCATCTCCGCCCTCATCGCACTGGCGTGGGTGGGGGCAATTCCGTCGAGGCTGCCGCCGGCGTCCGAGTGGTGGGCCCTGGCGTTCTGGACCGTGTACGCCGTGGGGGCGTGGAGCCTGGTTGTGGCTGTGCTCGGACTCGGTCGGCGCTACCTGAACAGCGACACGACCGCGCTCGAACGCGGTCGCCACGCCGGGCTCGCCTGGTATCTGGTGCACCAGCCCGTCATCGTGGTGCTGGCCGCGTGGGTGGTCACGTGGAGTCTCGGCATCTGGACGAAAGCACTCGCTCTGCTGCTGCTGTCGCTTGCAGCTACCGTCGCGGTCATCGCGCTGCTGCAGTGGGGAAAGAGCCTGCGGTCGCGCCCGCGACCGGCGCCCTTTGCGGTCCGCTGATCGAAGCTTCCAGCCAATGCGCGCAGGCCGCACAAAGAAAACGGCCCGGCTTGCGCCGGGCCGCTGGTCCTCGGGATGACTCCATTCAGGACGGGTCGATTACGTCCGGTACGACCGGCTCGTGCGACCAGTCGGATTCGAACTCCCGTTCCCGCGAAAAAACGAGTTGTGGAGCGGGGATCTGATGCTTCGCCACGGCATCGACGATGTCCATGCTGGTAACGATGCCGTCCAGCCGATCAGCAGTCATCACGAGCACGCGATGGATCCCCGCTGCGTTCATGAACTCCGCTGCTGCAGCTACTTCCGTGAGCGGCGGCAGCGATTTCACGTCGCGCGACATCACGTCGGCTGCCGTGTGCTCCTGAAGAGAGTCGCGGCCATCCGCTGACACTTCCTCCCAGGCAACGGCTGCTTCCTCCGCCGGGTCGTTCCACAAGTGAGTGAAATACGCCGCTGATGGTTCGTCCGCGTCGAAAACTTCAGCGTCCGCTTCATCAGGCCACTCGTCCGGTGGTGCAGCAGGCTCGACGTCGTCACGCCGGCCCGTGATCGAAGCCGCGAACGACAGAAGGTCGGTCGCCGAAACGACGCCAACGACCTTCCCGCCCGCGACTACCGGCGCGCCCCCGATATGCCGGCTGGAAAACAGCTCCAGCAGGTCCGTGAGCGGGAGATCCGGCGACACGGTGAACACGTCGCGGGTCATGATGTCCTGAAGCGTGAGCATTGAACCTCCTCCCATGATGACACTGCCTGGCGTGAGCTTACGCCTCCGGGATACCAGTGTCTGTCAGGCGACTCCAGCGAAAAAGCTGCCCCGACACCCTACGAAGAATGAGCGTCCGGCTGACAGATGCCTCCGTCATGCACCCGTATTCTCAGGTTGTCATAGTCGCAGGAGGACTCATGTCCCGCCCGATTCTGGTGCTGCTCGACGGTTCGCCGTTCAGCGAGCAGGCGATTCCCATCGCACTGGGCGTTGCCCGGCGCAACAAGGCGCCCCTGGAGCTGGCTCTCGTACACGAGTTGTACATCCCGCCGCCCGGAGGCCCGCGTGAGCTGACGTTCGTCAGCCCGGTGATGGACAGCGAATGGCGCAGTCGGCACGGTGCCTATATCCGCGACCTTGTTGCCCGGCTCAGCAAATCCACATCGCTGCGGGTAGCCGGCAACGTGATGGATGGTCCCGTGGTTCCCAGCCTGATTGAGCGCGCGGAGGCATCGGATGCGCAGCTGCTCGTCATGGCCACTCATGGCGAAGCGAGCGCCGGACGTCTCTGGCTCGCGAGCGTCACCCGGGCCATCACGCATCGGTCGCCGGTCCCGGTGCTGCTGGTTAAGCCTGGTGCCGGAGGCTTCGATCCCCGGCGGGAGAGCTTCGCAAAGGTGCTCGTTCCGGTGGACGGTTCCCATCTCAGCGAGACGGCAATCGAACACGCGCTCATGGTCGCGGGCACCACTGGCGTCCAGTACGTCGTTCTCCGGGTCATCACACCCGTCGAGGAGTGGGACCTGGGGGCAGGCGCCTGGGCATCCAGCAATGACCTCGCGATGACAGAGGCAGAGACCTACATCGATCATCACGTCAGGCAGCTGCAGCTGCGTGGAATAGACGCGATCGGCGAGACAGTCCGTGCACGACGCTCGACGCCGGCGATTCTCGCCGCGGCGAGGAAACACGAGGTGGATCTGGTGGCTGTCACCACCCACTCGCGTGGAGCCGCAAGCCGGCTGTTCCGCCGCAGCGTGGCTGACGCGATTGCACGCAACGTCTCCATGGCGGCTCTCGTGGCACGCAAGTACGCGGCAGTTCCCGGCGTGGGAGAGCCGGTTGAACGTGAGGAGGCCATCGCCGTCTGACGACCTGCATGGAGCCGCCGGATTTCCCGGCGGCTCCCCAGTCAGCCGGTGAGGTCCACTCTCAGCGGGGCGCGGCCAGCATCACGGGGCCTGAGCCCTGTCGCAGCACAAACTCGGCTGTGCTCCCGAGAAACATTCCGTGCCCGGCCCCGTGCTGCCCAACCACTACGACATCGACGGCATGCCGGTCGGCCGCGCGGAGAATCTCCATCGCTGCGTCCCCGAGCCGCACCTCGATGGTCGCTTCGGCAAGCCCCGCCGAAACAGCGAGCCCACGCAGCCATTCCTCCGCCTGCTCCCGCAGCTTCCGCTCGGCTTCCCGCGCTTCGGAAGCTTCCGCTCCCATCCTGACCACGCCGCTCACGGCCCCTGAGACGACGTGCAGCAGCACCATGCGCTCCGGCTCCACGCCGCTGAATTTCGCCGCCCAGCTCAGAACGCTGCCGGCAGAGTCCGAGTCATCCACGGTAACGAGCGCCGTGCGCATGGGTCCCGCCGGGAGGGCGCGTGCGAGGAGCAGGGCGCATGGCGCCTGGCGCGCTACCCGCTCCGCTGTGCTTCCGAAGAGGCGCCACACGCCGCCGCGGTCTCCGCGTGCGCCCACGACGAGGATCCCTGCACCGATCTCCTGCGCGACGTTCCGAAGAGTGTCATCCGGGTGGCCTGTTCGAACGATGACGTCGGCGTCACGGCCGAGTCCGTCGGCGAGCTCCCGCAAACGCACCTCCGCCCCCTGGCTCGCGTCCTCGACGACGGGCTCGACCGCTGGATACAAACCGCGCAGGAATGACGGCGGCTGCGGCACGTGGACCGCATGGACAAGCACCAATGGCGCGCCGCGAGCCAGATGACGCGCAACCCAGCGCGCTGCCTCGAGGGACGGTTCTGAGAAGTCGATTCCGACGAGCACGGGTGGTGAAGTCACGTGTAACGCTCCTGTTGAGACATCGGCGGAACTCCGTTGAGTGCCTAGTCGAGCACACTATCTGGAATGGCGGTTTGCCAGCCGTGACTAATTGCAGAGGTTTAGGCATGCGCATGGTAAAGAACATGGAGATACGCACCCGCATCAGTGAGCGCGAGCAGCGTCCGTTCGGCAGCCGCGCCGCCTGGCGACGCTGGCTCCGCTCGAATCACGCATCCGCATCCGGAGTATGGCTCCAGTTCTACAGGAAAGCCTCCGGGCGGGCCAGCGTGTCATATGATGAGGCCGTCGAAGAAGCGCTCTGTTTCGGCTGGATAGACAGCCTCGTCAAGTCACTCGACGACGAAAGCTACGTGCAGCTGTTCACGCCACGAAAACAGAACAGCGCCTGGTCACGCCTGAACAAGGAGCGGGTCGAGCGGTTGATCGCTGCGGGCCTGATGACCGCTGCTGGTCTCGAGAAGATCGAGCTGGCCAGACGAAATGGCTCCTGGGAGAGCCTCGACTCGGTGGAAGCTCTCGAGGTACCGGAGGACCTTCGCCGTGCCTTCGCGCGGAACCGAAAGGCCCGCGAGAACTTCGAGAAGCTCAGCCCGTCGAGGAAGAAGCAGCTTCTCTACCGCGTCAATGGGGCCAGGCGACCGGAGACGCGCCGCAAGCGGATACGGGAAGTGATCGCCGCCGCGGCGGCAGGCCGACCGCTGTAACGCCGCCCGGCCCGGAGTCAGCCAGCCCGCTCCTCGCCGGACGGCCAACGCTCCAGGACGTGCCACACGTCCCGCGACAATTCCACGCCCGTCGGAAAGTGGCGGGCGAAGTCACTGCGCAACGCCGGCGCGTGCTCGTCCAGATACCGCATCAGCGTGGCGTCGTCCGCAACCTCATACAGGATCCGGTATCGGTTTTCGCCTGCCTTCACGATCGTCGCCCCGATGAATGAGCCGGTGGCCAGAACGTCGGGAATGTGCTGCTCCCTCATGTATCGCTCGTATTCGGGGACGAGCCCGGGATCCACCGTGCCGCTGACTTCATAGATGAGCATCGCCCCCCTCCCCCTCACGCTCAGATTGGTTCGCTGGCGTACCGTCGGCACTGTCTTCATCTCGACCGCAACTGGCGCGCGTACGCTCG
Source organism: Gemmatimonadaceae bacterium (assembly GCA_036374155.1). Classification (GTDB taxonomy): domain Bacteria; phylum Gemmatimonadota; class Gemmatimonadetes; order Gemmatimonadales; family Gemmatimonadaceae; genus DASUUI01. The sequence goes on along the minus strand of DASUUI010000034.1, from coordinate 64,722 downwards.
CAACTCGGCCACATCCACCGGCCCGCTCAGCACAAAGAGGCGTGAGCCGGTCGCATCACTCCAGCGATATTCGTTGACGCCCGGGCGCGGGGCCGGCTCGGCGGCGGAGGCGTCATACTCCCGCAGGACGTAAGCGACGTCAGCCCGCGGTCGGTGCGTCGTCGTGCGCAGCAGTCGCGGCAGGTCCGGCACTCCGGATATCACCACCGCGCTGCCTCGCGAAGTGACGCGCGCGGGTGCGTTCCCCCTCATCACCTCCGGCAGCGTCTCCCCCGGCGGCGGTCGCGGCGGCGGATCATCGGCTTCGGGCGGGTCGCTCACGATCTGCGGAAGTCGCTCCGCCGGGCGCGCGCGACGGGGCGAACGCGCTGGACGAGTGGGGGCAGGTGAAACCGACGGCGTTGTCTGTTCGCGGGCGACGGGCCCGGTGCTATCGGTTGCATCGGCCGAATCAGCAATCGAGTCAGCGCCCGCCGGCACGTCGATCACGCGGCTGTACGAGGCGGAATCGAGGACCGGCACCAGCAAGGATGGCGTCCGCCCTTCCTCCATGGCAGGTGCAGCGACCTGCTCCAGCTGCCCTGCTCCGGCCGTTGCCACCCCGGTTCCCCCAACCGATCGGATCTGGTCCAGGGCATAGACTGAAGCGAGTCCGATCACGAGTACGGCGGCGGCCGCGCTCCATACGCGTGTGCGGCCTTTCCTGCGCGGAGCGCCGGAGCGTAGCACCGTGAGCGCCACCGTTCTGCCCTCGTCGCCGACCGCAGCTGCGTCACCCGCCGTTCCGTCGCTGACCGGCGAAGTCCATCCGGCGGAATCCGTCGCCTCCTGCATGTCGCGGGCGACCACACCGGCTTCTGCGGCTTCGGCAGCGGCTATGCCTGCGCCGGGGGCAAGCGCGGTGTCCACGCTGGGATCCATGCTTTCCGCTGCGGCAGGGGTGGATGCATCTGCAGTGCCGACGTGCTCGACGGAGGGCGGAGCGGCCTCGTCGATCACAGCCGCGACAGTCACCTCGTCCTCGACGGAGGGCGGAGCGGCCTCGTCGATCACAGCCGCGACAGCCACCTCGTCCTCTATCGCGAATGATCCGGCCACCTCCACCGGAGCAACTTCGGCCGGTACGGTTTCCTCAACGCCTGTCTCCAGAGATTCCCACGGACTGCTGCTCGCGAGCGCGGCTGCGGCGTGAGCGACGCTGTCCGCGATACCAGCGGCAGTGGCTGCGGCAACTTCCCTGTCATCGGCGTATTCGACACGCGGGTTGTCGTCAGCAGGCGATTCGTCCTGCGGACGGACCCTGGACTCCATGAGGTTGCCACGCTCCACGCGGCGTTCCGAGTGTGGCGGCGCAGGCGGAAGCTGATCCAACGCAACCTCACGCACCGGCTCACGCTGCAGCAGTAGTCCAGCCGCTTCTGCTGTTCGGTCGAGAACGAAGTCGAGCTGCAGCTCGGGAACCGGCGGCACATTCAGATCCGTGGAGCTGACCACGGTTGAGGGCGCCGGCAGTGCATCCTGCACCAGCAGCTTCGCCAGTTCACCACGCACCGCTCGCTCCGCAGCTACTGCCGCCGCGCACTGTTCACACGTGGCAATGTGGTGCGCCATCAGATCGTGATCGGCCTCGGAAAGCTGGCCGCTCACGAATGCATCGATCATCTCCCTATTCGAGCCCACGCCACCATCCGTCCCTTACGCGGCTCAGCCCTCGCCGGTTCGCCGTCACATCCCCGCTCTGATGTCGCCAATGAACCTCTACCCTCGGGAGCGGGAGAACAAGGTTGAAGTGCGGTCTCAGCGAACGATACGGAGCTCTCCAAGCCGTCCAGCCAGCCTCTCCAGCTCGGCAATCGCGAGCGGCCCGCTCAGCACGTACTGGCGCGCACCCGACGCATCACCCCAGCGATACTCGTTCGTGCCCGGCCGCGCAGGCGGGATGCGTGCAGCTGCATGAAACTCCCGCAGCTCCACGATCACTCCCGGAGCGGCCTCGTAGCGGGTCGTTCGCTCCGGCTGCTCGCCGGCGACCGTCGTTCCACCAGTGATGGTTACCTCGGTCAGCTGCGTGCCGTCCCGCCGAAGCTCGAAATCCGCAGTCTGCGATCCTATGGGGACCCTGAGTAGCTGCTCCTGCGGCACGTAACCGATCGCGCGGGCACGAACCACCAAACGGTCACGCTGCGCCTCGCCCGGAGGAACGATGAGCGTGTACCTGCCGGTCGCGTCTGTTCCCACCGACAGGTTCAGGCTGCTGACGAACACGTTGGCCCCCGCGAGTGGGCTTCCATCCGCAGTCATGACACGCCCCGTGATGGTGATTTCCGACTGTCGGAGCGAGAGCGCTGCGGCATCGCTCGGAGCGGCTGCCTGCATCCGCGTGGCCGCACGACCGATGGGAGCCGCGGCGCCCGTCGCACGCTCACTGGCGCTCGCTCGCTCCTCAGCTGCTGAAAAATCAGCTGCGGCCGGCGGGAGTGCCGGAGGCGCTGATGCTGCAGGTGCCGGGAGAACAACGGCTTCCTCGCGCACGCCTGCCTTGCGTACCGGGTCCGCAGCCGACGCCACAGTGCCCGAACGACGCTCACCTGCGTCACGACGCGTGGCCGGCGCGGCGCCAGTCGCCGCCGTTGGAGCGCTGCTGAGTTCACTGCGTTCAGGTGTCACCGGGGGGGCCATGGGCGACGCCTGCGACTCCGCGGCGACCGCCTGTTGCGGTTCGCCGGCAGCATCAGCCGCCATCGTGGACACGTCCCGGCGGGATTCCAGCCCGCGCTGAACGGCCACCGACGATACGCCCACCGCGAGCACCATGACCGCCGCAGCGGCAAGCCACGGCGGGAGGCGGCGTACGGGACGAGCCGGGATGACTTTCGCGGGAACATCGTCGAGCGCACCGACTATCCGCGACGCGGCTGCAATCAGACCGCGGGCTTCCGCGACGGACGCAGCACATTCCGCGCAGCTCGAGACGTGCGCATCCACACGCGCCTGCTCGGCCAGCGGAAGCTGGCGCTCGACGTAAGCGTGAATCGTCCCCTCGTCAGGATGCCTTGTATCCACCTTTCTTCTCCCGGGTTACTTCTTCATAGCTCGCGACCAGCCGCTTGCGCGCGCGGAACAGAGTGGTGCCTATCGAGCCGACGGAGAGCCCGAGCGCCTCGGCGATCTCCTCGTAGCTCAAGCCTTCCTCCCGCATCAGCAGCGCGAGCCTGTCGCGCTCCTCGAGTCCATCCAGCGCGCGCCGCGCTGCTGCAGCGTCTTCCGCACGCTCCAACCCGTCGGGGGCCATCTCCTTCTCTGCCTCCCGTGCTTCCTCCGCGAGGAGCTGCAGATGGCGGCGGCGACGCACCTGTTTGCGTCCCTCGTCGCGAGCGAGGTTTGTGGCGACGGCGAACAGCCAGGCCCTCTCGTTCTCCACTTCACCCTGCCTGAGCGCGCGCAGGAATGTCTCCTGCGCGAGCTCCTCGGCCCAATCCCTGTCGCCGAGACGGCGCGTGAGATAGCGCACGAGCGTTTCGTGATAGGTCCGGAACAGCTGCTCGACGTCGCGCACTTACCAGCCGCTGACCAGCTCTCGGAGCCGCGTCTCGGAGAGCTGCTCCGCCCCCTGCTGGTCGAGCTCGAGTGTTACGCTTCGTCCGAAGACCGTGACCCTCTCTCCCAGCGCGAACACCGCGCGGAGCTCAGGTATCGCATCCATGATCTCGAAGTACGCGGCTGAGTACGGTTTGATCCGCGCCATCGTCCGGGCGCCGGGCCGTGGCGACGGTGAAACCTGAACCCAGCTCGAGTCGGTCAGCTCGAATACTCTGCCGGAGAGTGCGCGCCGCCCCGGTGTTGCGCCATCGGTCACGGCCAGCGACGACGCATCCCGCTGAGCCGCCGCCGTCCGGGCAGACTCGAAGGCTGCGGGGGCGCTGGTTACCATGACTTCGTTCATCTGGTTTCTCTGCCGCGGCGCAGCCGCCTCGGGTCTCACGGCTGCGGCGCTTCCGCGCAGGTCCGTCGCTGCGCCGCTGCCCACGGTTCCGCGAGCGATCATCGGTGGGGCTGCCCCAGGCTCGAGCACGAGGTAGGACGATACGTCCGAGGGTAGTCCGTAACGCAGCGCCAGCTGTCTGATCTCCTCATCCAGCTCCCGTCTGTCGCTCGACCGGCGACGCTCGGCGACGAGGTGTCCGATTCGTCTGGTCGCCCACAGACGTGGCACGAAATCGTTCCTCCTTTCCTGCCGCGGAAAGTCGATCATCGTCTGGAACGAGACATCGCGGCCCGCCGCGCGTCCAGTGACCCGGACGGCGGCGCGACCCTCACCGGTGTAGCGGGCAAGCAGAACGAGATCCTGTCCGGCAAAAATGTCGGCGGGCAGCCGCGGATAAACCTCACTGAGACGCACGCCGCTGGTCTGGATCCGGACATCTGTCAATAGCGGCTCACTCAGCCGTGAAGCAACCACTCCGACTGCATGCTCGATGGATTCGGAGCTGCGGACGAAGTGGGCAGTGCCTCGCCCGTCGATTGAGATCTGCTCGAGCAGCGCGACGTTGACGTCGGCGCCGACTCCGAAGGCAAAGATTCGCCGGGATCGTCTGCGCTCGGACACCATCTCCGCGAGCACGTCGGCGCGCGACTCGCCGACTGTGGGCATCCCGTCCGTCAGAAACAGCACCAGGGGCAGCCGGTCCGAACCCGTGCTTCCTCGCAGCGCTTCCAGCAGCGCACCCTCGACGTTCGTCCCACCTGCGGCACGCAGCTCGTTCAGATACTCGACGCCTGCTTCCACATTGCGTCGCGTTGCCGGAAGAAAGTCCTCGCGGAAGGTACGCACGTCGGATGAGAAGTCGATCAGCCGGAATCGGTCACGCTCCCCGAGAGTTCCAAGAAGCTGCGCCCCCGCTGCACGCGCCTGGCGGATCTTTTCGCCGCTCATGGATCCGGACACGTCAAGCACGAGCGTGACGTCGCGAGCCAGTCGCGCGCCACTCAGCGGTGGAGGCGTGATCGCGAGGAGCACGTGCCGGTCGTCACCGCTCGTGTGCGCCACCGACGCCAGAGAGATGGAGGAGCGGCGCGGAACAGGCACCAGCACCGTCACGTGCGCGCCGTCGCCGACGATCTCGGCCACGCGCGAGTTGCCGTCGTCGCGCAGCACCACGCGGTGCGTGGGGGAGTATGCGCGACCGAGACTCCCGGGATAGCGCAACCTGAAGGTCTCACGCTCGCCGGCCACGCTCTCACGCCCCTCACGTTCCGGGTCGAGTCGAACCCCTCGAACGACCGGCACAGGTGAGCCGCGACCGCTTCGGCCGCCGCGGAAGTAATCCACGCGAAGCGCATCGCCTTCGCGCTCGGGGATCGCGTCGTAGCGAACAAGGACTTCTTTGCGCTCGCCGGGCGCGATCGGGAAGATCCTGGCGCGCAACAGGCCCTGACCCATCCACTCGACGAGCGCCGGGTCGCGTTGTCGGCGCACGATCTCTTCGTAGATGGCGCGAGCGCGGTCCGCACTCATTACCTCACCGGCCACCGGCTCCCCGTTGATGAACAGGCGGAGCTCGCGGAACGCGGCGTTTCGCGGCAGCGGCAGGAGGTAGTCGGCCTCCCCGAGCCCGGCCCCACGATTCACGAACGTCTCTCGTATCTCGTACCTCACGACGCGCTCTCCGAGCTCGGCGCGGACATCACTGCGTACGCGCTCAACGGGAGAGACCCTGCCGCACGGCGGCGGCGGACAGATCCGCCCCGGCGCACAGCGGGCGTCCGGACATGGGAGCAGAAGTTCGCCCTGCGCCAGTCCGGCACGGGGGATCGTGACCAGTACGGCCACAGCGGTTGCGAGGGTCAAGCGGCGCATGAGATGTCCTGGTGATGGTGTTTCACATTCCAGGACGTCCGACTTCGCCGGACTTGCACAGCGTCGGTCCCATTGGAAGGCTACCGCCAAGGGCCGCCCGCGGCCCTCGAGTGTGGACTGGCCGGTCGGCCAGGGACGCGTTGAGGCCAGGCCGCCGGGTCACAAATACGATGGGGATGTCTGCGGGAGCTAACTAGTTGTGAAATAAAGAGTTAGTTACTCATAGAACCGCCAGATAAGTCTTGAAAAATGGCGCTGAAGAGGTTACCTTGAGAGAACTGAAAAAGAGCATAAACACATGCTGCTCACGGCCGTCTAAGTGAGCAGCGGGGTAAGGCATTGGGCCTTGCCATCGGATTCTGAAACAGGAGATACCATGACCCGAGCCAGGTCTGAGGTCCAGACGACAGTCGCACGTGCTGCCGCATCCGCCGCGCTTGTCGCGGTTGCGGCCGGCTTCGTGTTTACTGCGCGGGGCTCGGCGAATGATGTCGGTCCACTGAACATGGCTCTTACCGGTGAGGCCGCGGCTGCCGTCGTCAGCTCGAGCGGTGCGCAGTGGGACCTGCCGAACCTCGATCACGATCACGTGGATACCTGGATCGAGCGGTTTACCACGAGCAAGACGCTCCGCCCGCGGTTCGCGATCTGGCTGGAGCGCAAGCCCAACTTCGAGCCAATGATCTCGCAGAAGCTTGCCGACCGCGGGATGCCGCAGGATCTGATCTACCTTGCGATGATCGAGTCGGGGTTCAATCCCAAGGCCTATTCGCACGCGCACGCCGGCGGGCTCTGGCAGTTCATCGCCGAGACCGGTAAGCGGTACGGTCTGACAATCAACAAGCGGGTTGACGAGCGGAACGTCCCCGAGAAGGCGACGGATGCTGCGCTCGCGTACCTGAGCGATCTGCACGACCGGTTCGGCTCGTGGTACCTCGCTGCCGCGGCCTACAACACCGGTGAGAACCGCGTGGGACGGCACATGCGCAACGTCACGGGCAGCGAGCGTGGTACGGACGCGGACTACTACCGCATCTCGCACCTGCTTCCGCGGGAAACCCGGGATTACGTCCCGATGATGATTGCGGCTGCGCGGATCGCGAAGGAGCCCGCCAGGTATGGGTTCGAATCGGGCGAAAGCATGGGCGCCGACTGACCGGCACTCGCAGTGCACACAAGGGCGTCTCTCCGGAGACGCCCTTTATGCAGGCAGGAAGCAGCTTCGCGCCGTTAGGGTAGCGGAGCGAGTTGCGCTCCTTCGCGCCCAAGCCTGTATTAGCGGGACAATGTGGCTACTTCCTCTGTTCCCTGTCGTCGCCTCGTTCTCCACCCGGATCTTCTATCGGCTGCACGTTTCCGGAGTGCGCGTCCCGCAGCGCGGACCGGTTCTGCTCGTGGCGAACCATCCCAACTCACTGCTCGATCCGTTTCTGGTGACCGTGGCCGGGGCGCGACCCGTCCGTTTTCTCGCGAAGGCTCCGCTCTTCTCCGATCCACTGATCGGATGGGGAGTGCGCGCGGTAGGGGCGATCCCCGTCTATCGTCGCATGGACGATCCGTCTCAGACGGGCCGGAATGAGGAGACCTTCCGGGCCGTTCATGCCGCTCTGGGGGGCGGTTCCGCCGTAGGGATCTTCCCGGAGGGAATCAGTCACGACCGGCCGTCTCTCGTTCCGCTGAAGACCGGCGCAGCCCGAATCGCGCTCGGCGCCGCTCCGCTGACGGGAGGAGCATTCCCGATCGTGCCGGTGGGTCTCGTGTTCGAGGCAAAGGCGGAGTTCCGCTCGGCGGCATACATCGTCGTTGGACACCCGGTGCCATGGGATGATCTCGCGCACGAGGGCGTGAACAGCGCCGCCGCAGTACGGGAGCTGACGAGGCGCATAGACGACGCCTTGCGTGACGTGACGGTGAACCTCGAGAAGCGGGAGGATTCCGAGCTCATCGCGGCGGCCACCGCGATTTACGCAGCCGAGGTGGAGGAGGCGAGCGACCCGCAGTCCGAAGGAGCGCGCAGGATCGCTGCCGCGCGCTCCCTCGCGCGGCTCAGCATTGACGGAGATCCCGAGGCCGCCCAGGCAGCTCAGCTCGTCAACCAGCACGCCACGACCCTCGCTCTGCTGGGCCTCACCCCCGCGGACATTCACGGACCCACCGCGCTCGGCAGCGCCGTGAAGTGGACCATGCGCCGGCTTGCCCCGGTTCAGCTGTTGAGCGCGGCAGTCGCTGCTGTGGGGACGGTGGTATTCTGGCTCCCGTACGTGCTGACCAGAATCGTCGCAGAACGGGACGCGGAGCCCGACGTGCTGGCGACACGCAAGCTGCTTTACGGCGGCACGATCTTCAAAATCTGGATACTGCTACTCTCGCTGGCGATCGGCATTGCATTCGGATGGCTCCCGGGAGTCATTGCACTCATACTGCTGCCGTTTCTCGCCTTGCGAACTCTTTCTTACGGTGAGCACTGGGCCGAATCGATGCACGTCGCGCGGCGGTTCTTCGCCCGCCGGTCGCGGGCGGATGCGCTCAGCGATCTGCGCGACCGGCAGCGGGAGATCGGCCAGCTCCTGGGTAGGCTGTACGACCGCGCAGAGGCAGCTCGAGCAGTTTCCGCGCGGGCTGGGGATCGCGTGTGAGATAGATCTGGAGGGCATCCAGCACGTACGGCTCGGTAACCCTGACGTCCATCAGCTCGCGGACCGCTTCCCGCGTGAGAGTTGCGTACAGGCTGAGAGTGACGTGTGGCGTGAACGTGTAGCGCGCGCGCGCGAACGGAAGGCCTGAGGCCCCCATGCGGTCGTGCAGCACGCGCAGCGGCCCATGCGGGTCCAGCGGCAGCGTGATGATGGTGGACTGCATGAAGCGGGCGGGAGGTCCGAAGCGAAGCTCGATCGGCCCGGTCGCGCTGGTGACCGGCTCGAGCCGGGCCGCTATCTCGGTGACCGGCAGGTCCGCTGGCAGCGGCCCCAGCCCCGAAGAGCCAGTGAGGGTCAGATGCGGCGGCTTGCTGCGCGCAAGCTTCGGGTCGTATCTGGCTGTAATCTCCGCCAGGCGTGAGCCGAGGTCGCCGCCGATCTCGCCGATGATGAATATTCCTGTGGGCATCAGCCCTCTTGCATGAGCCGCATCCCTGAGAACATATCCACGAATGCTCAACATCGACCTTTCCGGAAAGCGCGCGTTCGTCGGCGGTGTGGCCGACGACAACGGTTACGGCTTCGCGATAGCGAAGGCCCTTGCTGAAGCGGGGGCCGCGGTCTCCGTCGGCACATGGCCGCCGGCGCTGAACATCTTTCGCAACCTCCTCGAGCGCGGAAAGCTCGCGGAGTCGATGAAGCTGTCCGATGGAAGGTCGTTCGAGTTCGAGAGAGTGTATCCGCTCGATGCCGCGTTCGATACGCTGGCCGACGCGCCCGAAGAAATCCGCAGCAACAAGCGGTATCAGGATGTGGGCGACTTCTCGGTGACCGGCGTAGCCGACCGCATTCGGAGCGACTTCGGCGACAGCTCGCTGGATGTCGTGGTGCACTCCCTGGCGAACGGCCCGGAGGTGAAGAAGCCGCTGCTCGAGACCAGTCGTCAGGGCTACCTCACCGCGGTGAGCGTGAGCGCGTATTCCCTGGTCGCGATGATCCGGCAGCTCGCCCCGCTGATGCGGCCTGGCGGGGCCTTCGTATCGCTTACATACCTCGCGGGAGAGCGTGTCATTCCGGGGTACGGCGGTGGGATGTCGTCCGCCAAGGCAGCTCTGGAGAGCGATACCCGTACCCTCGCCTACGAGGCCGGGCGCAGTTACGGCGTCCGCGTGAACACGATATCAGCGGGGCCGCTCGCTTCGCGCGCGGCGAGCGCCATTGGAATCATCGAGAAGATGGTCGAGTACTGCGCCGCGAACTCACCTCTCACCGAGCCACTGCGCGCCGAGGAGGTGGGAATCGCTGCGGCATTCCTCTGCAGTCCGCTCGCGAGCGGCATCACCGGGACGACGGTGTACGTGGACAAGGGCTACCACTCGATGGGGATGGCGGTGGCCGGAGGCCCCGGCACACCCTGAGTCCGCGACGACTGCCAGCTAGGTCCTGACGTCCTCTCGGCGCCGCCCTCTCCCGGTGCGCTCGCCCCCGCGCACTCGCAGCAGGCGCTGGTCAGCGCGCTCGAGGGTGCTGGCGAACGCCTCGCCGTCGCGCCGCTGCGCCCAGCCCAGCGAAAAGGGGATCGTGGTGATCTCGGCTCCACCCTCCTGAAGGCGCCTGATGATCTGTCGCATCTCGAGCTCGGTGACGCCCCTCAGAACGGTCACGAACTCATCGCCCCCCACTCGCACCACGGCATCCTGCGCCCGGAGTTCGCGCATCAGGAATCTTCCGACGGCGATCAGCGCCGCGTCACCGGCGGCATGCCCATGCGTGTCGTTGTACTGCTTGAAGTCGTCGAGGTCCACATAGATGCACGCCCAGTGCTCGGCTGATGCGCTGTCCATCTCGCGCTCGATGGTCTGCAGGTATCGCCGGTTGTACGTGCCGGTGAGCGCGTCGCGGATGCTCGCCTCGAACAGCTGACGCTCCAGCTCCTTCCGCTCCTCGATGTCCACGATGATCCCGTGGAAGAAGATCTCGCCGGTACCCTCGTCGCGAAGAGCGTACGAACTGTCGAGGACCGTCACGATGCGGCCGTCGCCACGTCTGATCTCCGCTTCCATCTCCCGAAACTCGCCATCCCTCTGCAGTCGCTCCTTCACCCTCTGGCGGATCGCCGGATCAGCGTACAGATCCTCGGCGCGGACCCGCTTCAGCTCTTCCAGTGAGTCCCGTCCAACGATCCGCAGAAACGCATCGTTTGCGTCGAGGATCTCGCCATCGGCCGTCGTGATGTAGATCCCCTCGCCGAGGTTCTTCACCAGCGTACGTAACGTTTCGGGATCGTCCAGGCTGCGATACCTGGAGCCGCTGGGCACCTTTCTGTACGGCATATGCGTTGCTGAAGCTCGTAATTCCACAGCGCCAAGGGAGCACAACTATGCAGTCGAACAAGCGATCGGAACAGAGCGCCGCGTCGAAGGGATCCACCCCGGCTGACACGGACCGCGCGGGCTCTCCCGACCAGAGCCGGGAGGCGGAAGCCGACGATACCAGGTCGGGTCGCCCGATGCCTGAGGAAGATGCCGGCAACCGGACTGAGCATCACAAGAGCGGCTACGGGGGCGAAGGCGGCGAGCCGCGTGAGCGGTCCGGGAACGCCGAGACCGGCTCCAAACCGAAGAAATGACGCTCGCCGGTGGCGGGATCCATCACGTCACGGCAATCGCGAGCGATCCACAGAGGAACCTCGACTTTTTCGCCGGAGTGCTGGGCCTCCGGCTGGTGAAGAAGACCGTCAACTTCGACGACCCGACGACCTACCATTTCTACTTCGGGGACGAGGTGGGGCGCCCCGGCACGCTGCTCACCTTTTTCCCCTGGCCGATGGCGGCCCGCGGGCGACAGGGCGCGGGTCAGGCAGCGGTCACCTCCCTTGCCATTGTGCCCGGGGCCGTTGGCTACTGGCTGGAACGGTTCATCCGTTACCGTGTTGCGTTCGAGCAGCCAGCCACGCGCTTCGACGGCGAGCGTGTGATCGCATTCAAGGACCCCGATGGGCTCATTCTCGAGCTTGTCGCGCACCCGAGTGCGGAAGCCGGGAGCCCGTGGGGAGGAACCGACGTGCCCGCGGAGCATTCCATCCGCGGCATCCATTCGGTCACGCTCTGGGAAGAAGGGCACGACCGGACCGCACATCTGCTGGTGGATCACCTCGGGTTCCGCGCGACCCGCGAACAGGGAAGCATCTACCGATACACCTCCGGCGACGAAGGAATCGGCTCCATCGTTGACCTTCGCGTGGTTCCCGGACTGTGGGCCGGCAGCATGGGCGCGGGGGTGGTGCACCACATCGCCTTCCGTGCCCGGGGCAGCGACGAACAGCTGATCGCGCGTGAGCGCCTCGCCGTCACCGGTTTCAACATCACCCCGCAGCTGGACCGTCAGTACTTCCAGTCCGTGTACTTTCGAGAGCCCGGAGGCGTGCTGTTCGAGATTGCGACGGACGGTCCCGGATTCACCATTGACGAGCCGCTCAGCTCGCTTGGCCGGGGACTGAAGCTCCCGCCGTGGCTTGAGGAGCGGCGCTTCGAGATCGAAGCGCTGCTGCCGAACATCAGCCCGCCACTCGACATCCGCCTGCCCTACGCCTGATCGGCCGTTGCAGTCATTTCGCAAGCCGGTGCAGTCGCTCGACGGACGTCCGACCGGACGGTGCCGCCAGGTTTAGTTTTTACCAACCTTCCTCACACCAACACCCGGGCAACGCTCTTGTCGGTTACAGATCTGAGCATCAACGCCATCCGCGTTCTCAGCATGGACGCGGTGCAGAAGGCCGACTCCGGACATCCGGGCACTCCCATGGCACTGGCGCCACTCGCCTACGTGCTGTGGACCCGGCACCTGCGATACGATCCCACCGCTCCCGACTGGCCCGATCGCGACCGGTTCGTGCTCTCGGCGGGACACGCCTCGATGCTCCTCTACAGCGTGCTGTATCTCAGCGGCTACGAGCTCACGCTCGAGGATCTGAAGGATTTCCGGCAGTGGGAGAGTCGCACGCCAGGCCATCCTGAATACGGCTATACACCGGGTGTGGAGACGACCACTGGCCCTCTCGGCCAGGGCTTCGGCAACGCGGTGGGGATGGCAATCGCGGAAGCCAACCTCGCCGCGAACTTCAACCGGCCCGGTCATGATATCGTGCGTCATCACACCTACTTCATCGCGAGCGACGGCGACGTGATGGAAGGAGTCTCGCACGAAGCAGCATCGTACGCGGGCCACCTTGGTCTCGGGAGGCTGATCGGTTTCTACGACGACAACGAGATCACGATCGAAGGCGAGACGTCGCTCACTTTCGGAGACGACACCGCTGCCCGGTTCTCCGCCTACGGCTGGCATGTGACGCGCGTCGCGGACGCCAATGACGTCAACGCACTCGATCGCGCAATCGCTGAAGCGAAAGCCGAGGAGACCCGCCCATCTCTGATCGTCGTTCGCTCGCACATCGGCTATCCCGCGCCGAACAAGCAGGACACGGCAGAAGCGCACGGCGCGCCACTGGGCGAGGACGAGATCCGGCGGACGAAGGAGATCCTCCAATACCCCTCGCTCGAGCCGTTCTTCGTGGCGCCGGAAGCCTTGAAGCACTGGCGGGAGGCAGGGAGAGCGGCGGCCGAGTCGCGTACCGACTGGATCGCGCGCTGGCAGCAGTACGAGCGGGAGCATCCCACAGACGCCGCCGAGCTGGAGCGCCGCTGGCGGGGAGAGCTGCCCGGCGGCTGGGACGCCGACATCCCGACCTTCACGCCCGAGAACGGTAAGGTCGCAAGTCGCGCGGCGTCTGGGATCGTTCTCAACGCGATAGCCGCGCGTGTACCCGAGCTGATTGGCGGATCAGCCGACCTCGCCAGCTCGACGAATACGCTGATCAAGAAGGCGCCAAGCATTCTCCGCAGCTCGATCGGCGGGAGGAACTTCCACTTCGGCATCCGCGAACATGGAATGGGCGCGATTCTGAACGGCATTGCGCTGCACGGTGGCTTCATTCCCTATGGCGCCACGTTTCTCATCTTCTCGGATTACATGCGCCCACCGATCCGGCTTGCAGCGATCATGGAGCAGCACGTGATCTACGTGTTCACGCACGACTCCATCGGCCTTGGAGAGGACGGCCCGACGCACCAGCCGATCGAGCAGCTGACGACCCTCCGCGCAATTCCCAACCTTGTGCTGATCCGGCCGGCGGATGCGTCGGAGACGGCCGAGGCGTGGCGCGTCGCCGTCGCGAGACGGGGAGGGCCGGTCGCCATGGCGCTCACGCGTCAGAAGCTCGGTTTCATCGACCGGAACAGGTTCGCCGCCGCGTCCGGCGTGCAACGCGGAGCGTACGTCCTGGCCGACGCAGCCGACGGCGCACCCGAGGTGGTGCTGATGGCGTCGGGCTCGGAAGTCGCGCTCGTGCTCGAGGCGTACGAGCAGCTCTCCTTGCGTGGGGTTCCCGTCCGCGCAGTCAGCGTCCCCAGTCATGAGCTCTTTGCTCAGCAGACCGATGACTATCGCAACAGCGTGCTTCCCCCGGACGTTCCTCGTGTCGCCGTCGAGGCAGGCCATCCGATGTCGTGGCACCGCTGGGTCGGCGCGCACGGCGCAATCCTCGGGATCGAGCGTTTCGGTGCATCGGCGCCCTATACACGTATCTACGAAGAGCTGGGACTTACTGTGGACCGCATAGTGGCCAGCGCCGAACGACTTGTCGCTGCCTCCCGCTCCCGGTAGCAATCGGGGATGGCCCGGCTCTACGACATAAGCACCACCCTGCATGGGGACACGCCGCCGTGGCCCGGCGATACGCCCTTTTCCTGTGAATGGCCCTGGCTGATCGCGAATGGCGCCTCGGTGAACGTCTCGTCGCTGACGACAAGCCCGCACGTCGGCACGCACGCGGACGCTCCGCTGCACGTTCGAGACGGATGGCCCGGTGCGCAGGAGCTTCAGCTCGAGAGCTTCTGCGGGCCCGCGCTGGTCGTGGACGTCACCGGGGAGGATGACGAGATCTCCCTCGACGCGCTTCGCGAGGCGGTCGGGCGTGAAGTCGAGACGGCTGTTCGGGAGCGACCCCGGCTGCTGCTTCGAACGGGGCGGACGATCGCTGACGGCGAGTTTCCCGACAGCTGGCCGGTGCTCACGGAACCGTGCGCCCGCGCTCTGCTCGGCTTCGGCCTCCAGCTCCTGGGAACAGATGCGCCTTCTGTGGACCTGAAGGAGAGCCGCACGCTCGACGTTCACGTCATGGTTTTCAGCGGCAACGCGGCGATCCTCGAGAATCTCGACCTGCGCCGGGTCAAACCCGGCGAGTACGAGCTGATGGCCTTTCCTCTCAAGCTGCTGGGAACTGATGCCGCGCCCGTGCGCGCGGTGCTGCGCGAGGGCTGAACTGGCACGCGGCGTGCCCTCAACGATCTGACGTGCGCACTCCCGATTCAGGCAGCACCCGTTCCGTCTGGATGGCTACCGCGGACATGCCATCCTTTCCGCCGCTCGACAGCGACGCACGAGCAGCTGTCTGCGTGATCGGTGCGGGCATCGCGGGCATGATGACCGCCTACCTCCTCGTCCGCGCCGGACGCGACGTCATCGTGATCGACGATGGGCCCATTGGCGGGGGCGAGACGGGACGCACGACAGCGCACATCACGGCAGCGCTGGACGATGGTTACTCCGACATCGCGAAAGTGCACGGCGAGGAAGGTGCGCGAGCGGCGGCATCCAGTCATACGGCCGCGATCAACCGCCTGGAATCAATTGCTGCAACGGAAGACATCGACTGCGACTTCGAACGCGTGGACGGCTATCTGTTCGCCGGCACGCACGGCAGTCGTGAGGAGCTCGAGGTCGAGCTGCAGGCCGCGCGTCGTGCCGGGCTGTCAGACCTCGAGATCGTTAACCGCGTGCCGCTCGAGTCGTTCGACTCAGGGCCAGCACTGCGATTCCCCCGGCAGGCGCAGTTCCATCCTCTCAAGTTTCTCGCCGGCCTTGCCAATGCCATCACGCGCGACGGCGCGCGGATCCACTGTGGAACCCACGCGAGTTCGGTGGTGGACGGTGCGCCCGTACGCGTGACCACCAGCACGGGACACGTAATCAGCGCGGACGCAGTCGTCGTCGCGACGAATACACCAGTCAACGACTGGATCGTCCTCCACACGAAGCAGGCAGCATACCGCACCTTCGTGATCGGTATGAGCATTCCGGCCGGCTCTGTCGCTGCCGGTCTCTACTGGGACACGGGCTGGCCGTATCACTACGTGCGGCTCTTCAGTGGGGGGACCAGCGGCGGCGACGACTTGCTCATCGTGGGCGGGGAGGATCACAAGACAGGCCAGGAGGACGACGCCGATGCGCGCTTCGGCGCGATCGAGCGCTGGACGCGCGAGCGGTTCCCGATGGCGAGGGGTGTCGAGTACCGCTGGTCGGGTCAGGTGATGGAGCCCGTGGACTACATGGGGTTCATCGGGAAGAACCCGGGACCGGACGAGCACATTTTCATTGCCACGGGCGATTCCGGAAACGGCATTACCCACGGCGCTGTCGCGGGCATCCTGCTGACGGACCTCGTGCTGGGCCGCAGGAACCCGTGGACGTTCCTGTACGATCCGTCACGCATCTCGCTGCGGACACTGCCGACTTTCGCGAGGGAGAACCTGAACGTTGCGGCGCAGTACCGCGACTGGGTCACCGGCGGCGATGCCGGCAACTACGAGCAGATCCCGCCGGGCCAGGGCGCGGTGATCCGCAGGGGAGCCAGCAAAGTCGCCGTGTATCGCGACGAGGAAGGCGCCATCCATGAGCGCTCGGCTGTCTGCACGCATCTGTACTGCATCGTCGGATGGAACTCCACGGAGCGGACGTGGGACTGCCCCTGTCATGGATCGAGGTTCGATCCGTACGGTCGCGTGGTGAACGGGCCCGCTATCGCCGATCTTGCCCGTGCGGGAGACGACCGGGAGAAGCGCTAGCCCGTAACTGTTGCGGGCTCGGCGCCGAGCTGCACCACGACGGAGTGCGTACGGCCGTCATCGAGCAGCGGGATCGTGCCGTCCTCCAGCTGCTCACCATCCAGCTCGACCACCTGCGCGACGTCGTGCGCGCCGCCATTGCGCACGACTATCTCGTATGTGGCGGTTCCGTGCCTGTACGTGATCGAGTACTCCGGCCATTCCAGCGGCACCCGCGGCGTCACACGGAGCGTGTCGCCGCGCTTGTCGAAGCCGAGTATGGACTCGAGCCCCACGCGGTACATCCAGGCCGCCGAGCCCGTATACCATGTCCAGCCGCCGCGTCCGACGTGACCCGCAGCCGTGTACACGTCCGCCGCAATCACGTAGGGCTCGACGCGGTACTTCTCGACCTCGTCCGGCGTGCGGGCGTGAGTAACGGGATTCAGCATCTGATACAGCTCGAACGCGCGGTCGCGGTCTCCGATGAGCGCCGAAGCCTGCACCACCCACAGCGCCGCGTGCGTGTACTGCGCGCCATTCTCCCGCACCCCCGGGACGTAACCGCGGATGTAACCGGGATCCTCGGGCGTCTCGTCGAACGGTGGCGTGAGCAGCACTATCAGCCGTTCGTCCCTGTTGACAAGCTCACGGTACACCGCGTTCATCGCCGTGCGCGCGCGACCCGGGTCGCCCGCCCCCGAGATCACCGCCCAGCTCTGCGACACCGAATCGATCCGGGCTTCCTGGCACGCGCTCGATCCGATCGGCGCCCCGCTATCGTAGTAGGCACGCCGGTACCACTCTCCATCCCAGGACGTGGCTTCGACCGCGGCGACATAGCGGCCCGCCTGGCGGTGCAGGCCTGCAGCCGTCGCGTTATCGCCGCGCTGCTCGCAAAGCGTGGCGAAGTCCCGGAGCGTCGATATGAGAAACCAGGCCAGCCACACGCTCTCGCCTTTGCCGTGGATGCCCACACGGTTCATTCCATCATTCCAGTCACCGCTCCCGATGAGCGGCAGGCCTCTCTCTCCTTCAGTGCAGGCACGGCGGAGTGCGCGAAGGCAATGCTCGTACACGCTGCCGCTCTCTTCCGAGACCCGGGGCAGGTCGTAGATCTCGTGCTCGTGGGGCTCGAGCTGCCGCATCTCGAGAAACGGAGCAGTCTCATCCAGGACCGAAGCATCGCCGGTCACGGTCACGTAGCGGTGAGCTGCCCACGGCAGCCATACCAGGTCGTCGGAGAAGCGGGTGCGTACGCCGCGGCCGGTCTGCGGGTGCCACCAATGCTGCACGTCGCCTTCCGTGAACTGCCGGCCGGCAGCACGGACGATGTGCTCGCGAGCGATTGCCGGCTCTGAGTACAGGAAGGCCGTCGAGTCCTGCAGCTGGTCACGGAATCCGAATGCGCCGCTCGACTGATACAGTGCCGAGCGGCCCCACATCCTGCACGCCAGCGCCTGGTACAGCATCCAGCGGTTGATCATGAGGTCGAATGTCGGCTCCGGCGTGCGGATGCTGACGACGGACAGCCTGCGGTTCCAGGCTTCCACTGCGCGCGCGATCGCGTCGCGTCCGCGCGCGGCGGGTCCCAGACGCTCGATCAGCGCGCGTACCGCGTCCTCGCCGCGGGCCGCGCCGAGCAGGAAGTTGACCTGGCGCGTCTCTCCCGGCGCCAGAGTCACTGCGACCTGCAGCGCGGCGCACGGGTCCACGACGGCACCGAGCGCACCGCTGAGCCGCTCGCGCCGGAGCCCCGCCGGATTGGCGAGCGCGCCGTTCCGGCCGATGAACTCCCTGCGGTCGGTCGTGAACGAGCGAACGTTTTCGCTGACCCATGCGAAAGCGACCAGATCGGCAAACGCAGCGCTGAAACAGTTCCGCGCCAGCAGGGCATGAGTGGCCGAATCCAACCCGGTCCTCACCTGGTGGCGCGCATGCTCCCTGAACGTGCCAAGCACCCACTCAGCGTACAGCGTCACTGTCAGCTGGCGCGCGCTGTCTCCCGTGTTCGTCAGGCTGAGACAGCTGATACGCGCCGCGCCTTCCTCCGGCACTCCTACGAGGAGCTCCGTGCTCACTCCAGCGCGGCTCGTGGTGAACGTCGTCGAGCCGGGCCCGTGCCTCACGGTAAAGGGCAATCCGTCGCGGACCGGTGCGGGCGTCGGGCTCCAGAACTCTCCGCTGTCCTCGTCACGGACGTACAGACACTCACCCGGACGATCCCGCACGGGATCATTGCTCCATGGCGTGATCCGGTAGAAGAAGCTGTTCTCGGCCCAGGTTGGCCCGCTGCCGCTCTCGCTCACGATGCAGCCGCCGTCCGGATTGGCCAGCACGTTCACCCATGGAGCAGGAGGAAGCTCGGCACCCGTGAGGCTTATGACATAGGCGCCGCTCGAGTCGAATTCACCGACGCCGTTCGCCGGCGGGGTTTCGCCCGGCGCAGCAGCAGCCGGCACACGCGGCGCGAGTCGTCTCGCAGGCAGCGGCACAGGGGGTGCCGCGGCAATGACAGGCGGATACTCAGGCTCAGCGTCGGCAAGCTCAACCATGTTCCCGAGTCCCAGTCCGTCGCATTCCAGGTGCAGCCGCGCGAGCGCCTCGATCAGGGTGCGCTCCTGATGACTGATGAGGTCGGCGCGCCGGATGAAGACGCCCCCCGGACGGTCGAGCATGGCCGCTTCGCTCGAAGCCATGACGGTGGTGACCAGCTCGTCGTGCAGCTCCTGGAGGTATGACGCCGGGTGCGTGTTCAGGATCACCAGATCCGTTGCCACGCCCTTGGTGCGCCAGTAATGGTGTGCCTGCAGCAGCTGCCGGACGCTGGGCATCCCCTGGTGTGTCGCGATCGTTCCGAGCACGATGGGGAAGTCGCCCGAGATTCCCTGTCCCCACAGCAGGTCCTGCGGCTGCGTCACCTCCGGCTTCGTCCCTGCGTCGAGGGCCGGATGCGGATACAGGATAGTGCCGGCCAGCTGTTGATACAGGGCGGCATCCGCAGGCGATATCCCGAGATCCCGCAGCTCCGCCTGGCCCTGCGCCCAGCACAGGTCCAGTGCCCGCTTCGCGCTGTACGGATCGTGATACAGATCGGCCAGCTCCAGCGCGCGATCGCGCTCCTCGGCGACGATGGTCGTGAAGGCAACGCGCGCGGTCCGGCCCGCTGGTATCGTCACCCGCACACGGATGGCGAAGATCGGATCGAGCACGGCGCCCGTCGTCCCCGACAGCTCCACTCCCGGGTCCAGCGCGCGGGGCGAGCGGGTGCTCCTCCCGCGCCCGATGAAGCGCGTTCGGTTCGTCTCGTATGATGCCTCACCTGTCGCCTCGTTGCCGACCGCGACGACGTGCGCGCACCAGACGGTCTTCTCTTCCCTCGATCGGGGCCGCCGACTCGCGAGAATCGCGCGGCTCCCAGCGAGCCATTCCGTCTCCACGAACAGATTGCCGAACGCGGGATGAGCTCTGTCCGTTTCCGGCGGCGCGAGCACCACTTCGCCGTAGCTCGTCAGCTCGATCTCGCGGGCCGTCCCGGAGCGGTTGATGAGCGTGATTCGCCGCACCGCGGCTGCATCGTCCGGCACGACGGCGATCTCCATCTGGGTCTCGATGTCCCCGTCGCGCCGGAGGAAGACGGCCCGGTCGGTCGCGAACAGCGTCCGGTACATGGACGGCTCGGCGGCCGTCGGCTGGAAGGTCGTGGACCAGACGTCACCTGTGGAGACGTCACGGACGTAGCACCACTGGCCCCAGGAATCCTCGACCCCGTCGGGTCGCCATCGGGTTACGGCGAACCCGCCATACTGGTCGTAGCCTCCGCCGGCGTTCGACACGAGCACCGTGTAGGGCGGAGTGCCGAGGATGACCGTGCGTGGCTGCGCCGTGTGCGGGGTGTCGAGCTCGCGGGCTGCCGGTTTCTCCTTCTCGCGCGGCGTCCGCATGGCGACGGCGTCGTCCGGAGCAGGGGCCTGTGCGATCAGCCTGCGGGGAATGCGCTCGTGCAGCATCAGCTCCGCCGATCGCACGAGCGGATCGGTGTGGAACCGCTTCTGCCAGAGCTGCCGTCGCAGCGCGTTGGTTATGGCGACCATGCTCATCCCGATGTGGTGCGCCATGTAGGTGCGCACCAGTGCCCTGCGGGAACCCTCGGCCGGGCGCGTGTAATCGATCGCGTCGCGGAAACCGTACGGCCCGAGCGCGCCCTCGGCTTCCAGAACCGCGAGGTTCCGAACGGCCTGGTGGGGTTCGACGAGGAGCGCAAGCATCGTCGCGTAGGGAGCGATCACGAGGTCGCTCCGGAGCCCTCGCTTGAGTGCGAGCTCGGGAACACCGAATCCCCGGTACTGATAGTTCTGGAGACGATCGCGCATGTTGTACGCCGACTCGGATATCCCCCACGGCACGCCGCGCTCGGTGCCATAGGTGATGTGTCGCCGCACAGCGCCGTGACACGTCTGGTCCAGCAGTGTGAAGGGGAAAGAGCGCATCACCAGCAGCGGCATCAGGTACTCGAACATGCTGCCGCTCCAGGAGAGCAGTGTCTGCGTCCTCAGCGTCGTCGCGATGGAGCGCCCCAGCCTGAACCAGTGCTCGGGATCGACTTCGTCCTTGGCAATGGCGATGAAGGACGTGATGCGCGCCTCTGACGCGAGCAGGTCGTAGTACGAGTTGTCGAGCGTGGCCGTGCCGTGCTGGAACCCGATCGAGAACAGCTTTCGCCTGTCGTCGAACAGGAAGCGGAAATCCATCTCCTGCACGTACTCGTGAGCGCGGGCCGCGAGGGCGCGCAGGCGCGCGCGTTCCTCGTCAGGCACGTCAGCGGGCGCGGCCAGCTCGTCGCATGCCTGCTTGAAGGCGATCAGGGAGCCGGCCAGGTTCCCGCTGTCCACGCTCGAGATGTACGCCGGCTCCATCACCTCCAGCGTGGTGAGGTCGTACCAGTTGAAGAAATGCCCGCGGTATCGGCGCAGCAGCTCGAGTGTGCGGAAGATCTTCTCCAGCCGCTCGATCATGTCCGCGCGGTCGATGAAGCCGAGGTCCTCCGCGCTGACGACTGACAGGATCTGCAGTCCGATGTTGGTGGGCGACGTCCGCAACGCGATTACCGGCTGCGGATCCTCCTGAAAGTTGTCCGGCGCCAGCCAGTGCGTGTCATCGCCTACGAACTTGTCGAAGTAGTGCCAGTGCAGCCGCGCATAGCGGAACAGCGCCTGCTTTTCTCCGGCGGTGAGCTGTACTTCGGGCGGTATCGCGGGCGCCGACAGGGCGTATGCGATGGACGGAGAGATCAGCCACAGCAGGCAGGGAGTGAATACCGCCAGCAGAGCCGGCACGCTCTCGCTGAACGCCGCGCTCATCTCCGGCAGGCGCAGGTCAGCGATGCCCTGCCACTGCAGCAGGAAGTACCCGGCGACTGCAAGGGCTGTCGCGGGTGCCGGCCACATCCGCCGCCAGATCTCGAGGTGCGCGCGCGGACCGACGGCGGCGTAATCGCGCTCGACCTGCGACGCCGTCTGCCACTCGAGCAGATTGCGCTTGGTCAGGCCCAGCCGCGCGAGCGTGCGCAGTATCGCGTCCGCAGAGATGACCGCCTGGTGCGGCAGGAACGTCAGCGCCAGCAGGTACTGCTGCACGCTGAGCCCGGCGTCACGGAAGATCGCGGCGTAGTACGCCCTCCACGACTGATCTGCAGGCGGGCGCACTGCAGCAAGCAGCGTGGCCAGGAGCCATGGAAACGCGATCACCAGCAGAACGGCGAGCGTCCACTGGACGGCGGGCACGTCGAGCCATAGCCAGCCGCCCACCAGCATGAGCAGCTGCGCGATGTCCACGACGCTGCGCCGGAGGTTGTCGAAGATCTTCCAGCGGGAAATGAGCGACAGCCTGTTCCGCGTGGGGCCGTCCGGGCCCGGCACGACGTCGCGCAGCCAGCGAAGCAGCTGCCAGTCACCGCGGATCCAGCGGTGCTTGCGCCGGGTGAATGCCAGGTATCTCGTCGGGTAGTCGTCGAACAGCTGCAGGTCGGTCACCAGCGCAGCCCGGGAGTACGTCCCCTCGATGAGATCGTGACTCAGGAGGGTGTTCTCCGGGAAGCGCCCGTGCGTCGCCCGCTCGAACGCGTCCACGTCGTAGATGCCCTTGCCGGCGAAGCTCCCCTCGCCCCAGAGATCCTGATACACGTCCGACACGGCGGTCGTGTAGGGATCGACTCCCGGATGGCCCGAGTGTATCGAGGCGAAGCGTGAGCGGTGGGAGCTCGTGAGCGACACGCCGACGCGCGGCTGCAGAATCCCGTAGCCCTGCAGCACCAGGCCGTAGCGACGGTCGTACACGGGCCGATTGAGCGGATGGGCCATGGTCCCGACGAGCAGCTGCGCCGTGTCGCGTGGAAGCAGCGTGTCGGAATCCAGCGTGATGACGTACTTCACCCCCGCAAGCACGGAGATGTCGCCCTCGATCGTGGAGAAGGCGCTGCGGGCGCCGCCCCGCACGAACTGGTTGAACTGTGCGAGCTTGCCGCGCTTCCGCTCCCAGCCCATCCACACGCCCTGTCTGTCGTTCCACTGCCGCGGACGATGGAAGAGGAAGAAGACGTCCGGTCCCCCGGTGGCGTACTTCTGATTCAGCGCGCGCACGCCAGCCGTCCCGGCGGCCAGTATGTCTCCGTCGCCCGGCATCTCCGGAGACGGCGCGTCGGTGAAGTCGCTGAGCACCGCGAAGTGCAGGTTGGGATCTCGGTTCGCGAGGTACTGCACCTCGATATGCTCCAGTGCTTCCCGCACCGCCCGGACGCTCGGAAAGAGCGTCGGGACCACCACGACCGCGCGGAACTCCTCCGGTATCCCCTCCTCACGGAACTCCAGCCGCGGAAGGCTGCGCGGAGGAAGCAGGATCGTGAGCAGCTGATTCATCAGGTTGATCGCGATCTCATTCACGGGGATGAGCGCGAGCGCGAGCAGCAGCAACTGCTGGCCGGGCGTTCCGGGTGCCAGAGCGTTGAACAGCATGGCGAGTCCGGCCGTCGTGGCGGCCACCACGCCGCCGAAGTACACGGCGTTCGGATGGCGCAGCGCAGCGCGATGCAGCCGGGCACGAATCCCGGGACGGAATCGTGCCTCCCGCTCGAGGCGGATCCGGCCTTCGTCCACCAGCCAGTACCCGATGTGCGCTTCGCGTCCCGAGCTGGTGCGCGCGAGGGCGAGAGCGAGTGCGGCGACCTCTTCCTCAGACTTGGCCGACCGCCGCGCAATCGCTTCCACCACGCGCCTGTACAGGTCGCGAGTCTCGAACGTCATCTCGCCGTAGTGACCGCTCGGATCCTGCCGCAGAACGCGCTCGATCGAGCTCTGTCCCTCGACGAACGCCTTCCAGTCGAGCCGCGACAGCGTCCGCAGGCTCATGATCGAGTTGACGACCGTGATCTGCGTCAGGGCCACGCGTCGGTTGGATCGTGCGACCGCTTCTTCCGTGCTCGGCCCGTCCTCCGATATCCACTGTTCCAGCCAGACGAGCGGCGTGAAGTTCGCCTGGTAACCGCGCAGCTGCTGAAGGAACCGCGCGACGAAAGTCGGTGACAACGTGGGATGATTGTCCACGAAGTCCGACAGCGCCTCGCTCAACGCCGCGGCTGACGTCGCGTGCGCCTCGTGCAGCCGGCGCGCCCAGTCATCGGCCAGCGCGACCTCCCGCAGGCGCGCCTCGAGTCGCAGCGCCATGCGTCTGATGTTCTCGACGAGACCGAGCCGCAGCATGGCGGGGACCGCCCACAGCTCGCCAAGCCTCAGCGGCGCCACACGCTGGTACTCGCGGGCGAACAGCGAGATGTTGTCGAGGTCGAGGTGGCCTTCGGTGTGCGCGATCAGCTCGATCGCGACCTCATACACCCTCGGATGATCCACCAGCGGGCCCGACGCAAGCTTCGGCAGCTCCTGGTAGTAGCTCCCGGGGAGCGTCGCGCGCACCTCGCGGATGTGCTCCTGAATGATGTAGAAGTTGTCGAGGAACCATTCCCCCGCGGGACTCACGTCCAGTCCCTTGTCGGCGCCTTCGCTCAGCGCGCGATAGGCACGCTCGAGAATGGACCGGGTGCTCTCCAGTCGCTCCAGCAGCGGACCCGATCCCCGCTGCCGCCGCGGCGGCTGCAGGCGATGCTCGCGCGCAATGGTTCGGGCCCGCTCGGCAAGCCGGTCGGCGCCCAGCACCTCCCCGCGGATGGGGCCAACGAGTTCCTCACGCGGCCGGCGCAGCCTTTCCACCAGGCGGGCCAGCATCGGACTGCGAACTTTGCGGAGCGGTGTGTCAGGCAAGGACGATAGGGGCAGCGGCGGGATCGAACGAATGAATAGCTACCACCCTTGAGCTGGTGGGCGCTACCTGCTGCACCCGCCGTTCCGGTGCGCAGCCGGCGGCGAGCGATCGGGCCGTGACCCTACTCGCTGCCTGCCCGGAGAAAGTCCACGAACGAATCCACGTTCCTTGCAACTCCGACGAAGCTGGACCGCGTTGCACCATTCTCATCGAGAACGGCATAGAGCGGCAGCGCAACGGTACCAAACTTCGCCTCCTGCAGGCGCTGGTTCTTCTCGAACACCTCGCCCTCACCGTCGGTGTACAGGCGAACGAGCACGTAGGGTGACAGCGCTTCCCGCACGTTTGCCCGCGTGAACACGTTCGATTCCATCCAGCGGCAGTTGCCGCAGGTATAGCCGGTGAAATCGACGAACAGCGGTCGCTGCTCGGCAGCCGCGATCGAGACCGCAGCCTCCAGATCGTTCACTATCCACGGGAGGTCGTCGGCGGCCTCGGCGCGCGCCGGGAGCACCGCCTCGAGCTCGCCCATCGGCCGGCCGGTGAGCCCGCTGGCAAGCCACCCGCCGAGCGCGAGCGACAGTGCGGTCGCCCCAAGCCGCGCGGGGCGCAGACCTGCACCGCCGGCGACGTACGACCGGAGCAGAATGGTCGCCGCGAGTGCGACAGCAAGCACCACCCACGCCGTCAGAACGATTTCCCGAGTGAGCACGTGCACGCCCCACACCGCGCCCGCATTCGACAGGAACTTGAGCGCTGCGCCGAGCTGCAGCGCGGCCACTGCGTATTTCGCGTCCGTCATCCACCGCCCCGGGGAAGGAAGACGCTGCAGCCATTGCGGCGTGAGACCCAGGATGAAAAACGGCAGAGCGAAGGCGCTCGAATACACCAGCATCCCTGCCACCGGACGTGACCACTCGCCGGCGCTTGCCGCGACGAGCAGCGGACCGACAAAGGGAGCCGTGCATGCGAACGTGGCAAGCGTGAACACGAACCCCGTCAGAACGGGCGCAAATATGCGCGGCGCTTCGCGCGCGGCCTGATCGGCGCGCGTGAGGAACCCGGATGGGACACGGATCGTGTACAGCCCGAGCAGGCTCAGGGCAAAGGCGATGAACACCGCGGCCACGAACAGGTTGAGCCATGGATTCGCAGCCAGCATCGTGACGCCGCTGGCCCCGAGCACTATCGAAAGCCCGAGGCCCAGGCCCGTGAACGTCGCGATGATGCCGAGCGCAAACAGAGATGCCTCGATCACGGGCGCGGCGCCTGAGAGCTGGCGCCGCCCGGCGAAATACCCTGCCGTCAACGGGACCACTGGAAGCACGCACGGTGTCAGCAACGATGCGAAACCGGCCGAGGCCGCCAGAGCCAGGAACGTCAGCATCTCAGCGAGCGGTGGTCAGGCTCGCCTGCACCGTCACGGTCCGCGGCGGGAGGCAGATGTCGTCGTTGCATGCCTGATAGCGAACCTCGACGGCCACGCTCGATGAGCTCCGGCTCATACGCACCGGAACGAGAAACGACGGCGCATTGTAATGCTTGCCGACGCGAGCCCGGAAACCCTTGTCGTACGAGATCTGCGGCCGCGGCGTCTGGACCGGGCCCACGGCTATCCCGCTTCCGGCCGGACCTCGGAAACGGAGCGGAAACGGCCCGTCCTCGGGCTGACGCATCCCATAGATGTACCACTTCGACTCGATCCTGGCCTGGACTGCCAAGACGATGGTGCCGTCGGCCAGGCGCTCGTGGACAGCCGCCGTCCAGGAAACCGGGTCGGGTTTAGCCGCGGCGGCAAGGGGCAGCAGCAGGGCGACCGCGACGAGCAGGCGCAGGAGAGTGTTTGGCACGCTCCAATATACCCGTCAGAGCCCCTATGGTTTTGCCTGACTTTCGGCCTATTTCCGGCTGAAACGGGGGGGAAGGGCTGCTCGCTAACGCCCCTCGCCGGCAGGCCGTACCGGTCCCGACGCAAGACGGTCGTGCTCGGCCCTGACTACGCCGTAGCATTCGCACGCTGCAGCCTCCAGGCCGGGCCGGTCCACCAGCCGAATCCGGCCCCGGCTGTAACGGATCAGCCCCGCCCGCTGCAGAATTCCCGCGGCTACGTTGACCCGGGCCCGGCGCACGCCAAGCATCTGCGAGAGGAACTCCTGCGTGAGCATGAACTCGTCCCGTGTCACGCGGTCGTGCGTCATGAGCAACCAGCGGGCGCATCGCTCCTCGACGGGGTGCAGCCGGTTGCACGCTGCGATCTGGGCTGCCTGAACCAGTACCGACTGGTTGTACCGGAGCAGCAGCCGCAACGCTTCCTGACTGGCTCTGGTGAGATCCCTCAGCGCCCGGGCCGTGATCCTGACAGCATGTCCCGGGACCTGGGCGATGACGCGCATGGGAGTTCCGGCGCCCGTGAGCGTTTCGCTGCTCCCTGACATCCCCTCCCGGCCGACGGTCGCGAACTCGACCGCCCGCCCGTCTCCGACGACCGTCAGCATCGAGAGGACGGCGTCGAGAGGAAAGTACACGTGCGGAAATTCCACCCCTCTCTCGATCACGACATCGCCGGCCCGGAGGTTGACGATCTCAAGCTCGGGGCGGAACTCTCGGCTCGCCTGCTGCAGTCCGGCCAGCAGCGTGTTCGCCGACGGGTCGCGCGTTTCCGGGGCGGGAGGTCTCGCCCTGAGCTCAGCCTGCAGAGTAATACTCATCGATACACACGCTGATTATCCGATCGAGCAGCTGCTGCCGCTCGCCGCCGTTGAGGGTCGCTCCAACCGCAGTGCCGGCAAAGATCTGCTTGACCGTTTTGACGAGATCTGACACATCCATTCTCTCCGTGCGGACGCGGGCGCAAACGGGTGCGAGAGCATGTCGGATCTCTTCCCGTGAGCTTCCGCTGGCGACAACCGCAACGAGCGCGCTCGCGAGATCGTTCGTGACTGGCTCGGAACCGGTCGCGTGCCCGTTGCCCCGACCGTCGCTTCCAACCGATGAGTCGTGCATCGCGTCAAACCTCTGAGGCCAAACCGGAAGAAAATCACACGTTTACAGCCGCGCGGGCGAGTGTAGTGCCTCTGCCCGCAAGCCGCAAGTCGTTGTCGGAGCGCGCCTTAAGCCGGGCCTTATGTACGGTTCGATACATTTGCTTTCAATCGCTTCATCCGGCGGCTCCCGCAGGGGGGCGTGGGGCCCGCGACCGTGAATCCCCCCCATGGAGCGGAATCGCTGCGGGACGCGCTACATCTGCGACTGGGCAGCCGCCTGCACGAGCGACCACGCCTGCCTGACGTGGTCTTCCGTGGTCCGGATGTTCCCGACGGCCACGCGAAGCGCATAGCGTCCACGGACATCCGTGTGCGAGATGAAGACAGTTCCCGCGGCGTGGACGTGCTGAAGGATACGGGCGTTCAGCTGATCGGCATCGACGCCCACGGCTCGAAATACCACGGTCGAGAAATTGACCGGCGCGAGAAGCTCGAACTCGCGCGACCGCTCCACCCAGGAGGCGAACAGCCGCGCCAGTCGGATGTGCTCACGAAGTCGGTCAGCGATCCCTTCGGCACCGAAATATCGGAGCACGAACCAGAGCTTGAGCGACCGCAGGCGCCTGCCGAGCGAAACGCCGTAGTCCATGAGATCCATCGACTCGTGCGGTCCACCGCGCAGTATCGCAGGGGTGAAAGCGAAGATGCTCGCCAGCATCTCGGGGCGCCTGCTGTACAGGACCGAGCAGTCCATCGGCACGAACAGCCACTTGTGCGGATTGACCACCAGCGAGTCGGCCAGCTCGCAGCCGTCGAGCACCCAGCGCATCTCCGGGATGACCGCCGCCGCGCCCCCGTACGCGGTATCCACGTGGAGCCAGAGCCGCTCTTTACCGCATACCTCTGCGATCTCGCGAACGGGATCGATAGCCGTGGTGGAGGTGGTGCCGACCGTTGCAACCACAGCGAGTGGCCGCATCCCTGCCTTCCTGTCCGCGGCGATCGCGGCTCGCAGCGCATCGGCGCGCATCCGGAACTGATCATCGGTCGCCACACGATGCACGCCCGTGTAGCCGAGCCCGAGCGTTGCGACCGCCTTGTCCACGCTGGAGTGAGCCTCCTCGGAGCAGTACACGCGCAGACGCGGGATTCCCCGCCCGGCGAGTCCCAGCTCCCGGACCTCAAGATCCTCCGCAAACTCCCTCGCCGCGGCGAGAGCGTACAGCGTGCCGCTGGATGCGGTATCGGTGATCTCGGCGAAGAGCGGTTCCGGAAGGCCGAGCATGCGCCTCAGATGGTCGGTTGCCGCGCGCTCCAGCTCGGTCCCTCCGGGGCTCGACTCCCACGACATCGCGTTCACGTTCAGCGCGGTCGCAAGAAGCTCCGCGAGAATCGCGGGATAGGAACCGGTGTTCGGGAAGTAGCCCAGGAAACCTGGGTGATTCCACTGGGTCAGCGCGGGAAGCACCACGCGCTCGAACTCCTCGAGTAACTCGGGCATTCCTGTCGCGCCGAGCGGGCGATCGCGCAGTTCCCGCTCGACCTCCCCCGGCTCGATCGCCGGGACGACACGGCGCGTGGCAGGATTCTCCAGCAGCTCGACGACCCGATCCACCAGCGCTCGTGCATGGGCGCGAAACTCCTCTGCCGGCATGTCGCCAATCATTCTGCCCCCCGTTCCGGTTGTCGCGCCCCGGCTTCCCGGTGGATACGTTGATCGGCGCGCAGGATGCAACGCCCCGGAGGATTTGGGAAGATGAGCGAGATAACCAGGCCCGCGCAGTCGCCGCCGTCGAATGCGTGGCAGTCGCGCGACGCACTGCGTGTCGCAGCCGTCATCATCGGCGCCTGGGCCGGAGCCCAGCTGGTGTGGGCTACGCGCGCGCTCATTCTCACGACGTTCCTGGGCATCCTGTTCGGGATCGCTGTGGCGGCAGGCACCGACCGTCTCGAGCGCTTTCGGATACGACGCGGATTCGGCGCGCCGCTCATCGTGCTCGCGTTTCTCGCCCTGCTGGGCGGATTCGGAACCTGGATCGGCCCGACCGTCCGTGACCAGAGCGTGGAGCTCCGGACGCGCCTGCCGGAAGCGATAGACAAGCTGGAGAACTGGATCGAGTCCAGCGGTGGCGGCGTGATCTCCACCGTGCTGGGGCTCGAGGGTGAGACTGAACAGCCGGGTGCACGGGTGGCTCCCGCCGATACGATCGGGTTGACCGGGCTGGACGAGCCCCCCTTGCCGGGACCCGTGGAGGAACCGGAGCCGCGCCTGACGCTGCGCGAGCGGGTGCTGGAACAGCTGGGCGGAGCACGCCGCTATTTCCTGCCGGTGCTGAGCTCCACGGTTGCAGTGTTCGCCGGGCTGCTGCTGGTGATCTTCCTCGCGATATACGTCGCGGTGGATCCGCAGACCTACCGTCGCGGGCTGCTGTTCCTCGTTCCAGCGCGATCACGCGGACGCGCCGAGACCATCATTCACGCGGTGACGGTCATGATGCGCCGATGGCTGGTCACGCAGCTCATCGCGATGATCGTGATCGGGGTCGCGTCCACCATTGTGCTCCTGTCGCTGCAGGTGCGCGCGGCAGTGCCGCTCGGGATCCTTGCCGGGCTGCTGGAGTTCGTCCCGACGATCGGCCCGATCCTCAGCGCAATTCCGGCCATCGCCATGGGCTTCGTGGATTCGCCGGAGAAGGCGCTGTACGTGACGATCGCGTACGTCCTGATCCAGTTCGCGGAGAACCAGATCCTCATCCCGATCCTGATGAAGGAAGGGATCGACCTGCCGCCTGCGCTGACGATCGTGGCGCAGGCACTGATGGCCATAGTGTTCGGCTTTCTCGGCCTCGTCGTGGCGGTGCCGCTGCTCGCCGCGGTTCTGGTGAGCATCCGGACGAACCACCGCCTCAACCAGGAGGGCTCCAGCGTCTCAGCCGGAGTTGTTCCGCCCCTGGGTGTCGCGGGCCCGGGCAGTTCGAGCCCCGCTCCCGCGGAGGCTCCCGCGGGCTGAACCGGGGAGTGCCTCGCGTCCGGTGATTGCGTCGATGTGTATTCCCAGGAACACCGACCGGAACGCGACCGGGTCGTCCGCCGTGAGGGCTTCCGGCATGAGCGCGCGCAACTTCCGGACAGCGCGTGCGTAGCGGCGGGCGAGATCCGGAGTCGAGTCGG
Organism: Gemmatimonadaceae bacterium; assembly: GCA_036374155.1. Classification (GTDB taxonomy): domain Bacteria; phylum Gemmatimonadota; class Gemmatimonadetes; order Gemmatimonadales; family Gemmatimonadaceae; genus DASUUI01. The sequence continues at coordinate 33,824 of DASUUI010000034.1, read as the reverse complement.
GAGAGAGCACGTACGCAGTGCCGTGCACCAGCACGCTCCGCCACGAGACCATGGACTCGACCTCGTCCGCCTGAAGGGCGAGCCACCGATTGCGCTTGAGCACTGCGACCTTGAACCCCGGTGACGTGCGAAGGTACAGCCAGCGGCCGTCGCTGATGTAATGAATCGGCACGACCTCCACGCGGTCGCGCAACGAGTACGCAATGCGGCCGATGGTATTTCTGCGGAGTACACGCAGCGCCTCTGCCGCGCTCATCTCCCGGAAGATCGGCAAAGCTGCGGCCTTCGGCCGCTGATGACTGGCCGCCTGCTTCCGCTTAGCGGGATTCCGGCGCCGTGTCGTCACCGAGCAATCCGAGCCGGAGGGCGAAGCGGACGTAATCTGCCCGGTGATGCAGCGCGACCTTCTCGCCGATCCTCTGCTTGTAGGTGTCCACCGTCTTGGGACTGATGAACAGGCGCTCGCCTATCTCCGGCGCGGAGAATCCCTGGGCAGTCAGGCGCAGAACGTCGCGCTCCCGGGCCGTGAGCTTCTCGAACCGCTTGCGGTCTTCCGCCTCCGGATCCTTGCGCGTCAGTTCGCGCGCGAGCACGCGCGCGGCCGTCGGCCGCACGTACATGTCGCCACGGGCAACAGCCCTGATCGCATCGACCAGATCGCGGTCCGCGATGCTCTTGACCAGATAGCCCGCGGCGCCGGCCTCCAGAAGTGGAACGAGGTACTCTTCCTCCACGTGCATCGTGAGCACGAGAACGCGCGGACGCGGACCACGCTCGGTGAGCGCGCGAGTCGCTCCGATGCCGTCCAGACGCGGCATGGACACGTCCATCACGATCACGTCCGGATTGAGGCGCTCGGCCATCGCCACCGCCTCCTCTCCATCAGACGCTTCACCAACGACCTCGATGTCGGTTGCCCGGGCGAGCACGGCCTTGAGGCCAGCCCTGACGATCGCGTGGTCGTCGGCGAGGACGACGCGGATGTTGTCGCTGCTCATGTTGGCCCCTGCGGCACCATCGCGGTTATGGCCGTGCCCCCGCGCGCTGTCGCCTCGACTGATACCCAGCCGTCCACGAGGCCTATGCGGCCGCGGAGAGCGGACTCCATGGCGGCACGGTTCTCATCCGTGGGCGGAGCTCCATCGTTGTCCAGAACCAGGCGGATGCCGGCGTCTTCGACAGCAAGTATCACGTTCACCTCTGAAGTCCCGGGTCGGGCCGCTGCATGCTCCATCGCCTCGCGAGCGACTGAAAAAAGCGCGGCAGCCAGTACCGGACGCAATGGGGGAGCCGGCCGCGGGGCCGTCACCGACACGCGAATATCGTGGCGCCGGCGCGCGCCGCGGGCCAGCCATTCGAGCGCCGGAACCAGGCCCAGATCTGTCAGCACGCGCGGGTGAACGGCGCTCGTGACCGAGCGGAGCTCTTCGAGGCTGCTGCCCGCCATGCCGAGCAGCCTCTCCAGTCGCCGGCGGGTCGCTTCGTCCTCCGTTCTGTCCAGCTCCGCGCGGAGCTCGTAAAGCAGGGCTGCGAGGCCCTGTGCCGTCGAGTCTTCGAGCTCGCGGGCAACGTGCGCACGCTCATCGTCGTGAGCGGACACGACCCGCACCGCAAGATCGCGGATGCGCTCACGCTCACTCGTCAGAGCGTCGAGAAGGTTGTTCATCACCCCAGCGATCCTGCGAACGTCGCGATCCGCGAGGATGGAAACCTGCACCCGCGCATCGAGATCGCCGGCGAGGATCTGCCTGGCGGTTCGCTCGAGCGCGCGCACCGGCTCGAGCGCAAGGACAACCAGAACGGTGCTGACCACGAAAGAAAGCACCAGCGCGGAGCCGAGAAGCGGTATGTCGCCGCGTCCCAGACTGCCGTGCGCCATTGCTGCGCCTATCGCGGTGACGAGAACCACTGCGTTCGCACCCGCCATCTTGAGCGCCAGCGGAACGCCGAGCAGCAGCCGTCCGGCAGGGGGCAGCCACGCGCCACTCGATCTGGGCGTCAACGGGCGGGGGCGCACAGCGGAATGCGACACTGCTACTGCGGAGGCGGCCACGTCAAAGACCTCTCATGAATCATTGCCGTAGTCCGAAATAATCACTGCCATGTGCGAATTGATGAACACGGCGCAACCTACGGCTGCCTTCCTGCGCCCTCTGTCAGGAGGCCGTTGAAATTCGGACAGGGGTGGTCCCACGGATTGTGGTGGAACTCCCTACACTGACGGCTCGCCGGGAGGTGCTACGGGCAACGTGAAAGTGAACGTGCTCCCCTCTCCCGGGCGGCTCTCGACCCGGATCTCCCCGCCATGCGCGTCCACGATTCCTTGCGAGATCGCCAGGCCGAGCCCGGCGCCACCCCGCCGTCCGAGCTGCTGAGCCTGCCAGTAGCGATCGAACAGGCGGTCGCGCTCGAATTCATCGATCCCGGGCCCGGTGTCGGAGACTGAGAACAGCACGTAATGGTCGGCCGTCGCCGCGCTCAGCGTGATGCTTCCCCCTCGCGGCGTGAACTTGACGGCATTCCCCACGAGATTGGCGAACACCTGCAGCACCCGGTCACGGTCAGCAAGCACCGTCGGGAGCTGCTGCGGACGCGTCGCCTTCACCTCCAGGCCTGACCGATCGGCCAGCGAGCGCGCCAGTGACGCGGCCTCGTCGAAGGAGGCGATGGCGTCCAGCACCCGACGGTCCAGGCGCAGTCGCCCCGCCTCGATGCTGGCGACGTCGAGAAGGTCCTGAATGAGCCGCTCCATCCAGTCCACGGAGTTCGCCATTTCTCTCACCAGCTCACGCGCCGTGGCTGTCGGTGGCGGCGGGTCATCGAGCAGCGTGCTGACGCACATCCGCACCACGCTCAACGGATTACGCAGGTCATGGGACACCACGCCGAGTACCTCGTCGCGCATCCGCGCGGCGCGCTTCGCCGCCTCGAGCAGTCGGCCCTGCTCCTCCGTGGCCCGTTTTGCGACGGTGATGTCACGCAGGACCACGGTGAACAGCCAGCCGTCATCGACGCGGGTCTTCAGTATCGATGCATCGGCGGGAAACTCCTCGCCGTTCTTCCTGACTGCGGAGATCTCACGCCGCTCGCCCATCCGCCGGGCCATCACTTCCGAACCGGCGAAATCACGGATGTGCTGCCTGTGCACCCCTACGGCACGCGGGGGGATCAGCAGGTCGAGCGGCTGGCCGAGTATCTCCTCTTCGGTGTACCCGAAGATCTGCTCGGCCCCTTTGTTGAACAGCACGATCCGCTGGTTCTCGTCAACCGAGATGATCGCGTCGGCGGCGATGCTGACGATGGCCGCACCGAAATCGGCCGGGAGTTGGGATCGGAGAGGCATGTCTCCGGCAATATACGATTCGGCCGCCCCGGTTCATGGACGCGCCACACGCTCCGGACCATGAAAAAGACAGATCCCGCGACCGGATGGCCGCGGGATCCATGGTTTGCAGGGTTCCTACCAGAACGTGATCAGCGCCTGGCCGGCTCCGTCGGCAACGCGAACAACCTGGTCTCGCCCGTCGAGTGAGCGCAGAACGTCCACGCCGGTTGGAGCCCCCACGCTGTGGGTGAGGTGCCTCGCACCTCCATCCTCCATCTCCCCCAGGTAGATCTGAAGGCGATCCGTGTGGTGGTCGTAGTCCATCCCGAGGAAGCAGTAGTCGAATGCCAGCGACTGAGCCCCGATCGCAGGATTATCGACTTCAACGACCGCGCGGCGGCCTGCGTTCCGTTTCGAGATGGCGCTCAATGTTGCCTCCATCGTCTCGCGCCGCGCGCCGTTGCCGGAAGCCGGGACGGGAAACGCCATCCCCGTAGCGGCGGGCTCCGGCACTATGAGCACCGGGCACGGCGCACCGCGGAGGACGCGCGCTGCGACGGTCCCGCTCGCCAGCCGGCGAAAGAGTCCGCGTCGGTAGCTGCCAACGACCAGCAGATCGGCCTTCAGGCCGCGGGCAAACCGCGCCAGTTCGCGCTCGCGCCGGCCGGCGAGCTCGACGGTGTGCACCCGGGCGGTGCAGCCGTCCAGCGCGCGGACGACGTCCGCAAACCCGTCGCGCGTCACCTTCGCGTACTCCAGATCGTGCCAGCCGTCGATGGTGACGTCGATGGCAGGTGCGACATGCACGAGATAGACGTCCGTCGCGCTGGGGAATGTGCTCACTGCCAGCTGGGCGGCCCGGGTGCTCAGGGGACTGAAGTCAACGCCAACGACGATGATGCGAGGGGGACGCTTCACTTCCTCACTCGCGACGAGGACCGGCGTCTCACCCAGCCGAACCACGTCGAAAACCGTGTCGCCGCCCAGAACACGGTCCACAGGACCGTGTGGGTTGAGCCCCATCACTATGAGCGTTGCGGAGCGCTCCTTGGCGAGCCGTGCGATCGTGGGGGCGGGCTCGCCGAGCCTGACCTCAATGCTCCACGAGGCATCACCGCCGGCGACCGTCCGCTGTGCGCGAACGTCGTTCAGTCTTTCCTCGACGCGCGTCTCGTCAATGCCGGGTGGCAGGCCGACGAGCATCGGTGCCGGCGCCAGCGCAGCTACCGGCTCGATGACTGAAATGACCTGAACGGGGTGACTTGTCGCGTCCGACAGCATCCGGCCTGCCGACATCGCAAGTGCGGCAGAAGTGCTGGCGTCGCTTGCGACCATGATGGGTCCGTCCGGCGAAAGTACAGTCTGCAGTGCAAGAGGGTCCGGCGCTTTCCCGGCTTCCTGCTGCGTGTTGATCATGGCTTTCATCTGTCCTCCTGTGGCGTGCGCTCCTGAGTGGCACGTTCAAGGTAGGACTGACCGGGAGCGAGGTCTGTCGTCGGGTCGCCGAATTTTGCGTGGGCAATCCCGCACGCAATCAGGGGGGTTTCCCTACCTGAGTTCGCTAGCGCGCAGCGCGGAGCGCGTTGAGGATGACGAGAAGGTCGATCGCTTCCTGGTATACAGCTCCCGCCAGCGGCGGAAGAATTCCGGCGGCGGCCAGCAGCATTCCCGCACCGCTCAGACCGAGTCCGATCCCGATCCCCTGCCTGGCGATTCGCATCGTTCGCCGGCTGATCCGCATTCCTTCCGTAACCAGCGTCAGGTCGTCGCCGAGTATGACGACGTCCGCGGCAGCAGCGGCCACGCCGCCGCTGTGACCGGCAAGCGCAACACCCACAGTCGCCGTGGCCAGTGCCGGCGCGTCGTTCGTGCCGTCCCCAACCATGACGACGCGATCGCCCGCTTTCACCATCTGCTGCACGATCGCGGCCTTGTCGCTCGCCATGAGGCCACCGCGCGCGTCGGTGAATCCCGCGGCCGTGGCGACCTCCTGCGTCTTCCCGTCGGTGTCGCCCGAAAGCAGAAGCAGGCGCTTCACTCCGAGACGGTCCACGTCGGCGCGCATGCGCGCCAGGTCCTTCCGCAGCGTATCGGCATACTCCACGAAGCCGGAGGGCCGGCCATCTACCGCGACGTACGCCCGCGCGATGTCGCTGTTACCGGCTTCGACCCCTTGCTGCGCGAGGGAGATGTCTGGATACAGCGCCTCTATGAAGGACGCTGCACCGATGGCGACCTGACGGTTCTCGACCACGCCCGTGACGCCGCGTCCCGCCAGCTCCCGTGCCTCCTCCGGTCGCGGCAGCACCATTCCACGCGCGAACGCCGCGGCGACGGTTGACTTCGCCAGCACGTGGGACGATGCCTGCTCGAGTCCGGCTGCAAGACGCAGCAGGTCCGACTCGGAGACAGAATCCGTCGCTACCACGCGGCTCACTTCGGGACGACCGACGGTGATGGTGCCGGTCTTGTCCAGAACGAGGACGTCGGCCTGGCCCAGATGCTCCAGCGCTCCGCCGTGGCGCATGACGATGCGCTGCTTCGCCGCCCGGTTGATGCCGCCGATCACTGCCACCGGAGTTGCCAGAATCAACGGGCAGGGAGTGGCCACGACGAGAACCGCGAGCACCCTGGTCGCGTCGCCGCTGATGAGATAGGCAACTGTTGCGACCAGTATGGTGGCCGGCGTGAACCAGACCGCGTAGCGGTCCGCGATCCTCTGCAGCGGCGCCTTGTGCTCGTGCGCGGTGCGAACGAGCTCGACTATCGTCTCATACTCGCTGTCGCGCGCGAGCGCGGTCGCCTGAATGCGGAGCGCACCTTCCTGATTCGCGCTGCCGCTGCGAACGCGCGCGCCGCGAGACACCGCCATCGGCATCGGCTCGCCAGTGATGGCGGCCGTGTCGAGATGCGAGCGTCCATCGACGACGATGCCGTCACAGGGGATCAGCTCGCCCGGCCGTACGAGCAGCACGTCCCCGATGTCGACCTCGGAGACTGCAACGTCGTCCAGACGTTCCCCGACGTATCGGTGCGCGATGCGCGGCGCTGCCGCTTCGAGCTCCCGGGTCGCTTCCGAAGCGCGCCGCCGGGCAATGCGCTCCAGCTCTTCGCCACCCGTCTGCATGACGACGACGATCAATCCGACCAGCGGCTCACCCAGCACGAATGCCGTCACGATCGCAAGCGATGCCACCAGGTCGGCGGCGAACCTGCCCCGGAGCGCGCCACGCAAGGTGCGAAAGACCACCGGCAGTCCGGAAACGAGAAGCCCCAGCCCCCACACGGTGGATTCGGCGCCTCGAAGCCCCGGCAGCACGTACACGAGCCCGCCAGCCACGATAGCCGTGACTGCCGTGATCAGCGGAAAGGAAACGCCGCGTCCCGCCTCAGGGCTCGAGCCGTGATCGCTCATTCTCGTGTGTCAAAGCTCCCGGAACACCGGCGGCAGCGGCATCAGGCCGCGCCGGAATTCCTGTCGGGCGCTCCTTTACAGCTGGCTCGCCGCGGATGAAGCACCGCCCTCCGCCCGCGCTTCATCCAGATCGAGGACGAGACCGTCGTAAGCTGCCTCGGCGCCCTCGACGGGCAGCATGCGCAGCATGTCGTCGCTCATGTGCGTGACGAGCAGCCTGCGGCAGCGCAGCTTCTCGCGGTGCGCCATGAGTGTCGTGAAGCTCAGGTGATTCTCCACCGGCAAGGCAAAGGTGCTCGCCTCGCAGATGAAGAGATCCGCACCATCCGCGAGCGGAAGCAGCGCATCCGTCCACTCGGTATCCCCCGAGTACGCGATGATGCATCCATCCACTTCGATCCTGAGCGCATGCGGTTCGGTCTCGGGAGTATGCCGCACCCGGGCCGATCGAACCGTGATCTCCCCGAGGTGAAGTGGTTCGCTCTCGACCCACTCCACGAAATTCATCTCGATTCGCTGTTTTGGCTTGAGCGACGGATATAACGCATCGGTCACCTGGCGGATACGCGTGGACACGCCCGGTGGACCGCCCACGATCAGTGGACGCTTGCGGCCGCGCATGATCCCCAGCTCGATCTCGAGAAACGGGAGTCCCCCGATGTGATCGCCGTGAAAGTGCGAGATGAGCACGGCGTCGAGCCTGTCTGGATCGAGGCTCATCCGCTTCATCGCGAGCACCGCCGTCGGACCGCAGTCCATCAGGAACGTTGCCGACTTTGACTCGACGTGAAATGACGGAAACAGGCGGCCGCCGCTGCTGAAAGCATCGCCGCACCCGAGCACGCGAACCAGCGTCAAGGCGCGCTCCGCACTCAGTCGTACAGGTCCGTGGGATCGGCGGCGGCCAGATCCACCAGCAGCGCTGCGATCCTTCCCGCAACGTCGGCTGCGTATCGCTGCCCCTTCTCGGCGGTCGCGGCCGCAGGATTGCCAATCCCCGTATCACGTGTGACCTGTGTCCACGGCCGCGGGGCCCATGCCCATCCTTCGCGAAAGGCCGCAATCCTGGGCCGGCGCTCTCCGCCCTCACCAGCGTCACGCAGCGGGCGGACGAGGCCGGACGCCACATGCAGCATGACGCTCGTCTCCAGCTCACCGGCATGATCGCCCGGCTCCGCGAAATAGTCGGATGCCGGTACCACCTGCCACCAGTTGACCGTGCTGAGAAACACCGACGTGTGCGGCTGCAGCTCCCGGATCATCTGCCGGAAGTCGTTCCCACCATGCCCGTTCAGGATCACGAGCTTGAGAATCCCCTGGCCCTCGAGCGACATCACGACATCAGACAGCACCGCGGCCTGAGTGCTCGGATTCATGTTGATGCACAACCGGATGTCGAGCTGCCCTGTGTTCACACCGAACGGGACACACGGCAGCACCGCCACTCGCGCACCCTTCTCCCAGGCGATTCGAGCGGCTTCGATGGCCAGTGCCTCGCTCTCGATGTTGTCGGTGCCGTACGGCAGGTGCAGGTTGTGGGCTTCAGTGGCACCCCACGGCAGCACCACCACTTCATACTCCGTATCCCGTACCGTGGCCCACGTAACCTCGGTGAGAACGTACGGCCTGCCGGTCATCGCACCTGCTCGCGCCGCGCCAGGTTCTGTTCAATCTCGGCGCGACTGCGCAACACGGGCTTCAGTTGCTGCCCGGCGAAAAGGCTGAGCTGATCCGTACGGTGTGGCGACCCGGCGCGTGACGCATTGCCATAGCCGATCACCGACGCGGCCCGCACTGTCGGGCCGAACTCGATCACGGCGACGTACGAGTCACCTCCCGCCACGACGTAACGATCATTCGCAACCGCGCGGTACCCGACGTTCCGGAACACGCCGAAGTCGTGAAATGCGCCGTTTGCGGGAAGGTCGAGGGAATCGCGACGTACCCGATATACGTCGCCCCACGGAACTGTCAGCGATCCGTACCGGGCCACGACGACTGCGGCCGCCGAGTCGAGCGCGGCCGCAGCCGCCACTGCATCGGCCAGCCCCCGAGGCGTACTGCGCGGCGCGCTTGCGCTCCACCGCTCCGCGAAGGGATTCCTGGCGCCGAGTCGGCTCTCGTATCCGCGCCACCATTCGACGAACAGCACGGCGCCCGCGCTGCCGGAATCTGCGCGTCGATCCCAGCTGCGCAGGACCGCCGCCGCCTGGGCGACGCGGGGCGAGGCCGATCGCTCGGTGGCCGCGAACAGGTCGCCAAGCACCCGGTTGGCCAGTTCCATCTCCGTCGAGTGCTTGTCTCTGATCACTTCCTCGAACGTTGCGCGCCCGTTGGACTCGAGCAGCTCCGCTGACTGCTGCGCGCGCAGCGACATCTCGGTTGTGGCGAGATACGCCGGATAGCGGGAACGGTCCAGTACGGTGGGGAACGTCGCCCACCACGGCGGATCGTTGGCGTTCTGCAGCCAGCCGGTCGGTGGATCCACTATGCGCGGCATGTCATCGAAGGGATGCAACCCGGTCCACAGATTGGAGGACGTGCTGCCGGGAACGATGCCTGCCCAGTAGGCGCGGTCACCCACCGGACGGACGGGAGTATTGCCTCCGTAGAACAGCATGATGCGCCCGTCCGCATCGGCGTACGTGATGTTCTGTGATGACAGCTGGTTCGGTCGGATGGCGCGCTCGAACTCGGCGAGGTTACGGGCCGTCCCCATCTGCCACCACTGCTCGAGCCATCCGGTCAGCGTTTCGCCGGCGGCTCTCAGTGCGAGCGCGCGCCCGGCGCGTTCCCGCACGACGGGACCATGAACGGAACGGCGGATCCGCAGCGTATCCGGTCGGGTCGTTCCATCGCGCGCGCGAACGGTGAGAATGCGCATATCCGTGTGGAACGCCCGGGTAGCGCCATCCCAGGCGTACTCGTCGCCTGCAACGGTGAGCTCGTACAGGTCCGCCCCGTCCTGGGTGTTGACCGTATGCGTCCAGCCAAGCCGATCGTTGAAAGCGATCTGCAGAACCGGGCTGCCGACAAGAGCGGCGCCGGAGATGTTCACGCCGGGAAGCACGAACTGCCCTTCCATCCAGGTGAACATGTCGCCCCAGGGGAGGTGCGGATTGGCCAGCAGCATCGCGTGTCCGGACGCCGAGCGTGACGGCGCTATCGCCCACGCATTCGACCCCCGCTCCTCCCAGGATTCCGCTTCCTGCTCGACGGCGGCCCGCGAAGCGACGAATGCCGAGAATGCCCACCGCTGCGCGTGGCCCATTACGTCGCTTTCGACGACCGGCAGCATCGCTCGGAGCGAATCGCCAACCAGCTGCGGGTGCGCGGCAGCGAAGGCGTTGATCCCCCGCACAAAAGCGCTGATGTGCGCCCGCATGGCAGGCGTCTGCGCCTCGAGCCACTCCTGGGATCGCTGCGGCACGCCCATCGTCCACACCCAGCGGTCCTCTCTCAGATATGGCTGGCCGAGGTACTCGGCCGCCCGGCCGCGCCCCTGGGCATACAGCCGAAGCAGCAGGTCGCCGTGGTTCTGCATCTGCGCCCAGCCCCAGGCGTACGCGAGCGCGTCGCGGTCGGCGGCAAAGATGTGCGGGACGCCGTAATTGTCCCACAGGATCTCGGCGCCGGCGGCAGGCGTGACCGCTGCGGGCCGGACCGCCGGGACGGCACATGAGGTGCCACTGGCCGCGAGCAAGATGAGCGCGCCGGCGCGGAGCCGGTGCCGAGGACTGCGAAAGGTCATTGTCCGGGAAAGTGTTGTGTGGTCAGTCGCGACCGAGTCCGGCCATCAGGGTCGAGTAAAGCTCCATCCCCATCCACAGATTACCGACCCGGAGGTTCTCGTTTGCCGCATGCTGGTTGTTGTCGGCGTTCACCATTGGAACGATCACCAGCGGCGCACCGAGCACGTCCTCGACAAGGTAAAGCGGCAGGCTCCCTCCGTATGAGGGGAGCACCAGCGTCTCCCGCCCTGTGGCTTCCCTGACGAGAGCGATGACGCGCTGCGAGATCGGATGGGTCATGTCGGTGCGCATGGCTGGATAACCAGGATCCCATCGCAACCAGATCGGCTTCACGGTCTGCCTGCGGGTGGTCGAGTCGGGTTCGTCCCGTAGAATGGTGAACCCCTGCGCGGCGATGTGGGCTTCGACGGCTGCCTGTATGCGATCGACGCGCTGTTCCGGCACGAGTCGGATGTCGATCGAGGCGTGCGCCTCGGGAAAGATGGCGTTCGAAGCCGAGCTGCCGACACCGCCTGCCCTGACTCCGCGGATGTTGAGAGCGGGGAGCATCAGGCGCCTGAACATCGGTGCATCGGATGCCTCCGTGCGCGCAAGCAGGAGAGAGCGCCGCAGATCGTCCTCGAACCGGGAGAGCGAATCGGCGGCGGCAAGCTCCGCTGCGCTCGGTGGCCGGACGTCGTCGTGGAACCCGGTGATCCGGACTTCTCCATCACCGGTGCGCATGCTCGCAAGCAGCTCCGTGATCAGGGCAGCCGGGTTTGGAGCCCAGTTGCCGTAGTGTCCGCTGTGCAGCGGTCGCGCCGGACCATAGGTCGTCAGCTCCAGGCCGACGACGCCCCGCGCACCAAAGACCACCTGAGGGAGCCCCGTCGTGTGAACCGGTCCGTCGGCACCGATCCACAGATCGCCCTTCAACAACTCGCGATGCTGCTCGAAAGTCTGACGGAGGTGCGGCGAGCCTGCCTCCTCCTCACCCTCGAAGAAGAATCGGAGGTTCACACCCGGGCTGATGCCGGCTGCGCGCAAGGCGTCCAGCGACGCGAGCATCGCAACTATGGGCGACTTGTCGTCCGAAGCTGACCGCGCATAAACCCGCCACTCATCCGGCGTGCGCCCGGCGGGGAGCTGTGCCACCGGCGCATTGGCATTCAGCGTTCCCTCGCGCAGGGTCGGCTCCCATGGAGCAGTCGCCCAGTCCTCTGGAACCACGGGCTGACCGTCGTAGTGCGCGTAGAACACGACTGTCCGCGTCGCCCCGGGGGTGACCAGCTCGCCATACACGGCGGGCGGTCCCTCCCCGTCCAGCAGGCGCGCGGTCGCCCCGCGCCGACGCAGCATTTCCATCAGGAGCTGTGCGTTCCTCCTGATGTTGGCTGTGTCCGACGCGACATTGGGAATGGCGAGCAGCGTGAACAGCTCGCGCATCACAGAATCGCCGGAAGCGGCGATGTAGCTACGCGCTGCTTCCACGGCGCGCTCCGTTGAGGATGGGCGGGCGTCCTGTGCGACGACGGTGGCGGCCGTCACGGGGATCGCTCCGAGGGACGCTGCCAGCAGTCGCGTGACGAGACTCACTCTCTCACCTCGCTGCCGGGCTCGGAATTCATGAACGCTGCAAGCAGGCGATGGAAGTGGTGTGTTCCGACCTCGCGCCGCGGCGAGTACCTGCCGCGATCGTACAGCCTGGAGCGCACGCCGCGCTGCACCGATTCCACCACTTCCTCGTCCTCCATTTCCACGCGGTGCAGCCCGGCGCCGACCCCCTGCTGCCGCAGTTCCGGACGCCAGACGTACGACAGAAACGAAACCCGCGTGCGGGTCGGGCCGAGCGGATGAACGACGTTGGCCGACAGGCCCCACGGATAGAAGTTCAGCATCAGGTTCGGGAACAGCCAGAAGTAGAATGCGGCGATGCGCTGACCAGCGTCAGGGTGGCCGGCGGGCAGCTCGAATGCCGGCTCGCCGGGCTTCGCCACTCCGAGCTGCAGGTTGCCCCAGGCGAACGTTTCCGTGCGATACTGGCTGTAGTCCAGCTGCTCGCTCAATCCGGCGTGCACGTACGGGATGTGGAACTCCTCGGAGTAGTTGTCCACGTACAGTGCCCAGTTGGCGCCGATGTGGTACTCGCTGGACGTCGCGGGATCCGGCACGAATGCGTCCAGCGGCATCCACTCAGTGCGAGCCCGAACCGGCTCGATCCAGTCGTGGAATGGCATCGCCGGATCGAGCGCCGTGAAATACAGCGGCCCCCACCGCTCAAGCGGGAGGCGGGGCAGATCATCCGCCTTTGAAGGAAAGCCGGTGACGCCGTCGAACTCGGGCATGGACTCGAAGGTTCCGTCGAGCGCGAAGCGGCGCCCGTGATACCGGCAACGCAGGTGCCGGAGATGGCCCTCACCCTCGACCACGAGCGCACCCCTGTGCGTGCACACGTTGGACAGGCACCGGACGGTGCCTTCCGCGTCTGCCGCCAGCAGCAGCGGCTCGTCCAGGCATTGCTCCAGGAGAGTGAAGGGCAGGACGTGCCCTGCGGTTCGGAGCCTCCGGACATCGCCGGCGTACAGCCACGTCCGGGCAAACACGGTCTCGCGCTGGAGATCGAAATACCGCTGCTCGTGGTACACGCCGGCGGGAAGCGTTGCCGCTTCCGCGATGTCCGGTTTTACCTCGATAATCGGACGTGTCATTGGTGATTAAGGTACGCCTGGACGGGCCCCCGGCCATCGGCCCGCCCCGGCGCCTGACTTCCCCTGTTGCAGTCCGTCCCGGAAATGGTTTTATTTAGTGTTGCGAACCCGCGTGTACACGTGTGATTCGGGGATCGAGGGGCCTGGCTCTCAGCCGGGCTTTTGCTTTGTCGGTTCACGATCGCACAGACACGGACGAGGGAACGCCCCATCGTGAGGGCACGGATCACGAACCAACACCGTAGTCGGCAGGTACGGCATGACCGGACTCCGAACTACACAACATTTCAGGAGTTCAGCATGCGTACGACCGGCACCGTCAAGTGGTTCAACGACGCCAAGGGCTTTGGCTTCATCACGCCCGAGAGCGGACAGAAGGACTGCTTCGTTCATCACTCGGCCATCCAGGGCAACGGCTTCAAGTCGCTGACCGAGGGTGAGCGCGTGGAGTTCGACATGGTGCAGGGCCAGAAGGGCCCGGCCGCGGAGAACGTGGTCAAGCTCGGCCGCTAACAAGCGGCCTGCGCGGCCTCGGCCGCGATAGCAGCTACGGGAAGGCCGGTTCGACTCTGTCGAGCCGGCCTTTCTCTCATGAGGGCGTCTTCGCCCGGCGACGGTTCGCCCGCAGGTAGAGCGCTGACCCCGCAACGAGAAGTATCGCGGTCAGCACCAGCAGCTTCGTCATCGCCAGCCCTGGCCTCGTCTCGTCTGCGGCAGGGACGAGCGCCAGCCCGGTTCCGACGGCGATCGCCGCAAATCCGACCATCGCAAGAACGCGCAGCATTCCCTGGGAAACCCAGCTTCCCTGGCCCGCAGCCGCCGGCGCCAGCCGGTACGCCGCAGCGAACATGAGCAGCAGCGGGATGAAGTACGAGATCACACTCATTGCGACGAGCATGTCGTAGGCGCCACGGACTGTCGTCCCCGCCTGACCGATGACGATGAGCACGGCCGCGATCGCCGCCTGGGTCAGGATCGCGATATGCGGCGTACCCCACCTCGGGTGCAGCTTCCCGAACCGCGCCGGAAGGTAGCGGTCGATGCCTGCTACGTACGGCAGCCTGGCAGTCGCTGTGATCCAGGCCCCAACGCCTCCGATTCCGCCGATCGCGAGCATCGCGGCCGTCGCAGGCCCGAGTCCGCCCACCCCGGCTCGCTCGCCCAGCGCTTCCATCGCCTGTGCGAACCCGCCGATCCGGCTGATCTCGCCGGACGGCAGTGCCCAGAGCAGAGCCAGCGTGCCAAGAACGTACATGGCCAGGATCACCGCCCCGGCAGCGATCACTGCGCGCGGGATGGCCCTGCGCGGATCCTGTACCTGCGTAGCGACGAGCGACGCGGTCTCGACTCCGCCAAAGGCGAACGCGATGGTGGACCACGCGAGCGCGCGGTCGAGACTCAGCTCGGGCACCACGGTCTCCACGGTGATCGGCGTCTCGCTGCCGTACATCAGGAAAGCAGCCGTACCCAGCAGTATTACGGCCGCTCCCGGTATCCAGTAGGCCAGAGCGCCGATGTTCTGCACCCATTTCCCGCGACCGATTCCGAGAACGTTGGGGATGACGGCCACCAGCAGGCCGAACAGCGCAATTCCAGCTATGTGCACGGGGCTGTCGCCGAAGCGGGCACCACCCGGGATTGCGAGAAGAGCGTTGCCGGCCGCGAAATAGAGCAGGCCCGGGAAAAACGGGAGGTTCGACGCCCAGTATGTCCAGCCGGTCATGAAGGCGGGATACTCTCCGTATGCGCGCTTGACCCACGCATACAGCCCGCCTTCCTCAGGGTAGCGCCGGCCGAGCTCCAGCACGCACACCACCAGCGGCACGAAGAGCACGGCGGCAGCGACCACCCACACGACGAGTGAGGACGGTCCCGCAGCGGCGGCGACCGCGACCCAGCGCAGGCCGAACAGCGCGACGATGAGGAACAGCGTAAGGTCGCGCGCCGACATTCCGCGGATGTTTGCGGCTCCCGGACCGGCTGCGGTGGCAGATTCCACGCGCGAAGATGCGCACGGCGAGGCGGACTGTCCAACGCCGCTCCCCCCTTCACACAGTACGGTCTGGGCGGCAATGTTGGCGCTCGTCAGGCCACGCCCCCCACTTGCCCTGGACGACAACCGAGCAAAGCTGTGGACGAGTTCCGGCACTCTTCGACGTTTCGGGTTCCCGCCATCCAGCGCTTCGAGCAGCGTGGGTCGCGCGCGAAGATCGGGCTGCTGCTTGGTCCGGCAGTCTTCATCGCACTGCTGCTGCTGCCGGCGCCGGACGGGATGTCGCTCGCAGCGTGGCGGACCGCCGCGGCCGCGTCACTGATGGTGATCTGGTGGGTGGCAGAGTCCGTTCCGATACCGGTAACAGCTCTGCTCCCGCTGGTGCTCTTTCCCGTGCTGGGCATCGTCCCGGTGACTGCTGCGGCGCCGCCGTATGCCAACCCGGTGATCTTTCTCTTCCTGGGTGGGTTCATCATCGCTATCGCGCTGGAACGGTGCGGCCTGCATCGGCGGCTCGCGCTCGCAATCATTCGCGCCGTTGGAACGAAGCCACCGCGGCTTATCGGCGGGTTCATGGCTGCAACGGCGTTCATCAGCATGTGGGTGAGCAACACCGCCACCGTGCTGATGATGCTGCCGATGGCGGTCTCGATAACCGACCTGATCGAATCCGAGAATGCAAAACGTGGAACGACCGATCCCAACTTCGGCGTCGCCCTCATGCTCGGGCTGGCATATGCATCCAGCATAGGCGGACTGGGAACGCTGATAGGCACTCCCCCGAACGCGTTGCTGGCCGGCGTAATGTCGGAGAGCTACGGGATCCAGATCGGGTTTCTGCAATGGATGTTCGTCGGCGTTCCACTCGTAGTCATCTCGATCCCGCTGACCTGGCTGCTGCTGACGAGAATCGTGTATCCCGTGCGGCGGGATACGTTCGCAGGCAGCGGAGAGATCATCGATCGGGAGATCTCGGAGCTTGGCCGCCTGGGCCGCGCGGAGATGATCGTCGGCGGCATCACCGCGCTGACCGCTATCGCGTGGGTCGCGCGGCCGCTGATCGAGCGGGTTCTCCCGGGTTTGAGCGACACCGGAATTGCGCTGTTCGGCGCGCTGCTGCTCTTCGTCGTACCGATCAGCTGGAGCCGGGGTGAGTTTCCGTTGAGCTGGCGCCACGCTGAACAGCTGCCATGGGGCGCACTCATCCTGTTCGGCGGTGGGCTGTCTCTGGCAAACGCATTTCAGGTCACCGGCCTCTCGACGTGGCTCGGCGCGGCCGGGGCGAATCTCAACGTGTTCCCGGTGATTGTGATCGCGATGGTGATCACCTTCGTCGTTCTGTTCCTCACCGAGCTGACGAGCAACACCGCGACCGCCGCGACCTTCCTTCCCATCGTGGCCGCGATGGCGGTGGGCGTCGGGTCCAGCCCGCTCCTGTTCGCGATCCCTGCCGCGCTGGCGGCGAGCTGCGCATTCATGATGCCCGTGGCCACGGCACCCAACGCGATCGTCTATGCGACGGAGCGGCTCACGATTCCTCAGATGGCGCGTGCAGGCTTCGCGCTCAACATCATCATGGTCATGGTCATCACCGTCGTGACGTTCGTCATCGCCACGCGCGTGTTCGATCTCAGCTGATCGCGGCCATCATCGCGCGGACGTGCTCCCGCTCGTCCTCGTTTATGACGTGTCCCATTCCCGGGTAGATCCGCATGGTGACGTCAGCGCCCAGCTGAGCCATCACCTTCGCTGAGAGCTCGACCCTCTCCTTCGGGATGTGCGCATCAACGTCACTGCACCCGAGAAACACCGGCGTCGAGTCCATTGAGCCCGCGTAGTCGCGCGGCGTCCCGTCGGGCCCGATCAACCCGCCGCTGAGGCACGCGATGCCGCCGTAGCGGCGCGCGTGACGGGCGCTGAACTCGAGCGATAGACACGCACCCTGCGAGAAGCCAAGCAGCATCGTGCGCTCGGCGGGGATCCCCGCGGCGGCAATCGAGTTCAGCACCTCCCGGATCACGTGCATTCCGGATGTGATCCCCGGCTCGTTCTGCTGTATCGGCGCCAGGAAGCTGTAAGGATACCACGTGTTGTTCGCCGCCTGGGGAGCGAGATAGGCGAAGTCCTCCTGCTCCAGCATCGGCACGAGCGTCAGGATGTCTTCCGCCCGCCCGCCGCGCCCGTGGATCATCACCATTGCCGCCCGGGCCGTTTCGAGCGGAGACCCCGCTGTGCGAACCGGCTGTCCCTGGTGCGGGCCCATCAGTCTGACCGCGCGGCCGTGGTCAGCGGCTCGAATCGCCGCTCGATGTCGGCGCGCTGGTTTTCGAGCCACGGCGGCAGCGCGAGGCGGGCTCCCAGCTCAGATGGCGTCTCGTCCACGGAGAACCCCGGACCCGACGTGGCCAGCTCCACCGTCTGCCCGTCGGGGTCGCGCGTGTAGATGCTCTTGAAGTACAGCCGGTCGATGACCTCGGAAACCCGCAATCCCTCCTGGAGCAGCTTCCCACGCCACCGGCGCAGCGAGTCTTCGCCGTCCACGGCGAGCGCGTAATGGTCGGTCTGCCCGGGACCAGGGGTCACCCTCGCTGCACCCTTTCGCTCGAAATAGGTAACGACCGTCCCCGGCGCTCCTTCGCCACTGCCCCAGTACCAGTGGAAGGAGTCCGGCATATCGAAGTTGGAAGTGCGCTTCACCCTACGAAGCCCCAGGGTTCCGTTCAGAAAGGCATGTGTTCGCTCGATGTCCTCCCCGATCGCGGTGATATGGTGGAGTTGTGCGAAGCGCATGTCCGCAGAAACCTCCGGTACAGGTTCCGGCCAGGTATCCGCGCGTATCCTCTCCTGATCGCGGTTCCCCTTCACCATCTCCGGTGGCGGTGGACGATGCTCCGTCCCTATCCGGTCCGGCGCTTCGTCGCGTGTCCATCCGGCACCGCGCGTCGCAATCTCGATCACCGTTCCATCCGGGTCGCGATGGTAAATGGACTCGAAGTAATGACGGTCCAGCGGACCATTGACCGCGACTCCGTGGTCGCTGAGCCGGCGTTTCCATTTGAGCAGCGCGTCGCGGGTCTCGACGAGCAGCGCGAAGTGGTGCGTGCCTCCCACTCCTTCGCGTCCAGGCGGGGCATCCGGCCACTCGAAAAACGACACGATGCTCCCCGGAGACCCGCTCGCCCCCGCCAGAAAGAAGTGACGCTTCGACGGATCATCGAAGCTCACCGTCTGCTTCACCAGTCGCAGCCCGAGCACCGTGGTGTAGTAGTCCACCGTGCGCTGGGCGTTGGAGCTGATCAGGGTAATGTGATGCAGCGAGATGATGCTCATTGTGCTTCCTCCCCGAGGCGTATTCTAGCGGTCGCGTCCGGGTCCGGCGCGCGTCCGGTGAAAGCCGCCTGCAGCAGGTCGTGCAGTCGGGTTTCGCTCCAGATTCCGCCTCGCTCACGTTCCATGGCAGCGGCAGCGGCAACCACCTGCGGCAGCTGGTCCTCGCGCATTCCGAGCTCGCGGAGCGATCGCGGAGCCCCGATTCGACCGGCAAGATCATGCAGTGCACGCGCTGCGTCCCCGGTCCCGAGCGCTCGTGCAATCCGCGCCATTGCATCCGGAGAGTCCACGCCGCCCCGCGACACTGTCTGCGGCAGCAGCACGGCATGCGTCTCCGCGTGCGGGAGGCCGAGGGTCCCACCCAGCAGATGCGCGAGACGATGGTGCAGGCCCATCCGCGTCGCGCCCAGGGCGAGCCCGGCAAGACAGGCAGCGTACATCGCATCGGATCTCGCCGCGAGATGTTCCGGGGTGCGCGCTATCACCGGAAGCGCAGCCGACATCAGCCGGATCCCCTCCTCCGCGAGCAGCGACGTGATCGGGTCTGCATCCGGCGCGCCCAGCGCGCCCACACAATGCGCCATGGCGTTCAGCCCGCTCGGCCCTGCGACTTCCGCGGTGAGAGTCAGCGTGAGCTCGGCGTCGTAGATCACGGTGCGCGGCAGCACGCGGTCGTCGCGCCCGGTGATCTTCCGCCCCGCTTCGGTGATCCCCCACACTGGGGTCATCTCCGACCCGGAATACGTGGTGGGCAGGGCGATTATCGGTAAGCCGCTTTGCAGCGCGAGCGCCTTCGCGAACCCGGTCGCAGAGCCGCCGCCTATGGCGAGATAACCGTCGGTCCCGGCGGACGCCTCCTCCACCTTCGCCGCATCCAGGTCGCCTGTCGGGACGTGCTGGCGCGCGTGAGCGAAGACGCCGCCGATCCTGCCTGCGGCGAGCTGCTGCAGCTCACTCACCAGCTCGAGTCTGCCGGGAGTGCACACCACGAGCGCGCGCTCCATTCCGAGTCGCTCGCACTCCCGTGCGATGGCCGATCGCGAGCCCGCGCCGAACACGATCCGCGGCGCTCGCGCATCGTACACGAACCCGTCAGGTCTCATCGCTCTGGAGACTCCGTCTCGCGCCGTATCACCGGTGCCACTTCCGTCCCCAGCAGCTCGATCGCGCGCATGACCTTGCGGTGAGGCATCGTCCCTACGCTGAGCTGGATGAGAAAGCGCTGGTTCCGGAACAGCTCGTACTCGTACAGGATCTTCTCCGTCACCTCCTGCGCGCTGCCCACCAGAAGAGCACCGCGCCGTGACCGCTCGGCATCGAACCGCTGCCGCGTTGCGGGCGGCCATCCACGCTCGCGCCCGATACGTGTCATCACCTCGGCATATGGCGGAAACGCATCGTCCGCCGCCTGCCGCGAGCTGTCGGCGATGAATCCGTGCGAATTGATCCCCACCGGGAGCTGCTTCGGATCGTGGCCCGCGCGCGCAGCCGCTTCGCGATACAACTCGATCAGCGGCACGAACCGGTCCGGCGCACCACCGATGATTGCGAGCGCCAGTGGCAATGCGAGCGTCGCCGCGCGCACCACCGACTGGGGCGTGCCGCCGACCGCGATCCAGACGGGCAGTGGATCCTGCAATGGACGCGGATAGACACCGAGATCAGCCAGCGCTGGCCGATGCCGTCCCGACCAGGTGACGCGCGTATCCTCGCGCAGCCTGAGCAGGAGATCCAGCTTCTCGCTGAACAGCTCGTCGTACTCGTCCAGCTCCTGCCCGAACAGCGGAAAGGACTCGATGAACGACCCGCGCCCCGCCATGATCTCCGCGCGGCCGCTCGACAGCAGGTCGAGCGTCGCGAAATCCTGGAAAACGCGTACCGGATCGTCCGAGCTGAGTACCGTCACCGCGCTCGTGAGCCTGATCCTTTTCGTCCGGGCGGCTGCAGCCGCGAGCACCACAGCCGGAGCAGACACGACATAATCGGGGCGGTGGTGCTCACCGACGCCGAATACGTCGAGCCCCACCTGATCCGCCAGCTCGATCTCTTCCAGCAGATCGCGGAGGCGCTCGGCTGGACTGACCGTGCGCCCTGTGGCGGGATCGGGTGTCGCTTCCGCGAAGCTGTAAAGGCCAAGCTCCATCAGCGCACGGGTGGGAGAGCCAGATCGACGGTGAACGCATCACGACCGGCCCGAGGCGTGAGGAACCTCGCATCCCCGAGCTCGACGGCGCGACCGGATGTGCTGTCCACCACAACAAAGGGAAACCGCGACCAGTACAGGAATTCGCGCACGTCGCGGCGGTGGAGAAGGCGCTGACCTGCGAGCGATTCCAGATTCTTTGGCAACGATGTACCGGTGATGGACAGGTCGGGCTGCGGAACCAGAGTCGCAGATCCGAAACGGTAGTGGGTCCCCATGTCGAAGATCAGCTGGCGCCTCAGTGAGTTCAGTGGAACCGGACCTGCCATCACCCGGATCGGTGGATGCGATTCCATCGTCATCGCTGCAATCGCCGCGTCACGCGTTCGCCAGCTTCCGAGGAGCATGAGCAGGATGTAGCCCGCGACGGCGGAGAGAGCGAGTCGGGATGGTCTTTCGGCCCGCGGCCGGGCCGCCCGCCGCCGTCTGCGCGAGACGAAGACGCCGATCGCCAGCGCAAACCAGATCCAGAGATCGATGATGAACACGCTGTCGCCGTAGAACCAGCGGTCTGAGAACGGCATCAGCAGGCGGACGCCGTAGGTGTTCACCCAGTCGAGGAAGGGGTGGGTCAGGAACGCGGCCAGCGACACGAGCAGCAGTTGCGCCGGGCGAACCGGCGCGCGCCGGGGAGGGCGAGTTCCCCTTTTCTGCTGGAAGCGATCCCATGCTGAGAGCGCAGCTGCGACGGCAATCGGAAGCACGACAATGGCAAGGGAACCGTGAGTCCACCCCCGGCGCAGCAGCGTGTTCATCCCAAATGCCACGAAGAACACGTCGATGTCCGGGACGTTGGCGCTGATGATGGCCGCAGCCATTGCGAGCCCCGACAGCTTCCTGAGCCCGGCTTCGCCCAGTGCAGCACCGGCCAGCGTGTGCGCGACGTTATCCACGGCGCATAATCACCGTGGGCCACGCAGGTGTAAAGCACGAGCCGACGGGGAGAAACAGGCGGAACGGAAGGACCCGGCGCACCACAACGTCCCGCGCCGGATTATCGTTAAGGCAGTGGAGCGTGGAGGCTCAATGTCCCGCAGAATCGGACCCGCAAGCGCGGCGATACTGGTCGCGCTGACAGTGGTCCTGGTGCTCACAAAGGCGGCCGCCGGAACCGCGCGCGCCGCCGCTCAGCTGCCAGCTCCGGCGGCGGCTGCGCAGCTCGCTGTCGGCGCAGGCAGCGACACCGCGTACTTCGCCGGCGGCTGCTTCTGGGGAGTGGAGGCGGTGTTCGAGCACACCCGGGGTGTTGAATCGGCCGTTTCCGGCTTTTCCGGCGGGACGGTCACCAACCCGTCGTACTCCCAGGTGACCTCCGGTACCACCGGCCACGCCGAGACGGTGCGCGTGGTTTACGATCCGTCACAGGTGTCCTACGGCCAGCTGCTGCAGATCTTCTTCGCTGTGATACACGACCCCACGCAGCTCAATCGCCAGGGGCCCGACGTGGGGACTCACTACCGTTCGGCGATCTTTCATACCGGCGCCGCGCAGAGGGAAGCGGCGGTTGCTTACATCGCGCAACTCACGTCCGCGAAAGTCTTCCCCAGCCCCATCGTTACCGAGGTGATTCCCTTCGACAGCTTTTACCCGGCAGAGGGATATCATCAGGATTTCGCCGCGAAGCACCCGAGGCATCCGTACATCGTGTACCACGACGCGCCCAAGGTCGCACACCTGAAGCGCGACTATGCCGGACTGTACCGGGACCGAATCGACTGAGCGCCCGGCTTTATCTGCGCTTGTCCGATGGGAAGTCGGGTCGCGCGGCCATCACCGGTGTGTGGCCGCGCTTCAGTGGCCAGGGACGGAATCGAACCGCCGACACGCGGATTTTCAGTCCGCTGCTCTACCAACTGAGCTACCTGGCCCAAATCGTTGTAGCCTCTGAATTTAGGCTGCAAGCAACCTTCTTTCAACGCCCGCCGGGAGCGCTTAGTTACCCGGCCGATACCGGCTGGCGATCTCCTCCAGCCCGCGCTGCAGCTCCTCCGCAGCCAGCCACTTGCCGCGCACCATCACGCCTGCCGGGCGCGCCACGTTCCTCGCGTCGAGTAGCGGATTGGCGTTCAGCAGGATCAGGTCGGCGCGGTTCCCGACCGCCACCGCCCCGAACTTCCCGTCCAGCTTAAGATCTTCGGTCGCATAGCGCGCAACGTTCACCGTCCCGCTGGCCAGAACCTGACCTGGCGTCAAGCCGGCGGCCTGCATCAGCGCAATCTCGTTGTGCAACGAGAATCCGGGCACACTGAACATCTGCGGCGAGTCGGTTCCCATCAGAATCCCGGCGCCCGAATCGGCAAGCGCCTTCAGCGCGATGCGCCGCATCTCCAGATAGCGACGAGCGGCGTCCGCGGTCACCCCCTGATTGCGCTGCGTCTGCGCCATGTTCTGCTTCTGCCGGACCCACGCGTTCACCATCTGCGGTGCGGCGTATCTCATCTCGGGACGACGGGCGAACACATCCGAGGAATCGCTCGAGTAGAACGCTTCCCACAGTGCCATCGTGGGAACGTTCCAGGTACCGGCTTCGCGCGTCCTTCCGGCCCAGTGACGCAGTCGGTCCGCTTCCACTGCGGCAACCATTTCAGCGAACGGTACCGGCCCAGCAGCCATCCGTGCGTGAACCGCGGGGGACACTGACGCCTCGAGGTAGCCGTCGAGGTGGTCAATTGTTGACTGGCGCGCCTCGAGTGTCCGCTGCAACCCGACGCCGCTGGAGACGTGACCGGCGAACGTGATCCCGACCTCGCGGGCGGCAGTCACGATCGCGTCGTACACCTCACGCTGCAGGCCAGGATGCAGCTTCAGAAAGTCGTACCCGGCGCTCTTGTGCGCGCGAACCAGTCTCGCTGCCGTCGCGGCGTCCGGCGCGCTCTGGCCGTTGAGCGACGGCGCCCCCACGAGGATCGTTGGACCGGTCACACCTCCACTGGCCGTCCTCTCCCGGAGGACAAGCTGGTTCGGTGCACCGAGCATCCCGCGGATCGTCGTCACACCGTTCGCCACGTACAGGAACATGATGTCGCGCACCAGCTGCTCAGGTGCTGTTTCCCCGGGGATGTGCGCATGCATCTCGGCAAGACCGGGCATCAGGAACTTGCCGCGACCGTCCAGGGCGATCGCGCCGAGCGGGACATGAACGCTCGCGGCGGGACCGACCTCCACGATGCGGCCGCCGCGCACGACGACGGTCTGGTTCTGGATCGCACCGCTGCCATCCATCGCGACAACGGCGACATCGACGAACGCGAAAGTGACCGAGTCGGGTTGGAAACCGGTGCCGCCTCCATTCGGCACGGTTCCGGAGCCACCAGCTACGCTGAGCCCGCCAATGAGAGCAGCGAACGGAATGAAGCGCATGCGCACCCGCCTGATTGGTTTGCGAAAACAGACACGGCGGCGCGGACGCCGCCGTGGCATTCTCTGGTGAGTATGATCAGGAGCCCGGTCGGGCTCAAGATCACACGGCGAATCACCAGAAAGTCAGCATCGCCTGACCGCAGCTGTCCATCATCCTGACCATGTGATCGCTCCCGTCCGCGGCGCGGCGCACGTCCACGCTGGTGACCTTGCCGAGCGTATGCGTCGTACTATGGCAGGACCGCCCCGAGTCGTCCGAGAGGGCTATGAAAACCCTGCCGCAGACGGAGTCGAATTCGGCCGCGAGGAAGGTGTAGTCGAAGGCGAGCAGCTGCGCTCCCACCCGGGGGTTGTCCATCTCGAACAGCACGCGGCGTCCGGCGTTGCGTCTCGTGAGCTCGTCGAGCGTCGCGCTTATCGCCTGCTCCTGGACGATGTCGCTGGCCTCGTCCTCGATCACGTCCTCAGTTACCGCTTCCGGCACTATCAGGATCGGACACGGCGCCGACCGCATCAGCCGCAGCGCCATCGCGCCCCCTGCCAGCCGGCGGAAGAGCCCGCGCCTGTAGCTTCCCACCGCCAGCAGTTGCGACCGCGAACTGACGGCGAAATCCACGATCTCTCGTGCGGGAATGCCCGTCAGCTCGATCGTGTCGAGCCGGGCACCGGTGCGATCGTCGAGCTCG
Organism: Gemmatimonadaceae bacterium; assembly: GCA_036374155.1. Taxonomy (GTDB): domain Bacteria; phylum Gemmatimonadota; class Gemmatimonadetes; order Gemmatimonadales; family Gemmatimonadaceae; genus DASUUI01. The sequence goes on along the minus strand of DASUUI010000034.1, from coordinate 9,073 downwards.
GAGAGCATGCGCTCGAATCCCCGGTCCACGCTGGTGCCGTATTCCGTCGCAAGCCCGGCAAGCACGTCGGTGCGTGGGCGAACGTGCAGCAGGTACGCAATCCCGGCCCCGGGGCTCAGCTCCAGCGCCTCCCGCGCGGCCGCGAGGCTCAGGTCGCTGAAATCCACCGCGACCGTCACGACAGTTGGCGCCTCCTTCATCGCCTCCGTAGTTACCAGAACAGGCGTCTCGGCCAGGCGGATCACGTCGAACACGGTGTCGTCGCCAACGAGCTGATCCACGCGACCGTGCGCCCTGCGTCCCATGATGAGGACACGCGCCCTCCGAGCCTTCGCAAGGCGCGTCAGAGTCGCGGCCGGACTGCCGAACTTGATCTCGATCGTCCAGCCCTCTTCCGCACCCGCGCGGCGCTGCTGCTCACGGATGAGCGCGAGCCGCTCCTCGGCTGCAGAACGATCTTCGGGAGTCGGACCGGCGCCGGCTTCGCGGGATGGGAGAAGGCTCTGCAGCGGCTGTATCACCGAGATGAGCTGCACCGGCGCGTTCAGCGAGCGGGACAGGGTCCTTGCCGTGGCAATTCCGGCTTCCGACGCATCGGTCCCGTCAGTGGCGACGATGATCGGCTGGCTCAGGGTTCGACTGGTCCGCCGTTGAGGGGATTCGGCAGAGTGCAATGGCGGCACGACGTCGGCCGGGCCGACCGCGGTTGTCGCCAGCATGGGAGACCTCCAGACTTTGAGGGACCGATGCTGCAAGATCGGGCAGCCGGTACCGCTCCGCTGTCGGCAAAAGCACGGAACTCCTGTCGTGAGTCACCGCACACAAAATCGGCGCGGCTCGGACTGACGCTGCTGCAGCGGCCAGCGTACTCTGCCAATGCAACAACTGGAGGAGGTATGTGGCGAATCAGGGCATACGTTGGCGCCGTGGTCCTCGCGACCATTGGCTGCGCATCTTCGCCGCCCGCGGTCGTGCTGGAGGCCGATCCGGCTGACCAGTCGGCGCTCGTCGGCGAGTGGCATGGGGACTACGGAAGCAGCGCGACCGGCCGGCACGGCAGCATCCTGTTCGTGCTCAACGCCGCCGGGGATTCGGCCGTAGGCGAGGTTCTGATGGTCCCGACCGGCTACACCGCCCCGCAAACGGCAGCGGAAGCAGCGGAGCAGATCCGTCGCCCAATCCCGCAGGTGCTTTCCATCGCTTTCGTGTACGCGCAGGATGGGAACCTTACGGGGCAGCTGGCTCCTTACCGCGACCCCGGATGCGGCTGTCCGGTCAATACGGTTTTCAGCGGCCGTTTCACCGGTCCTGACACGATCGCCGGCACATTCGTCATCACCGGGCCGCCGCAACACGGTACTCAATCGGGGGACTGGAGCGTGAGGCGGGTGCGAAAGCCCTGAATCTGGCTGCGCGCCGCACCACAAACGAAAGAGCCCGGCCCCTGGTGGGGCCGGGCTCTCTTGTTCGCTGCGTGTGGTATCAGTCCGTCTTGAGGGCCTTGTCGATGACGAACAGCACGTGCCGCGTGTGCGCTGCGGTCTCTGCGTTTCCACCGGATCTGCCACGCAGCATCCGCTGGACCGACTGCAGATTCGCCAGGGCGGCCGATCTCGACTGATAATCGAAGGTGGCGCTGGTGGGCGGGTTGATCATTGCAGCCAGTCTGTTCACGTACTCCAGCTGCAGCTGCTGCCGGAACGTGTTGACGCTGCCCGCAAGGTCAGCCGCAAAAACCGCGCGGGTGAGATCCGACATCATCTCGGTCACCGGATACTCGTTGCCGTACTGGCGCGAGTCCGTCATGCGGGTGAGTACACGCGCGTTGAGCAGATGATTCAGGACGTTGCGCTGGATGTTGAGGGTGCGCTCGTGGATCTTCGGGTCCTCCGTGCTTCCGAAGAACTCGAACCCTCGCCGCTGCATCTGCAGGTGCGCGTACAGGTCCCCCGGTGCGCTGAAGGCCGCCGGCGCGAACACGTTCTGCTCGAGAATGCGCATCGCCTGCTTCTGTTGAGCGCGTGGGACCGGAGTGAAGGGACGTGTCGCTCCAGGCTGCCCCGCCGCCGCGCGATCGACGTACACACCGCCGACGTAACGCGACACCACGTTGGCCGCCGACGACTGCTCGCCGGACAGCACCAGGTAGGCAGACCGCAGCTCGTGATACGACTGGCCCGGGGATGAGTACCGCGTGGTCAGGCTGCGGATCAGGCGATCCACGTTCTGGAAACGCTCCGTCGCATAGCCCAGCGGATCATTCGTCAGATCGTTGGCCACGACCCGCGGGTCGATGCCGAATCCGGGTGCGTTCATCCCGTCCGCATCGTTGCCGAAGGCGAGCTCCGGCTCCGTCGAGCGTGACAGCAGCGTGCGGAGGCGTTCCTGCTCGCTCACTGCGTCAGGCAGCGACGGAGCGTAGCCGAACTGAATCGCCCACACGTCGTATTGGGCCGGGCCCGTGGAGTAATACTCGCCCTGCGGACGTCCCGCCGAAGCGACGTTGATCGCGGGATACTCCATGACCGAGCCCATTCCGAACTGCTCGGTGAATTCGCGGTCGTGCACCTTCTCCCGCGGGATCGAGTAGCTCGACTTGAAGTTGTGGTTCAGCCCCAGCGTATGACCGACTTCGTGCAGCGTGAGGCGGATCAGTCCCTCACGGATGAGCGACGTGATCTGCACCTGCGGCGCGCCGCTCGCCTCGAGCGCCTGTCGGCCGATCATGAGCCCGTGCTGCAGGTAGTCGCCTGCCATGCAGAAGCGGTCGTCCTGCTCGAGCTCCAGCGGCTGTTCCGACATCCCCGCAAGAGCCGCCGTGGAGTACAGCCGATCGTAGCGCACGCGATTGGTGACGTACACGTACTCCAGCATGACGTCCGCGCCCAGGATCTGTCCGGTGCGTGGATTGACGAAGCTCGGCCCGTATCCGCCGAATGGCGGCTCCGGCGACGACGTCCATCTGAGGACATTGTACCTGATGTCACCCGCGTCCCAGTCTGCGTCGTCAGGCTGAACCTTCACCTGCACCGCGTTGCGGAACCCGGCCGCCTCGAACGCGCGATTCCACCGAAGCACGCCTTCCGCTACCGCCTCACGGAATTCGTGCGGCGTCGTGTTCTCGATCCAGAAGACGATCGGCTCGACCGGTTCGCTGATGGCTGCGGCAGGATCCTTCTTCTTCAGGTGCCAGCGCTGCACCAGGTCGCGATACGGCGCGGCACTCGTGGACAGCATGTCGGTCAGGCGCGTGGTGAAGTACCCGACCCGGTAATCATCATACCGGGGCTCGTAATCGTTGTCCGGCATTTCGATCAGCGAGTGCTGGACGGTGAGACTCACGTTCCGCGGATCGGTTACGTCCCTCCCGCCACGAACCACCGGCGCCGGATTCTCGTACACATATTCGACGACCACGTCGGTGTTCTGCGGATAGTTCTTCACCGCCAGGACGCGCGTCTTCCCCTTGCTGAGCGCGCCGAGGGTAAAGCGCGGTGGTCCACCAGGCGTTGCCGGAGGCGAAGGCTTGATCTGCGTAAGCGCTTCCGTGACGAAGATGTCGTCGGCCTTGATCAGGTAGGATGCGCTGTCCTCGGCAACTATCTCCTGTACCACGACGGTCGCAGGGCTGATGTTGGCGGTGGACGCGCGGGCGAGAGGGCTGGCCGGATCGAACCAGAAGTCCGTGTTCTGCGTGACGAACTCCACCCGGTTGAAGTGACGGCGGATGGTGAAGACGTTGTTCGTGCCGAACGCGCCACGGAATCTGCCGGCCGTGACTGGCGCATCGACAGCGTGCGTGAAGTAGATGAACTCCTTCCCGACCTTGCTCTTGGGGACGAGCATGTGGAGTGAGCCGTTGGCCGTGTCCTGATAGACCGTGAACAGTCCGTCCATCCTGCGATGGCCGCGGGTCACGCTCGCGATGGTCTTCTTCTGTCCAGCTCCGCCTCCGCCTGCCGGAGCGGCCTGGGCCGGTCCGCCGCCGCCGCTGGGAGCAGGTGCCGCAGCCTGGGTCGCTCCCGACGGGGCTGGCTGAGTGGTGCCTCCCGTGGCAGGTCTCACGCTGGCGCACGCGTGAATGGCGGGCAGGGCAATAGCGAGAATCGCGAACTGAGCTCTCTTCACCTTCATTTCATCGTCCGGGATGAGGTTGGACTGCGGCCAGGGAGGAAGCGCAAAACGTCCGCTGCGGCCGGACTGAGATTATCAACAGTCGGGTCGTGAGCGGCAATAGCGAATCAGCTTGGGTTAGACACCCGCAGGAACACGGAGGTTTCTCGCCGTTTTCGCGCGAGGTCTCCCACGCAGAACGGACAGCGGCCGCGCCGGGTTTCAACTCGCCGGCTGAGGTGCCCAGGACTAGCTTGAACGCATGACCAGCCGCGCGGAGTGGGCGAAGGCAACCACATGCCGCAGCATGATCGAGGCGGAACTCTCGTCCCAGACGCTGGAGGCGTCAGGGATCCCGTCACGGATCAGGGCGCACGACCTGGTGGGAGTCTTCGGCCCCGGTTTTCAGGGAACCGTCCCGCGCGGCGTCGATCTGCTGGTCCCGTCACCCCTGGTCCACGAGGCCCGGGAAGTCCTGGGTCTGGACGAGCCGCTGGTCCCGGATCCCGCCGCCTGACGGCCACGGCAGGACGCAGGAGGCTGTGTCCGTTCAGCGGCTCCCGTGAGCCGCAGTGACCACCGACTTGATCCCACCCCGGACATTGAAGTCGCCGGTCACCTGCATCCACCGCGGCTGCACGGCCGCGACGAGATCGTCCAGTATCCGGTTGACTGCTCTCTCGTAGAAGACGCCCTCGTTGCGGAAGCTCCACAGATACAGCTTCAGGCTCTTCAGCTCCACGCACTTTGCATTCGGGACGTAGCTGATGCGGATGGTCGCGAAGTCCGGGGCGCCGCCCTGAAGCTTTTCCAGCTCCGCTGCATCCGTCTCGATGCCACCGACGGGACAGAGAGACGTGAACTCGTTCGTCTCCATGCTGATGTCGTACGGGCGATCGGGATACGGATTGGGAAACGTCTCGAGCAGACCGGCGTTGGGCATCAGTAGTCCGCCAGGAACTGCAGCCTCACGCGACGCCTGCAGCGCAGCTCATCGAACGGTAGCCTGCCGGATAAGCCGGATCACGAACAGGAGTACCACGGCGCCGATGAACGCAGTGAAGATGACGCCAGCGATCCCCCCGAACGGAGCTGTGACGCCGAGGCGTGCGAACAACCAGCCGCCGACGAAGGCGCCGACGATCCCGATGACGATGTCACCGATCAGGCCGTAGCCGGTGCCGCCCATCACCAGCGACGCGAGGACTCCCGCAGCGAGACCCACAAACAGCCACATCAGGATGTCCATCACGCCTCCCGGCTATTGGTCGCCCTTCCGTAACTCCCGGGAGCGTTCCTCGAGCAGGCGCCGCTCCGCCGTAGTGAGACTGTCGAGACCGAACTGCGAGATCTTGTCCAGCACCGAGTCGAGGTCACCGCCCCGCGGGGCAGGAGGAGAGTCCGGCGGAGGAGGCATCCGCCGCTCGGAGACCGCCTTGCTGCGCGCGACGACCTCGTCCGCGACGCTCATTCGCTCCTTGCCGCGCCGTGTGTGCTTCGGCACTACGCGGGGCATCTCCCCCGTATCGTCCGGGACCGATGCGATCCGGTCCTTCACCCGCGACAGCGCGCTTCCACCTGGAACGTGCAGGTAGAGCCACGCGAACACCAGCCCGCCAAGGTGCGCGAACGCGGCGACGCTGGTGAGTCCCTGCAGGGCGAGGACGTGATAAACCAGGTTCACGCCGATCATCCACACGATCAGCCAGCGCGCCCGCATCGGCACCACGCCAAACAGGTATATCTCCTCGTCCTTCCAGAGCGTGGCGTACGCCAGCATGATGCCGTAAATGGCAGCCGATGCGCCGACGAGGTGCCCTGCGCGAACCACGAGCAGGTGGGCGATGGCTCCTCCCAGTCCGCACCACAGATAGAAGGCCACGAACGCGCGCGTGCCCCAGACTTCCTCGAGACGCGGGCCGAACGACCACAGCATGAACATGTTCAGCGCGAGGTGCACCAGCCCCGCGTGCACGAACATGTAGGTCGCAAGCGTCCACCAGCCCGCGGGAAGCGCGGATGAATCGAAGGCGAGCGCGCTGAAGGTGTTGACCGTGCCGAACACGATGAGCTGCAGGAAGTGCACGGCGACATTCGCCGCCAGCAGCCATTTGACTGCTCTCCCTGCCGATGCCCGTCCCCCTGACGTCTCGCTCAAGTCCATCTCAAATCCTTCCTCGTAAGCCGGGGCTCTCCGCGGCTATACCACGCTTCATCCCAGCAGTTCCGATCGCTGCGCGCAACTATTCCAGTGCAAGCACTGCCATACGCTCACACAGCTCTGGAAATGTGATGCCAGCAGCCGCTGCTCCCTGCGGAATCAGACTGAGCTCGGTCATTCCCGGCAACGTATTGGCCTCCAGACAGTATGCCACGCCGTCGGGAGCCATGCGGAAGTCGATCCGTGCGCAGCCGCCCAGTTTGAGCGCCTTGAACGCGGCCACGGCCTGCTCCTGCATGCGTGCTGCCACGTCCGCCCGGAGATCGGCTGGAAACTCCTCCGTGGCCATCCCCGGGGTGTACTTGCACTCGTAGTCGTATATCTCGTGCACCGGCTTGATCTCTCCGACCGGCAGGGCCTCTCCACCCAGCACCCCGACCGTCATCTCCCGGCCGGGAACGAACCGCTCTATCATGACCTCGTCATCGTGACGCCTGGCTTCGGCGATCGCCGGAGCGAGTCCGGCGCGCTCGCGCACGATGCTCAGGCCAACGGTTGATCCCTGCTTCGACGGCTTGACCACGACGGGAAATCCGAGGTGCTTCTCCACCCGCTCGGCACTGGCAGGAGCCATGAGCCATGCGGCTGTCGGAATGCCGGCGTCAAGGAAGAGGCGCTTTGACAGGTCCTTGTCCATGGCGAGCGCGCTGGACAGATGGCCGCTACCGGTGTAGCGAATACCGGCCAGGTCCAGCAGTGCCTGCAGAGTGCCGTCCTCCCCTACCCCGCCGTGAAGCCCGATGAAAACGACCTCGGCCCAGCGCACGTCGTCCAGCTCGGTCAGACGCGCGAGCTGCGATCGAGCGGCAAGTGCCGCCAGCTCCTCGACCGTAGGCGGTGCCCTCTTCACACTGCTCCGTCGAAGCTCGTGCTCCGTCTCGGCGTCCACGGGGCCCGTAGCGGGGTCAACGAGCCGGACTTCATGCCCACGCGAGCGGAGCGCCTCGGCGATCCGGAGCCCGGAGGCGGTGGACACGTCACGCTCCGACGAAGTACCGCCAAGCAGAACGGCTATACGCATCCGAAGGCCGTCAGCCTCTCATCTTGTCATCAGGAATCGGAGCATGTCCGATCGCGTGACGATCCCTTCAAGATCGCGTCCGCTCCGTACGAGCACTGCCGGGCTGGACTTCGACAGGAGCTTGACGACCGTGTCGGCGGGCTCGCCCGAGTCCACCACCGGAAACGCCGCGTCCATGACCGCATTGACGGTAGCGTCGAGCAGCTGCGGGTTCTCCAGCGTCTTCTGCGAGAGCGCGTAGTCGCTGACCGATCCGACACAGTCCCCATTCTCCATTACGGGAAGCTGCGATACGTCGTGCAGCGCCATCAGGCCGATCGCCTGCCGCACCGTCGCACCCGGAGTCGTGCTGATGATCGCAGCCAGTGCGCCTCCCTTCTGCTGGAGGACGTCCCACAGCGTGATGCGCGCCGCATCGAGAAGCTGGTTCTCACGCATCCACTCGTCGCTGTAAACCTTCGTGAGGTACCGCTCGCCGCGATCCCAGAGCACGGTCACTATCAGCGCTTCGGGGTCGCTGAGCTGCCGCGCGACGTTCAGGGCAACGTGCGTGCTGAGTCCGGACGAGCCGCCCACGAAAAGTCCCTCCTCCCGCGTCAGCCGGCGGGCCATCGCGAACGAGTCACGGTCCGTGATCGTGAAGAACTCGTCGATGAGCGAGAGATCCAGCGTGCCCGGCACCTTGTCCTGGCCGACGCCCTCGACTTTGTACGGGGTGCCCTCGACCTCTGCCGCGCCCTTGGTGCGCCACTTCTCCGCGAGTATGGACCCGACGGGGTCGCCCAGAATCACGCGTATCGCGGGATTCTGCTCCTTGAGATAACGCGCTACACCTGTAACGGTACCGCCGGTGCCCGCAGACGCCACGAAGTGCGTGATGCGACCCTCGGTCTGCTCCCAGATCTCGGGCCCAGTGGAGGCATAGTGGGCGTCGGGGTTGGCCTGGTTGTAGAACTGGTCGGCAAGAATCGCGTTGGGTGTCTGCTCGGCTATCCGACGGGCGACCATGAGGTAGTTCTCGGGGTGATCCGGCGGCACGGCTGTCGGCGTTACCACGACCTCGGCGCCGAACGCCTTCAGCAGCCTGACCTTTTCCTGCGACATCTTGTCGGGCATCGTAAAGATACACTTGTATCCCTTGAACAGGGCAGCCAGCGCGATGCCGACACCGGTGTTGCCGCTGGTTGCCTCTACGACAGTGCCTCCCGGACGCAGCCGCCCCTCACGCTCGGCGCGCTCGACGATGGCTGGCCCGATGCGGTCCTTGACCGACCCGCCAGGGCTGAGGAATTCCGCCTTGGCGTACACCGGGGTCGCGATTCCGCGGCCGAGTCGGCCGAGTCTGATGAGCGGAGTCCAGCCGACCAGCTGGAGGACGCTGTCGTAGGGGCGGGCGTGGGGGGGCAGCACCCGTCCTTCCGCGGCCGACGGCCGGCGGGATTCAGCCATTACCTGTCGATCTGCTTGAGAACGGTGTCGCCCGGCAGCGGCGCCGCGTCGGGATGCCGGAAATACACGGGGAACAGGATCGAGACGGCCATAGGCTCGCCACGTCTCTTGGCCGGCACGAACCGGAGCTCCTCGGAGCCTTTAACTGCGGCCGAATCGAGCGCCGAGTACCCCGAGGTCTCCACTACTCTCGTGGAATCCACAACCACCTGTCCCTCCGCGTCGATGAAGATCCGGAGGGTGACGTTCCCCTGAACCTGCTGAGTGAA
>DASUUI010000033.1:0-51733 GCA_036374155.1 Gemmatimonadaceae bacterium | reverse complement strand
CATGCGCCAGACCAGCAGAACACTCCAGGAATACGCGACGACGGCCGCCCCCGCCGAAGTACTCGCGGAGGCAAAGCGGTTTTTCTCCAGGCAGAATGGCATCTACTCCGCATTTCCGGAGCAGGAGAGTGAGCGGCATCTAACGCTGCGAGGACAGGGCGGCGAAGAGATCGCAATCGGCGTGCAGCCGCTCGCCGCGGGCACGCGAGTGACGGCTTCGAGCTATCTGTTCGACCAGCAGGTGGCGCGGTTCTTCGCCTCGCTGCCTCCTGTCACGAACGAGCCCGCGTCCGAAGGATCGGCTTCGTGAGCGCCGCGTTCGTTCAGCAGCTGCGCGTGCGGGGAGAGCCGCTGAGGCTGGCGAAGCAGGGTGACGACCTCGTCAGCCTGCGCGTGGAGGTCCCCGAAGTGTGGGACACCGTGCCGGTCGAGGCGTCGCCCGACGAGCCGGTGCGCGTGGTGAAGATCCATGCGCTTGACCACCTGCAGGGTGGTGTGCGCGCGCACGAGGAGTACGTGGTCAAGTTTCGCGGCATCGAGATTCTCGATGAATCGGCATCGCTGCTCGAAGCCGGAGTGCGGGACGGGTCAACGCTTCTGATAACGTCCCGTCGCCGGCGCCCGGTTCGCTGATTCGCCCAGCCTTCTTCTGTTGCTGCGCTGAGTGACGCGGTTGACCGCGTTCATCTCACATTCCGACTGCGGACGTCACGACACGGGCTGGGGGCATCCGGAGCACGTGGGCCGGCTGCGTGCAATAACCCGGGCACTCCGCGACAACACCCATCTATTCACCAGCGTGGCACATCACGAGGGACGGCACGCGACCGCCGAAGAGCTGGCACTCGCGCACGACCCGGCCTATGTGGCTTCGGTCGCGCGGATCGTCGCTGCGGGCGGGGGGCGACTGGACGTCGATACCGTGGCGAGTGAGGGCTCATGGGACGCAGCCCGCGCCGCGGTCGGGTGCGCGCTCGACGCGGTCGATTTCGCGGTGGCCGGCGTGCATCTGCGGAGCTTCTGCGCCGTGCGCCCGCCCGGACATCACGCGCTGAGGAACCGCGCAATGGGTTTCTGCCTGTTCGGCACCGTTGCGCTCGCGGCGCACTACGCGCGCTCGCGTCACGGGATGGAGCGGATCCTCATCGTTGACTGGGACGTTCATCACGGAAACGGCACGCAGGCGCTTGTGGAGACGGAGCCGGGGATCCGTTTTGTGTCCATGCACCAGTGGCCATGGTATCCGGGCACCGGTGCCGCAGGCGACCGGGGGCCGCACGATACGATCTGGAACGTGGCGCTCCCTCCCGGCCTTGCCCGGGAGCGGTACGCGTCGGAGCTGAGAGGCGCGATCGAGCAGGCGACGACGGGGTTCACGCCCGACCTCGTGCTCATCTCCGCGGGATTCGACTGCCTGGCCGGTGACCCGCTTGGCGGCTTCACACTCGAGCCGGAGGACCTCGCCGCGCTCACGCGCTGGCTGGTCGCGAAGGCGGGGGATTGGTGCGGCGGGCGCGTGGTGAGCGCTCTCGAAGGTGGGTATGAGCCTGAGCGGGTTGCCGACGGCGTGATCGCGCACCTCGCCGCCCTCGCGACATGACCATCTGCATCACCGTTCCGGAGGGACCGAAGGAACGACGGCGACTTCGCTCTGGCATGGCACGCTCCCGGAGCGATACACTACAGACAATGATCGGCTCTCCACGCGCTCGTCCGGTGGCTGGCTGGGGCGTATTGCGCTCCTCCGCCGGTTGCGCGCGATGACGGCGCTCCAGCTGTTCGGCATCGTTCCCCTCGAGCCGGGGATGAACTCACCGGTGGACGGGACCTCGCTCGTCGGGTTCCGCGCGATCGCTGCGGTCGTCGCGCCCGTGCCGTACCGGCGACAGGAACCGACGGACGAATCCATCACGACGTACGCGCAGGTGGTGGAGGAGGTGTTCGAGCGCATGCCGATCCTGCCCGCGCCGCCCGGCGCCGTCTTCCGCTCCCGCAGCGTCATATCCCGCTGGCTCGAGCTGCATTACCTGGCACTGACCGACGCGCTGGGATCACTCGAGGGCAACAGCTCGGCGCGGGTCACGGTGCGGCTGAGCGAGGCACCGCTCACGGACGACACGCTCAAAGAATGGCAGTCGCTGGCGACGGAGAGCCTGCGGGCGCTGCGGGGGCAGGCGGCGGCGATCGCGTCGCACAGCGAGGACGCCGAGCCGGATGGGTCGGCGGCGGTTCTGGCAAGGACCTCGTTTCTGATTCCCCGTGACAAGTGGCAGTCGTTCGAGTCGAGCGTACGCGCGGAGGCGGGGCGACATCCGCATCTCGAGTTCACGGTGACCGGTCCGTGGCCGCCGTACGATTTCGTTCGCATGCAGTTCGGGAGCTGACGATGTTCTGCGTGTCGTGCGGCAGGTGGAACCGGAGCGATGCGCCGCGCTGTGCCCACTGCGCGGAGCTGCTGCCCGAGGCCAAGGCTTCAAGCAGCAACCCGCCGGACGCGGACATCTCGATGCTCAGGCGGGTGACGGGTGGCCGCTATGCGGTGACGCACCGTCTCGGCGGTGGCGGGATGGCCAACGTGTACTACGCGCTGCAGATGCCCCTCGGGCGCGCGGTCGTCGTGAAGATGCTGCACCCGCATCTCGCGCGGGAAGCCGACATGCGGGAGCGGTTCCGGCGCGAGGCGGAATCTGCGGCGCAGCTGTTCCACCCGCACATCTGCCCGATAATAGACTTCGGCTCCTCAGGCGAGACGGTGTTCCTGGTGATGCCCTTTCTCGCTCGCGGCACACTGGGTGAGCGCATGGCACAGACGAAGGTGCTCAGCCCCGAGTTCACCGCAGCGGTCGGCGCCCAGGTCGCGGTCGCGCTGGATTTCGCTCACAGGCACGGCATCGTGCACCGCGACATCAAGCCCGACAACATCATGTTCGACGAAGACGACAACGCGCTGGTGACCGACTTCGGGATTGCCACGGCGCACTTCCGCGGGCGGATGACCGGAACGGGCAACGTGATGGGCACACCGCACTACATGTCGCCCGAGCAGGTGCGCGGCCGCCTCCTTGACGGGCGCAGCGACCTGTACACGCTGGGCGTGGTGCTGTACGAGGTCATGCTGGGCTTCCCGCCGTTCGATGGCGCTGACGTCTATTCGATCAGCTACAAGCACGTGCACGAGATCCCGGTGTCCCCAGAGGTGGTGGATTCGCGCGTGCCTGCGCAGCTGGCCGAAGTGCTGATGCGGTGCCTGGAGAAGGCACCTGCGCGCCGCTACGCAACCGGTCGTGATCTCGCAGACGCGCTGCTTCGGTTCGTTCGCGCGGGGACGACGCTGGAGCCGGCAGTGGCGCGCGCTGCCTGGCTCGCGCGGCCGCTCTCCGGCCGGGCCTCGTGAGGCTGCGCGCCGGGCGCTTACCACTTCGCACTCAGCGCCAGTTCGTCATCTCGCGCACCGCTTATGCGGAGCACGTCAACGTCGTCGTGTCCCTCGAGACAGACGATGGAGTAGTCGGCTACGGCGAGGCAGCGCCCAATCGGTTCTACGAGGAGACAGTCGAGACTGCCCTCGCAGCCGCAGCGCGCCTCGGCCGGATGCTGCGGGATGCCGACGAATGGGGGATCGAAGCGCTCGAGGCGCGTCTTGCGGCCGAAGCGCCCCGCGACGCGTCACTCCGGGCGGCCGTCAGCGCGGCGCTGCACGACATCCTGGGAAAGCGGCTGGGCGCGCCCGTTTATCGGATATTCGGGCTGGATCCAGCGACCTCACCGCTGTCCAGCTTCACCATCGCCATCGCCCCACCGGACGAGCTTCGCCAGCGCGTCCTCGACGCGCGCGAGTATCCGATACTCAAGGTCAAACTGGGCACGGACCGGGACGAAGAGATTATCCGCACCGTCCGTGACGCGGCGCCGGACAAGCGGCTGTTCGTGGACGCGAACGCTGCCTGGAGCGCCGAGCAGGCCGTCAGGATGACCGAGATCATCGCGGCCCTCGGCGTCGAGCTGGTTGAACAGCCGCTGGCGCGTGACGACGTGGAGGGGCTCGCATGGGTGCGGGAACGCTCGTCCATACCGGTCATCGCAGACGAGTCATGCGCGACTGCTGCAGACATCCCCGGTCTTTCCGGTGCGGTCGATGGGATCAACATCAAGCTGGCAAAGTGCGGCAGCCTGCGGGAGGCAATGCGGATGGTCCACGTTGCGCGCGCGCACGGGCTCTCGGTCATGGCGGGGTGCATGATCGAATCGAGCCTGGGGATCTCGGCCATCGCCCAGATCGCGCCACTGCTGGATTACGCGGACCTCGACGGCGCAGCGCTGCTGGCCGAGGACCCGTTCTCCGGCGTCAGGATGGTCGCGGGCGAGTTGCGGTTTCCGGACGCGCCGGGACTCGGAGCGCATCCCCTGTCGCCGACGCTGCTTGCGGAGCAGCACGAGCGGGGCGTGCAGCACGCGCGCGCCGGCTGAGCCGGCAGTCGCGGCGCAGGCCATGCGCCAGCCGGTGCGGCTCCTCGAGGTAGCGCTTCCGCTGCCGCTGTTCCAGACGTTCGTGTACGCGGCGCCGACGGACATGCACGCGCCTCGCGGTTCACGAGTCGTCGTGCCGGTGAGGAACCGAAGCGAGATGGGAATCGTGGTCGGCGATGCGACCGCAGAGCGCGCGCCGAAGCGCGTGCGACAGATAGCGGCTGCTCCCGACGCGGAGCCGTCGATCACGCCGGAAATCTTCCGGCTGTGCGAGTGGATCGCAGACTACTACATCGCACCGCTCGGCATGGTGCTGCGCGCAGTGCTGCCGCTGGCGCTCACTACGCCGGACCTGCCGGTGCCGCGGCCGAAGACGCGTTCGGTCGTGCGCACCCGTGGAGCGGCGCCATCGCTTCTCGAGCGCGACGCGGTGTTCGGTCGCGCCCGGCGGCAGCGGGAGGCGTATGAGGTGATCGAGTCGCTCGGCGGGACAGTCGATGTCGAGCACCTGCGCGAGCGTCTCGCGATCTCGGCCGCGGTCGTCAGAGGCCTCGAGGCGCGCGGCCTCGTCGAGGTGACGCAGGAAACAGTCGCGCGCGACCCGTTCGCGCTGCGGCCGATACCTGCGGACGGGGCATTCGAGCCCACTCCCGCGCAGGCGGCAGCGATAGCCGCGCTGGGCACAGCGCAGGCGGGGGAGGTCTTCCTGCTGCACGGAGTGACGGGGAGCGGCAAGACACTCGTGTACATCGAGCTGCTCAAGGAAGTCGTCCTGCGTCGCGGCCGCACGGCAATAGTGCTCGTGCCGGAGATCGCGCTCACGCCGCAGACCGTGGATCGTTTCCGCGCGGTGTTCGGAGATTCAATCGCCGTGCTGCACTCCGCCCTTGGCGAGGGCGAGCGATACGATGCGTGGCAGGCGCTCCGCCGCGGCGAGAAGCGGATTGCAGTGGGCGCTCGCTCGGCGGTTTTCGCGCCGCTCCCGGATCTGGGAGCGGTGATCGTGGACGAGGAGCACGAGCCGAGCTACAAGCAGGGCGAGGCGCCGCGGTATCATGCGCGCGAGGCAGCGATCATCCGCGCGCGGGAGAGCGGCGCTACCGTTGTGCTTGGCAGCGCCACGCCGTCACTGGAGAGCTGGCACAACGCGAGCACGAAGAAGTTCCGGCTGCTCGAGCTGCCCGACCGGGTGGGAGGCGGGCGGCTTCCGTCGGTTCAGGTCGTGGATCTTCGGCGGGAGCGGGGCCAGACAGCGGAGAGCCGGCGCGCGCGCACCGATTACGAGCGGGTGATCAGCGACCCGCTGGATGCGGCGCTCGCGGTCCGACTGGAGCTCAGCGAGCAGAGCATCCTGCTTCTCAACAGGCGGGGTTATTCCGCATTCGTGCAGTGCAGCGAGTGTGGCGCGGTGGTGACCTGCCCGAACTGCAGCATCACGCTGACGCATCATCGCACGCCGCAGCGGCTGCTGTGCCACTACTGCGGCCACCAGCAGCCAACGACTTCCGAGTGTCCCCGGTGCGGCGGGCAGACGCTGAGGCAGCGAGGCCTCGGCACCCAGCAGGTGGAGCGACTGCTGGGCGAGCGGTTCCCGCGGGCGCGGATAGCCCGCATGGACGTGGACACGACGAGCGGCAAATGGTCGCACGCCCGCATACTCGACAGCGTTGCGTCGGGCGAGGTGGACATCCTCCTCGGGACCCAGATGATCGCCAAGGGGCTCGACTTCCCCAACGTGACGCTCGTGGGCGTGGTGGACGCAGACGTGGGGATCAATCTCCCTGACTTTCGCGCATCGGAGCGGGCGTTCCAGCTGATAAGCCAGGTGGCGGGCCGGGCAGGCCGTGGGCCGCGGGGCGGGGAGGTGTTCATTCAGACGCGAGTGCCCGGGCACCACGCCGTGCGGCACGCACTGACCCATGACTATCACTCGTTCGTGACCACTGAGCTGGAGAGTCGGCGGGAACCCGCGTACCCGCCGTTCGTTCGCCTCGCGAACGTCGTGGTGAGCGGAACGGAGCAGCGCCCGACCGCCGATCTGGCGCTCTCCGCCGCGCAGTGGCTGCGGGAGCTCATTGCGCGCACCGGTTCGTCGGAGGTGACGCTCGTCGGCGCGGCGCCGTCGCCGATCGAGAGGATTCAGAGCCGATGGCGGTGGCATCTGCTGCTGAAGAGCGCGTCTTCGGGTACGCTGACCGGCGTGCTGCGGTACTTCTCCGAGCACTTCACCGCGCCGCCGAAGGCGCAGTTGCGGATCACGGTTGACCGCGATCCGGTGACTCTCCTGTAGCCGCGCGCCGTATCTTTCCGTCGTGAAGCCCATCCCGCATCCCGATTTCGCTGATCCCCGGCTGCAGAACGCACCGGACGCCGCGTTCGCGCCCGCGCCGGCGGATGGAGTGCTGCCCGAGAACTTCTTCGCCACGACCAACCTGCCGACCTACGTGCGGCTGTCGGGCAACTGGCGGATGCCGCGGCGGCCGCGGATGGATGGAGCGATCGTTCTCGACAGCGATGGCGAGCTCTGGGTGAAGGAGGGGAGGCGCGTTCGGGCAGGCGAGATGGTGGTGGTCGGACACGCCGAGGACGGGTCGGGTGGCGTGTTCGTGAACTCCGCGCCGTTCATGGCTGCGGACGACTCAGAGTTCCGTTTCATGACCAGCGAGGTGTCGCGCGAGAAGCCGGTGGACTACGCGCACCTTGCCCGCATCCTCATCGAGGAACGGGACCGCGGCTATCCCATCTGGGTGACCGGCCCGGCACTCGTGCATTCCCGCGCCCGCGCGGACATGGTCTGGTTCATCGAGAACGGCTTCGTCTCGGCCCTGCTCGCAGGCAACGCCGTCGCGGTTCACGACATGGAGGCCGCGATCTACGGAACCACTCTCGGGATGAGCGGCGCAGGGGAGGCCACAGCGGGCGGACACGGGCTCCACATGCGTGCCATCAACCGCGTCCGCGCGGCAGGCTCCATCGCCAGGGCCGTCGAGGAGGGTGTGATCACCAACGGGATCATGCACGCGTGCGTGCGGCATGACATTCCTTTCGTCCTGGCGGGCTCGATCCGGGACGACGGGCCTCTCCCCGGCGTGCTGACCGACATGGCGGCCGCGCAGGACGCGATGCGCGAGTACACTTCGCGGGCGACGCTCGCCATCCTCGTCGCCACCGCCCTGCATGCGATTGGGACCGGCAACATGCTGCCCGCCTTCGTGACCGAGCCTGACGGCTCGCTGCGGGAGCTGCCGACCATCTGCGTCGATGCGTCGGAGTTCGTGGTCAGCAAGCTGAAGGACCGGGGCACTCACCAGGCGTTCGGTGTGGTGACCAACGCCCAGGATTTCATGCACATTCTCCGGTTGTATGCGGAGCGCGAGCTGGTGGAGACCGCCGGTCACGCCGGCGGCGGAGCGGGGTGAAAATGAATGAGGTGACCCAGCGGTTTCTCCGCACGATCGCCGAGCGGGTTCCCGCGCACTCGGTGAGCGAGGTTCGGCTGTTCCCGGCCATCAGGCAGGGGCAATGGGAAACGGGGGTTGCCGTCGTCGCGGCGATCCCGGAGCTGGAAGCGACGCTGCACGAGCGGCACACCGTTTACACCGCGCGGTACCGGCTTGCGGTGAAGGGCCCTGAACGTGGCAAGTGGGAGTTCGAGATCCGCGCCGACGCGGATGCGCCGCTGGTCACGGTCGATGCGGTTGTCGCCGGGGTTCTCGAGCGCTCCGGCGAGGCATTCGAGCCGGAGAAGATTCCCGCAGCGGCGTTCAGGTCGATCGTCGAGTCCAGCCCGCAGCCAGGCGCCGCGTAAACCCGGTCTCGCGAGGGCGGCTAGCGCTGCGCTGCGGCCAGGGCTGTCAGCAGATCTGCGCTCAACACCGGCTTCACAAGGACCGCGCGACAACCGGCCTCCATGCACCGGGCGCGCGTTGCCTCGTCCGCGTGCCCGGTGAGCGCGAGCACTGCCACGGCCGGCGCCCGCGACCACTCGCTGGCCAGATCGAGCCCATCACCGTCGGGCAGCGTCAGGTCCAGAAGCGCGAAGTCAGGACGGCTGTGGGCGGCGGCGTTACGAGCCGCCTCGATGCTGTCGGCAGTGGTGACCTCGTAGCCGTGCTGCTCGAGGAGCAGGCGCAGCGCGTTGACGACAAGTGAGCTGTCCTCCACCAGCAACACACGAGGGGGGCGCGGCCGCCCGGCGCTGGTCAGGAGGATTCTCTGGAGGGGAAGACGAGTCTCGACTCCGGAATTGCGAAGAAGAACCTGCTGCCCCTGCCGAGCTCGCTCTCGAGCCAGACCCGCCCCCCATGGAGCCCGACCAGTTGCCGGACGATGGTGAGGCCGAGCCCCGTTCCATGGTGGCCGCGGGAAGTGGAGGAGTCCACCTGCGCGAACTCACGGAAGACCATCTCGTGGTTCTCCGGTGCTATGCCGATGCCCGTGTCGCCTACCTCGAACACCAGCTCCTGGCCGTGCGCGCCGCGCTCCAGCCTCGCGGCAATCCATACCCGGCCGCCCTGGTCGGTGAACGCGATCGCGTTGCCTAGCAGGTTGCCGATCACGTGCGCTATCCGGTCGCGATCGGCGCGGAGACGGGGCAGTCCCGGGGCGAGCCGCTGTTCGAAGGCAAGCCCCTTCTTCTCCAGCAATGACGCGTTCACGCTGTGCACCTGCTCGACCAGCGGCTCGACGTCGAACTCGGTCGTTGTCAGCGTGAGCTGGTTGGCCGTCCCCTTCACGTACACCAGTATCTCGTTGACCATCGTGAGCAGCTGCCGTCCGCCCGTGATGATCCCGTCCACACTGGCCCGCTGCCGCTCCGTGAGCTCTCCAAGCAGGCCGTCGCGAAGGATCTCGGCGTGCGTGATCATGGCCGACAGCGGCGTCCGCAGGTCATGCGAAACGTTGCTGAGGAAGCGGGTCTTGAGCGAGTCGCGAAGCCGCAGCTCGTCCACTGCGGTAAGCAGCTCGGCGTTGCGCCTTTCGAGTGCGGCGTCTCCCGGACGGTCGCGAACCAGCAGTGGCGGAGAGTCAGACATTGGCGCCAGCAATTGTACCGGAGGGTGGCCCGGATGCCAACTCGGTCGGGTCCTCGATAGCGTCCACGAGCTGTTGCCGCTGAACCAGCGACCAGTATTCGCCGCGCGCCGCCATCAGCTCGGCGTGTGATCCCGTCTCCACGATCGTCCCCTCCCGCAACACGATGATCCGGTCGGCATCCCTCACGGCACTCACCCGGTGCGATGCGATGAGCGCCGTGCGGTTGCGCAGCGCCGCCCCAAGGCCGCGAAGAATGTCTGCTTCGGTGTGAGTATCCACGGCGGACAGGGCATCGTCCATCAGGAGAACCCCGGCATTGCGGGCCAGTGCCCGCGCGATCGCCACCCGCTGTTTCTGACCGCCGGACAGGTTAATACCTCGTTCGCCGAGAAGCGTTTCATAGCCGCCCGGAAATCCCGAGATGGTGTCGTCCAGCTGGGCGACGCGGGCTGCCGACCGCCAGTCCTGCTCGTCCCGGCCGGCGTAGCCCAGGTTTGCCGCGATCGTCTCGCTGAACAACACGGTTTCCTGCGGCACATAGGCCAGCGTACGGCGCAGTTCCGCGAGCGGGACCTCCCGGATCGGGACGTCGTCAACGAGTATGGTTCCTTCCTGCGGGTCGTACACCCGCGGCAGGAGGTCCAGGAGCGCGGTCTTACCGCTTCCGGTGGCGCCGACGATGGCCAGCGTCTCACCGGCTTCCACCCGGAAGGACACGTCGCGCAGCACCCAGCGCGGCGGATGGCCCGGCGGGGCCGGGTAGTGAAACGAAACGTTCCGGTACTCGATCCGCCTCCCGCCCGACGCATCGGGCAGCGGCTCTTTCCCCGCATCCGTAACTCCCGGCTTTGCATCCAGGATCTCCAGGAGACGCCGCATCGATGCGCTGCCCCGCTGGAACAGGTTGACGACCCAGCCGAGCGCGATGAGAGGCCACGTCAGCATGGCGAGGTACAGGCCGAAGGCGACGAACGATCCGACGCTGATCGAGCCCCGCATGGTCAGCACTCCACCGGCGCCCAGCACGATTGCCGTCGCCAGGCCCGCGAGGAGGGCGAACAGCGGGTGCATGGTACCCCAGAGCCGCACGAGCGCCATGTTGCGCCGCACGTACTCGTCGCTCAGGGCGGCGAACCGGGCCGTTTCCGCCCGTTCCTGCCGGTACGCGCGCACGATCCTCGCGCCCGTGATGTTCTCCTGCGCGCGGGTCGTCATCGTGGAGAAATGCTCCTGGACCGCGTCGAAGCGGTCGTGCACCAGACGTCCCAGGCGGAGACCGATCACTGGCAGGAGGACCATCGGCAGCAGCGACATCGCCGTGAGCGGAATGCTGATGGCGAGCATGAATGCGAGGGCGAAAAGGCCGCCGGCAACGGTGTTCACGAGATACATCACTGCCGGGCCGGCTGCCATGCGCACCGCGCCCACGTCGTTCGTGAGCCGCGCGATGATGTCACCCGTCCGCGTCGCGGCGTACCAGGATGCGTCGAGCCGCATCACGCTGGCAAACAGATCGTTGCGCAGGTCGAACTCGATCCGGCGGCTCACTCCGTTCAGCAGTTCCCGCATCCAGTATCGGAACAGGCCTGTGGTCAGCGCGGTGGCCGCAATCGCGGCGGTGACCCGGACGATCTCGTCCATTGGCTCCTCACGGGCAATGGCGTCCAGCCCGCGGCGCAGCAGCCAGGGGACAAGGCTCGCCAGGGCCATGGAAACCACGACGAGGATCAGCCCGGCACTGAACGATTTCAGGTACGGGCGGTAGTATTCTAGGAGTCGCCGAAGGGGGCGCATGGGTGGGACACGGCTTGGCCCTCCCCTGACGAAGCGCGCTTTCGCGCGCCGCCCCATTGCGATCAGGATTCGGAGGACCAGATGCCCAAATATACGGGACGTTTAGTGTTATCGCTCCCGCTGGTGCTCGCGCTTGCGGTCGGGGCCTGCCGCGACAGCGGCGACGACCAGCTTGCAATGGATACATCCCTCAACCGTGACCTCGAGCTGGCGAACATCGACACGATGGCGCAGCCCGAGCTCACCGACGTTCCGGCTGCGGCTGAGCCGGCTCCAGTGGCGACCGCGCCCGCGCCGCGGGCTACCACTCCCCCGCGCACGACGACGGCGCCGCGGACCACCACTCCACCGCGCACCACCACGCCGGCGCCAAAGACGACGCCGAGCGGGAATACGGTCACGCCGACCTCGGGCGGTGCTTCCGAGAGCCGCGCCGGCGTCATCGCGGCAGGCACGACGATCAACCTCAGCAGCGGCTCGCGCATCTGCACGAACACGCACCGCGTGGGTCAGACTTTCACGGCGACCGTTGCCAACACGGTCACGGGCTCGAACGGTGCCGCGATCCCGGCCGGCGCCACTGCCACGGTCGAGATCACTTCGCTGTCGCGCAGCGAGAACGCGAACGATCCGATTGACGTCGGGCTGCGCGTTCGCTCCATCACGTTCGAGGGGCGCACCTACCCGATCAGCGCGACAACCTCGTCGGCATCGGTCGAGAGAGTGCGCAGCACGACCGCGTCAAAGGATGCGCAGAAGGTCGCGACAGGCGCGGTAATAGGTGCCATCGCCGGTCAGATCCTCGGCAAGGACACGAGATCGACGGTGACGGGCGCTGCAGTCGGTGCGGCTGCCGGCGCCGGAACGGCGGCGGCTACCGCGAATTACGAGGGATGCGTTCCGACAGGCGGGCGCATCACGATCACGCTCAACTCGGCGACCGAAGTTCTGGTCTGACCGGGACGGCGGCAAAGTGCGACAGGCCCGCGGCTCACGCCGCGGGCCTGTCTGTTTCATGCAGTGTCGCGTGCGCCTCAGTACCCGGCGCTGAGCTCCCCGAAGCGCGGATCAACGATGGCCTCCCAGCCGCGTTGAGCGCGCCCTATCGCCACGGCGCGTCCCATGTATGGAAGCGTGTCGGGGCGGTACGGTGCGAGCGTGTAGCCCATCGTGCGGAGCGAGTCGATTACGGCTGCGTGAAATCCCCCGACCTCGTACCGGAGGTTGTCGGGAGAGCCCTGATGGTGGACACGCGGGGCGCTGATGGCGTCCGTTACGGACATGCCGTGGTCCACGACGCCGGTCACGAGCTGGAGCACGTTGCTGATGATCCGCGGCCCGCCGCGCGACCCGGCAACGAGCACGAGCCTGCCCTCCGGGTCGAGAAGGATGAACGGCGTCATCGAGCTCAGCGGCCGCTTGCCCCCGGCGATCGCGTTCGCTTCGCCGCTGATCAAACCCCACTGGTCGGCACGTCCAGGCGCAGCCGCGAAATCGTCCATTGTGTCGCTCAGGAAGATTCCCGAGGCACTCACGAACGCACCCGACCCGAAGATGTCGTTGATCGTGGTGGTAGCCGCGACCGCGTTTCCTCTCGCGTCCACGACTGACCAGTGAGTCGTCTCCAGTTCCTCGCGGCTCGCAGCCCGTGTGATCTCCGGCGTCGGCGTCGCGCGCCCGAAGTCGATGCTTCCGGCCAGACGCGCCGCGCGTCCGCGGTCCTGCATTGCAGCGACCGCCGCGGCAGCCGTCGTCCCGGGATCGCCGAGCCGCGCGCGATCGATGAACGCGCGCTGCAGCGCACTGGCTGTGGCGTGCAGTGAGCGTGCAGTGCCAAAGGGTGCCGGAGGCCCGAGTGCCTCGAGGATCATCAGCGCTTCGCCCGCGGTCAGAAGCCCGGAGGAAGGCAGCGGCGCGCCGGTCATGGTGTATCCGCGGTACCTGACAGAGACCGGCTCGCGCCACACGGCCTGGTAGCCCGCCATGTCCGCCGCGTCCAGGAGGCCGCCGCCCCGGCGGACGTCATCCGCAATCTCCGCTGCCGTCGGTCCCCGGTAGAAGGCGGCTGCGCCGCCAGTCGCGATCCGCCTCAGCGTTCGCGCGAGGGCCGGCTGTCGCAGCGTGTCACCGATTCCGAGCGGTCGACCGCCAGGCACGAGCAGGTCACCGCCTGCGAACTGTTCCAGCCGGGCGCGATACTGCCTGATGGACAGCGCGAGCAGCGAGTCCACTACGAATCCGTCTTCCGCGAGCCGGATCGCGGGAGCGATGACCGTCGCCAGCGGCAGCGAGCCGTGCCGGTCGAGCGCGCTCGTGAGACCCGCTACCAGTCCCGGGACGGCGACTGCGCCGTATCCGACCGTGGAGGACCACCGTCCGTCGCGTGACCGGCTGAACATGTCGCGGGTTGCCGCGGCGGGTGCAGTCTCCCGAAAGTCGAGTGCCGTGGTCTCATAACGAGAGTCAGCTGATGCAGCGGTGTCAGGCTGCATCGTGATGACCATGAAACCGCCACCGCCCAGGCTGCCCGCTTCGGGATGAGTCACCGAGAGCGCGAATCCGGTCGCTACGGCGGCATCAACCGCGTTTCCTCCGAGGCGCAACATCTCCACGCCCGCTTCGCTCGCAAGGCGGCTGTTGCTGGCGACGGCCGCGCGCGCGGCAATCAGCGGTCTCGCCCGCGCGCGCATCTCCCACTCCGGCTGGAATCGGGAGGGCTCAGGGGCCGGTGGCGACTGCTGCGGCGAGCAGGAGCCGAGCGCTGCGGCTGCCGCGCAGAAGCCAGCGCGCCGCAGCCGCGCCGTCAGGCAGGCCCGCCGATCAGGCATCCTCAGCGCCGACGCGGCCTCTGCGGCGCGGTACCGCCGAACCCGAGCCGGAAGCTGAGCCGCGTGTTGCCGAAGCGCATGGTGTTGCTGGCGCCGCTCGGCGTGCCGCGCGACTCGTGCAGGTTGAAGCCGTACTCCTGCACGAGATTGACCGCAGAGCGCGGTGAGAGGGTGTAGCCGAAACCGTATGCGAAGACGAACGCGAAATCACGCTCGGCGGAAGTCGGTGCGAGCTTCGCCCCGTCCGACTCCCGCTTGAAGTTCTGGTAGCTGGTGACGCCGACGCCCCCTTCTATCACCTGGTGAAAGCCGGGACCGCCGCCCGCGTGAAACATCGCATACAGCGACCAGACATCGACTTCGGCTTCACATGCTGAGCACGTCTCGCCTTCGAGGTCGGGTATTACCGAGAACGAGCGATACTGGATGGGGGCTCGCACGTATGTGCCGGCGAGTCCCCAGGACATTCCGCCGCGCATCGCCCGCTCGAGAGTCACCCGATACTGAGGACTCGTCCTGTTTCCGAAGTCCCACGTGCTTCCTGTCTTGCCGTCATCCACTTCGCCGCCGTTGAAGGCGCCGACCCCGATGCCGAACCAGCCGGTCGGCTCGCGCTGCACCGGATAGAACTGCGCCGACGCGACCGCGGGGAACACGACCATCAGACCTGCGATCACCAACGAGATATGCTTCACGAATGGCTCCTGTGTTGTAGCGCCTCAGAGCGCCGGATAAGTTACCCCTGTGACACCTTCCGCGGTCCGCGCGCCAGCCTAGCCAGAGCACCTTGCTCGATCCGCGCGAGACGGAGCGGCGCAACCCGCGCACTGCTGCGATCGATCTGGCGAGTCCGCTGGAGATCGTGGATCTGATCAACGCCGAGGATCGAAGCGTAGCGGAGATCGTGGGCATGCAGCGCGAGGCGATCGCCCGGGCCATGTCGCTGGCCGAGGAATCGTTCCGCGCCGGCGGGCGCCTCATCTACGTAGGCGCGGGCACCTCCGGGCGTCTCGGCGTGCTGGACGCCAGCGAGATCCCGCCGACGTTCGGCGCACCGCCCGAGCTGGTGCAGGGCGTGATCGCCGGGGGCCTGCCGGCTCTCACCCGGTCTCAGGAAGGCGCGGAGGACGTGGAGAGCGACGGGGCGGCGGCGATGGACGAGCGCTCGGTCGGGCCCTCGGATTTCGTCATCGGCATTGCGGCATCAGGAACGACGCCCTGGGTGCGCGCCGCCCTGATGCGCGCCAGGGAAAAGGGCGCGCGCACCGGGATCCTCGCCTGCTCGCCGCCGCGGGACGACGTGCTGCAGATGGTGGACGTCGCGATACTGCCGATCGTCGGACCGGAGGTCGTGACTGGCTCGACGCGCATGAAAGCGGGCACCGCGACGAAGCTCGTGCTCAACACGATCACGACCGGGGCGATGATCCGGCTTGGCAAGACGTATGGCAACCTGATGGTGGACCTGCAGGCAACGAACGCGAAACTGCGCGATCGCAGCGAGCGGATCCTGATGGTGGTCTGCGGACTCAGCCGCGAGGAGGCCCGCACACTTCTGGAAGCCGCAGGGAAGCGCGTGAAGACGGCCATCGTGATGCACAAGCTTGGCGCATCGCGTGAAGACGCCGAGCGCGCGATCGAGCGCGGCGGGGGAGTGATCCGCAGGGTGGTACCCGAGCCGCCTCCACCGGTCGAGTGAGCGGAAGCGTGTCCGACTGGTCGCCCGCGATCGTCGTGGGGCTGATGTCCGGCACTTCGCTGGACGGAATCTCGGCGGCAGCGGTCCGGTTCACTCCCGCAGCGGGCCGGCTGAAATCGGATCTGCTCTCATACGTGAGCGTCCCGTACACGCCGGAGCAGCGGTCGCGCCTTGCGGCCGCGCTCACCGGTGCGTCGCCGGCGGAATACTGCAGAGTGGCGTTTGATCTGGGCGAATGGCTGGGCACTGCAGCCATTCAAGCCATCACTGAATCCGGGTCGGCGCGCTCGGAGATCGCCGCGATCGCATCGCACGGGCAGACGGTGTGGCACGAAGCCGGGCACTCCACGTGGCAGATCGGCGAGCCGGCGATGATCGCCGAGCTGACCGGCCTCCCGGTGATCTCGGACTTCAGGGTTCGTGACGTCGCTGCGGGTGGTCAGGGTGCGCCGCTGGTTCCCATAGCGGACGCGATGCTGTTCTCCAGCGACGACCGGTGGCGAGCGTTGCAGAACATCGGCGGAATCGGGAACGTGACCGTCGTTCCACCGGGTGGAGACCTGTCCGGGGTGCGCGCGTTCGACACGGGCCCCGGTGTGGTGCTGATCGACGGAGTCGTGCGCCGGCTGTGGCCGGAAGTGGCGTATGATGTGGACGGCCGGCTCGCCGCTGCGGGGACGGCTGACGCGGACGTGGTCGCGGAGCTGCTCGGGCATCCGTACTTCGCGGAAGAACCGCCGAAGTCAACGGGACGCGAGCTGTTCACGCCTGCCTACGTGGAAGAGTTCATCGCCAGGTGCAGGGCGCGCGGTGCGGCCGACCGCGACATCGTCGCCACCGCAGTGAGCCTCACCGCGCGAAGCATCGCAGATTCGTACACGCGGTTCATTCCCGAACCGGTGGGGGAGGTGCTCGTCTCAGGGGGCGGCGCGAAGAACCCCGCTCTCATGGCGGCGATAGAGGCCGAAATCCGTCCCCGGAAGGTGGTTTCTTTCGACACGGAGTACTTTGACGGCGAAGCCAAGGAGGCCGTGGCATTCGCGTTGCTCGGGTATCTCCACCTCATGGGCTCCCCAGGCAACGTCCCTTCGGCCACCGGCGCACGCGGACCCCGCGTGCTGGGCAGGTACACCCCGGCATGAACCCGGCGGAGCTGCTGGTACCCGCGCTCAGGTGGGACAGGGACCGGGGCTTCGACCAGCAGCGTCCGCTCATCGAGAAGTCCATCGAGCTCGGAGTAGGCGGGTACATCATCTTCGGCGGCACGGCCGCGGCCGTCCAGGAGCTCACGGCCGAACTGCGCGAGCGCTCCCGCGGGCCGCTCCTGATCGGCGCTGACCTGGAGCGTGGTGCAGGGCAGCAGTTCGCCGGCTGCACGGGACTGCCGCCGCTGGCGGCGCTTGGCTCGCTCAACGACCCGGACGTCATGCGCCAGGCTGGCGCCGTCACGGCGCGAGAGGCGCGCGGGCTCGGCATCAACTGGGTTTACGCGCCGGTGATGGACCTCGACGCCGAGCCGGAGAATCCGATCGTCGGCACGCGCGCGATCAGCGGCAATGCGGCTGCCGTCGGCCGTCTCGGAGTGGCGTGGATAGAAGGCTGCCAGTCAGCAGGGGCGCTGGCGTGCGCGAAGCACTTTCCGGGACACGGCCGAACCACGACCGACTCGCACGCCGAGCTCCCCGTTGTGAACGCTTCGGCGGAACTGCTGGAGCGGGAAGATCTGCGTCCTTTCCGGGAAGCGATAGGAGCCGGCGTGGCGTCAGTGATGTCGGCGCACGTTGCCTTTCCGGCGCTGGATCCATCGGGTGCGCCGGCGACGCTGTCACAACCGATCCTCCGGGGACTGCTTCGCGATCGGATGGGGTTCGAGGGCCTCGTTGTCACCGACGCGCTGATCATGGCGGGTGTGCTGCAGAACGAAACCGAAGCGCGTGCCAGCGTTCGCGCGCTGCTGGCCGGCGTGGATCTGCTCCTCTACCCGGAAGGGCTCGAGGCGGTTGTCGAAGCGATAACTGCTGCCGTCGCGGGCGGAGAGCTACGGACGGAGTCTCTGGAGCAGTCGCTCGGTCGCCGCAGGCACTGGGCCGAGTGGGCGGATCTGCGTGAGCAGCCGGTGGGCGCGCGCCAGCCTCTGGACTGGGCGCGGGACATCGGCTGCAGAGTCGTGCGGAAGCTCCATGGCGAAATCCCGTCGTTCGGCGACCAGCTTCGCGTGACGGTCGTGGACGACGACGTCGGCGGTCCGTATCCGCCCCCGTCGCGTGAGCCGTTCGCCGAGCGACTGCGCGACCTGGGCGTCGCGGTCACCGGCACGGACGGGTCGGCGGAAGGCGGCACCGCCCACGTGATCGCGCTGTTCGGTGACATCCGCGCGTGGAAGGGGCGTCCCGGCTATTCCGCGGACGCGGTTCGCAGTGTTCGTGATGCAGTCGCGTCCAGCGACCCTGCCCGCACCGTTCTCATTCAGTTCAGCCATCCGCGGCTTGCCAGCCAGCTCGGCTCCGCACCGGCCATCGTCTGCGCGTGGGGCGGCGAGGCACCGATGCAGCGCGCTGCCGCGGAGTGGCTCGTCAACCACTGCCGGAGCAACTGACGATGCGCGGATGGGACTGGGCCGTAGTCGCGATCTACATGGTGCTGACGCTCGCTCTGGGCGTCTTTCTCGCGCGCCGCGCGTCAGGCAGCATGGCGGACTTCTTCGTCGGCGGCCGGAACATCAAGTGGTGGCTGGCCGGCACCTCGATGGCAGCGACGACTTTCTCGATAGACACGCCGCTCTATGTCGCAGGGGTGGTCGGGACCAGAGGCATCGCGGGCAACTGGGAGTGGTGGGCGTACGGCCTCGCTCACGTGATCATGATCTACATGTTCGCGCGGCTGTGGCGACGCGCGGAGATTGTGACGGACAACGAGCTGACGGAGCTGCGGTACGGCGGCCGGCCGGCTGCGACGCTGCGCGCGGTCAAGGGTTTCCTCTTCGCGGTCGTGATCGGCTCGATCGGTGCCGGCTACGCCATGCTCGCGATGGTGAAGGTCGTTGATGCCCTGCAGATCTTCCCGAGTCTCGGACTGGACGTCGGCGACAACGGAAAGATGTGGGCGATAGTCGGGATCAGCGTGCTGGTGCTGCTGTATGCCAGCGCGGCCGGTCTGTGGGGCGTCGTGGCCACCGACTTCTTCCAGTTCATTCTCGCGATCATCGGCGCGCTCATCGTCGCCGTGGCGGCAGTGACGCACGTGGGCGGCCTCGGACCGATGGTCGAAGCGGCACAGCGCAACACCGGCTTCGATGCGTTGTCGTTCACGCCGCTGGACTTCGGTGGGGACGGCCTGGTGTCGTTCTCGAAGACGGCGGGAATCACGGCCAGCACCTTCTTCGCGTACGTGACGGTGCTGTGGTGGGCCTTCCGCCGATCGGACGGTGGGGGCGAGTTCATCCAGCGCCTGTCATCGGTCCCCAATGAGGCCGACGCAGAGAAGGCTGCATGGTTCTTCAACATCATGCACTACGTCGTGCGCACCTGGCCCTGGATCATCGTGGGGCTGGTCGCGCTGGTGATCTACCCGGACCTGGAGGACCGGGAGCTCGGTTATCCGCGGCTGATGCTCGACTTCCTGCCGGTGGGACTGCTCGGGCTCGTCGTTGCCTCTCTCCTCGCGGCGTTCATGAGCACTGTCTCGACGCTGATCAACTGGAGCGCTTCGTACATGACCAACGATCTGTACGGGCGCTTCGTTCGGCCCGAGGCCAGCCAGAAGGAACTCGTGCTGGCAGCGCGGGTCTCGTCGGCGGTGGTGACGGCCATAGCGGCGTTTGCCGCGTTTCAGGCGGACAGCATCGCGACGGTTTACCGGCTGATACTCGCGATCGGCACAGGTCCGGGGCTGGTATTGATCCTTCGCTGGTACTGGTGGCGAATCAACGCGTGGGCCGAGCTGGCGGCGATGCTCGGCGGGTTTGTCGTGGGCTTCCTCACGTCGGTGGACAATCCGATCTACACGCTCAAGATCGCGGACTTCGGCAACCGCCTGTTCGTGACGGCGGGCGTGACGCTGCTCATCTGGGTTCCGGTCATGCTGTTCACCCGCCCGGAGTCGGACGAGAAGCTGGATGCCTTCTACCGGCGCGTGCGCCCAGGCGGGCCAGGCTGGCGGCGGCAGCGCGAGCGGACCGGCGAGCCCGCGGCGCAGGACCTTCCGCGCGACATTCAGCGCGTATTCGCCGGCGTGCTGATTCTCTTCGGGCTCATGTTCGCCGTCGGCTCGGTAGTGCTGCTGCGCTGGGGCACGCTGCCCGGAACGCTCATCGCGGCGCTTGCAGGATTCCTGTGGCTGCGGCGGCTCGGGCCATCGGTGATAGCCCCGGCCACGGGTAAGACCGGCTAGGGGCGCTCAGGGCTGGGCGTCTTCCGCGCGGCCTGCGGAACCGTGTCCACACGCAGCGAGTCTATCGGAATCGAGGGCCGCGTGTCGCGTGGCGGCGCGGGAACGACGAGAGAGTCAGGCGCGGGATCCGGAGAGGTGGCCTGCGGCGGTGGAACGGGGGTCGTAGCCCGTGGCGGCGGGGCGGCGACAGCGGCTGCCGACACGTTCGGCCGGGGCAGTGATACGATGGGATTGGG
The DNA here is from genome assembly GCA_036374155.1 of Gemmatimonadaceae bacterium. Classification (GTDB taxonomy): domain Bacteria; phylum Gemmatimonadota; class Gemmatimonadetes; order Gemmatimonadales; family Gemmatimonadaceae; genus DASUUI01. Next base: position 31,283 of record DASUUI010000033.1, on the reverse strand, counting down.
TGGCACGTCCGGCACAGGCTCAACCTCCGGCGCGAGCGGGGGAAGTGAATCGGCGACGGCACGCTCCTGCTCGCGCGAGCGACACGCGAAGAGCGCGACCGCGAGGCCGGCGAAGCACAAAAGGTGCAAGGGTGATCGCAATGCCATCTCCTAAGTGTTCAGAGCCGCTCACGCGCCAGCAAGTGGGGCAATGAAGATGTCCAACACCGCTCAACGAATTCCGTTCATCGCACTGAGCTCCGTGCTGCTCGCAGGCGCCGCATGTGCGCCGGCGCGGGCGCCCGCTCCGCCGCCGGAACCCGTGCCCGTTCGTCCCGTGGCGCCGATCAATCCGAACCTGCCGCCAATGCCCCTCGAACGTGGGCCGCTGGCGATCAACGTCGTTTACCCGCGTGCGGGGGAGATAGTCGCCTCGACCGATTCGGCGTTCATCTTCGGCTCGGTGGGGCACGGCGAAGCGCTGCTGACGATCAACGGCGTTCCCGCACCGGTCTGGCCGAACGGCGCATTCATGGCGTACCTGCCGGTGCCGCCGCGTGACAATCCGGTGTATCAGCTCGTGGCTACCGTCGGTGGAGAGACTGCGCAGCTGACGCACGCTGTCAGGCTTCCCGCCGAGCCCTCACCCGACACCGCCGTCGTCACAGTTCCGCCGCCGGACACCGTTTCCGGGCGGTGGGCGGTGATCTCACCGCCTGCTGCCACGGATCCAGATCGCATAGTGTGGGGGCCCGCGGTGCCCGATCCGGAGCGGCTGCGCTTCTTCTTCCTCCCGGGGACCGTCGTGCGCGTGACCGGGCAGGTAGGAAACCGGCTCCGCGTCGCGCTCGATGAGGGTCAGGAAGTCAGCCTTCCGGCGACCGATCTCGTGCTGCACGGTGCCGACAGCGCACCCCCGGCGCGGCGCGCAGGTGCGGTGCGGGTTGCACCCGCGACCGATTGGATAGACATCGCGATCCCGGTCAACGCCCCGCCGCCCTACCTGTTCACCAGTGACAGCGGCGTTCTGCACCTCACGCTGTACGGGGCGACATCCAGCGAAATCGGAGATACGACCGGAGCATTCCGCACGACGCCGGTGAACGACTCGCTGGTCAGGACGATAGAGCACTTGCATACCGCGTCACGGTCCAGCTATCGCTTCCACCTGACCAGGAACGTGTACGGGTACGCCCCGCTCTGGCGCGAAGGCGAGCTCGTCGTGCGCATCCGGCGGCATCCTGCAGTGGACTCCGCTTCGCCGCTGCGTGGCCTCACCATCGCCGTGGATCCGGGTCACCCGGGACTCGCGGGGGAATCGCCCGGGGCGACCGGTCCCACGGGACTGCGCGAGCCGGACGCGGTGCTCGCCATCGGGCTTCGCCTTCGCGACATGCTGGCCGAGCGCGGTGCGACTCCGCTGATGATTCGCGAGACGGCCGACGCGGTTCCGCTGAACGCGCGTGCCGCCATCGCCGCCCGGGCCAATGCGCACGCACTGGTTTCCATTCACCTCAACGCGGTGCCGGACCACGTAAACCCGTTCCGTGCCCACGGCACCAGCACGTACTACTGGTTCCCGCACTCGCGCCGTCTGGCCGAGACGACACACGAGGCCCTTCTGCGGAACATGCACCTTCCCGACCTCGGCGTTCTGCGCGACAACTTCGCGGTGGTTCGCAACCCGTGGATGCCGTCCATTCTCCCCGAGGGGGCGTTCATCATCATGCCGGATCAGGAGTACGCCCTGCGAACGCCGGAGTACCAGGCGGCATACGCCAGGTCCATCGTCGAGGGGCTCGAGGCCTACTTCCGGGAGGTTGCAGGCGGGCGGTGACCGGGCGCCAATCCCGGCCCGATCGGGCTGGCCGGGCCCCCGGTGGGGGGTTTGGCTTGCTTTCCCGACCACCACACAGAGATTCGTGATGTGGAAAGGGTAACTGTTTGCGGAGCAAGGGTTTACATTACTACTGGCGCGGAAACACGAATGCCTATACGTTGCCCGCCCGCGTTTGGATCAGGCAGTTTGGTCTCAAGCGCTTTTCTTTCGCGCAACAGTCACGATCCAATCCCGTTCTGAACGGGAACGCTACATCAGGAGAGCCGCCGAAATGCCATCTATCCCCGCTCCGAACTCGCCAGCGCAGCTCACCCAGAACGCGCGCACCGTTATCGAAAAGCGCTACCTGGTGAGGGACGCGAGCGGGAAGCCGGTGGAGCGGGCCGAGGACATGTTCTGGCGCGTGGCGACGACGGTGGCCGAAGCCGATCGCCGCTATGGGGCGAGCGATGGTGGAGTGCGCGCGGCTGCGGAGGAGTTCTACGGGCTCATGACCGAGCGGAGATTCGAGCCCAACTCGCCCACGCTGATGAACGCAGGCCGTCCGCTCGGCCAGCTGTCAGCCTGCTTCGTGCTCCCGGTCGAGGACGCGCTGTCGAACGGGCAGAACGGCATCTACGACACGCTGCGCTCGATGGCGCTGATCCATCAGTCGGGCGGCGGCACCGGGTTCAGCTTCTCCAAGCTGCGTCCCAAGGGCTCGATGGTGCGCTCGACGACCGGCGTCGCGTCGGGACCGATCTCCTTCATGAAGCTGTACGACGCGTCCACCGACGCAGTGAAGCAGGGCGGGACGCGCCGCGGCGCGAACATGGGGATCCTCCGGGTGGATCACCCCGACATCATGGATTTCATCGCCTGCAAGGAAGACCTCACGCAGGTGACGAACTTCAACATCTCCGTCGCGGTCACCGACACGTTCATGGAGGCGGTGAAGGCAGGGACGAGCTACGATCTGATCGATCCGTCCAACGGCGCGGTCGCCGGCCAGCTCGACGCGCGCATGGTGTGGGACAGGATGATCGACGGAGCGTGGCGCACGGGGGAGCCCGGCTGCTTCTTCATCGACGCGGCGAACCGGCAGAACCCCGTCCCTCACATCGGGCAGTACGAGGCCACGAACCCGTGCGGAGAGCAGCCGCTGCTGCCGTACGACGTCTGCAACCTCGGCTCCATCAACGTCGGGTACTACGTGCACGACGGGGTGATGGACTGGGATGCTCTGGCCGCCGACATCCACCTTTCGGTGCACTTCCTCGACAACATCATCGACGTCAACAAGTATCCGCTGCCGGAGATCGACGCGCTCTCGAAGCGGATCCGCCGGATCGGCTTCGGCATCATGGGATTCGCCGACGCGCTCGTGCGCCTTGGGATCCCATACGATTCCGACGAGGGGGTCGAGTTCGGCCGCAGGCTGCAGGAGTTCGTGGACGTCGAGTCGAAGAAGGAGAGCGAGCGGCTGGCGAACGAGCGCGGGCCGTTCCCAGAGTGGGCGCGGTCCATCTGGGGGCCGGACGAGACGTGCGCCCGTGACGAGCTCGGCAACCGCATCCGGCCGATGCAGCTGCTGCGCAACTGCAACGTGAACACCATAGCGCCGACCGGAACGATCTCGATCATCGCCGGGTGCTCCTCCGGGATCGAGCCGCTGTTCGCAGTCGCCTTCATGCGGAACCAGGCCGGCGTGATGATGCCCGACGTGAACGAGGATTTCATCGCCATCGCGAAGAACGAGGGCTGGTACAGCGACGAGCTGATGGAACGCATCGCGCGCGAGGGTCACATCCACTTTCCCGAGGTCCCGGAGAAGTGGCAGCGCGTGTTCGTGACGGCTCACGACATCACTCCGGAATGGCACGTCCGGATGCAGGCCGCCTTCCAGGAGCATTGCGACTCGGCGATCTCGAAGACGACGAACTTCCCGCACACGGCGACCCCGGAAGACGTGCGCGCGATCTACGAGCTCGCCTTCGACCTCGGTTGCAAGGGCGTGACGGTGTACCGCGACGGCTCGCGTGATAACCAGGTGCTGTCCACGGGCGCCACCGAGAAAGCCAAGGCGGCGCGTGAAGGCGGCGATACGCGCACCGAGAAGGGTGACCTGCACGGCACGATCACGGAGCTCAACGCCGAGGTGGAACGACTGCGGAAGGCGCTGTTCGACGCCGAGGCGGAGAATCTGCAGCGGCGGAAGAAGCGCGCGCGGCCCGACACGCTGCGCGGGACGACGATGCGCATGGAGACGCCGCTCGGTACGATGTTCGTCAACGTCACCGAGGACGAGAAGGGCCAGCCTTTCGAGGTGTTCATCAACCTCGGAAAGGCCGGTGGTGCGGCGATGGCCGACGTCGAGGCGATGGGACGGCTGATCTCTCTCGCGCTGCGTTCCGGGATCCCCATTCAGGAAGTGCACAAGCAGCTTCGCGGCATCGCCTCCGACCGCGCCACGGGGATGGGGCCGAACAAGGTCCTGTCCGTGCCGGACGCAATCGGAATCGCCATCGAGAACTGGCTGCGGCAGAAGCAGGGCGTGCAGCAGGACCTGCTCACTCCCGGCATCGAGAGCGCGCAGCCTGCTCCGGCGCCGGTGACACTGCGCGCGACCGATGCCGGCGCACACGCGGAGTACGCGTTCGACGCCTTCAACGCCGACCAGTCGTTCATCGGTGCGTGCCCGGACTGCGGCTCATCGCTGGAATTCGCCGAAGGGTGCGCCAAGTGCCACGTCTGCGGCTTCAGCCAGTGCGGCTGACGAGACACACCGAGGCGAGCCGCATCGCAGCAGAGTAAATCGCGTTCCCCGAGGTGAGTGCAGCAGCGACAGCCGGGGCCTTCCCGGCTGTTTTCGTCCCCCGATGCGTCGAGCGCACGGCAAACGTGGTGCAGGCACGCAACAGCGCACGCGGCAACCACAGCGGGCGAATCGTGTAGGAAGTGACTTGGGGCTGGTTTGCGCGGTCTTACGGTATGCATGCAGACGTCCGTCGGCGGCGCGGACGCGTCCCAGTTCTTGCCAGTAGCTCCCCGCTCGGGGTGTGGCGCCGGTGCCAGAGCCAGCAGGTCCGCTGATCGCGGACCGCGCCGGCAGAGGATCAAGAGGAATGGAATGAACGCGCGGTTTCTTACATCCGCAGTGGCCCTGGTGCTGCTCACGGCCTGCGGCAGCGAATACGAGCCCTACACGACACAGCCGCTCCCCCCGGAAGGGCCGGGCGGTACGACGACGCATACCGTGCTCATCGAAGCGAGCTCGGCTGGAACCGGCGCAGGAACCGTGACCGGTACCGGGCTGAGCTGCTCCATCGCTGGGCCTTCTCAGAGCAGCGACTGCACGGAGACGTTCGCGAACGGAACCCAGATCACTCTCACCGCAACGCCGGCGGCCGGCAGCCTCTTCCTCGGCTGGGGCGATGCATGCAGCGCATCCGGAACGACTTCGACCTGCACGGTGATGGTGGACAGGCAGCTCCGCGTGCAGGCCGGCTTCGCGCCCGTCCCGAGCCACAACGTGATCGTGAGCGCGGGGGCGGCCAGCACGGGGAACGGCACGGTGACCGCGGCCGGCATCAATTGCCTGATCGCTGGCACGGCGTCGAGCCAGGATTGCAGCGAGCCGCACGTGCAGGGCACGAGCGTCACGTTCACCGCCGCTCCGACCGGTGGAAGCACGTTCCTGGGCTGGGGCGACGCATGCGCGGCGGCGGGATCGAGCACCACGTGTACCGTGACTGTGTCACAGGAAGTCCGCGTGTCGGCAAGCTTCGCCGCGCCACCGAGCCACGCAGTCACCGTGTCGGCCGGTGCCGGCAGCCAGGGGAACGGCACAGTCACCGCAGCCGGAATCAACTGTCTGGTCACCGGACCTTCGGTCAGCCAGGATTGCGACGAGTCGTACGTGCAGGGCACTGCGGTCACGTTGACGGCGGCTCCCTCGGGCGCGGGATCCTTCGTGCAGTGGGGAGGCGCCTGCGCATCCGCGGGTTCCAATCCGACGTGCAGCATCACGGTGACGCAGGCGCTCACGGTGTCGGCGACATTTGCGCCGCCCCCAAGTCATCTGGTCACGGTGAGCGCCGGGGCCGCCAGCACCGGAAACGGCACCGTCAGCGCGACAGGCATCAACTGCGTCATCGCGGCAACTTCGGCCACTCAGGACTGCAGCGAGACGTACGTGCAGGGCAGCACCGTCACGTTGACGGCTACACCGACCGGCAACAGCGAATTCAGCCAGTGGGGAGGCGCGTGCTCCTCCGCCGGGACCAGCCCGACGTGCACGCTCACCGTCACTCAGGCGTCCGCGGTCTCGGCCAGCTTCGAGGCCGGTATTGCGCCGCCGCCTCCGACACACGTGCTCACGGTCCAGGCGGGTGTGTCCGGGACCGCGAGCGGCACCGTTACCGCGTCGGGGATCAGCTGCTCGATAACGGGCTCGACGCAGAGCGGCGACTGCAGCGAAAGTCTCAACGAAGGGACGAGCGTTACGCTTACTGCCACGCCAGCGGGCGACAACACCTTCCTGGGCTGGGGTGGTGCGTGCTCGGGAACCAGCAGCACGTGCACGGTGCTGATGAGCCAGGCGCGCACCGTGACGGCGAGCTTCGCACCGCCGCCCAGCCACGTGCTTACCGTCCAGGCGGGCGCATCGGGCACCGCCAGCGGGAGTGTCACCGCGTCGGGGATAAGCTGCTCGATCAGCGGGGCGACGCAGAGCGGCGACTGCAGCGAAAGCTTCACCGAAGGCACGACCGTGACGCTGACCGCTGCGCCGACGGCGAACAACGTCTTCCTCGGCTGGGGCGGGGCGTGCACGGGGACGAGCAGCACGTGCATGGTCACGATGAGCCAGGCGCGCACCGTGACCGCGAGCTTCGCACCTCCGCCGACTCACCTGCTGACAGTGCAGGCCGGTGCGGGGACCGCCAACGGTAGCGTTACCGCCACGGGGATCAGCTGCTCTATAACGGGCGCGACGCAGAGTGGCGACTGCAGCGAGAGCTTCGTAGAGGGGACGAGCGTGACGCTGACGGCCACGCCGGCGGGGGTCAACATGTTCCTTGGCTGGGGCGGATCGTGCACGGGGGCCAGCAGCACCTGCACGGTCACGATGAGTCAGGCGCGCACGGTGACGGCGAGCTTCGGACCTCCGCCGAGCTACACTCTCACGGTCGCGGCAGCTTCCACGAGCGCCGGCACGGGGACTGTCACCGCGACGGGTATCAACTGCACGCTGTCGGGGTCGTCGCAGGCTGACGACTGCTCGGAAAGCTTCGTGACAGGCACTTCTGTCACGCTTACCGCTACAGCTACGGGTGGGAGCGCATTCGAGGGCTGGGGCGGAGCCTGCAGCGCTGCCGGCAGCACCCCGACCTGTACGGTGTCGATGACGCAGGCGCGGACCGTCACGGCCAGCTTCACGGCCCCGCCGCCGCCGAACCTCGCGGGTTTCTGGTCAGGCACCGACGACGGCGGCCACATCCACTACCACATGACAATGGTGCAGTCGGGGAACACGCTGTCGCTGCAGCCGTCGTGCACACCGGGTGACTGCCGCCTGATCGCGCTCACCGGATCAGGAAATACCTGGCTGGGTGGCGCTCCGTTTGCCGACATCACGGCGTTGTCCGGGACCATCACGGGGAACTCGGTGACCATCACGATGACGGCCGGCTCCGCAGGCACCGTCACGTACACGGGAACGTGGACTGCGCCAAATCAGATCAGAGGTGAGGTGAGCAGCGCGACGATGCCGAAGCAGAACCTCACCATGGTCGGGCCATGATGGCCTGCAGCGGCGTTGCGCAGCTGCGGCGCTGTGCGCTCGTGATTCTCGTCGCGCTCACCTGGGCGCCGGCACTCGCGGCGCAGCACACGGATCACTCCGCGCCCCCTTCCGACTCGGCGCAGACGTTGGCCGCTCCCGCCAGCCCGGCGGAGGAGATTGCCCGGCCTGATGACGACCGGTTCCCGATGGCATCGGGGACGTCATGGCTTCCGCGGTCGGCGCCGGTGCGCGGGGCGCACGGGATGGCCGGGAAGTGGATGGTGATGGCGCACGGCACCGCGTTCGGCTACTACACCAAACAGTCCAGTCTTCGCGGCGGCTGGCAGGCGGGCAGCATCAACTGGGCGATGATCGGCGCCGAGCGGTCCGGCAGTGCCGGTCGCATCGAGCTGCGGGCGATGGCCAGCGCCGACCCGTACACGGTCGGTGGAGCCGGATATCCTCTGCTGCTTCAGACCGGTGAGACCTACGGCGGCGTACCGCTCCACGACCGCCAGCATCCCCACGAGCTGGTGATGGAGCTGTCCACCCTGTACGAGCGCTGGCTGGCGGGACCCATCGGGATCTCGCTCTACCTGGCCGCGGTAGGGGAGCCTGCAGCGGGTCCCGTCGCCTTCATGCACCGGCCATCTGCCGAGGGCGACCCATTTTCGCCGCTCAGTCATCACTGGCAGGATGCCTCGCACGTCACGTTCGGCGTGATCACGGCAGGGTTTTTCACCCGGCACCTGAAGCTCGAGGCGTCGCTGTTCAACGGCCGCGAGCCCGATGAGGTACGCACCAACTTCGATTACGCCGGGCGGAAGCTCGACTCGTGGTCCGCGCGCGTCACGCTGGTACCCGCGCGGAACTGGGCGCTCAGCGCCTGGTACGCCTATTTCGAGACACCCAGCGCCTTCTATCCGGAGGACTGGGCCAAGCGGATTGGAACGTCGCTGCTTCACTCGCGTTCCATCGGGGAGCAGAGTTCCTGGTCGAGCGCGCTCATCTGGGGCGCGAGTCGGCACGAGGCGAGCGCGCACCACCCGGTCTCGCGCTACACGCACAGCGTGACGGCGGAGACGAGCCTGGACATCGGGCGGAGGAACACACTTTTCACCCGCCTTGAGTACGTGCAGAAGGACGTCGAGGAGCTGTTCGTCCCGCACATCCGGGAAGAGATTCACAACATCCGCGCAATCGCGGCAGGCTACGTCCGCGAGGTCGCGCGAATGGGCAGTGCGACGATAGGACTCGGCGTGCGCGGCAACGTCAATTTCATCCCGCCGCGCCTTGCCTACTGGTACGGCGAGAGCAACCCGCGGGGCGGCGCCGTCTTTACGCGCATCACGTTCAATAGGCTGGCGCCAGGCTCGTCCCCTCACGCGGGACACTGAGCGCGCTCCGGAGGGCTTGCAGCCAGCCGGCGTCGGCGAACCTCGGCAATCGAGGGGAGGCCTTCCAGAACGTCCCTGTTTCGCGAGAAAATCCTTGCCCCGGCAGGGCAACAGTGGGGTATTACGGGCATGGACAAGAAGAAGCTGGAAGCGCTGGCGCGTAAGAACGCAGCCAAGGCCGCGCCGACTCCGGGGAAGAAGACCTTCGGCAAGAAGTACGACCCGAACCGTCCGGACGATCCCCAGGACGAGGCGACGCTCGAGGACATGGAGGCGAATGCGCGCTTCTTCGCCGAGATGAAAAAGCGGGAGTTCTAGGCGCTCGCTACGCGGCCGCTCCAGGCGCGGTCGCTGCGTCAGCTCCGTCACTTGCCGGTCGCCGCGATCCTGCGGCCGACTGCGGTGTAGCATGGCGGATGTCAGTTCCACACCCTACCAATTGAAATCATGAGACTACCCATTCGTCTGCTTTTCGCGGCGTCGGCAGCCGTTCTGCTCGCCACTTCTTCCGCAGAGGCCCAGACGCGCGAGCCCCTCGGGATCGATGGTGGAAGGCGGCACCTCGGCATCGTTACGGTGAATCCGATTGCGGTGCTCGCGGGCGCCATCAACGCCGACGTCGAGTTGAACTTCGCCCCCGGGTTCACCGGGGCTCTGAGTGGCACGAACTGGCCTGATGAGTACAGGTCGGTGGATTTCACCTTCCGCTACTATCCGGGCGAAGTGAACCCCGCCGGATTCTCCGTTGGAGCCAGCATTGGCCATGTCAACTGGGATCCCGACAACGAGGACGGTGAGCTCACCAAGGGTGCCACGATCGGCTTCATCGTCGGCTACAACTGGATCCTGGGTCGCAGCGAGCGGCTTGCGATCGCGACCGGCATCGGTGCAAAGCGGGTGTTTGCCGACGAGGACCGCTATCCGAACAGGCAGGAACTGCTGCCGTCGGGCCGGTTCGGCGTCGGGCTCGCCTTCTAAGGCGCTCGGCCGCCGACCGTCGTGAGAGGAGGGCGCTGCACAGCGCCCTCCTCTTTACGTTCCGGGGGGTCAGCGGGACGCCCGCTGCTACGTCTCCGCTTCCAACGGAATGGATTTAGCGTCACGGCTACCCGCGCGCCTGCGTCGGCCGCGCCGAACGGATGCACTACCACGATGTTTCCCCAGGAAGAGAGAAGACCGGAGGCTCACGAATGCGACACGCTCACGTGAAACGCGAAGTCCTGCACGCCGTCAGTTGCATCGCAGGGGCGGCGCTGATCGCGGGATGCGCGACCAGTTCGCCCGTGCCCGCTGCCGACAAGCAGGGCACGGCACAGCCGGGTGAAACCGCCGCGCAAGCGGCTGCCCAGCCGGCAGGGCCGTGCACGACGGCGGGGCTCACGCTGCCGCCGGGGTTCTGCGCCACGATCTTTGCCGATTCGGTTGGCAGCGCCAGGCACCTCGTGGTCGCCTCAAATGGGGACGTTTTCGTAGCCCTGCAGCGCGGGCGTCCGCAGTCCGTGGTTGCCGGCATCCAGCCGGGTGTGGTGGCGCTGCGCGACACCAACGGCGACGGCGTCGCCGACACGCGGGCACGGTTTGCCGACACGGGGAACACGGGGATAGCGCTGCACTCCGGCAGGCTGTACCTGGACGTCGGTACTGCGATCATCCGCTACCCGCTGTCAGCCGGGTCGCTGAGCCCAAGCGGGCCACCGGACACCGTCGTGGCCGGACTGCCCGGTCCGCCGGGCCACCGGGCGCGGAACTTCGTCATCGCATCCGACGGATCCCTGTTCGTCAACGTGGGCTCGGCCACCAACTCCTGCCAGGTTCAGGAGCGGCAGCGCGAGTCGCCTGGCCACGATCCATGTCTCGAGCTGCAAACGCGGGCAGGGATCTGGCGCTTTGATGCCAATCAGACGGGACAGCGTTTTGCGCCGGCCGCGCGCTACGCCACCGGGATACGGAACGCCACGGGCATGGCCATACACCCGGTGACCGGCGCGCTGTACGCCGCGACGCACGGGCGCGATCTGCTGCACGGCAACTGGCCGGCGTTGTTCACGGAGGCACAGAACGCGGAGCTTCCAGCGGAGGAGTTGTTCCTCGTGAGCGCGGGTGACGACTTCGGCTGGCCGTACTGCTACTGGGATGGCGGGCGGAAGGCCCGCGTCCTCGCACCGGAGTATGGCGGCGACGGCAGCCAGGTGGGGCGTTGCGCATGGAGGAAGGGCAATGTCTCGGCGCTGCCCGCCCACTGGGCGCCGAACGCGCTCACGTTCTACAACGGAACGATGTTCCCGGCCCGGTATCGGGGCGGCGCCTTCATCGCTTTCCACGGTTCGTGGAACCGCGCTCCGCTGAGGCAGGAGGGTTACAACGTGGTGTTCATCCCCTTCAACGGCACGAGCACCAGCGGGGCATGGGAAGTATTCGCGGACGGGTTTGGCGGTCCGACACCCAGCCCCACTGCGGCGCCGCACCGGCCGGCCGGGGTGGCGGTGGCTCCGGACGGGGCGCTTTTCGTCAGCGACGACGTGGGCGGGCGGATCTGGAGGATCACGTACCGAGCGCCTTGAGGAGCACGCGCTTCGGACGCCTGCCGTCCCACTCCCCGTAGAACACCCGCTGCCACGGGCCGAAATCGAGCTTGCCGTTCGTCACCGGTACAATGACTTCGTGTCCGATCGTGAGTGAGCGGAGGTGAGCCGCGGCGTTGTCTTCGCCGGTTCCGGTGTTGTGCCTGTAGCTGTCAGGACTCCAGGGGGCGATACGCCCTTCGAGCCAGTCGAGGATGTCCTTCCACAGCCCGGGCTCGTGGTCGTTCACGAACACCGACGCGGAGATGTGCATTGCGGAAACCAGCACGAGTCCCTCGCTGATTCCCGCCGCAGCCCTGCAATCCTCGACCAGGTCCGTGATGTCGATGATTTCCTGGCGGTGCTTTGTAGTGAAGGTGTGGTAGCTGGTGTGGGTGCGCATGGGAGCGATCAGCGGTTAGCGGTTAGCGGAAAGCCACTGCGGTTCCTGCTGGTTCCTGAGGTTCCGCCGCTGCTTTCCGTTAACAGCTAATCGCTAACCGCTGCAGGCGTTAGCTTTCTGGTACAGGAGGCTTCACGAATGCCCGACCGTCTTCTCCGGCTGCGCGAAGCGGGACAGTCAATCTGGCTGGACTACATAGACCGGCCGCTGATCACCAGCGGGCGGCTCGAGCGTTACATCGCTGAGGGGTGGCTGACCGGTCAGACGACCAACCCCACCATCTTCGAGAAGGCGCTGGCCGAGGGCGCGGCGTACGACGATCAGCTTGCGTCGCTGCCGCGGGGCATCGGGGCCTCCGAGGCGTTCGAGCTGATCGAGGCGGAAGACGTGCGTGCCGCGTGCGATCTTTTCGCGGGCGTGTACGAGTCCACAGGGGGCGAGGACGGATTCGTCTCCATCGAGGTGTCGCCGCAGCAGGCGCACGACGTGGATACGACCGTCAGGGAGGCGCGCCGGCTCTGGGAACTCGTCGCGCGCCCCAACGTCATGGTCAAGGTTCCCGGAACTGCGGCCGGTGCCCGCGCGACGCAGCAGCTGCTTGCCGAGGGGATCAACGTGAACGTCACGCTGCTGTTCGCGCTGACGGCCTACGAGCGGATCATTCAGGCGTTCATGGGCGGGCTCGAGGCGCGCGTCCGCGCCGGGAAGCCCGTCGATCGCGTCGCTTCCGTCGCGAGCTTCTTCGTGAGCCGAGTGGACAGCGAAGTGGACAAGCGGCTCGAGAGCCTCGCGGCCCAGGCAACGGGGGAGGAGCGGAGCCGGATTCTCGGAATGCGCGGCAAGGCGGCGATTGCCAACGCCAAGCTCGCCTATCGCCTGTTCTGCGCCGAGCTTGCCGGCGCACGCTGGCGCGCGCTGGCGGACAAGGGGGCGAAATGCCAGCGTCCGCTGTGGGCCAGCACGAGCACCAAGAACCCGGAGTACCGGGACGTGATCTACATCGAGCAGCTCATCGGGCGACACACGGTGAACACGATGCCGCCCCAGACCATCGATGCATTCCGCGACCACGGTGAGTTGAGTCACTCGGTGACGGACGGGCTCAACGAGGCGCAGCTGACGCTGGCGGAGCTCGAGTCGCTGGGAATCTCGATGGCGGAAGTCACGGACAAACTGCTGGTGGACGGCCTGGCAAGCTTTCAGAAATCCTTCGACCAGCTCACCGCGGGCCTCGAGAAGAAGCTGAGCTCGCTCGTCGAGGCGTGACGCCCCCCTACACCCCGCGCACCAAGATCGTCTGCACGCTGGGCCCGGCCACAGCGACACTCGACGGGATACGCGCGCTGATCGCAGCGGGGATGAATGTTGCGCGCCTGAATTTCTCGCATGGCACGCGCGACGAGCACCGCAGCACCATCGACATGGTGCGCACGGCCGCGGCCGAGCTGGGTCAGCCGGTCGGCATTCTCGGCGACCTGCAGGGGCCACGAATCCGGATCGGCGACCTCGACCAGCCGGTGACGGTCGCGACGGGCGACGACATGATCCTGGCGCACGAGGGGCAGGAGAGGCCTGGCGAATTTCCCGTCACCTACGACCGGCTCGCGGCGGACGTCAGCGTAGGAGACCGCATCCTCATAGACGACGGCCTGCTCGAGCTGGTGGTGCTGGACGTGGAGGAGCCTCGCGTGCGTGCGCGGGTGATTTTTGGCGGGGAGGTCAAAGAGCACAAGGGGCTGAACCTTCCGGGCGTTCACGTGTCGGCGCCTTCGATCACCGAGAAGGACCACGAGGACGCGGCGTTCGCTGCTGAAGCGGACCTGGATTACCTGGCATTGAGCTTCGTGCGCCGGGGCGAGGACATCGAGGCGCTTCGCGGGCTGGTGCCGAAGCACATGCTGATCATCGCCAAGATCGAGAAGGACGTGGCGCTGTCGAACATCGAGCGGATCATCCGCGCCAGCGACGGGGTGATGGTCGCGCGCGGAGACCTCGGCGTGGAGCTGCCCTTCGAGGAGATCCCGATCGTCCAGAAGAACATCATCGCCCTGGCGAACCGGATCGGGAAACCGGTGATCACGGCCACCCAGATGCTCGAGTCAATGGTGGAGCGTCCGCGGCCGACGCGTGCGGAAGCCAGCGACGTCGCCAACGCGATCCTCGACGGCACGGACGCGGTGATGCTCTCGGCGGAGACGGCCGCCGGGGCGTATCCGCGTCTTGCAGTCGAAGCGATGCGGCGGATTGTCGTCGAGACCGAGCAGCACCTTGGTGGCCGTCACCAGGATGGGCGTCCCGAGGCCAGCGGCGCCGTGCCGACCGAGCTGGCGATAGCGGCTGCAACCGTTGCCGCAGTCCACATGCTGCAGACACCCGTGGTCGTGGCGTTCACCAAGAGCGGATTCTCTGCGCGGATCGTGTCTTCCTACCGGCCCGGTGTGCCGATTCTTGCGCTGACCGATCAGGAGCGAACGTACCGGCAGCTGGCGCTGATGTGGGGGGTCGTGCCGGAGCTGGTGCCGCATTGCGATACGTACGATCAGATGATGGTGCTGGCGAAGGAGGCTGTCGTGCGTCGCGAGCTGGCGTCATCCGGCGACCGGATCGTCGTCACCGCGGGCGTGCCTTTCGACGTTCCCGGCACCACGAACATCCTGAAAGTGGAACGCGTGTGAGCGGGCCCGCAGCCCCGTGAAACTCACATTCCTGGGGACGGGCACGAGCTTTGGAATCCCACAGATAGGCTGCTCGTGCCGCGTGTGCCGGTCCACTGATCCGCGCGACAGGCGGACTCGCGTCGGCGCCGTGGTCGAGAGCGATCGCGGCAGCCGCATTCTCATAGACACGCCCCCGGAGCTGCGATTGCAGCTCATCGCCAGCGGGATAGACAGCGTGGACGCGGTGGTGTTCACGCACGAGCACGCAGACCACACCAACGGGATCGACGACGTGCGCGCGTTCTCGGTAAAGCGCCGCGCTCCAATCCAGTTCTACGGACCCGCGGATACGCTCGACCGGATTGCGCGCCGGTTCGACTACATCTTCGACAGTCGCATACAGCCGCTGCCCGGAACGTCGAAGCCGGAGGGAACGATGCATCCGGTCGCACCGGGCGAGACGGTTGCCATCGCGGGCATGGACGTCACCGCCGTTCCCGTGCCGCATGGACCCGGCACAGTGTTCGGTTACCGGATCGGAAAGCTGGGCTACGTCACCGATGCAGGCTCACTGCCGCCCGCGGCCATCGCCGCCTTTCATGGGGTCAGAGTCCTCGTTCTGAACGCGCTGTTCCACGGGCCACACCCCATGCACCTCAGCATTCCGGACGCCATCCGGGCGGCTGGCGAGATCGGCGCCGAGCGCACGTACCTCACCCACCTCACCCACGAAAACCTCCACGCGGAGCTGGAAGCCGAGCTCCCGCCAGGGGTGGAGCCGGCCTACGACGGGCTGGTCGTCACGGTAAGCTGATGACCATTCACCTGGATTTCTCCAACATGATGCAGCCCGCCGTTGCGGGCGGCCTCAGCGAGGCTGAGCTCGCAGCAGCGGGCGCGGACATCGAGCGCGCACACGCCGCGTTCGAGCGACTGCGACGGAGCGGCACCGTGGGCTTTGCAGAGCTGCCAGGCGATGCCGCTCTGCTCGAGCAGAGTGAAGCGATTGCTCACAGGGTGAGGGGGCGGTACGCGGACGTGGTCGTGCTCGGCATCGGCGGCTCGGCACTGGGCCCGATTGCACTGCGCACCGCTCTCCGCGGCGCCGACTGGAATGCGCGGTCGCTCGATGCACGGCGGGGAGCGCCCCGTCTCCACGTGCTGGACAACGTCGATCCGGAGAGCATGGCGGCGCTGCTCGAGCGCGTCGAGCTGCCGACGACGCTCTGGATCGTGACCTCGAAATCCGGCGGCACCGCGGAGACCATGTCGCAGCTGCTCATCGTGTACCGGCGGTGCGTGGACGCGCGACTCGATCCGAGGGAGCACCTGGTGTTCGTCACCGACCCGGAAAAAGGCGCGCTCCGGTCGCTGGCCCGCAGCCAGCGTATCCCCGCGATCGACGTACCACCGAACGTCGGGGGCAGGTTCAGCGTCCTGTCGCCGGTCGGGGTCCTGCCCGCGCTGCTGGTCGGGATCGAAGCGCGCGCGCTGCTCAATGGCGCCGGTGCCATGGTGGAGCGATGCGGCAGCGCGGATCCGTTCAGGAATCCCGCAGCAGCCTACGCGCTCCTGCAGTGGCTTGCGGACACCCGGCACGGTCGCGTGATGAACGTCTTCATGCCGTACGCCGACTCGCTGCGCGATCTCTCGCTTTGGTTCGTGCAGCTGTGGGCCGAAAGCCTCGGCAAGATGCGCGACGACGGCAGCGCTGTCGGGCAGACGCCGATCGCTGCGCTGGGAGCGACGGATCAGCACAGTCAGGTGCAGCTGTTCATGGAAGGTCCGCCGAACAAGGTCGTCACCTTCGTGAGCGTGCGGCGGCAGGAGGACCTCACCATTCCACGGGAGTTTCCCGACGTGGCGGAGCTGGGCTATCTCGGCGGCCATTCCCTCGGCGAGCTGCTCGCCATCGAGCAGCGGGCGACGGCCGGAGCGCTCGCGAAACGCGGGCGACCGAACCTCACCATCGAGCTCGACGTCGTGGACGGCTGGCACGTCGGCGGGCTCATCATGCTGCTGGAGCTGGCGACCGCGTATGCCGGCCAGCTGTACGGCGTGGATGCGTTCGATCAGCCCGGAGTCGAGCTCGGTAAGCAGTTTGCGTATGCGATGCTCGGCCGGGCCGGTTCGGACGCGGCGAGGGCCGAGTGGGACTCGCTCCCGCGGCCTGATCCTCGCTGGAGGGTTTAGGCCGGGCGACCAGGGCTCGCCCCTATTTTGCAGTCATACCGTCAAGAGGATCTCATGCCCCAGCAGGTCGCGAGCGAGCATCGCTACGCAGGTGGTGCCGTTCAGGTCGTGAACGGCTCAGTCAAGGTCACGGACGAAGCGCGGCTGCAGTCGGAGCACCTGGATACGCTGGTGCATACGGCCGTGTTCGGCGAGCCGGATGCGCGGGAAGACGCGCGCTGGCTCATCTGGGAGATTGCCCAGGCCGTGGGGATATATCCCTCCTCAATTCACGACCTGTACATCGCGCGCGGGCGCGGCGAAGTGGGCGGTTTCACCGTGCCGGCGATCAACGTCCGCGGCATGACCTACCACACGGCGCGGGCGATCTTCCGCACCGCCAAGCGGCTGGATGCCGGAGCCTTCATCTGCGAGATCGCCCGCTCGGAGATCGCGTACACGGAGCAGCGGCCGGCCGAGTATGTCGCAGTGATTCTCGCCGCCGCCATCCGTGAAGGGTTCCGCGGCCCGGTGTTCATACAGGGCGACCACTTCCAGGTGAACGCGAAGAAATACGCCGCCGACCCGGCGCCCGAGCTTGCTGCGGTGCAGCAGCTGGCCCGGGAGGCGATAGCCGCGGGCTTCTACAACATCGACGTTGACACCTCGACTCTCGTGGATCTCTCGCACGAGACGCTCGAGCAGCAGCAGCGGGTGAACTTCGAGCGCGCCGCCGAAATGACCGAGCTGATTCGCACGCTCGAGCCGGAGGGGATCACCATCTCGGTCGGGGGCGAGATCGGAGAGGTGGGGACGCAGAACAGCACCGTGGAGGAGCTGCGCGCGTTCATGGACGGGTACAACGCGCGGCTGTCGGCCGGAACCATCGGTCTCTCGAAGATCAGCGTGCAGTCAGGCACCACGCACGGCGGCGTGGTGCTCGCCGACGGTACCATCGCCGATGTCAGCATCGACTTCGACACGCTCGCGACGCTGTCGCGCGTTGCGCGGGAAGAGTACGGGCTCGCCGGCGCGGTGCAGCACGGTGCGTCCACGTTGCCGGACGAGGCGTTCCACAACTTCCCGCGCACCGAGACGTGCGAGATCCACCTCGCGACGAACTTCCAGAACATGCTGTACGACAGCCTGCCGGGGGAGTTGCGCAGCGAGATATACGCGTGGCTGGACAAGAACGCAGGGGACGAGCGCAAGCCTTCCGACTCCCCCGAGCAGTTCTATTACAAGACCAGAAAAAAGGCGCTGGGTCCGTTCAAGCGCGAATTCTGGGGACTGCCGGCGGAGTCCAGGGAGCGCCTGGCGACGGCCTACGACGAGAAGTTCACCTTTCTGTTCACCCAGCTCGCGGTTGCCGGAACCCGCGAGATAGTGAGCCGGCACGTCCGGACGGTCGAGCAGCACCGCCCGGCACCGCACCCGGACCTCGTGGGCGTGGAGGCAGCACCGGATGACGCGGACCTCAGCGACTGAGGCGGCGTCCGCCGCGGCGACGCTCCGCGAGGCCACGCGCCGCCTCGCGCATCAGGTGAGCAATGCAGCGAACGCGGCCGCCGTGAACGTGGAGGTCCTCCGCTCGCGGCTGGCGCGCGGCAGCGGCTCCGCTGAGTCCCTGAGCGCGTTCGCGGAACGGGCGGCCGTCGCGATGGAGCAGCTTTCTGCGGGGGTGGCCGCCACCCGATCGCTTCTCGCGGCGATGGGCGAAGTCACTGCGGAGGAGTCTGCGGGGGTCCGCCGCGTAGCCGATGACCCGGCCGCGGTCGAGCTGCTGGTGGGCCCGGTGGTGACCTTCGATGACGCGGCCGTCAGGTTTGCCGCGCAGGCGGGAGTCGGCCTCAGGACCACCCCGGAGGGGGTTATATTGCGTGTTCTGCGGCGCGGGGCCGCGGTCGATGCCGTAAGTGAATGAGTCAAGCGCAGATACTCGTTGCCGACGACGAGCGGGCGATAACTGAAGGGCTGAGCGCCATCCTCTCCGACGAAGGCTATGACGTCGAAGTCGCCTTCGACGGCGAGCAGGCGCTCAAGAAGATCGACGGCGGGCAGTACGGCGTCGTCCTGGCCGACCTCAAGATGCCCAAGCTCGACGGGCTCAAGCTCCTCGAGCGACTGCGGACGATGCCCGGCTCACCCGAGTGCATCATCATCACGGGGCAGGGCACGGTGGACACCGCCGTCGCGGCCATGCGCGAAGGGGCCTACGACTACATCGAGAAGCCGCTCAATGCCGACAAGCTCAATCGGCTGAAGGCGCTGATCCCGAAGGCGCTCGAGCGGCATGCGATGCAGAAACGCAACCTCGAGCTCACCTCCACCATACAGGGCCTCACTCACTACGGTGAGCTGACGGGGCAGTCGGAGGAGATGCGCTCGGTTTACCAGCTCATCGAGGCCGTGGCGCCGTCTTCGGCCAGCGTGCTGATACTCGGCGAGTCCGGCACGGGCAAGGAGCTGGTGGCCCGCGCTCTTCACTCGCACAGTGAGCGCGCCAAGGGGCCGTTCTTCGCGCTCAACTGTGCGGCGCTGCCGAAGGACATACTCGAGAACGAGCTGTTCGGCCACGAAAAGGGCGCGTTCACCGGCTCGACGAACGAGAAGGCCGGAGCATTCGAGCTCTCCGACGGCGGAACGCTGTTCCTCGACGAGGTGGCCGAGATGCCGCCGGACATTCAGGTCAAGCTTCTGCGGGCGATCGAGACGCGACTCATTCGTCGGCTGGGTGGGAAGAAGGAGATCGAAGTCGATATCCGCATCCTCGCCGCGACCAACCGCGACCTGCAGAAGGCGCTGGCCGATGGAGAGCTGCGCGACGACCTGTACTACCGCCTGGCCGTCGTCGAGGTGTATCTCCCGCCGCTCCGCGAGCGGCTCGGCGACGTGAAGCTGCTGGCCAACGAGTTCCTGACGCGCTTTGCGCAGTCGAACACAAAACGCATCACCGGCTTCACCGAAGGCGCGTGGGAGTGGATCCTCACGTACCACTGGCCCGGCAACGTGCGCGAGCTGAAGAACGCGGTGGAGCGCGCGGTCATCATGGCGCGGGGGAGCGAGGTCACCGTCGAGGACGTGATGCCGCGGCACCTGCGGACGGCAAGCGAGTCCATCCCGGTCAGCATCAGCCTGAGCGGCGATGCGACAGTTGCCGACGCGAAACGGCAGCTCGTGCTGCGCACCTTTGCGCTGACGGGCGGCGACCACGAGCGGACGGCGAAGATCGTGGGCCTGTCGCCGGCGGAGGTTCGCAGCGAGCTTGTGGCCATGGTCAACGGCAGCGGCAATGGAAGTGCGAGGGCACCGAACGGCGCCCGGCCGGCCAGCGCGCCGGCGCAACCGGCAAGGAGCACGACCCCCAGGACCCCGGCAAAGAAGCCGGTCCGGGCCAAACGGCGTTAGGCAGAGGAGATTCGGTCCTTGGCTGAGTATGATTTCGACGGCAACGATCCCTATGTGGTGATCGAGCGCCGCTCAGGGGATTTCAGCTCGTTCATCATGGGGCTTGCCCTCGGTGCCGGCATCGCGTTGCTGCTGGCCCCACAGACCGGAGCTGCGACCAGACGCGAGCTGCGAATGAGAGCGCGACGGGTGCGGAACGCGGCTGAGGACGCGGCGCACGACGTCGCCGAACGGGTGACCGACACTCTCGAGCAGGCGCGGGTGCAGGTCGAGGAGAGGGTGGATGCGGCGCGGTCCGCCGTCGAGATGCGGAAGGACCAGGTCGTGAACGCCATAGACGTCGGGCGTGCGGCCGCGCGCCAGGCGCGCGAGGAGCTGGAGCGCCGAATCGCCGAGACGAAGGCGAGCTACCAGACCTCCGGCAACTCGAGGAGCGGATCGACGACGGAGGAGTAGCGCACGGCGGCGCGTGGCCAGAGCGCGGCCGGCAGCGCGGGGTACTCGAGCGCTTCGGGTGGACGCTACGTGATTACGCGCGGCGCATCTGGGACAACAGCGCCGACGACAACATCTTCTTCCTCGCAGGGGGAATCTCGTTCAACCTCCTGCTCGCCGCAGTACCGTTCGTCCTGCTCGTCGCCGCGGGTCTCTCCTACCTCCTGAACCTCTCCGCCGATACGGCGAGCCAGGAGATCGCACATCTTGTTCAGACGATGATGCCGGTCGCCGCCGAGGCAGCCTCGGAGCCGATTGTCCGGATCGTGAGCGGCATCGTGAGGCAGCGCGGGCAGGTGCAGCTCTATGGTGCCATCGGCTTCATCTGGTTCTCGACCCGGCTGTTCGGGTCGCTGCGCAGCGTGCTGGCCGAGGTGTTCGACATTGAGCACGAGCGAAGCATCATCAGCGGGAAGATCTTCGACATCAAGATCACCATCGTGGCGTCGCTGCTGCTCGTCGGGTACACGGTGCTCAGCGCCTACCTCGCGTTCGCGACGACCCGCGGAGTCGTGGTTCTGAGCGAGCTCGGGCTGAGGCGGGAGGTGATGGGCGGGCTGGAATACTGGGTCGGGCGCCTGATCGGCTTCGTATCGATCACCGTGCTGTTCTTCTCGCTGTACAAGTTCCTCCCGCTGCGCCGGATCCGCTGGAAGATGGCCATGCTGGGCGCCCTTTTCGGGGCTTTCATGTTCGAGATAGCGCGGCAGATCTTCGCCATCGCCATAACGTCGCTTTCGATCGGCTCCATCTACACGGGCACCATCGCGGCGGCGATCATCATCGTGATCTGGGTCTATTACGGCTCCCTGATCTTCATCCTGGGGGCCGAGCTGGGCCAGGTTTACGAGCTCAGGCGGATGCGCCAGCTGCAGAGGGAGGCGTTCTGGGACTAGAGAGCCAGCGATCAGCGGTTAGCGATTAGCGGAAAGCAACGGCGGGAGCCGGGGGGGACGCCCGCTAACCGCCAAACCCCTGTTAGCTGATCGTCGGTTTTCTGGCGCGAAGGTTGCCGTAGCAAGGCGTAAGCACCCCACCTCAGCGGGAGGAAACACACGTGCGCAGAATTGCCGCAGTCGCAATCATAACTTTTGCAGTCGTAACGATGGGCTGCAGGAAGACCGGAGAAGGCGAGTTCGAAGTCGAGCGTCCGGTCGTTGGAACCACGACGGACACCGTGCTGACCCCGAGCGTTGATGTCGGAACCGATACCATGACGGTCAAGGTTCCCGACGTAGACATCACCACCCCAGACGAGCGTCGGCAGCAGAACCCGTAGTTCAACATCAGTGAGAAGGCCGCCTGCTGCTTCGCAGCAGGCGGTTTTTTTGCCGCGGTGACGCCGGCCCGGCTGCCATAGCTGTCCTGGCCGGGCTATATTTCAGGCGCTCCAGGTCCCGGAGGGCGTGAGCCCGCTAACTCCGTCAGGACCCCGAAGGTAGCAGCGGCATGTGGTGTCTTGCGTTGCTCCGTCAGACCTGGAGTATCAGGGGTCAGGAATCGCAGTCCGACAGCGACGAGGTCGCGCGGAGGCGTGCCTGACCCCTGTTTTCATTCGACGTGCCACGGGCTCCTTGCCCGGCGCGCCCGGGCTCTCCCAAAGCAGTCAGCTCAAGCTGGTAGCCGCCTTGTCACTCGCTCTCGCCCGAAAATACCGGCCCCGCTCGTTTGCGGAGGTGGCGGTGCAGTCGCACGTGGCGAATACGCTTCGTGGCGCGATAGCGCGTGGCCGCGTGGCGCATGGGTACCTGTTCGCAGGGCCGCGTGGCGTCGGGAAGACGACCCTCGCTCGCGTGCTGGCGATGGCCCTCAACTGTGAGAACCGCTCGGAGTCGGGTGAGCCATGCGGGAGCTGTGCGTCGTGCGCACGGATCTGGAGCGGCTCCTCCAGCCTCGATGTCGTCGAGATAGACGCGGCGTCGAACCGGGGCGTGGATGACGCTCGCGAGCTGCGCGAGCGGGCGATGTACGCGCCCACCGGCGATGACCGCTACAAGGTCTACATCGTTGACGAAGCGCACATGCTCACGCGTGAGGCGTGGAACGCCCTGCTCAAAGTGCTGGAGGAGCCGCCGCCCCGCGTCGTCTTCGTCTTTGCCACGACGGAGCCGCACAAGATCCAGCAGTCTGCCGCTCCCGTCCTGAGCCGGCTGCAGCGGTTCGAGCTGAAACGCATCGGGAGCAGCGACATCGTGGCGCGCCTGTCGCACGTGCTCGACGCAGAGGGCGTCGAGGCCGGGCCGGAGGCGATCGCCATGCTTGCCCGTGCCGCCGACGGCTCCATGCGTGACGCGCTCAGCCTGGCGGATCAGGTCATCTCGATCAGCGGTTCGGTCACACCTGAGGCGATCCGCGACGCTCTGGGTCTGGTGCCGGAGGACGAGTTCATCGTGATCCTCGACATCATCGCTGCGAAGCGCGCGGCGGAGGTGTTCCCGTTCATGGCGCGTCTGGCGGATGCCGGCGTGGATTTCGCCGTCTTCCTCGCCGGGCTGGCCGACGTGCTTCGCGCCCAGCTCGCGATCGAGCTGGGCGGGGAAGTGCCGGGCATGTCGCCGGCGTTGCGCGAGGCACAGAATGCGCGCGCGGGGAGGCTCGCCGCCGCCGATCTGCTGCGGATGCTGAATGCGATAACCGCTCTCGAGCCTGCGTTCCGCAAGAGCGGCCAGCAGCAGCTGCTCGTGGAGATGCTGCTCGTGAGGTTTGCGCTGCTCGACCGGGCGGTTTCCATCGAGGAGATGCTGCAGTCGCTGGGTGGTGCCGCCAGCGGCGCACCTGCCCGTTCGGAGGGGGGAGGGAGTGCGCCGCGGGCGCCGGAGCGGCAGCGCGGGAGCGCGCCGCCCGAACGGGCCACGCCACGTGCCTCGCAGCCGTCCGCCCCGGCTGATCTCGCTGCACGACCAGACGCCGACGCTCCCGCCGCGCCGGCGCCGCTGCAGGGCGCGCCGGCGGACGTTCGTCCGCGGGCGGATCTCGAGCGATGGGTGGCCGAGCCGCCAGCGGAGCGGATCACTGCCGAGGTGCTGCGACGCGAGCGGGTCGAGGCCATCCGGCAACGCAGCCCCTTCATGGATGCCGCGATCGACGCGCTCGACCTCGAGCTCATCGAATAAATTGCCGCGAGGCGCAGCCACCCAACGTGATGCCAGATCTAAGCAAGCTTCTACAGCAGGCCCAGCAGATGCAGTCGCGCTTCCAGCAGATGCAGGAAGAGCTGGCTGCACGCACCGTTACGGCCACGGTCGGCGGTGGCATGGTGACGGTCGAGGCCGACGGCAAGGGGCAGGTGACCCGCATAAGGATCGATCCCTCGATCGTGTCTGCGACGGACGTGGAGATGCTTGAGGACCTCGTGATTGCCGGAGTGCGCGAGGCGCAGAAGCAGGCCGCCGACCTGGCCCAGGCTGAAATGGCGAAGATGGCTGGCGGATTGAACATTCCGCTTCCGCCCGGGCTCTGACGTGTCGGCGATCGAGGATCTCACGGGCGAGCTGTCGCGGCTTCCCGGGATCGGGCGCAAGACTGCGCAGCGACTCACCTACCACCTGCTGCGGCAGCCGGCCGAACAGACGCGCCGGCTCGCTTCGGCGCTGGTGACGCTGGCGGAGCGCGTCCGGCCCTGCGAGCGATGTTACAACCTGACGGAAGAGGCGCTGTGCGCCATCTGTCGGGACGTTCGCCGGGACCCTTCCGTTATCTGCGCGGTGGAGGAGTCGTCAGACATAGGAGCCATTGAGCGCGCTGGCGAATACCGCGGCTATTATCACGTGCTTGGCGGCCGTCTCTCCCCTCTCGATGGCGTAGGCCCGGAGGATCTCACGATTGCACAGCTCGAACAACGTGTCTCCTCAGGTGAGGTCCGCGAGGTGATCGTAGCCACCAATCCGAGCATCGAGGGTGAAGCGACGGCGCTGTACGTGCAGCGCCGGCTCGCACCTCACGCGGTGAGCGTCACCCGGATCGCGCGCGGATTGCCGGTGGGAGGCGATCTGGAGTACGCGGATGGCGTCACGATTGCGCAGGCGCTCCTCGCAAGGCGGGCGATGTGAGGCTCGTTCGGGGCTCGCGCTACTCGCTGTTCGGCTTCACTGCCGGCGCACTCGCCGGCTTGTTCGTCTGGAGCAGCATCCGGCACAATTTCCGCCGGGAGCTGTTCAGTCGCCGTCCGCTCGCCCGCTTCGTGGCGCTCACCTATCTCAGCTCGCGTCCGACGCTGGAGACTGTTCGCCTGCTGCAGGATTACGTCCGATGGGAGCAGCGGCCCGCGCTGAGACGGCGGGGCGTTCGCCTTCTCCAGAACGTGGAGTCACGCCTGGGGGACGGGAATTGATCATGGCTGAACCGCGGCAGTTCGCGGTCAGTGCTGAAGGGGGACGGGAGCTCGCGGAGCATCTCTCGGCGCTCGCGGCCGCGAGCGGGGTTCGCTGCGCGCTCCTGGTGGATCGTGGCGGGAGGCTGATCGAGAGCTCGGGCAGCGCAGATGGCGTCGACCTTCTGGCATTTGCATCGCTTGCAGCGGCCGATTTCAATGCCAACGAGCAGCTCGCCCGCCTGGTGGGCGCGCGTGGCTTCCGCGCGCTGGTTCATCGCGGCGACAGGTCCTCGGTGCACGTTGCCGACGTTGGGGGGAACGCGGTGCTGATCACGCTGTTCGATGAGACCGCTGCCCCTGGCATGGTCGGCCGGCTTGCTGACGAGGTGGTGGAACGCGTCGCACTGACGCTGGATACGATGGCTTCCCGTTCCGCTTCCGGGCAGGGGACGGAGCAATCACTCCTCGCCGGTGCTGAGGAGGAAATCGACCGGTTGTTCGACTGGTGAGAGGTACTGCCTGATGTCGATGATCAACTACGCGTCCCGCGAGATCAACTGCAAGATCGTGTATTACGGCGTCGGGCTCGGTGGCAAGACCACCAATCTCGAGCACGTGTACGGCAAGGTGAAGCCGGAAACGCGCGGCAAGCTGATCTCGCTCGCCACCGAGAACGAGCGGACGCTGTTTTTCGATTTTCTGCCCGTGGATCTCGGCACGGTCCGCGGATTCCGCACCCGTTTCCACCTGTACACGGTGCCCGGACAGGTGTACTACAACGCGAGCCGGAAGCTGATCCTGAAGAACGTTGACGGGATCGTGTTCGTGGGGGACTCGCAGCGTGAACGGCTGGAAGCCAACCAGGAGTCGATGCAGAACCTGTACGACAACCTGCAGGAGTACGGCTACGACCTCACGCGAATGCCGTTCGTGATCCAGTACAACAAGCGCGACCTGCCGAATGCGCTCCCCGTGGCCGAGCTGCAGGCCGCTCTCAATCCCGGCTGGCCGGTGCTCGACCCGGCGAAGCAGCGCGTGGCGCCGGACCCGTATCACGCCGGCGAGAACCTTGTGGATCAGTCCGGAACGGGCGAGTGGATCGAGCGCGCGCCGCACTTCGAGGCGGTAGCCATTCGGGGAGACGGCGTGTTCGACACTCTCAAAGCGGTCAGCAAGCAGGTGCTGAAAGCGCTGGCATGAGAACTACAGCGGTTAGCGGTTAGCGATCAGCGGCTGGCCTCCACCCGCCCCGTTCCGACCGCAGTAGCGCAACACCGTTCCGGCCGCAGTAGCTTTCCGCTAACCGCAAACAGCTAATCGCTGCCTTTATGAATCTCCCGAACGCCATTTCCGCTGCACGCATCGCGTCGGCACCATTTCTCCTGGTGCTCCCGTTCGTGCCGTCGTCGGAGATGCGACTGGTGGCCTTCGTGCTGTTCGTCATCGCGGGCATCACCGATTACTGGGACGGGATGCTCGCGCGCAGCCGTGCGATGGTCACGGATCTCGGCCGGATGCTCGATCCGCTGGCCGACAAGATCCTGCTGGTCGCGACGCTGGTGCCCGTGTACCTGCTGATGCAGCCCCGCGTCCACTGGGTGGCACGCGCGCTGGGAGTGGAATCCGATCCGCAGGCGTATCCGTTCACCACCCCGTTCGGTGACTTCGCGCTCCCGTGGTGGATTCTGGCCGCCATTCTGCTTCGCGAGTTCGCGATGACCGTCTTCCGCTTTGTTGCCGCCCGGCGCGGCACAGTCATCGGGGCGATCCCGGCTGCAAAGTGGAAGACCACGTTTCAGGTGATCTGGATAGGCGGGGCGTA
The DNA here is from genome assembly GCA_036374155.1 of Gemmatimonadaceae bacterium. Classification (GTDB taxonomy): domain Bacteria; phylum Gemmatimonadota; class Gemmatimonadetes; order Gemmatimonadales; family Gemmatimonadaceae; genus DASUUI01. The sequence goes on along the minus strand of DASUUI010000033.1, from coordinate 4,473 downwards.
CTTCTGGTTTTTCGCGGCCACGGCGGCGGCTGAGCGGCACTGGACGCAGCCGTGGTGGAGCGTCGCTGCCAACGCGATCGGGATCATCGGGGTATGCGCCATGATCAGCGCGGTAACCCTGACCATGTACTCGCTTGTCGTCTACCTCCGCCGCTACGGCGCGGTCCTCACCAGACAGGCCGCAGCGCGCTGAATGCGCGTCGAGCTGATCACCGTAGGTGACGAGCTCCTCCTGGGTTTCACCGTAGATGGCAACGCGGCCTATCTGGCGCAGGAGCTGAGCGCGATCGGGATCAGCGTTGGCCGCCGGGTGAGCGTCGGCGATGACGCGGCTGACATTACCGCGGCGGTTCTGGAGTCGCTGAACCGCGCCGACGGCGTCATACTGACCGGGGGACTGGGCCCCACCAGCGACGACGTCACCAGGCCCGGAGTGGCCGCAGCGTTCGGTCGGCGGCTCAAGCGCAATGAGGCGATCGTCAGAAGGCTCGAGGAGATGTGGATCGCTCGCGGCCGGCGCGGTCACCTTCCTGCCTCCAATCTGGTGCAGGCGCTGGTCCCCGAGGGCGCGCGGGTCCTGCCCAACGAGCACGGGACAGCGCCCGGCCTCTGGATGGAGCGCGAGGATACGCACTGGGCAGCGGTCCTTCCGGGCGTCCCTCGCGAGATGCGGCTGATGTTCTCGGAGTCGCTGCGTCCGCTGCTGGTGCAGCGCGCCGGACGCACTGCGGTCATCAGGTCGCACACCGTCCGGACAACGGGCGTGGCGGAATCGCAGCTTCCCGATCTGCTCGGTGACCTCGCGGCAGGCGCGCCGGCGGTGGCGCTCGCCTACCTGCCATCGACCGATGGAGTTGACCTGCGCCTGACCGTGCGGGGTCATCCGCTGCCGGAGACCGAGCACCTCCTGCTGACCACCGCTGCACAGGTGCGGCAGCGTGTGGGTCAGCATGCTTACGCGGACGGCGACCGGGACCTGGCTGATGTGGTCGTGGACGCCTGCCGCCGCAAACATCTCACGCTGGCGGTTGCCGAGAGCTGCACCGGAGGGTTGCTTGGCGCGCGGCTGACTGCCGTTCCGGGTGCGAGCGATGTGTTCCGCGGTGGCGTGATCGCGTACGACAACGACGTGAAGAGTGAAACTCTCGGTGTCCCGGCCGCGTTGATGGAAGAGCATGGCGCGGTCAGCGAACCGGTTGCCATATCGATGTCGCTGGGGGCGCGCACGGTTGCAGGGGCCGATCTGGGCGTTGCCATAACGGGCGTGGCCGGTCCGACCGGCGGGACGCCCGACAAGCCGGTGGGGACCGTTTGGATCGCACTCGCGGATCGCGCGGCGGCGGCCGCGCGGCACATGCGATTCTCCGGCGACAGGAATGAGATCCGCCACCGGGCGACCCAGGCGGCGCTGGATTTGATCCGCCGAAAACTCGCTGGTTAAACTTCCGAGTATGTCGAGACGCCACGCACGATCCGAAGACCTCGTTCCGCCGCCCGATCCGATCGAGACGGGGGACATCCCGCCCGAGCCAGATCCTGACGCAACGGGGGATACCGACGCACCGGCTGTCGATACAGTCGAGCAGAACCGCGAGGCGGAAATCGAGCGGGAGAAGTTCCTCCGGCTGGCGGCCGAGTTCGACAACTACCGGCGACGGGCCACGCGCGAGCGCGCCGAAGCCGGAGCGCGCGCGCAGGCGACGCTCGTCGGTGACCTGCTGGAGGCGCTGGACGACCTCGCGCGATTCGCCCATCTGGATCCTGCTGCCACCGATGCCGCCACCGTCGTGCAGGGGGCGGAGATGGTCGAGAGAAAGCTGATGAAGACTCTGTCCGCAGCCGGGCTCGAAATCGTGAATCCGGTGAACGAGGCGTTCGACCCGGAGCGGCAGGAAGCGGTTGCCACCGAGCCCGCCGCGGACGCGGAGCAGGACCACACGGTTTCGCGTGTGTACCAGCCTGGGTATGTATTCAAGGGCCAGCTCCTGCGCCCCGCTCGTGTCGTAGTTCGTCAGTGGTCGGGCTGACGCGCCCATGGCGCAGAAGGATTTCTACGCGGTACTCGGCGTAACGTCGAGCGCCACGCAGGACGAGATCAAGAAGGCCTACCGCAAGCTCGCGAAGCAGTACCACCCCGATACGAGCAAGGAGGCCAACGCCGCGGAGCGCTTCAAGGAGATCTCCGAAGCGCACACCGTGCTGAGCGATCCGGAGAAGCGGAAGCAGTACGACCAGATGCGGCGGCTTGGCGCATTCGAGGGGTTCGGGGCGCGCGCGGGCGGGTTCGGGGGGCGCGGCCAGCCCACGATGAACATGGAGGATCTCGACCTCGGCGGGCTCGGCGGCCTTGGCGACCTGTTCAGCTCGATGTTCGGCGGCGGCCGAACCCGCCAGCGCGGGCCGGGCCGCGGGGAAACGATCGAGACGATTCTCGAGGTTCCGTTCCGCACGGCGGCGCTCGGCGGCAAGGTGCCGGTCGAACTCGAGGTGTCCGAGGAGTGCGGCACCTGCCACGGCACCGGCGGAGCCCCGGGCTCGACGATGAAGGTGTGCCCGGAATGCAACGGACGAGGCAGCCTTTCGTTCGGACAGGGCGGGTTCGCCGTGAATCGTCCCTGCCCGAAGTGCCTGGGCAAGGGCCAGATCCCTTCCGCCCCGTGCCCCACCTGCAACGGCGCCGGCGAAGTCCGAACGCGGAAGAAGGTGCTGATCACGGTGCCGGCGGGAACCGATACCGGCACGAAGATCAGGCTCAAGGGGCAGGGCGGCCGCGGCGACAAGGGCGGTCCACCCGGCGATCTCGTGATCACCTTTCACGTCAAGGCGGACCGGTTCTTCCGGCGCGAAGGGCTTGACCTCCATGCGACGATCCCGATCAACATCGCGCAGGCGACGCTCGGCTCGAAGGTCAGCGTCCGGACTATCGACGGGAAGAAGATCACTGTGCGCATTCCCGCCGGAACCCCCGGCGGCAAGCGCTTTCGCGTGCGAGGTCAGGGAGTGCAGAAGGCCTCTCAGCGCGGCGACATGATCCTCGAGGTCCAGATTGCAGTTCCTGAGAACCTCACTGAGGAGCAGGAGAAGATGATGAAGGAGTTCGCCGAGGCGGGGGGAATGAAATACTAGAACGGCAGCGGTTAGCGGTTAGCGATTAGCGGAAAGGAACTGCGGTAACAGGCTCGAGTCTCGAACAACGGAGAAGCGGTGCGATTTTCAATTGCCTTAATGTCGGCCGTGCTGGTGACCGGCTGTGCGTGGTCGGGGCCAGTGACCGACCCCGGTGCCGTTCCGGTTGTCGTTCCGCCGCCGGCAGCGAACGCCCGGCTCGATTCACTTGCCGAGGCGTACTACGAAGAGATTCTCGCAGCGAACCCCACCCTGGCGACTGCGAATGGCGACAACAGGTACGATCACCTGTACGTCGCCGGCTTCGCCGAGTCTCAGCGTGAGGCAACCCGCACGCGTGCCGAGCGATATCTCGCATCGCTCTCTCCGCTGGATCGCAACGAGCTCGACGTCGAGCACCAGCTCACCTACGACGTCTTCCGCTGGAACCTGGAGACGACTCTGCGGGGGCACGCTCATCCGTCGCACCTCATGCCGCTGAATCAGTTCTTCAACTTCACGGCGTCGTTCGCGCAGATGGGGTCAGGCCGCGGGCTGCATCCCTTCCGCACGGTGAAGAATTACGACGATTTCCTGTCCCGGATCTCGGGCTTCACGGGCGCGCTCGACACCGCCATCGCCAACATGCGGCGCGGCATGGCCTCGGGAATCGTGCAGCCGCGCGTTCTGATGGAGCGCGTGCTGCCGCAGCTGGCCGCCCACGTCGTGACGGATCCGGACAGCAGCATCTTCTACGGGCCGATTCGCAACATGCCGGAGAGCTTCTCCCCGCAGGATCGGGCGCGACTCACCGCAGCCTATGAAGCCGCCATACGCGGGCAGCTCGTCCCGGGCTTTGCCCGCCTGCATGACTTTATCCGCGACGAGTACATCCCGGCCGCGCGCAGCACGGTCGGACTGTCGGCGCTTCCCGGTGGCATGGCGTGGTACCAGCACCTCGTTCGATCGAGCACGACCACCGATCTGACGCCGGAGCAGATACATCAGATCGGGCTCTCCGAGGTCGCGAGGATCCACCGCGAGATCGACGGCGTGCGGGCGCAGGTCGGCTTCCAGGGTACGCTGGCCGAATTTCTTCGGCACCTGCAGACGGATCCGCGTTTCAGGTACACGACGAGGGAAGAGATGCTGGCCGACTACCGTGCCGCACAGGCTCGAATAGACCCGCTCACCGATCGGCTGTTCGACGTCAAACCGAAGGCGAACTACGAGATCCGTCCCGTCGAGGAGTTCCGCGAGCGCAGCGCGTCAGGCGGGTCGTATCAGGCCGCCAGCCCCGACGGCACCCGGCCGGGAATCTTCTATCTGAACACCTACGATCCCCCCAGCCGTCCCCGATACCGGATG
>DASUUI010000032.1:0-3778 GCA_036374155.1 Gemmatimonadaceae bacterium | reverse complement strand
CGCGCGGAGCGCGCGACGCTGTGCTACGTGAAGCCGCACGGCGCGCTGTACAACCGCGCGGTCACTGACGCCGAAGCTGCAGAGGCTGTCGCGGCGGCCATCCGCGCCGTCAGCACGAAGCTGACGGTGCTCGGCCCCGCGGGGAGCGAGCTGCTCACCGCGGCGCGCGCCGTCGGACTCCGCATCGCGGCCGAGGCTTTCCTCGACCGCGGCTACGCCGACGACGGCACGCTGCTGCCGCGCACCCACCCCGACGCGCTGCTCACCGATCCGGCGGTCGCCGCAGAGCGCGCCGTGCTGCTCGCGCGAGGCGAGCCCATCCCGTCGGCGGACGGCCCGCAGCTGCTGATAGTCGCCGACTCGCTTTGCGTTCACAGCGACAGCCCGACCGCGGTCGCCATCGCAACGGCCGCGCGTGCCCGGCTCGAATCAGAGGGAATCGGGCTGTCGCCGTTCGCAACGTGACGACGGGAGCGTCACAGGCAGGACCACCCGTGATCCGGCCGCTTGGCGAGTCCGCCTTTCTGATCGAGCTCGGCGAAGGTGGCCCCGCACGCGCCGGCGCGCTCGCCGCGCAGCTGCGCGATGCGCCTCCGGCTGGAGTGCTGGACGCCGTCGCCGCGTACGACACCGTCGCGGTGTACTTCGACCCGCTCGCCTGCTCTCCTGAGGAGCTCGGCGCTCTGCTGCTGCGTGAGCTGCAAGGCGTCTCCGCGCCGCGCCAGGGGCGCGCAGTCGAGCACGTGATACGGGTGACGTACGACGGCGAAGATCTCGACCTGGTCGCCGACCGCACCGGCCTGTCGCGCGCAGACGTAATCGGCATCCACGCGGCGGGACAATACAGCGTGCTCGCCATCGGGTTCGTGCCGGGGTTTGCCTACCTCGGCGAGCTGGACGATCGCCTCTCTATTCCGCGGAGGGAGACTCCGCGCACCCGGGTGCCGGCGGGGTCCGTCGCGATCGCGGGCCGGCAAACTGCGGTCTATCCGTTCACGACGCCAGGCGGCTGGCACATCATCGGCAGAACCGACGCGCGCATGTTCGACCCGACACGCTCGCGACCATCGCTGCTGGCAGTTGGCGACAGCGTGCGGTTCGTCCCAACATGATCGAGGTGCTGCGAGCGCCCGCCTACGCCACCGTGCAGGACGCGGGGCGCGAGCGCTTCCGCTCCAGCGGCGTGCCCCGCGGCGGCGCGATGGACATGCTGTCGCTGATCTCGGGCAACGCGCTCGTGGGCAACAATCCGCGCGCTGCTGCTATCGAGTGGGCACTCACCGGAGGACGGCTTCGGTTCGAGCAGGACACGACCTTCGCGCTCACCGGTGCGGCCGTTGGAGCGCGCATCGGCGATGCTCCGGCGCCGCACGGCCGCGCACTGCGCGCCGCCAGCGGTGACGTGCTATCGATCGATGCCATCACCGGCGGCCGCTTTCTTTACGTGTGCTTTCGCGGCGGCATCAGCGTCCCGGAGGTGCTCGGTGGACGAGGCACTTATCTGCCGGGCTCGTTCGGCGGTCTCGGCGGCCGACGCCTCTTGACGGGCGACAGCTTCGCTCTGGGCGGAGAACCAGATACGCCGGCCGTCGAGGGCGCGTTGCCGATCGAGCTCAGCTCACTTGCCGCGAGCGGGCCGATCGGGATCATGCAGGGGCCGCAGGCGGAGATGCTTTCCCTCAAGGAGTGGAGCGCACTGGCGGAGCTCGAGCTCAACGTGTCACCGCAGTCGGATCGCACCGGCTACAGGCTGACTGGCCTGGAGCGCACACGGGCCACCGCAGCGATCGGGAGGTCGGAGCCATCGTGCACCGGTGCGGTCCAGCTCACGCCCGGCGGCGAGCTCATCGTGCTGATGGCCGACGGTCCGACCGTTGGTGGGTACCCGAAGATTGGAGTCGTCGCGGCAGCCCACCTGCCGCGGCTGGCGCAGACGCCGGTTGGGGGAAAAGTGAAGTTCAGGCTGATAGAAGCGGACGAAGCCGTGACGCTGCTGGCGACCCAGCGATCGGCACTGGAAATACTGGGTGGAGAGGCACGAGCCTCGCCCAATCCATCGAAAAAGCCTTAGATTCGCGCACATGAGCCCCGACGAGCCCCGGGTGGAACCCAGGCCGCAGTCCGTGTCGCTCTGGGAAGATTACGTGGACATCTTCTACGCGCCTTCGCAGGTGTTCGCACGGCGCGAGAACGGCAACTTCTGGATCCCGCTTCTCGTAGTCACCGTCTTCTTCGGCGTCCTGTGGCTCGCCAGCACGCGCGTGATGGGCCCCGTGTTCGACGCCGAGTGGGACCGGCAGATGCGAAGGATGATGGAGCGCAATCCGCAGACTCCCGCCGAGCAGCTCGAGGCCGGCCGCGCGATGGTGCAGCGATTCCAGGCGCTGTCGGTTCTGGTCATCATCCCCGTCACGATCTTTCTCGTGGGCTTCGTGCTCTGGGGTGTAGGCAAGGTGTTCGAGGCCCGGCAGACGCTGCGCTCGGCGCTGGTCGTCGCCGGCTTCGCGTATCTGCCGCGCGTGCTCGAGCGCGCCGTCGCCATGGTCGAGGCGACGTTCCGCGACGTTTCAGCGATAGATGGACAGAACCGACTGACGTGGGGCGTAGGACGGTTCCTGGACCCCGACACTGTCGAGCCGACCGTGCTCGCGGTTCTGATGCGAATCGACTTGTTTACGATATGGGTGACGGTGCTGCTGGCCATTGGGCTGGCCGTAACCGGGAAGATCAGCCGGCAGCGCGCTGCAATCGCAGGCGTGCTGATGTGGCTGATCGGAGCGATTCCAACGTTCTTCGCGATGCTGAGGGCCTGATGCACAGGACAGTCTTTCTGGCCGCGTTCCTCCTGACGGCGGGAGCGGTGGACGCACAGGATCCGGCGCCTGATCCGCCGGGGCCGAAAGTGGGTGAGGCAGCCCCTGACTTCACCATGCCGGCGGCAACGCGGTACGGAGTGCTTTCGGATCCGTTCCGGCTCTCCGACTACCGGGGAAAGACGGTCGTGCTTGCCTTCTTCACCCGGGCGCGGACCCGTGGCTGAACGATCCAAATGGAGGCGTACCGTGATCAGTACGCCACGCTCTTCAACAACGGCCGCGGAGTTGTAGTCGTCGGAATCAGCGCGGACGCCGACACCACGCTCGCTTCGTGGGCGCGGGAGATGGACTTCCCGATGCTGTTCGTAACCGATCGCGAGGGTGTGGTCGGGAAACTTTACGGCGCCTTCAACGAAGCACGCGGCACCGACGATCGTTCGCTGTTCGTCGTCGGTCCCGACGGGATCATCGCGCACACAGCGCGCCCGTTCAGGGTGCTCTCGGCGCCAGATTACGAGCGGCTCGGCGAAGCCGTTGATCGGCTGGCTCCGCCGCCCGAAGCGGAACCAGACGACGGCGGTTAGCGATTAGCTGTTGGCGGAAAGCGACTGCGTAACTGCAGGAACCGGCAGTTGCTTTCCGCTAATCGCTAATCGCTAACCGCTGCCCTTTAGCCCCCGCCCAACGGCGGCAACGACATCCAGGTCGCCGCCGGATCCGGTGAACACGATGCGGCCGTTGCGGTCCACGACGATCACGAAGGATGTCGTCGAGACATTGAACTGTTCCACGGCCGTGCCGCGGGCATCGTACACGACATCGTGCGTCATGCCGTGCCGGGCTGCGTACCGCTTCGCACGCTCCAGCGACTGATTCGCGGAAACGGCCACGCCCACGAACTTCACCGACTTGCCATAGCGGTCAATCGCCGCGCGAAGGCTTGGCATCTGCTGCCGGCACTG